>CAYVXW010000011.1:0-42981 GCA_964455585.1 uncultured Christensenella sp.
AAGCGGAAAGCGAATTTGAAAAATATAGAATAATTCAAGATAGATTGTTCCAAAGTGATTTTGACAAACTCTTGCTTGAAATAAAACACGGAGACAACAATAATGAAAACAATTTTTGAAACTGAAAGACTAATTATTAGAGAATGGAACCCAAAAGACAAAGAGGACTTGTACGAATACGCTAGTGACCCCCTTGTTACCCGATATGTCACATTCCCCACATACACTTCTATGCAAAATGCAATTGATAGAATCAACTATTTAAATGAAAAGTATCAAGACGGTACACTTGTTCAAGACTATGCTATGCAATTAAAAGGCGAAAACAAAGTAATTGGCGGTATAGGCGTGGTTAATTATTCGGACAAAGCGGAAGGCGTTGCCGAAATTGGATATTGCCAAAACCCAAAATTCTTTGGTCAAGGATATATGACTGAAGCACTAAAGGGATACATTAAATACTTGTTTGAAAATAAGCCCGTAAAAAGAATTCAAGCAAAGCACGATATAGAAAATGTCAAATCGGGAAACGTTATGAAACGAAGCGGAATGACATTTGAAGGAATTAGAAGAAAATCGGCAACGAACAATATCCACTCTCGTTGCGATATGGCTTGCTATTCAATATTGCTAGAAGAGTACAACCCCGACCAAAATAATTAATGCAAAAACACCTATCCAAATCAAAAAACCTTCCAATTTTTAGACTTTAAAATAATTAAGCGCTTCACCTGAAGTGCTTTTTTCTCGCCCTAAATTGCCTAGGCTTTTTTGAGCAAAAAAACAGTCTAACCACTAGACTGTTTTAATACTTCTATTTATTTCTTATATTTTCTTTTTCACTTTTTTGCGGTTCCAAATCTTAAAGTTATTTGCATATTTGTTATCCTCAAAAACAAGCCCATTTTCGCTACTTTTTCCCACATTGCATAGTACTCCTATCGCCGACATAAAAACCATTAGGCTTGTGCCACCGGCGGATATAAATGGAAGTGGGATGCCAGTGGGCGGAATGGAGCCTGTGACCACGGCTATGTTTATAAGAAGTTGGACGGCAATGACGGATGTTATGCCAAGCGCCAAATATGTACCTAAGCGGTCGGAAGAGTTTAATGCAATTTTGATGCCAATGGCAATGATTATTGCATACACCGAAATTAGGAGCATACACCCAATTAGTCCAAACTCTTCGCCTATTATTGCAAATATAAAATCGCTTTCGGCAAAGGGCAAAAACAAATACTTTTGTCTGCTATTAAATAACCCCACGCCAAAGAGCCCGCCTGCCCCCAAAGAATAAAGGCTTTGGATAAGTTGGTAGCCGTCTTCTTTGGGGTTTGCCCACGGGTTAATAAAAGCCATAAGCCTACTAAGCCTATATGGCTCAACCACTATTAGCAAAACAACAAGAGCAACGGCGGGTACAGCAAGCATACAAAAATGTTTGAGGCTCATCCCGCCCACAAAAAGCATAAGAATCATAACCATTCCAATACACATTGTAACACTCATATTTGGCTCAAGCATAACAAGCAAGCATATAACCCCACCCGCCACAAGAACGGGAAGAATCCCCTTGAACGACTTTGTTTTTTTGTAATTTTTTGATAAATAACTGGCGGTGAAAATTACAAACCCAAACTTGGCAACCTCGCTACTTTGCAACTGCACTCCACCAAAACCAATCCAACGCCTAGCACCGTTTGCCGAAATACCAATGCCGGGCACAAACACTAGGGCTAGCAAAATGATAGAAAGTCCCATAATCCAATATCTTAGTTTGTAATACCTATGATAATCAAACTTGTATGTAAAGAGAAAGCACCCCACACCCATCAAAAATCCAAAAATTTGTTTTTTGACAAAGTGCAAACCGTCCCCATAAAGCACTTCACTACTATAACTGCTAGCACTATAAATCATAAGCATTCCAAACAAACACAACCCCAGCACTAGCGTCACAAGCACAAAAATCATTTTTTTACTTTTTTGCATCGACATATTCCCTAACAATAGCCTTGAACTTTTCGCCCCTTTCGGCGTAGCCACTAAACTCATCCAAACTAGCACACGCGGGTGACAAAAGCACCGTTTCGCCCGACGACGACATTATACACGCATTCTTAACCGCCTCATAGAAAGTTTTGAAAAGTGCAACATTTTCAAAGCCGTGCTTTTTTGCACACCTTCTAATTTTCTTCCCCGCTCTTCCAAATACAACCACTCGCCTAAGTTTATCGTTATACGACGAAAATATTTTTCCAAAATTAAGTTTTTTGTCGGCACCGCCCAAAAGCAAAACTACTCCACCTTTTGTGTTGCCAAGTGCATTAAGCGTGCTATGGACATTTGTGCTCTTGCTATCGTCCACAAAAGTAACCCCGCCTACATTTTCAACAACCTCTAGCCTATGTGGCGACAACTCAAAAGCATCAATTGCCCCAATGATTTTTTCTTTGTCAAGTTTTAGAAGTAGCCCCACTAGGATACTTGCAAGAAGGTCATCAATCACAGGCATAAACCTATCGTAATTTTCCATATTCATAAAGACCCTATTGCCATTTATATTCTCATAAATTTTTCCGTCAAGGAAGTACACGCCCTTAACTTTTCCAAACTTTGAAATATAATATTTTCTTGCACTAAGCCCATCGGTTTTTGCCATAAGAATTTTGTCATCGGCGTTTAAGACCACCAAAGACTTTTCGTTGCAATTTTTGAGAAGACCAAGTTTGCAAGCAATATAGTTTTCAAAAGTTTTGTGCCTATCCAAATGGTCTTCGGCGATGTTTAGAATAACCGATATGTACGGCTTAAAAGAATAGGTCGATTCCAACTGAAACGAACTAACCTCACACACCATATAATCTAGTTCTCTATTGTACGCAAGACTAAGTGGAGTACCAATATTCCCAAAGGCGTCACTTTTGTATGTGGTGGAAATTATATCGTTTGTAAGACGAGTTGTTGTCGTCTTTCCATTAGTGCCCGTAATGCCAATTACAAACGACGAAGTAAACCAATAACCAAACTCCATTTCTCCCACAACTTTTATGCCAATCTTTTCGGCATAGACAACATATTTGTTGTAAGTAGAAATGGCAGGCGACAAAACAATTAGGTCAAAGTTCCTTATAATTTTCTTTGATAAAGTTGAGTAATAATTTCCCCCGTCAATCTTTTTGTTTCTATCATAAATCTTGTAGTCAACCTCAAGTTTCTTTACAATTTCCTCAACCGCTTTCCCACTCTTTCCATAACCCATAATCAAAATATTTTTATAATCAAAATTCATAAATACCACACCTCAAAAAATATACCCAAACCAATAGTTTTTGTCTAAATGTAGAAAATAATTGTCAATAATGATAAAGTTATTGTCAATATCCTATACCACGCCACCACTTTTGTTTCGCCATATGTCATTTCAAAATGATGATGAAGTGGTGCCATTTTAAATATTCTTTTTTTCGTTAGTTTATAATATCCAACTTGCAAAACAACCGACAAAGCGGTCAATACAAACGGGAGCCCCAGTATCAAAAATAGAAGATACTCTTTTGTAAGCACAAACATTGATGCAATATATCCACCAAGAGCAAGCGAGCCCGTGTCGCCCATAAAACAACTTGCCTTATGCGAGTTGAAAAGCAAGAACCCAAGCACCCCTCCAAGTAACCCCAAAGATAGAGTATTTAGGTTTAAAATTTCGCTTGCATAAACACCCTCTTCTCCACCAAACAAGAGCATCAAAATTATAGTAAAAGCACCAATAACAATTGAACTAACCGAAGCACAAAGTCCATCTAATCCGTCAATCAAATTTACACTATTTACAACCGCCAAGTATACAAAAATTACAAACGGAATTATCCAAACGCTCAAGTCAATAGTTTTATTTGAAAACGGGATAATAACATCACTCCCAACTAGTCCTGAGCGATATACGTATATCCCAATAACTATAGCAATGCCCAATTGACCAATTATTTTTTGATAAGGCCTTAGCCCCTCATTTTGCTTAAACTTAATCTTGATAAAATCATCCAAAAATCCAACCATTCCAAAGAACAAAAAACTAAGAAATGAAATTGTAGCGATAGTGTTATTTTGAGAAAAGAAAAGAAAATATCCAAGCACGGCAGACAATATAAATATAATCCCACCCATTGTTGGTGTGCCCGCCTTTGACTTGTGCTTTTCGACATACACAAGTATACTTTGTCCAAACTTTAATTTTCGCAAAAAGCCAATTATTAGCGGAGATATCAAAGTCGCAAATACAAAGCACACACAAAAATTAATTAATCCGTATTTCATAAAACCTCTTGCTTATTTATTAATTCTTGCACAGTTTTTATGTCACTATACGGAATTTTTTCATTGCCAATTTTTTGAAAACTTTCAACCCCCTTTCCCATAACAACAAGCGTATCATTTTCCCTAAGCAAGCCGTATCCAAAATTAATTGCACTCTTTCTATCCTCAATTGAAATGTATTTGTTTTTTGGAACACCGTCTACCATGTCCTTTTCAATATCCTCAAACGGTGTATTACCAGGGTTATCGGATGTCACAACCACATAGTCGGCACATTTTAAAGTTGCATTCATCATCGCTTTACGCTTTGCACTATCGCTATAGCCAACACACCCAAATAGTGCAATCACTCTCCCCTTTGCACCACTTTTCACAAAACTTAGTAACCTATCTATGCTATCAATAGTGTGGGCAAAATCTACAATAATGCTCTTCCCCTTGTCTAGGTGGAATACCTCATACCTTCCATCAATCGGTTTTAGGGTTTGCACACCCCTTTCAATTTGGGATTTATTTAGTCCCAAAATTTTTGCGACCGCCATTGCTGACATAATGTTATACACATTAAATCTGCCTACCAATTTTGTATCAATCCTATATACATCGTCCATAAGATTTACCACAAACTTTAGCCCATTTGAATTAGACAAAATATCTATTGCAAAAGTGTTTGCAGGGTTCTCGATACCAACACTAAGTACGGGCATATTTGAGGTGTATGCAATTTCCATTCCATATGGGTCGTCAACATTAATAATCGCTTCATCCATATTCTTTATATCAAAGTATTTCATCTTGCAATTTGCATACTCATCCATACTTCCAAAAAAGTCCAAATGCTCGGGCGTCAAGTTTGTAAACACGCACACTTTGAGCCTAATCCCTGCCACCTTAAATTGGCTAATTCCTTGGGCGGATATTTCCATAACAACCGTGTCTACCCCAAACGATTTCATTTGATAAAATATATAATGCAAATCTATTGGGTCGGGTGTTGTAAACCCATTATCTAGTCGTATATTGTCAATATATACGCCATTTGTGCCAATTACGCCTACCTTTTTGCCATTTTGTTCTAGTATTTGTTTTATTATATGCGAAGTAGTAGTCTTTCCCGATGTGCCAACCACACCCACAATATCCATATTATCGCATTCCCTATTATAAAAATTTTTTGCAATAATACTCATTGCTTTTCGTGCGTTTTTTACAACAATTATTGTAGCATTTTGGCAAGCCATTTCCCTTTCGGTAATGATACATTTTGCCCCACGATTTATTGCGTCTTCTATATAATCATTCCCGTCCGACGACCTTCCGTTTATCGCTATAAAAAGTCCGCCCTTTGTTACATCGCTTGACCTATGTGTAATACTTTGGATATTAATATTTCTAAACCCAATTTCCTTTTTTATTTCAACGCCCACTAGCAATTTTCTTAGTCTCATTTTTGTACCTCATAAGTATTTTTTATTATTGTATCACTTGAAAATTTGGTTTAGGACGGATTGCCAAATTATGACAAATAGTTTTGCCTTGCAATCTACATTTATTTACAAAAAACGACTTGCTATTACACCATAGCAAGCCACATTGTATTATTCGGTTTTTATAACAACTATTCCGTTTTTTATAACCTCTATGTTTTCGTATGGAAATTGGTCAACAACCACATTTCCAACCCCCTCAATTTCCACCTGCAAGCCAAGTGCTTCTAGTTCACTTTCCGCCCTGCACACATCCTTTCCAATAACATTTGGCATCGGAACCTTTTCATCCAAAGGATTGTTTTCTAGTTCGCTAGGATTTGACGGCTTATAGTTTTTGTACTCAATAATATCTTCAATTATTAGTTTTGCATAAGGTGTGGCAACTATACTTCCATAATAACTCCCACCACTTGGCTCATCCGCCAAAATAAGTATTACATAGTCGGGATTATCGGCGGGGAAGCACCCCACAAACGACGCAATATATGTTCCACTAATTTTTCCGTCCGAGTACTTTTGGGTCGTGCCCGTTTTCCCAGACACGCGGTATCCGGGGATGTAGGAATAATATCCGCTATATTTTTTTATAACATCTTCCATCATAGTTTTCATAATGTCACTGGTTCTAGAGGATATAGTCTTTTTTAGCACGGTTGGCGATTTTTCAAACACAACCTCACCGTTGCAATCGGTTATCCTTTTTACAAAATATGGCTCATACAAATTTCCACCATTAACAATGCTACAAATAGCGTTTATTTCTTGAAGAGGCGTTACGGCAATCGCTTGACCAAAACCCATTCTTGCCACATCCACCGTCCTGGACACCTCGCTATCCATAATTATCCCCGCACTCTCGCCATAGAAATCTATGCCCGTTTGCTCACCAAAACCAAAACGCTCAAACATCTTATACATTTCGTCCTTGCCTAGCCTCAAAGCCAAATCCACAAACACACTATTGCAACTATTACAAAGCCCGTCACTAAGCGATTGAGCCCCGTGTCCCGTTAGTTTCCAACACCTAATTTTTTCGCCATCCACCATCCTATATCCGGGGTCAAAAAAATTGTCACTAAGACTAGCCACGCCTGTGTCTATTGCATTTGCCATTGTGACACACTTAAAAGTCGAGCCCGGCTCATACACATCCACAATGTTTATGTTTTTTACCGTTTCCATAAGAGACGCCACATCGTCACGAGGAACGTCGTTCAAATCAAAATTTGGCATAGTCGCCATTGCCACAATTTCGCCGGTGTTTGGATTCATAACAATTGCACTAGCACGCTTAGGCTTTTGCTCTTCCATAAGTTTTGCTAGAGCGTTTTCGGTAAAAACTTGAATGGACGCATCGATTGTGAGTTCCAAATTCATCCCACTTATGCTAGGAATATATGTAGTTAGACTATTTTCAATTTTTACGCCTTTTACATCGCTCTCTTCGGTAACATAGCCATTTACGCCCGTCAAATATTTGTTGTAATACGCCTCCAAACCCGCTTGCCCCACATTGTCTATGGTAGTAAAGCCCAAAACCTGTGTAAGGGTCGAATTTAGCGGATAATGCCTACTATTGTTTTCACTAAAGAGAATTCCTTTTAGCCCGCTTGACTTAATCGTCTCCACTTTCTCTTTTGACACCTGAAGTTTTATGAGCACCTCGCTTTTGTACATATCTACAACTTTTGAATATACTTTGTCAAAATTGATGCCAAGAGTATCCGACAAAACCCTTGCCACCGCCTTTGAATCGGTGACCATACTAGGTCTTACATAAACATCGTAGGAGGAATAGTTTGTGGCAAGTGTGACGCCGTTTGTGTCATAAATATTGCCTCTAACCGCGTTTAATGGCAAGTCTCTAGTCCACTGGTCGGTGGCTTTGGCTTGGAGCCACTTGCCCTTTATTAGTTGCAAATATCCTAGCCTTATAATTATTGCAAAAAAACAAAAAGACACTAGCACAAATACGGCTAGTAGTCTTCTTTTTAATGATATTATTGAATTATTTTGCATATTACCTACCCAAATATTCGGCTAAGAAAATTACAAAATGCGTCAAACCAATTGGTTTCGGCTTGCAATTCGATTACCTCCGTTTTTTCTGGAACGGATATAGCCACTATATTTGAAGAAGCATCAACTGAATATCCCAAATCGCTTAGTTCGCTTTGAATATTGTCAACATTCGTCAAGTCCTCATAAATAGTTCTTGCATTTGCTAGGTCATATTCATAATTTATCACTTCTTCTTGTTTGTAGTCTATGCTTGAACCCATAGCGTTTATGACTGTTATGTTATAAATGCAAAGGAAGGCAAGAAGTAGCGTTACAAGCATTGCGGTTGTCATATACAAAGTCACTCTAAATGGCACTTTTTTGGTAACCGCATTGGTTTTTACTTGGGATACCGACTTCAACTTTTCTTCGTCGATAGTAATTTTGTCATATTGTTCATACAAGTCTTTTAATTTTGCGTGGGTGTAGGAATTATCAAACTTTTCTACTTGCTCGGAAACAGTAGACGTAGTTTCAAATTCTTGTTTTACGTCCTCGGTAGACTCTACATCGTTTTCACTATAAGATACTTTTCCGAATGCACTCATTTTCCTTAACCCCCGTTTTTATTTCTTTTGCAAAACCCTTAGTTTTGCACTGCTACTACGCTTGTTATTTTTTAGTTCTTCGTTTGTAGCGACTATTGGTTTTTTGCTAACTAACATAGCGTCGGCTTTGTGACCACATACACAAAATGGCAACGATTTGTCACAAATGCAATCGGTACACCTAAGTTTAAATGCATTTTTTACTATCCTATCCTCTAGCGAATGGAA
The DNA here is from genome assembly GCA_964455585.1 of uncultured Christensenella sp. GTDB lineage: Bacteria > Bacillota > Clostridia > Christensenellales > UBA1242 > UBA11490. Next base: position 8,648 of record CAYVXW010000011.1, read on the forward strand.
TGTAATTATGCAAATTCGCCCGTTTGGATTAAGGAGGTCAATCATTTGATTAATAGCCTCGTCTAGTCCAGTTAGTTCGCCGTTTACCTCTATCCTTATTGCTTGAAAGGTCTTTTTTGCAACACTTCCTCGTCCCCAAAACTTTTTTGGTATTGCACTTTCGACCAATCGTGTTAATTCACCGGTTGTCTCAATTGGTTTTGTCATCCTTTCTTCCACAATCTTTGTGGCAATAAGTTTTGCAAAACTCTCTTCCCCATATTCGTACAGTATTTTAATAAGTTCGTCTTTTGAATAACTATTGACCACATCATAAGCGGTAAGACTAGAAGACTTATCCATTCGCATATCAAGTTTTCCGTCAAACCTATACGAAAAGCCCCTCTCGGGAGTATCAATTTGATAACTGCTAACCCCTAGGTCAAGCAAAATCCCATCAACTCCGTCGATACCCATTTCCTTTACTCGTTGGGACATTTCTTTAAAGTCGCTTTTTACATAGACCACTTTGTCCCCAAAGGGCGCTAGTTTTTTTCCCGTCGAACTCAAAGCGTCTTCGTCTTTATCAAAAGCAATAAGTTTTCCGGTTGTCAACCTTTTAAGAATTTCCCCAGAGTGACCACCACCGCCAAGTGTCCCATCAACATATATGCCGGTAGGGTCAATATTTAGTCCATTCAAACACTCATTTAAAAGAACTGGAGTGTGTTCAAATTTAATTTCCAATGTTTCTTCCATTTTTCACACCAACACCAAAAAATTTTTCTTACGCATAGTCTAAACACACTCACAAGACCTATGCATAAAAATTTGTATTTTTTGAAAGAGTATGCATTTTTAAATATATACATATATTTGGTCCGACATTCTCTTTACATTTATAATTATACACCCGAGAACCATTTTCTCAAAGCAAAAATTAACACTTTGAAAAAAGTTTAATTACATTTTTTTGAATATTTACTCAAAATTCGACAACGGGCAAATTTATAAAATTCAATTAAAAAATCGCAATTTTAGCCATTTTTATTATTTTTTTAAGCAATCCCCCACGAATACGCCTTATAAATATTCATAATTATATTTTCATAACCAATATAAACTTTGATTTATAAAAATACATTTTTGAATACTTTTTGCACTAAATGGTTTTTCTACATTATGGGTGTATTTTTATAAATTTTTATCATTTTTTGCAAAAAACATACATATTTATACACAAAAATCACTATTTTCATCCTTCCACGCTCTAGCCATTTTGAAAATTTTTGCCACTTTCGGCAAAAAATTTCAAAATAAAAAAATTCCACGGTCTAGCACGCCCAACGCACTAAATCGTGGAACAGAATTTTAGTCTTCCACTTCGGCGATTTTTACAAGTTTGTTTCCAACCAAATCGCACGAGGTAAGATAGTAGTCAATTTTCTTTTTTGTAAACTTTAGTTTGTAGCCCTTGTCATAACTATGAAGGTGACCATAAACAACCTTATCTACCCCATATTTCAAAAACAATTCGCTCAAATCATTCGATTGCCTTTTTATATTCAAAGGTGGATAGTGTGTCATAAGGATTTTTATGTCCCCCACTTCGCTTAGGTGCTCCATATTTTTAAGGGACAATTCCATTCTTAGGCACTCTCGCTTAAATATTTTTTCGTCTTGTTCGGTTTTGAAGTTGTCGGGCAAAACCCAACCTCTAGAGCCCCCTATAACCACCTTTCCTATCTTTATGGCGTCGTTTTGTATGGCATAGGTTTTGTTTTTCAAATTGGCTCTAATTTCACTAATAGAATTCCACCAATAATCGTGGTTGCCCTTAATTAGCACCTTGTGACCTTTTAGTTTGGATATGTATTCAAGGTCAGGCAAAGCGTCTTTAAACTTCATAGCCCACGAAATATCGCCCGAAATTAGCACAATATCGTCATCCGAAACTTTTTTGTTCCAACTTTTTTCTATTGCATCCAAATATCCATCCCAAACGGGTCCAAAAATATCCATAGGCTTGGGGTTATTTATACTCAAATGCAAATCACTAATAGCAAATACTTTCATAATCTCTCCTACCTATATTTTAGCAAAAGTAGCGTGATTTCACAACTCTATTTATTAAAAATTACAAAAAGCCCAATTTTTTATTAAAGCAACAATATTTTTACACCACAAAATACAAACTCTTAATACAATCAAGTTAATCCAACAAATACCCCTCATAAACAAAAGACACCCCAAATATTAGGGTGTCAAATTACATATCAGTTAACCGCCACAATTTACTTGAGTGGGTGGATTTACGGGTTGTTGAGAGGGATAAAGTGGCAAATCAAAGAATCCCGTGCAAATGTCTTGGGTATAGTCTTGACAAGGCGGAATTTGGCAATATCCATATGTAGGAACTAGTAGTTCCGCATCGACCACAACTCTAATAATTACTGTAATGCAAGTATTGATTGTAAAAGTACTATCTGATACAAAAGTTCCACCCGAGCATATTGCATTTGCAAAAGCCGTTACTTGATATGGCACAACCGAAGGTTGAGGAACATATAAAACCACATCAATAGGCACACTAACAACGCCCGTACCCGTACCCGCAGTGCTCGCACTGTCGGTGTAACTGACGGTGATTGGGATGTTGACCGTGCCCGTAACCCTTGCAAAGCAAGGCTTATCCTCAAACCTATCTACCACCAAATTACTCAAACGCACATCATCTGTTTGGGTTGAGCATCCAACAAAAGTAAGCGGAGTAGTTGGGCTTGCGGGATTTTGGTCACTAAGAGTAATACTCGTCCCCTCCAACTGCACTTGTTTCATACAAGCGTCAAAAACTTTTCTTGTTTGAATACACGCCTTTTCGCAAAGCCCATTTAGTGGACTGCCTTGAATTGGCCCTGGATTACAACCCTGTCTATTTCCGGAAAAAAACGACATAAATTACCTCCTAAAGATTGTATGGTAAAGTATATGCCGTACCACATATTTTTTGTGCATAAACCAAAAAAATACTAACAAAATTAATTGATAGCATTTTTATCTATTAATCCTCTTCCTTGTCTGCCTCATAGTTGCTATCGTCAAGGAATTGGTCAAATTTGTCTAGAATTTCCTTTCGTCCAAGGAGTTTTTCGCCACTAGACGCAAACACATTGCTAACACCAACACCCAAATAGTTGGCTATCTTTTGCATTTGTGGTTTTACTTGACTTTTTCCAAACTTATCGCACTTTGTAGCAATTATAATAAATGGAATTTGGTAATATGTCAAAAATTTAAGCATTTGTTTGTCTTGTGCGGTAGGCTCAAACCTACTGTCCACAAGCATACAAACAAGATATAGTTGAGGGTTATCAAGAAGATATGGCTCAATCATAGATTGCCACCCATCAACCATTGTTTTGCTCGCCTTTGCGTATCCATATCCCGGCAAGTCCACAAAGTAAAACTCGTCATTTATAAGAAAATAATTAATAAGTCTAGTTCTTCCGGGTGTAGAACTTGTTTTGGCAAGTTTATTTTGTTTTGTAAGCATATTAATAAGCGAACTTTTACCCACATTGCTTCTTCCAACAAAGGCAATTTCCTTTTTCCCGTCGTTTAGTATATGTTTGCTTTCCGCCACGCTTGTTACAAATTTAGCCGACCTAATATCCATATTTTCCCCTCACTTTTCATTTGATTTATTTTAATTTCCATAGTAGTTAAGCAATATTTTCGCCCGAACCCACTTCTTTTACGCTTGGTGCTTCCATAGGCTTATGCTCAATTATTGGTTTTTTGCTTTCCACCGTTTCGGTATTTACAACAACCTTTCCAATACTTTTGTCGTCTGGGGTTACGAACATAATGTCTAGCATTATGTCCTCCATTATTGTTCTAAGCCCTCTTGCACCCGTTTTTAGTTTCATTGCCTTTTTTGCAACCGCTCTTACCGCGTCAGGCAAAACATCAAGTTCAACACCATCAATTTTAAACATTGTTTTATATTGCTTTACAAGTGCATTTTTTGGCTCAGTCATAATTTTAACAAGAGCATCTTCATTTAGTTCGTCTAGCCCCACAACAATTGGAAGTCTTCCAACAAACTCCGGAATTAAGCCATATTTTATAAGGTCTTGAGGTTGAATTTCCTTTATAACCTCGCTATTTGACTTGTCTTCCTTTTTGTCCTCTACGCTAAAACCAAGAGAGGACTTGTTGCTACGCTTTTCAATAATTTTGTCTAGTCCTACAAACGCTCCACCACAAATAAATAGTATATTTTTTGTGTTTATTTGAAGAAGTTCTTGTTGAGGATGTTTCCTTCCGCCTTGAGGAGGAACATTTGCAACGGTATTTTCAATTATTTTAAGAAGTGCTTGTTGAACGCCCTCGCCACTAACGTCACGGGTAATGCTAGGATTTTCGGACTTTCTTGTAATCTTGTCTATTTCGTCAATATATATTATCCCTTGCTCGGCTTTTGCAATGTCATAATTGGCATTTTGAATAAGTTTTAAAAGAATATTTTCAACATCTTCGCCCACATAACCCGCCTCAGTAAGTGTTGTAGCATCGGCGGTAGCAAATGGCACTTTTAGTATCTTTGCTAAAATTCTTGCAAGCATCGTTTTTCCGCTTCCGGTTGGACCAATTAGTAGCACGTTGCTTTTGTCCAAATCAAGCACCTCTCCGCCCTTTTTGGAGTGTTCGGCATCAATATTATAATTAATCCTTTTGTAGTGATTATATACCGCCACACTAAGCACCCTTTTTGCCTCGTCTTGACCAACAATATACTCGTCAAGCATCTTTTTTAGTTCGCTTGGGGTTGGGAGTTTTATTTTCTCCCCGCCCTTTCTTCTTCTGGTTTTTTCGAGCATTTCGCCACATATTGCCACACAATCTTCGCAAATAAAGCACGAGCCATCGGGGCTTGTAATTAGATTTTTGGTCTCCATTTGGCTCCTGCCACAAAACGAGCATTCCATAATAATTTTGTCAATATCCTTTTCCATATATCTCCTAATAATTTAAAAAATGTACTATGCTAGAAATATATATTTGCATAGTACACACGCTTTACTTATTTTTTCCTAGTAATAACTTTGTCTACTAGACCATAAGCAACCGCTTCATCGGCAGTCATAAAGTAGTCTCTATCCACATCTTTTTCCACTTTTGAAATAGGTTGACCACTGTTTTTGCTAAGCATTTTTATCATCTTTTTCTTGGTTGCAACAATGTGGTTAGCGGTGATTTCAATATCACTTGCTTGACCTTGTGCCCCACCCAATGGTTGATGAATCATAACTTCGCTATTTGGCAAACAAAATCTTTTTCCCTTTGTCCCCGCAGTTAGTAGGAAAGCCCCCATTGAGGCTGCAAGTCCAATACAAATGGTTGATACATCACACTTAACATATTGCATAGTGTCATAAATTGCCATTCCGGCAGTCACACTTCCACCGGGACTATTGATATAAATTGATATATCCTTGTCGGGATTTTTTGCTTCCAAATAAATAAGTTGTGCAACAACGGTGTTTGCAGTTGCATCGTCAATTTCGCCTGTTATAAAAATAATTCTATCTTCAAGTAGCCTGCTATAAATATCATAACTTCTTTCTCCGCTACTTGTTTGGTCTACAACATAAGGTACTAACATAATTCCCTCCAACTATAAAACAATTATTTGTTATTTTCTACCAAGAAATTCAACATCTTTTTCATCAAAATTTCGTTTCCAATTTGATTAAATCTTTCGGCATTTAGCATCTTTTTATACTCTTCGATGTCTTTTCCCATTCTTTTTGCCATATTTTCTACATATTCATCAATTTCTTTTTGAGAAACGCCAATTTTTTCGGCTTTTAGGATTTCTTGAAGAGCAAGTCTAACTTTAACCGATTTCAAAGCATCCGCTTTTCTTTCTTCTCTAAGTTTTTCTACAGTTGTATTTAGATACTCACAATACATTTCCATTGTAGCACCTTGATACATAAGTCTATATTCCATATCTTGCATAATTGCGTCAAGTTCTCTAGTAACCATAATTTCAGGCACTTCAACTTCCATATTCTCAACTATTTTGTCTAGAATTTTGCTTTCGGTCATTGCTCTAGCGTCTTCCTCAGCGTGATGTGCTAGGTGCTCTTTGATGTGCTCTTTGTATTCGCTAAGAGTTTCAAACTCACTAACATCGCTTGCAAGAGCATCGTTAATTTCAGGAAGTTCTCTTACTTTTACGGCGTTTACTTTACACTCAAATTTAGCCTCTTTGCCCGCCAAGTCCTCGGCTTGATAGTTCTTTGGGAAAGTAACAATTACATCTTTTTCTTCCCCTGCTTTTAGTCCAACAAGTTGGTCTTCAAAGTTGTCAATAAAACTATGGCTACCGATATTCAAATCAAATCCTTCGGCAGTGCCACCCTCAAAGTAATTGCCATCAATGCTACCTTTGAAGTCAATGTTTGCAATGTCGCCGTTTTCGATTGCCTTGTCTTTTTCAACAAGTCTTGCATTTTGCTCTTGAACCCTCTTAAGTTCGGCTTCAACGTCTTTTTCGGTAATTTTCTTAGGCTCAGTTGAAATTTTTAGTCCCTTGTATGCACCCAATTTAACTTCTGGCTTAACTGGGATTTCGGCAACAATTGTAATGCCTGTGCCGTCTAGTTTAGGGATTGTAATTTCAGGAGCGTCAATTGGCTCAAAAGAATGGTCGGTGTCCAAAACCTCTCCATATACTCTATTGAAGCCATCCATAATAGCGTCCTCATAGAAAACTTCGGTTCCATACATTTTTTCAATCATCTTTCTAGGTGCCTTACCTGCTCTAAAGCCCTCTACTTTGTATTTACCTTTGTTTTTGTTGTATGACTCGTTTACTAGTGCTTCCCATTCTTTTGCATCCAACTCAACGGTTAGTTGCATATTTTTATTCTCTAGTTTCTTTAATTCTTTTTTCATTTAATGTTTTCTCCTTAAAAAATATACTTTTGCTTACCCAAAGCAATTGTCATAACTTAATTAGTATAGCACAACTAAGTGCTTTTTGCAACTACAAAAAGGCACCTATACTTGCCTTTTTAGGCTAATTTTGTCCATTATACAATAAATGGAATGCTTGCAAAAATTAGCACAACACCCATAACTATATATATCCATCCATTGAATTTGTTGTTTTTCATTGCTCTATTGTCCATTTTTTCCATAGCCATTTTTTGCTCGGTGCTATATGGCAACTCGTCGTAATATTGTTTGTTAAACACAATTTGCCCGTTTTGTTTTATGGTTCTAATGCCCCACACAATTAGCGTAGCACCCTCCACAATCAAAAAGAGGATTACACAAACTGGCACACCACACGCCCCAATAATAAGAAGGATTATGGCTATGCACTCCATAATTACACACGCCAAATTAAGTTTGTTAGTCAAAAATTTTTTGATAGTATCTTTCATTTGTTGTTTCTTAGCCCCTCTAGAATATTTTTAAAATAGTCTGGAATATCACACTCAAACTCCATAGTCTCCCCCGTCCTTGGGTGGGTCAAAACCAACTTTTTGGCGTGAAGCAATTGCCCATTTAACTTAAACTTGCAAGGGTTTGGATTATAGAGTTTGTCGCCCACAATTGGGTGGTGCATATAGGCACTATGAACCCTTATTTGGTGAGTCCTACCCGTTTTTAACTCAAACTCCAAAAGGGAATACTTCCCAAAAATTTCAAGCGCCTTGTACTTTGTATGAGCCACTTTTCCCTCGCTCAAAACCGCCATCTTTAGGCGATTTTTTGGGTCTCGCCCAAACTTGGTGATAATCTCGCCATCATCCTTTACAACGCCATCCACTATCGCCCAATAAATCCTCTTGCATTCCTTTGAAGCAATTTGTTTGCTTAGGTTTACGTGGGCGTCATCATTTTTGGCAATTACAAGTAGCCCGCTTGTGTCCTTGTCTAGCCTATGCACAATGCCCGGCCTAATTACGCCATTTATGGAACTTAGACTTTTTAGTTTAAACATAAGTGCATTAACAAGGGTTCCGTCATAGTTTTTGATTGCGGGATGCACAACCATACCTTGTGGTTTGTTTACTATTGCAAAGTCGTCATCCTCGTACACAATTTCGATAGGAATGTCTTGAGGTTCCGCCGACAAAACTTTTTCTTCCACCTCGCCAATTGTTATTACGTCCCCAACCTTTAGCGAGTAGCCCGCCTTTTGAGTTTTTCCATTTACAGTAACAACGCCGTCTTCTATCCATTTTTTTATGTGCGACCTAGTCTTTTCGGGGCACTTTTCGTTTACAAAAATGTCTAGACGCTTTTTTTGGTCAAGGGTATCAATTTTGTACTCCATCATTTTCCCCCTGTTGCACGATTTTTTTAGCGGTCTTTTTTTTGCCAATAGGTTTATCTTTTTTTGTAGCAGGGTCAACCTTGTTGGCTATATGCTCTTTATCTTTAGTTGCACCACTACTATTTTTGGTAGTAAAATTTCTATCTTTAGTGGCAAGCCCTTTGTCTTTTGTAGTAAACTCTTTATCTTGTGCGACAACCTTTTTATCTTTTTGGACAACTTCTTTATCTTTAGAAGTAGCCCCTCTATCTTTAGTAGCAAATTCTTTATCTTTTGGGTCAACCTCTTTATCTTTTCGGTCAACCTCGCCATCTTTAGAAGCGTCCTCTCTGCCATCTAGTGCTTTAGCACTAGTTTTTCTTTTCTTATTAGGTTTGTCCTTATTGTCGTTGTCCGCACTTTTCTTCAAGTCGCCTGCTAAGGTTTTTTCGTCGTTATTTTCGCTAGCATCGTTTGAGTTTTGGGTAACGTTTTCCACCAAACTATCGGCTTCCACATTGACACCTTGATTTTTGTCGTCTATAGTTTTTTTCTCCGACTTATCTTTTTTTTCTTTCTTCCCATCCTTATACCCAAAAAACACAAGGAACACGCCAAAACAAATTACCCCAAAAGTAATTAATGCGTCGGCAAAATTAAATACAAATGGAAATATTTCTATGTTAATAAAATCTCTAACGTAGCCTAGGAAAATCCTATCCACAAAGTTCCCTATAGCGCCACTAATTAGCATTGAAATGCCAAACACATACCAAAGGTTGTTGCTATGATAAAAAATATCATAAGTAACAAATACACCTATGAAAAATAGCGAGGCTATAGATAGTGCCAATGTGCTTTCGCCAAAAATTCCGAAAGCGGCGCCCGTGTTTTTTACATATGTAAAGGAAAAAAAGTTGGGAATAACAACAATTTCCTTTCCGCCACCAACAAAATATTTTTCAAATAAAATCTTGGTCAACAAATCTATTACAACACCTAGCACAACAATGCTAGCAAAAAATATATAACTCTTCTTCTTTTTATCCATATTTTATATTATATATCAATGTTTTAGTTTTTCCAAATAAAATTCTTTGCAAAAATGCAACCCTTGTGTATTAATTTGGTTTTTTGGTCGCATTTTGCAAACAACCTCAAGCCAAAGCATTCCTCATAGACAATTCGATATTTGTAGTACTACAAAGAGTATACTTAAGATAAGACGACGTGCTAGAGTTGTCAATTGTTTTTATAATTGCTTGGTCAAGCAGTTCGTCCAAGCGAATTAGCCCATTTATGACCTCTTGAATTTGGGTATTGCCACCGCTATTTATATTTTGAATGGTGCTAATATACACCTTCAAATCCCCTCTTAGTTCGGACAAACTTGAACTAACACCTAAGTTGTTGGCTTCACTTTTGTCAAAAGCGATAGCGTGGTCATAAATTTTTTGGTAGCAAGTATCAAAAAAATCAATGGCGTCACGGATTGTGCTTACCGATTTGGGCTCAAGGTCATCAAAACTAAGAGCAAGTTTTGGCATAGATATCTTTAGAACGCTTATGTCATAGTTTGTGCCACTTAAGTTTTTTGCAACACTATCCGCCGACTCGCTATCCGAATACACCGAACCCAACACATAGTAATAGTCGTCGTCTTTCCATATGTATCCACCCGCACCCTGAATTGTTGCACCCAAAGCAACCTTTTCGGCGTCCGTAATTTTTTCGTACTTCCCCATAGCCACGGCATACATTTCTTTTTTATCGCACTTTATGTTTGTGCCACCATAAACAAAAATTGTAGATATGTTCCCCACCGCAAGCGAACGACTTAGATGCATCCCAACAAAGCAAATTCCACCACAAAAAACAATAAAAATAAAAAAAATTAAAATTGGTTTTATCCGCTTGGATAAGGGCTTTTTTATAACTTTTACATCATCGTAATAAAAAATTTTTGTCATAATATTTGATTTTCTACCCTCCCAGTGTGATAGCATTTTGGTGTAAGGTTTATAGCCCCGCTTCAAATTCAATATATTAATGCTTTTTATCAATTATGCCACCACGCAAGGCTTAAAGTATTGACAATAATGCCGATTCAAAAATTTATTTCAAAACTATCGGTTTTATGACAAAATTTGATACAAACAAAAATTGAAATTTGTGGCGGACAAATAGTAAACTTAAAAATAAAAGCAAAAGGAGAAGAATATGAAACTAAAACCATTATTTGATAGGGTTGTTGTCAAAACACTTCCCGACAAACCCGAAAAAATTGGAAACATTATTTTGCCCGAAATCACAAAGGCTCCCGAAATTTGCGAGGTGGTATCCCTTGGCACAGGCGACCTTGACGGCAAAAAAATTGAATTTACCGTAAAGGTGGGCGACAAAGTTGTTTTCAATAAATATGCCGGAAGCGAATTTAAAATCGACGGCGAAACTTACACAATAATCAAAGAAAAAGATATTCTAGCAATACTAGAAAAATAAAGGAGAAATAAATATGTCAAAACAAATATTACTTGGCTTTGATGCCATAAAAAAACTAGAAAGCGGAGTTAAAAAACTATCGTCCACCGTAAAAATCACACTTGGACCAAAGGGCAGAAATGTGGTGCTTGACCGAAAGTTTGCGACCCCACTTATCACCAACGACGGGGTTACAATCGCAAAGGAAATCACCCTGCCCGACCCGTATGAAAATATGGGGGCAAACCTTATAAAAGAAGTTAGCATTAGAACCAACGAAGTAGCAGGCGACGGCACAACAACCGCTTGTATACTAGCCGAAAGCATTGTAAGCGAGGGAGTTAAAAACTACACCGCAGGTGCGAATCCAATAATCCTAAAAAAAGGAATACAAAAAGCCACAAAAGTGGTAACAGACAAACTAAAGGAAATATCCACAAAAGTATCTAGCACAAAAGAAATTTTTCAAGTGGCATCTATTAGTGCGGGCGACGAAGAAATTGGAGAACTTATTGCAAAAGGTTTTGAAAAAGTTGGCAAGGACGGAGTTATTACCGTTGAGGAAAGCAAGACCATTGATACCGAACTAAAAATTGTGGAAGGAATGCAATTTGATAGAGGATATCTATCGCCATATATGGTAAATAACCTAGACAAAATGGAATGCAACCTAAACGACTGCTACATCCTCATAACCGACAAAAAAATCAAAAACCTAAACGATGTAATATCCACTCTTGAAGCAGTGTCCCAAAGTGGCAAATCGCTACTAATTATTGCCGAAGACATCGAAAACGAAGTGCTAAGCACTCTTGTACTAAACAAACTTAGAGGAGCGCTCAATGTTGTTGCCGTAAAAGCACCGGGGTATGCCGACAAGCGAAAAGCACTATGCGAGGATATTGCCGTATTAACCGGTGGAACATTTATTTGTGACGAACTAGGGCTTGAACTAAAAGACACCAACCTATCCAAATTGGGCTTTGCCTCATCTATAAAGGTAACAAAAGATAGCACGACCATTTCGGGTGGCGCAGGCAAAAAAGAAAGCATTGAAAATCGTGTAAAAGAAATACGAGGACAAATTGAACTTGCAGAGAGTGAGTTTGACAAAAACCGCTTGCAAGAACGCCTTGCAAAGGTGCTTGGAGGAATTGCCGTTATTTGCGTAGGCAGTGCAACCGAAGTTGAAATGCAAGAGAAAAAACTTAGAATTGAGGACGCAATTGAGGCTACAAAAAGTGCCATAGAAGAAGGCATTGTAGCAGGTGGCGGAATTGCTCTTATCAATTGCATCCCCGATGTAAAAAAACTTGTAGACACGCTCTATGGCGACGAAAAAACGGGTGCCGAAATTGTACTAAAGTCGCTAAGCGCACCACTAAAAATGATAACCCAAAACGCAGGCGTAGATGGTGCAATTGTAATTGACACTATTCAAAAAGCGAACAACCCAAGTTTTGGATACAACGCCCTAACTGGCGAATATGTGGATATGCTAAAATCGGGAATAATTGACCCTACAAAAGTAACTAGGTGTGCAATAGAAAATGCAACTAGTGTGGCATCAACTTTGCTTACCACCGAAGTGCTAGTATGCGACACTCCCGAAAAGGTCGACACAAAAAATCCCAACGCCATACCTCAAGGATATGGAATATATTAAAAAATAAAATTTGCCACAATTTCTCCCTTTTGATATAAATTTTAAATTTTGATACCATTAAACTTTTTATAAAAAATTGTATGTTCATTTTATAAACTGTGTATGTTCATTCGTGGCAAATTATCCATAAACACGTATGCTAGTCTCTCCGCTAGCAAAAACTCCCTTAGCAACACACTAAGGGAGTTTTTTTGTGCCAATATTCAAATATGATTTTTTCTTTTTGAAGGCATACTCCAGCATATTAAAAGCCCCACCATATGAGCAATTTACATAAAAAATAATGTGGTCACTCTCATCCACCATCCATTTATTTCTAGCGACTATAGCATATCTTTTAGGAACACTCTCTAGTGGAGGATATATAATTTCGTCATAAGTTTGTTGATTGAATTTTTTGTCAACATCATCAAATTGCTTTTCCAAATACGCAAGAACCAAAATTACACGAATATGTGGATATATTTTCTTTATTTTTCTTAAAATTATCGACGCAAAGAAATCAAATTTTCCATATCCGCCTACCCAAAACTCCTCAACTCCCAAATTTTCAATGGCATCAATTATAGCACACTCCAACTTTTCATCAAAATCATCTTCTCCCCAAATTTCCCTATGCCCAAACAACGAACAGATATGCATAAAAACACCCCAATACACACAAACTAAAACACGCTATTATTTTTTTACTTATCTACTTTATTAAAGCACATTTTTAATTTTTGTGCAACTTTTTACAGTGTTTACACACGCTATTTGGTGCATAGTTATTTGCTAATATCTTAAATATAGAGGATAATAATATGAAAACACAAAAAGCAGTTGCACTTAGAATTTCAAATTTGCTTATAAAAAGCAATTTAACCAGATACGCATTATGCAAAAGAATTGCAATGCCAGAAGAAACTTTGCGTTCAATAATTGAAGAGCGATATAAAACAGTAAAACTTGATACAATAATCTTAATTTGTGACGGACTTGGCATTACATTTCAAGAATTTTTTGATGACGACCTATTCAAACGCGAAAACCTAGAGGTTGAGTAAACAATAACTATACAAAAGGAGACTATTATGCGTGGATGTGAAGCGGTAAAACAAAGAATTCTAAGTTTATTAAAAGAAAAAAATATGTCAATAAACAAAGTTTGCATATTGGGCAACTTAACAACTTCAACACTAAACACTATGTTAAACAACAAAAGCGAATATTGTTCGGTTAGAACCTTGCAAAAAGTTTGTCGGGGTCTAGGAATTACCCTATACGACTTCTTTAATGACGATATTTTTAAAGAATTGGAAATTGAGGAATAGTTTTTATGGATTTGTTAGGAGGTGGACAATGCCAACTAGAAAGGAAATAATAGATAGACTTTTTGAAGAAATTAAGGCAAGCGGATTGAAACTTAGTGTAATTGCCAAAAGCGTTGGCATTTCTCCTGTAATGCTAACTCAATATAAAACACTATACAAACTTCCATCCCTAGAAACTTTTGCAAAAATTTGCTCTGTAATCGGTGCTTCGGCAGACTATATATTGGGACTCACGGATTATTAATAAGTTTTCACAAATTCATTAAGTCCAATTTTAAAAACACTTTACAACAAAAAAACCTATGGTTATCATAAAAGATTGCCATAGGGTCTTTTTTAGTTTTCTTTTGGAAGATTGGTGACCTTGTCCAAGTTAAACACTTTCCAAGGAACCATATCCTCGGGTGGATAGCACCTAAATGTCATATTTTGTTTGGTTGTTGGATGAACTAGTTTTAGTTCGTACGACCAAAGTGCCAAATTGTGACCTTTTGCAAGGATATCCCCGCCATATCTAACATCACCATAAATAGGACAACCAATGTTCTTTAGTTGAACCCTAATTTGGTGGCTTCTGCCGGTATAAAGTTTTACATCGACTAGCGACACCTTTTCTTTGCTTTCGAGCACCACATAGTCCAGTTCCGCCCTTTTTGCACCCGTTGTTAGTTCGGGAACAACTTGAACGGTGTTGGTTCTAGCGTTTTTCTTTAGATAATTTACAAGTTTTGCCCTATTGTCCCTAGGTTTTCCGTTTACGACCGCCAAATATCTTTTGCTAAAACCCTCGTCGCTTTTCATAGCCTCGCTAAGCCTAGATGCCGACTTGCTAGTTTTGGCAAAAACCATAACGCCACCCGTTGGTCTATCTAGCCTATGCACAAGCCCGACATAGACATTGCCCGGTTTGTTTTCCTTGACCTTCACATACTCCTTTACCATAGTAAGCATATCTTTGTCGCCACTTTCATCCTCTTGACTAGGTATGTTTTGTGGTTTAACCACCACTATTATATGATTGTCTTCGTATAGAACTTGTAAATCTTCCATATTTTCTCCTTAAGTTATATCTTTAGCAAAATTTATTAATCGCAAAGTAAAATTTTGATGTTGCACTCGATTTATATAAAGTATAAGTAGCAACGATAGTATATGTTTTGTTCATTTTAATATTGTCCCAACTATAATCATCGTTATCTAGCCTTACTTCCATAGTAAATTGACAACATCCGTCATTTGTTACAATCTCATGATAATCGTCTCCACTCGACTTTATCTTGCCTTTTAATTTAAATACCTTTCCTCTATATTTGGAATAATATTTCCCTTCGTTCAAAACTGCACCAACCGAATACGCAACATTATCTTGCAAGGTCAAGTCATAATTAACCTTTACATTTGTCCCGCTCCCACAAGCGGTAAGCAAACACATCATTACACAAAGTAATATGGTTGCAAAAATGTTTTTTCTTTTCATAAACTAACCTCTTTTTGCTTCTCTTAAAATTATCTCCGTTAGCCAACAAATAAAGTAAACAACTATTGAAGTAACAACTATTGTTGCCCCTACCGGAGAACCCCATAGCAAGGACAAAAGTATCCCAATAACCGAGTTTACCACTCCAATGATACTTGCAAATATTATAACCCATTTATAACTTTTAAACAACCTAATTGCACTAACTGCCGGAAAAACAATTAGGGCAGATATTAGTAGTGAGCCCACAAGTTTCATAGCAAGCACAATTGTAACACCAATGATTATTGCGATAATATTGTTATAAACCGCCGTTTTTACTCCGCTTGCTTTTGCAAAGTTTTCGTCAAATGTAACGGCAAAAATTTTGTTGTGAAATAGCACAAAGAATGCAAGAACAAATATCGTAAGGGCAAGACACGTCCACACATCTAGCGTGCTAAGTGTCAAGATTGAAGTTGAGCCAAATAGTGTACTACAAACGTCACCCGAAATGTTTGCACTGGTTGAAAACAAACTAACTATCAAGTACCCTAGCCCAAGGGCACCAACGGAAAGCATTGCTATGGCACTATCATTTTTTACCTTGCCCCTATTTGTAAGCCTAATAAGCAAAATTGCCACAAGTATGGTTATTGGAAGCATAAGATACATATCCGCAATAGTTAGAACCATTGCAATAGTCATAGAGCCAAAAGCCACGTGGGATAGTCCGTCACCTATCATTGAGTACTTTTTCAAAACCAAAGTTACACCAAGGATAGCACAACAAAGCGAAATAAGCACGCCAACAATAAGTGCATATATTACAAAATCATACTCAAAAAAGTATGCTAACTGTTCAAAAATATTCATCTTTCTCCCCCCTCTAAGCCTAGCATTTGTGTAGATAGTTCGCTAGCCAAAAATTCTTCCTTTGTTCCAAAGAAATTTCCGCCTTTTCTTAAGCACAATATATGCGTTGCTAGTTCAGTTACTTTTCCAATATTATGCGACACCATTATTATGGTAATCCCCGACTTATTTAGCGTTTTCAAAAGGGAATAAAAAGACTTTGTAAACTTTGCGTCAAGCCCGTTTGTTGGCTCATCCAAAATAAGCAAATCGTCGGTTGCAAGTAGCGCTCTAGTCAAAAGCACTCTTTGTTGTTGCCCACCCGAAAGTTCCTTAAAACTCTTGTTTTGAAGTTCGCCAACACCACATAGTTCCATCATTTTTTTCGCTTTTTCTTTTTCTTCTTTTGTAAAGAAAAACTTAAAGAACTTTGTGCCCATAAAGCCCGACATAACTACTTCCTTTACGGTTGCCGGAAAGTCTTTTTGCATATCGCCAATTTGAGGAAGATATCCAACTTTGCACTTTTCGTGACCATCGTGAAAAACTATTGAACCTTTTAGTGCCTTGTTTAAGCCCAAAATCGTTTTAATAAGCGTACTTTTACCCGTGCCATTTTCACCAACCACACACATAAAATTTCCACTTTCAATTTCAAAATTTATGTTTTCGCAAACCACTTTGTCAGGATACCCAACGCTTAACTTTTTTGCTCCTACTATCATAAATTCACCCCTAATTTAAATTTTTCCAAATTGTCTTTCATAATAGACAAATAACTAATTTTATCCAAATCATTTCTTGATACCGATTGACAAGAATTTATTGTCAATATTTCCACTTGGGACGGATGGTCGCACGCCAACTTAACCCTATTTGCAATACTCCCGTCCGATGTTTCGGTTATGTAGATATATTTCAAATTTTTCTCGTTAATTTTGCCAATAAGTTCGGTCATTGTAGGCACACTTGCCTCGCTCTCGGTCGAACACCCAGAGAATGCCGCGTGGTAATCTAGCCCATAGTCACTCATAAGATAAATAAACGGAAACCTGTCGGCTATCAAATAAAACGCGTTTTTATTGCTAAGTGCCTCGCTATATTCACTGTCCAAAGCCTCAAGTTTTTGAATATAGGCTTGGGAGTTTTGTTCAATTATTTCTTCTCTCTCGGGGAAGACCTTCAAAAGTTCCTCTTTTATTTCGGATGTGGCAATTATCATATTTTTGATACTTAGCCACACGTGTTCGTCGTACTCAACCTCTTCGTCGTGATCATCGTGGTCGGCTTCGTGCTCGTGGTCGTGTCCACCCTCGGATATATTTTCGTCGCTTTCCTCTAGCGTATTTACAACATCCATCATACTCAAGGTCTTTAGATTATTATTCCCCGCCGACCTAATTGCACCACCTACCCACTCATCACTTTCTCCACCAACAACTATGAAAAGTTCGCCTTTGGAAATTGTGGCAATATCGCTAGCCGTCGCTTGGTAACTATGCATATCAGAGCCGTTGTCTTGAAGCATAACAATATCGTCGTCCGTGCCCAAAATTTCTCTGCAAATATCATACAAAGGAAAAATTGTTACAACCACCTTTCCCTCTTTTCCCATACGCGAAAAAAATACAGTACAAAATACTGTCAAGGCTAGCAATACCGCTATCATCACACTGCTTGCAACAATCTTAAACTTTCTCATTTACGCTTCTCCAAATGCGAATAATTCGCATTTACACAAAATATAATATAACATATTTGCATATAATGTCAAGGCTTCTTGACAAAATAAATTTATTTATATAAAATATCATATAAAAGAGGTATTATTATGTTAAAGAAAACAAGAACGAGAGAAGAAGTTTTGTCTCTTCTAAAAAGCACAACATCGCCATTGTCCGCAAACGAAATTTTTGAAGCCCTTGGACAAAAAGGCATTACGCTATCGTCAATATATCGCACGCTAGACACCTTTACAAAAAACGACATTGCCCAAAAGGAGACCAATCCCCAAGGAGTGGCAATGTACACCCTAAAAAAGGACAAGCATACCCACATTTTGGAATGCAAAGCGTGCCACAAAAAAATGGAACTAGACTATTGTCCATATCACAAAGCAAACGAAAGCATCCGCTCAAAACACGACTTCGTCGCCGACGAAGAAAACATAATAATTTATGGCACCTGCAAAGAGTGCATAACACACAAAAAAGGCTAGAAATTCTAGCCTTTTTCGTTTTTTAAACGCTTAAACTTTCTTTTTCTTTGCGTCTTTTTTCATTTCTTTTTGCAATAATTATAATCAAAAGAATAATTATTAACAAAAGTAAAATTGAAATAGAAATAATGATAACAAGCATAGAATTAGAAGTCTCCGCCTCCGCATCTAAGACAATTGAACCCGTTACAATATCGTAATTTACCAAATCGTCTGGAGTAAATATCCATTCATATTCGTGCTCACCGGAACTCAATTTTTCGTCTTTTTTAACATATTCTATCGTTCCCGACACATTGCCACTAACCGTCGCTTTCAACTTAGGCAAATCCCCGTTTTCCACAAGTTTTGCACTCTTATCCTCAAGTTCAACCGAAACCTCAAGTGCCACCTTGGCAATAGAGAATGTTTTACTAATTGTACCACTGTAATTACCAATACCGGTAATTGTAATGGTTGCCGTACCAACGTTTGTATTGTTAGTGTAAGCAACTGTGTAGTCAGTTTCAACTACCATAGGTATTTCGCCGAATTTCATTGTAACAACTGGTGTAATCGCACTGCCTGTGTAAACATAACTTTCGTTTATGCCACTTAGCATATCTAGCGTAATTTCTTTTTCAGTAATAGTGAATGTCTTAGTAATTTCACCGCTATAGTTGCCTTTACCAGTGATTGTAATAGTTGCAGTGCCAACATTTGTATTGTTAGTGTAAGCAACTGTGTAGTCGGTTTCAACTACCATAGGCGTTTCACCAAAAGTCATTGTAACAACTGGCGTAATCGCACTGCCTGTGTAAGTGTAACTACTTTCAATACCACTCAACATTGTGTTTTCCAAAGTCTTTTCAGTAATAGCAAAAGTCTTAGTAATTTCGCCACTGTAATTACCATTACCAGTGATTGTAATGGTTGCAGTACCGACATTGGTATTGTTGGTATAAGTGACTGTGTAATCAGTATCCAAAGTCATTGCAACTTCACCAAATTTCATTACAACGCTTGGAGTAATTGCACTGCCTGTGTAAGTGTAACTTTCGTTTATGCCACTTAGCATTGTTTCTTCAAGTGCTTTTTCAGTAATAGCAAAGGTCTTTGTAATGCTTCCACTGTAGTTGCCCGTACCACTAATTGTAATAGTTGCAGTACCAACATCGGTATTGCCTGTATAAGCAACTGTGTAATCAGTATCCAAAGTCATTGCAACTGAATTAAAGGTCATTGTAACAACTGGTGTAATTGCACTACCTGTGTAGGTGTAACTTTCGTTTACACCACTCAACATTGTTTCTTCCAAAGTCTTTTCAGTAATAGTGAATGTCTTTTCAATGCTTCCACTGTAGTTGCCCGTACCACTAATTGTAATAGTTGCAGTGCCAACGTTTGTATTGTTGGTGTAAGCAACTGTGTAGTCGGTATCTTTTACCATAACAACTTCGTCATACTTCATAGTTACTACTGGCGTAATTGCCGAACCAGTGTAAACATAATTACTTTCTACACCGCTTAACATATCTAAAGTTATTTCTTTTTCAGTTATTCCAAAAGTCTTTGTAATTTTGCCACTGTAATTGCCCGTACCAGTAACTGTAATGGTTGCAGTGCCGACATCAGTGTTGTTAGTATAAGCAACTGTATAGTCGGTATCTTTTACCATAACAACTTCGTCATACTTCATTACAACACTTGGCGTAATTGCACTACCTGTGTAGGTGTAACTTTCGTTTATGCCACTTAGCATATCTAGTGTAATTTCTTTTTCAGTAATAGTGAATGTCTTAGTAATTTCGCCACTGTAGTTGCCCGTACCTGTAACTGTAATAGTAGCAGTGCCAACATTAGTGTTGTTTGCATAAACGACAGTATAGTCAGTACCCAATACCATTGTTATGGTGTCGTACTTCATTGTAACAACTGGTGTAATTGCACTACCTGTGTAGGTATAACTTTCGTTTATGCCACTCAACATTGTTTCTTCCAAAGTCTTTTCAGTAATAGCGAATGTCTTTTCAATGCTTCCACTGTAGTTGCCCGTACCACTAATTGTAATAGTTGCAGTGCCAACATTAGTGTTGTTTGCATAAGCGACCGTGTAGTCGGTTTCAACTACCATAGGTATTTCACCAAATTTCATTGTAACAATTGGTGTAATTGCACTACCTGTGTAGGTGTAACTATTATCAACGCCACTCAACATATCTAGTGCAAGTGCTTTTTCAGTAATAGCGAATGTCTTTGTAATTTTGCCACTGTAGTTGCCTTTACCAGTGATTGTAATGGTTGCGGTACCGACATTAGTGTTGTTTGCGTAAACAACTGTGTAGTCGGTTTCAACTACCATTGAAATAGTGCCGTACTTCATTGTAACAACTGGTGTAATTGCACTACCTGTGTAGGTATAACTTTCGTTTATGCCACTCAACATTGTTTCTTCCAAAGTCTTTTCAGTAATAGCGAATGTCTTTTCAATGCTTCCACTGTAGTTGCCCGTACCACTAATTGTAATAGTTGCAGTGCCAACGTTTGTATTGTTGGTGTAAGCAACTGTGTAGTCGGTATCTTTTACCATAACAACTTCGTCATACTTCATAGTTACTACTGGCGTAATTGCACTACCTGTGTAGGTGTAACTTTCGTTTATGCCACTTAGCATATCTAGCGTAATTTCTTTTTCAGTAATAGTGAATGTCTTAGTAATTTCACCGCTATAGTTGCCTTTACCAGTGATTGTAATAGTTGCAGTGCCAACATTTGTATTGTTAGTGTAAGCAACTGTGTAGTCGGTTTCAACTACCATAGGCGTTTCACCAAAAGTCATTGTAACAACTGGCGTAATCGCACTGCCTGTGTAAGTGTAACTACTTTCAATACCACTCAACATTGTGTTTTCCAAAGTCTTTTCAGTAATAGCGAATGTCTTTTCAATGCTTCCACTGTAGTTGCCCGTACCACTAATTGTAATAGTTGCAGTGCCAACATTAGTGTTGTTGACATAAGCGACTGTATAGTCAGTGTCTTTTGTCATTGTCATTGAATTGAATGTCATTACAACGCTTGGAGTAATTGCACTGCCTGTGTAAGTGTAACTTTCGTTTATGCCACTTAGCATTGTTTCTTCCAAAGTCTTTTCAGTAATAGTGAATGTCTTCTCAATGCTTCCACTGTAGTTGCCCGTACCACTAATTGTAATAGTTGCGGTGCCAACTTCGGTGTTGTTAGTGTAAGCAACTGTGTAGTCGGTTTCAACTACCATAGGTATTTCACCAAAAGTCATTGTAACAACTGGCGTAATCGCACTACCAGTGTATGTGTAACTACTTTCAACGCCACTTAACATATCTAGAGTAATTTCTTTTTCAGTAATAGTGAATGTCTTAGTAGTTTCACCGCTATAGTTACCTTTACCAGTAACCGTAATAGTTGCAGTACCAACATTAGTGTTGTTGACATAAGCGACTGTATAGTCAGTGTCTTTTGTCATTACAATTGAATTGAAGGTCATTGTAACAACTGGCGTAATCGCACTACCAGTGTATGTGTAACTTTCGTTTACACCACTCAACATTGTTTCTTCCAAAGTCTTTTCAGTAATAGTGAATGTCTTTTCAATGCTTCCACTGTAGTTGCCCTTGCCAGTAACCGTAATGGTTGCAGTGCCAACATTAGTGTTGTTTGCATAAGCGACTGTATAGTCATCACCCAATACCATTGTAATGGTGCCATACTTCATTGTAACAACTGGTGTAATCGCACTACCTGTGTAAGTGTAACTACTTTCCACACCACTTAACATTGCATTTTCCAAAGCCTTTGTTGTAATAGTAAAGGTCTTAGTAATTTCGCCACTGTAGTTACCTGTACCAGTGACCGTAATAGTTGCAGTGCCAACATCGGTATTGCCTGTATAAGTAACTGTGTAATCAGTATCCAAAGTCATTGCAACTGAATTAAAGGTCATTGTAACACTTGGTGTAATTGCCGAACCAGTATAGGTATAACTACTCTCTACACCGCTTAACATTGTGTTTTCCAAAGCCTTTGTGGTAATAGCAAAAGTCTTTGTAATTTCACCACTGTAGTTGCCATTACCAGTGATTGTAATGGTTGCAGTGCCGACATCAGTGTTGTTAGTATAAGCAACTGTATAGTCGGTATCTTTTACCATAACAACTTCGTCATACTTCATTACAACACTTGGCGTAATTGCACTACCTGTGTAGGTGTAACTTTCGTTTATGCCACTTAGCATATCTAGTGTAATTTCTTTTTCAGTAATAGTGAATGTCTTTGTAATTTCACCACTGTAGTTGCCCTTACCTGTAACTGTAATAGTTGCAGTGCCAACATTAGTGTTGTTTGCATAAGCGACTGTGTAGTCGGTTTCAACTACCATGGGTATTTCACCAAAAGTCATTGTAACAACTGGCGTAATCGCACTACCAGTGTATGTGTAACTACTTTCAACGCCACTTAACATATCTAGAGTAATTTCTTTTTCAGTAATAGTGAATGTCTTAGTAGTTTCACCGCTATAGTTACCTTTACCAGTAACCGTAATAGTTGCAGTGCCAACATTAGTGTTGTTTGCATAAGCGACTGTGTAGTCTTCATTCAATATCATTGTAATGGTATCATACTTCATTGTAACAACTGGAGTAATTGCCGAGCCAGTGTAGGTGTAACTTTCGTTTACACCACTCAACATTGTGTTTTCCAAAGCCTTTGCGGTAATTTCAAAAGTCTTAGTAATTTCACCACTGTAGTTGCCTTTACCCGTAACAGTTATTGTTGCAGTGCCAACTTCAGTGTTGTTGGCGTAAACAACAGTATAATCGGTGTCTTTTGCCATTACAATTGAATTAAAGTTCATTGTAATGCTTGGAGTAATCGCACTACCTGTGTATGTGTAACTACTCATAACACCTCTAAGCATTGTGTTTTCAAGTGCTTTTGCAGTTATTTCAAAAGTCTTAGTAATTTCGCCGCTGTAATTGCCATTACCAGTAATTGCAATGGTAGCGGTGCCGACATTGGTGTTGTTGGCATAAGCAACTGTGTAGTCAGTTTCAACTACCATAGGAATTTCGCCAAATTTCATTGTAACACTTGGTGTAATCGCACTGCCCGTATAGGTGTAACTACTTTCTACACCGCTTAGCATTGTATTTTCAAGTTCTTTTGTAGTAATTGTAAATGCTTTCTCAATTGTACCGCCATAATTACCTTTACCCGTAATTATATATTTTGCGGTGCCTACATTTGTGTTGTCCGCGTATGAAACTTCGTAATCGGTGTCCGCAACTAGCGTTTCTGCGGTGAATGTTAGGCTTGGCTCAGGTGTAATTGGACTACCCGTAAATGTGGAACTAGCAATGTCCGAAATAGTTATTAGTCCGTCAATACTCTTAGGGTCAATTGTAAACTCAATTGTCTTGGTGTCGCCATAGTTGCCCTTGCCATTGATGGTTATAGTGCCCTTGCCGGCATTAATGTTTTCGCCATAAGCAACGGTGTAGTCGGTGTTTTCCGTCAAAGTCATTTCGTTATATGTTAGTGTAACAACTGGGGTATGTGCAGTGCCATCATATGCGTAGTTGGTCTTCCAACCGCTTGCATTTACCGCCTCGTCTTTAACACTTCGTGGAAGAATTTGGAATGATGTTACAAGGTTTGTGCTATCCAAATATGATACTCTGCTAATAACACTAACTTCCGCCCTACCAGTGTTTGTGTTGTTGGTGTACATAACATCATAGTCTTTGCCCTCAACAAAATCCTCGATAACCCTACCTGAATACATTATGATGACTTGTGGTTTGAATGCTTCACCAGTATAAGTAACATCGGCTATATTTTTTATTCTCAATTCTTCTTTGGCATATTCAATTACAAAATTAACTGTTTCGGACCCCGAATAATTGCCTATACCCGTAATGGTAATTTCATACATACCAAGGTCAACAAGTTCTTCATCCGCACACGCATAAGTAAAGTCGGTGCCTGCAACCAACGCATACTCACCGTCATAAATTCGCCTGTCAAAATCGTTATCTACAATTGTTATTTGACTGCCCGTCCACGACCTAGCAAATAGGATTTTTCTATCGTCATTTTCCACTACTGACAATATAAATGGGTTTATTTCTTTTTGAGTAATTTCAAAATTGAATGTTTGAGTACCAGTATACTTTGAGGTTTCTAGAGCCGTTGCTTTTACTTGATATTTGCCAACATCCACAAACCTCAAACTATATCCATTAAATGGCACATATGTTTCCGATTCGCTATTCCAAATGGAATACTCAAAATCTAAGTATTTTGTAGGGATAGACGAACCTTTTTTTGTTTCAAATTTAAACAATGAAATTATTTCTTCTTCGGTCTTTCCATTGGTATCAAAGGTTATAGAAACGGAGTATACTCCAGAAGCCACTGGCGTAACCCTAGCAAATGTTCCCTTTGTGACAGTACGAGTAAATGTTATTGTGCCCGTATAGTTGCCCTTGCCGGTTATAACTATTGTATTTACGCCAATGATTACATATGAGATGTACTCATTCTCTTCTCCATTTACGCTAACGGTATAATATATACTTGATACAACATCATCACCATGTTTTATTTTGTATCCACGTAAATTCATACCCTCGCTATATTCCATCGTTTCAGAATATTCACCAATAGTAATATCGCTATCTTGAATGTTTTTAGGTAAAATTTCATAGGAATAAGTTCTAGTGCCTGTATAATTTTGAATACCAGTAATTGTCACTGTATATGTGCCTACATCGGCAGAAAGTTTTGGTGAGAACGAATATCTAATATCCGTGTCTTCTACCAAAGTTTTAGTACCGAACCTTAAAGTAAACCACTCGTAAATATCTGCCGTTTTGCCAGTATAGGTATAGCCATTTTCTTGGAAATCTTCTACCAACACAACATCTTCGTCTTCAATATTTTTTGGTTCTACATTCAATGTAAGTGTATTGGTACTATAATAATTGCCAAGTCCCGTTATGGTTACTTTGTACGAAACATTTTCTTCTACCCATTCGCCTTCGACCTTATAATCTGTATCAAGGGTAAGTCCACTAATTTCGCCCGTGAAAATGATACCCTTATATAGTTTGCCAGTAGCAGTAACATATGTTTTATCGCTAGAAATTGTGCCATATTGGTCAACAAGATTTCCGCTTTCGTCCACATAATAATAACGAATTCCATAAAGGTCATTTATATCTTTGCGTACAATTTTCATAAGTGCATTAGCACTACCAGTATATACATCACTATTGCCACTAACTACCACTTGATAGGTTCCGGCATTTGCAATTGTATCTAGTGACAAAGGCTCACCAACTACACTGCCATTTGAATATTTGTAGAATGCCACCGACCAATAATCCCTTTCGGAAACTTTTATGTTAGAAGTATCAGTCACAAGTCTAGCATAAACAAACTGCTCGTAATAACTCAAAGGTTTACCGCTATACACCGCATCTTCATCATCAAGGTCAATGTAGACTTTTGACACATAATTTGGCTTTATTTCGTAACTAAACGAAAGTGTTTGATTTAGCACATATCCAGAGCCAACATTGCCAGATAGTTGTACATCAATAGTGCCTAGGGACACAAGGTCAGTGGTCTCAACGCCATTTCTTAGCAACTTAGCGTTTTCAATTTCGCTAAACCAGTACAATGTGGAGCCCTTATCAAACTTTATACCTATTTTCTTTGGTTCTGGGTCGTAATAATTATAATATCCATCGAAACGATCCCCACGAAGGTTTGTCATTGAAGAAATTGCAGTAATTTCTACTCTTGTTATTGTGTATTCCCCTTCATACGTTCCCGTATAGTTTGGTCCAAAGTCCTCATCATCAAATATAACCTCAAAAGTGCCCGCATAAGTTCTTGGAGTGACCTTACTAAATGTTTTGTCTATAGTTTTACCCGCACTATTAACATATTTAACCGACAATAGCAACGTATGACTATTGCCATCATACTCAAACTCGTTTTGTTCAAAGAACGCAGTACAATTTTCAATCTTAATAGGAGTTATGGTTATATCGTATTTATAAGTGCCTCTATATTTGCCTTGATATACTATTTCCAACCAACTTTCGTCAGTAACATTGGTGTTCTCGCCGTATGTAATAGTATAATCGGTACCCTCAACAAGCACTGAATTATCCGAGGTATTTGTAATGGTTGGCTTAGGAGTTTTCTTGCTTTGGTCATATTCCAATTCTAAACCATTTTCACCAAAGTCAACATTTAATATATCTTTGCTTCCCACAATGGTATAAGGTATAGTAATTTCTCCCTTAAAGCGACTCGAAATTTCCCACTCTCTTAGGTCTAGGTCTCCTACCGACTCAATATCGGCTACCGTAAAGGTATAGAAGTACTTCCCCTCTTCGCCAGAAGTGGTTGTTACCTCTTTTAGTTTAATTACAATTTTCTTAGAGTTTTCATCTTTTTGTCTTTCTAGAGTAATGTTAAGTTTTGGTGCTTCGCCATTGTAATATGCAAAAGCCGTCTTTGAGTCTTTTGAAAGAACGGCATCTTTTAAATCAATCGGAGTGACTGAAAAAGTAAAATCCTTTTTAAAAGTATACTTTGGAGAAGACATTTGAACGGTTACAGAATGGTCATCCGCCACATTATGTGCTTCGGAAGAATATACTGTTCTATACCATACTTTTGTCCCTTCCACCTCTTGAGCCACGCCATTTAGCACATAAGTTACGCCGTCATATATAATTGTATACTTAGGGCATCTTGCCGTACCATCCCACTCAAAAGTGTCGGTGTCCCAAGTCACTTCGGCATCGTCGGTAATGTCTATACCTTTAATATTATAAGCCAAAATCGTACCAGAGGAATTATCCTCGTCAATAGAAGCATATTTGCCAATACCCAATAGCATAATCGTAACGCCTTTATTATATACAAAGTAGGATTCATCCGCATCGGCATCTACCTCGTATACACCAATAGGATAATCTGACAAAAATTTATAATAATAGTAATAATCCACACCCTCGGTAAGTAGTGTACCTTTGTAGTAAACCTTGCCCAAAGTCAATTTGTGTGCATTGCCGTCATAAGTAAAGCCAGGAATACTATAATTACTTCCATCGAATGTGTACCATACATCCTCGCCACTCATAATTTCTATTTTATAATCATCATAATATGGCAACATTTGTGTTAACGTTGTTGTAAAGGATATTTCATATGAACCCGTATAGTTGCCACTAAACACTATATAAGCATCGGCGGTAGAGTTGACGGTTGTATTATTTGAGTAAGTTACGGTATAGTTGCTTGGCGACACCTCGTTACCCAAAGCATCTTTGACCACAATGTCCGCCTCATAATGATTTAATGAATAGTCATCATTAAGTATTGGCTTTTGTGTAATGGTGATATTTTTCTTAAGTATAGTTTGAGGAATGATTTCCACATCAAACTCACTCACTTCGCCCTCACCCAAAGTAATACCCGACGAAACCGTTGGGGTAAATACTACTTTGTATGAGCCTACTTCCACCATACTAGAAACACTCTCACTAGTGGATTCTGTCACTTTTGTTATATTCAAGGTGTAGTCAGTACCATAGGTCAAAGCATTCTTACTATATGTAAATTTAATATCCCTAACCATATCTAAGCCCGTATACTCTAGTTTTGTGGTTTTAATTACCAAGCCTTGCGAAGCCCCACTTTCCATTTCTTCATTAATGGCACTTAGGTTTAGGTGCATAGCAGGACGGATAAAACCGGCTTCACTAGTGGTATTGCTAATATTGTCGTTTGCCGTTGTTCCATCAGCGGATAACGCCAAACCATACAGTTTGTTATTATTGTTATATGTGTCATACCAAACAGTTCTAAATAATGTTTCTGTGGGAGTATCGCCAAACACGGAACTAAAGCTATTGGTTTCGCCATCATAGTTCTTTAGTTGTTCTACACTACTATTCCATATACCAACCATTTGCGTTGAACCAACCGTAATATTAATAGCCTCTGACACACTTGGTATCCAAAGATAATCATCCGCCCAATCGCTAACGTGAGCCTTATCCGACATTGTGTATGTGGTGTCATCGCCCATTTTTATATCAACATTACTCCACGAGTCGTTGGCATATTGACGATTAACTTGTGTTTTTTCACCATTACTATCAATTTGATTATAGTATTGTGTGTTTTCTTGCCAAGAAATATTTCTTGGGGTAGTTACAAAGTCAGTAAAACCTAAAGTATCGCTTGTAAACAAGGCAAATGGGCTATCGGTGCTTACTGGGATAATCATATTTCCATCTTCATCTTTGGCGAAATTAAGCATACTAGACATATCATCATTAATAATTTTCCCACCATTATTAAGAGACCACGCTCTAAGCAAACTATTGCCATATACACCATTATCTTCTGCTAATCCACTATTATATCCACCTGCCATACAATATGTAAGCAAATCAATACATTGCATTCTTTTATGGCTATCTTTTACATTAAACGAATTTGCCATCCACAAAGTAAGTGTTGGATTGCCCGACTTGTCATCGGACATATACATTACGTGCCAATCGTAACCACCAATTGTTACTAAAATATTTTGGTGATTATATTTTAGTCCTGTTACGGTTTGGGATTTGAAATCTTGAGCATCATAATATGTTTTGGTGCTAGTTAGCATACTCTCGATAGTTTCGTACGAAGCATCTAGCGAACCCGAAATGTATGAGTAGAGTTTATTTAGGTTTTCTTCATTGAATGTTTGGTTTTCGCTATCCCATAGTTCGCCAATTCTAGCGTATTGGGTCATACTAGCCACATATTCATTCGCCTCATCTTGCCCTAAATTATCGACACACTTATTTACGCAAGCATCAATAACTTTGCCAAGGTTTAGGTTAAACGCAGGACGGATATTTACGCTTGCCTCCTCGCTTTCGGTGGAATGATAACTAACCCCCTCGCCGGTTGCATTAATTGAAACATAACCATTTCGATTAGCCGACCTTAGGATTGTGCCAAGTTCGTTGGTACTAGAAGTTAGTGTCTCGTCAGGGCTCCAAAGTCCCGAATTGCTAGCACTATATGCTTCACTAGCACTAGGCAACCAAATGTAGTCGTCCTTCCATTTGCTATAGCCAACTTCATTTTGATATACAACACCACTAGCGTTGCTCACGTCCTCGTCGTTTATGTCTATCTCGAGGAAACTATAAGTATTTCCAAGCGGGTCTACACCATACAAATCCTTATCAAACAAATCAATAAAAGTACCAATAGAGGCTTCATTTCCCTCCATAATTGATTCATCCGACTCTATTTCTTTTTCTAGCGATGTAATCTTTGTATTGTTTGAAGTAATAGTGCTATTATTGTTTGTTATAGTTGTTTGATTGGCGGTTATCTTTGCTTGCAAATTTGCTTTTTCGGTCTCATCTTCGCTTGCATCAATTTGTGATTGCAATTGAGTGTTTTCCGCCGTTAAATTTTCATTATTTTCAGTTAATTTTTGATTTGTTTCTTTTAATTCCGCCAACTCGGTTTTCTTGGCATCTATCTTTTCTTGCTCCGATTCAAGAAATAATTGAAGCATCTCACAATACAATGGTTTAAGTTCATTCTCCCACTTTTCCGCCCCCACAACATTAGTTGACCAAGCGTCGTTATTGCATGAGTTTGCTATAAGCGCCATTATCACTAATTCGCTCAACCCCGAAGCCTCGGCTTTCCACTCATCTTCCAAATAATATTTTTTCATTAAAGAGCAACCATCATTTATAATACTAATCATATCTTGGTTTTCACCAATCTCACCTAGCCACACCGACTGGTACTCTTGCCATTCCATTTGGCTTGGGGTGTTTATGTAGTCGGTAAAGCCTAAGGTACTATCGGTAAACAAAGATAGTTTTGAGTTGGCAAGCACGCTACTTCTAAGGGCACTTGTGCCATAAACACACTTTTCTTCGGTTATATTAAGTGTAGCAGTAGGTAGTTGGTCTTGGGCAAGCCACAAGGTAAGTACTGGGTCGCCGTTTTTGTCGGTAGACAAATATGTTGGATACCATTTCAAACCGCCTATGGTAAAGTAACCTTGGGTTTTATCTATGCTACTTACTTTATCCGAACCCACAAAGTATGTCCAAAGGTCGTTATTTGTGCTAACAACCCTAGCCCTATCGTATATAGTGTCTAGTGGATAGGACGACTGCGTACCATTTGACATAGCCAAATATTGTAGCACCTCTTCTACTGTGCTATAATTAAAGTCATTCGTTTCGCTATTCCATAGTTCTTTGTCGCCTATGCTAGTAGTGGTGCTAGTTTCTTCCGAACTGGTGGTGTCAGCGAGAACCTCAATAGCCTTTGGTACCGAAAAAACGCTCATAACCAAAGCCATTAGAATTGTTATTAATCTATTCTTTCTCATTTTTCTTTTCATAAAAAACCTCGAATATATTTAGTCAAGCATATAGTATTTCAATATTATTTTTTGCAATTAATACGCACAAATACATATGTGATTACTATATAAATACAATAGTATATTCTAAGTCTACCACCCCCCCCCCACGCTGTCAAATCTTTGCCACACATTTCGACAAATTTACTCAAGTTTTTGGGGAAGCAATTGCCTTAGAAAAAATTAGTCTTCGCCTATGCTTGAAAGTGTGTATTTAGGTTTTTTACGCCAAAAAAACAGGCCTCTTTTTGAAGAGACCTTATATCGGTTTCATCAAAATGAAGTCTGTTTTTTATAATTTATGCTTTTAGTTCGTAGTGTACAACCACGCCGTCGCCTACTTCCATATCCCTTGCGATATCTGGAGCAAACGATTTTTCATTAAACGATTTTGCAAGAACTTCGGATGCAATCTTGCTTGCATTGTCTTTGAGTATTGCCGAAACATTTGCGTCGGCGGATGAAATGTTTACATCAATTCTATCGTCAATTTTGAAGTCCGCTTCCTTTCTAAGAACTTGTGCGTTACGAATAACCTCTCTTAGGATTCCTTCGTTTATAAGTTCAGGGGTCAAAGTGGTATCTAGAACAACGGTCATTCCGTCTTCGGAAGCCATTATGAACTCCGACTTTGGTTTGCTATTCTTTACAAATAGTTCGCTACTATATGCCTCAAAGCCTTTTACTTGGACTTTGCCTTCGTCAAACGCCTTTACATATCCCATCATTTCAGACTCAGTTGCATTTTCTAGTGCAATTTTCATCTTTTGGACATCGCCCTTTAGTTCTCTTCCTGCCACTCTAAAGTTAAGTGCCAAGTAGTGGTCATTAAAGGTTTCTACATCGGTGGTAAGTTCAATTTCCTTTATGTTTAGTTCTTCTTCAATTATGGTTTTGTACTTAGCAATTGCGTCAAGGGTATTGGAGTTGCTATTGATAACAAATGCCTTGCCCAAAGGTTGCTTAACTTTTAGGTTGTTTTCGTTTCTAAGTTTTAGAGCGGATGCAATTATTGACCTTACTATATTTGTTTTTTCAACCAAATCCTCGTCGTCAAGTTTAACCATAGCAATTTTAAATCCGCTAAGCATAACACTTTCTGCCTCACTTGGCTCCACACATCTTACTTGGTTTTGCCAAATGTATTCCATCATAAATGGCATAATTGGAGCCATAACCATAGCAATATTTTTGATAGCGTATTCCAAACAATAATATGCGTTTAGTTTGTCGTTGTCCTCTTCGTTCTTCCAGAACCTTCTTCTATTTACCCTAATGTACCAATTGGATAGTTCGTCAACAAACTTTTCAAACTCGGCGATAACCTCGCAAGTCTTGACTTCCTCATAGTACTTTTTGCAACTGGTTGCAAACTCGTTGGTTCTAGTTATTAGCCACTTATCCGTGATGGTAAGGCTATCTTTGTTTAGTTTGTAGCCGTCCAAATTTGGATTGTCAATAATGGCATAAGTATTAAAGAATACAAACACGTTCCATAGTCCCAAAAGCCTACGCCTAACCTCGTCGGTGCTATCATAACTAAAGATTACATCGCTTTGAGGGTTGGTGCTACAGAAGGTGTATCTAATGATATCTGCCCCTATATTGTCAAAAGCCTCGTTCAAAGGTATGTTATTAGGGCTACTTTTTGACAATTTCTTGCCATCTTGTGCAAGTAGCGAGCCATAAGTAGATACTTTTTTGTACGGAGACTTGCCGGTAAGCGCCACGCCCATTACAAGCATACTATAGAACCATAGCCTTATTTGCTCTTTCATTTCAATAACAACTTCGGCAGGATAGTTTTGCTCCCAGAACTCCCTATCCTCAAAGTATTTGTTTGTGCTAAATGGAGCAATGCCGGCATCAAGCCAACAGTCGCCTACGTCCTTAATTCTCTCCACTTCCTTGCCACAATGTGGACAAGATATTTTAACCTTGTCAATATATGGACGATGCAAATGTGGAAGGGTGTCTACAACCTCAGGATTGGTTGCCCTTTCCCTTAGTTCTTCTTTGCTACCCAATACTGTTACTTTGCCACAATCTGGGCATACATAAATAGGCAATGGAAGGCCATAATATCTTTTCCTACTAATTGACCAGTCGCCCATATTTGTTAGCCAGTCTATCATTCTTTTTTCGTAGAATGCAGGTTGCCACTCAACCTTCTTTGCCTCTTCAACTAGCAATGGTCTTAGTTCGTCCATAGATATTGCCCACTCTTTAATTAGCCTAAATAGGATTGGGCTTTTGCACCTCCAACAATGTGGATATCTGTGTGTATAGTCGTGGAAATAATATAGTTTGTTTCTCTTTTTTAGTTCGTCAAAAATCAAGTCTCTTGTTTCGTCCTTGTTAGCATCCAAGCCAGATAGCCAACCAAAGCCGTCGTAAATAATTCCGGCATCGTCAATTGGACAAACATTTGGAAGTCCCAACTTTTGACCCAACTCAAAGTCCTCGGCACCACATCCCGGAGCAATATGCACTGCCCCCGAACCTTCGGTTGCATCAACCTCGTCCCAAGCAACAATCTTGTGCTCAAAGTTTTGTGGAGGAATTTCCTCAAAACAAGTCTCATAAACCTTTCCAACAAGTTCGCTACCCTTAACAGTTCTTTCAACCGATACAATATCGTCTTTTAACACCTTTGTTGCAGTTGAGCAAACGCAAATTAGTTTGTCATCGCTTTTTACCTTGCACATCGAGTACTCAAGTTCGGGATTTACGGCAATTGCCACGTTGCTACTTAGTGTCCAAGGCGTGGTTGTCCAAACAAGCATCCTAAAGTCCTCGCCCTTTACTGGAAGTTTGAAGAACACGGCTTTACAAGTATCGTTTCTATACGCATCGCCGTCCGCCATTTCGTGCTCAGAAAGGCTAGTTCCACATCTAGTACACCAAGGCATTGGTCTATACTTTTCTACAAGCCAACCTTTCTCGTGACAAGTCTTTAAAAAATGCCAAATGGTAGTAATGTTTGTATCCGAATTGGTGTAGTACGAATCTTCCCAATTCATCCATTGACCTAGCCTTATGGACTGCTCGGTCATCTTTCCCGCACACTTTCTAACCTTTTCCATACAATACTCGGTGAAGTTGTCTATGCCATACTTTTCAATATCCTTTTTGGAGTTAAGCCCCAAATCCTTTTCGGCATTAACCTCAACCCAAAGTCCTTGTGCGTCAAAGCCGTTTTGGTAATGCATATCGTGACCGGTGATGGCTCTAAACTTAATCATTGCATCTTTTAGCGATCTTCCAAATGCGTGGTGCAAACCCATAGTTATGCCGTTTGCCGTAATTGGACCATCCATAGTTGCAAAGTATTTGCCAGTCTTTTTGTTTTGTGCTTTTAGTTTTTCAAAAATCTTGTTGTCATCCCAAAACTTTTGGATTTCCGCCTCATTTTTGACCAAATTAGGCTTGATATCTTCTTTTTTCATTTTACTCTCCTTTATTATTTTACAAATAAAAAACTTGTAGGCTTTTAGCATATAGCAAAAATCCACCTACAAGT
>CAYVXW010000012.1:0-40914 GCA_964455585.1 uncultured Christensenella sp.
GTTTCAAAAGGTACACCTTTTGGGGCGGGGCTTCACTTTTTTATAAGGTGAGGCTTTTTTATTTGATATAATGTGGCAAGAGGTGCGAAATATGAAATATGGTTATGTGCGTGTTAGCACAAAGGAACAAAATATTGATAGGCAACTTGCCGATATGTATGCGTGCGGGGTAAAGGAAGAAAATATATTTATTGACAAACTTAGTGGAAAGGATTTTGATAGGGAGAACTACCAAAAACTAAAGACGATACTGGTTGACGGCGACCTGCTTGTTATCAAAAGTATAGATAGGCTTGGTCGAAATTATGATATGATAATTGACGAGTGGCGAGACCTAGTAAACGGCTTAAATGTGGACATTTTTGTTATAGATATGCCACTTTTGGATACAAGAACGGAAGGTAAAAATTTGGTGGGAAAGTTTATTAGCGACATAGTCCTCCAAATACTTTCGTTTGTGGCGGAGAACGAGAGGGATACTATAAAAAAGCGTCAAGCGGAAGGCATACGCATTGCAAAAGAAAAAGGCAAGCATTTGGGGCGTCCAAAACTTGGGCTTCCAAATAACTTTGCCGAGGTTGCAAACAAGTACAAGAAAAAAGAGATAACACTAAAAACGGCGCTAACATCCCTAGATATGTCAAAATCTACTTTTTATAGAAACATAAGATAATGTGTGGCAATCACTAGAAGTGGCAATATTGCCAATTATTTGGCTTTGAACTTGATTAAATATTCCTTGTCGGCGGGCGTTATCCTAAAACTATCCCTACACTTAGATATGGACTTGTTTATAATAAATGCGTTTGTGGTGTTGTGGGCGTAGTACGACAAAGTTTTGTCCCTAAACCTTGTCATACACTCACAAAGTAGCCACGCTCCCGCCATATTTACATAATATTCTTGTTCCGATTTTAGGCTATCAAGAATGGGGAATATGGTGTCGGTGCAGTCGATTACGCTAGTCAGTTTAAGTAGGATGATGAGTGCAAGGCGTCTAGTAAATGTGTGGGTGGACGATATTAGTTTGCTTGCAAGGCTTAGATATTGTGGGATGTTTTTGGAGGTAAACTTGAATTTTAGCGTGTCGATAGTCGACCAATTGTCGGCTTTCTTTGAGTAGGAGATGAGGTACTTGGTTTGCTCCTCAAAGTCTTTTATTTTGCTAATTATTTTTCCAAAGATAAGTGTTGTTGTATGGTTTTCCCAAATCCACAAATCTAGAAATGACTTGTAATTTCCCCTAAAAATTTCCCTTGCAATCCTATCCACTTCGGTGGATGGCACGGCAATGCAAGGAAGGCTTGTGTTTACAATTCGCTTTTCCCACTCGCCCTTTTCTTTGCCTTTGCTAAAGGTGTTTAGATAGTTTAAAAATTCAGTTTTGTCTGACGCTCGCCATTTTTCTTTTGTTAGTTCCATAAGTTTTTTCCTTTTTAGTAGTGTAGCACAAATTTTGGGTGTTGGGCAAAGAAAAACACCAAAGAAAGAGTTTTCTTTGGTGTAATGCTATGCTATTTTAAAAACATTCTAATTAGTTTTTCGTTTTTCTTTGTATATGGTTGATAACGCATAGGTAGGTCAAGCCATAGTTTTTTGTTTACAATGTTTTTGGTGTGAGAGAACGCCTCAAACCCACGCTTTCCGTGATATGAACCCATTCCGCTTTCGCCCACTCCGCCAAACGATAGTTCGGTGGAAGCCAAATGGATGATTGTGTCGTTTATGCAACCACCACCAAATTGACATCTTGATGTGATTTTTTGGATTGTGTCACGATTACGGGTAAATAGATATAGGGCAAGAGGTTTTGACCTGCTTGTCACAATGTCTATAACTTCGTCCATATTGTCCACTGTGATTATTGGAAGGATTGGTCCAAAAATTTCTTCTCCCATAACCGCATCGTCAAATGTAACGCCGTCCATAATGGTAGGTGCAATTTGGTTTGTGTCGCTATTTCCGTTGCCACCAAGAACCACTTTGCTAGGGTCAATTAGTCCCATAAGCCTGTTATAATGCTTTTCGTTTATAATTTTTCCATAGTTTGGGTTCTCGAGTGGATTTTTTCCAAATTGGGCTTCGGTTTCCTTTATTAGTGCTCTAACTAGTTCGTCCTTAACCGACTTTTCGCAAAGCACATAGTCGGGAGCCACACAAGTTTGTCCAACATTTAGATATTTTCCAAACACAATTCTTTTGGCAGTAAGGGCAATGTTTGCGGTGCTATCCACAATGCAAGGGCTCTTGCCACCAAGTTCAAGTATGGCAGGGGTTAGGTGCTCGGCAGTGTTTCTTAAAACTTCTTTTCCAACTGCTTCGCTTCCCGTAAAGAACACCATATCAAATTTTTGTGCAAGCAAGTGGCTATTTTCTTTTCTTCCGCCAGTGACCACCGCAACATACTTTTCGTCAAACGTTTCGGCTATAATTTTTGCAATAACCGCACTTGTGGCAGGGGAGTATGCACTAGGCTTTACTATTGCCGTGTTGCCCGCTGACAAACTATCTACTAGTGGGTCAATGGTAAGTAGGAACGGATAGTTCCAAGGCGACATAATTAGTGTGTTGCCATAAGGGGAAGGCTTTCGGTAACTTCTAGACGGAAATTGTGCAATAGGCGTTTTTACACGCTTTTCTTTTGCAAAACGCTTTGTGTGCTTTATCATATAACTAAGTTCGGATAGCACCAAACCAACCTCGCACATAAAACCCTCGAACTCTCCCTTTCCAAGGTCGCAAGTTAAAGCGTCGGTAATTTCTTTTTCGTGCAACAAAATGTTTGCTCTTAGCCTTTTTAGAGCGTTTATCCTAAACTTTACGCTTAAAGTTTCGCCCGTTTTGAAATATTCTCTTTGTTTTTCTAATAACTTTTGTAAATCTTCTAACTCCATTTTTTTGCTCCTTTATTTCTCAAAATAAACTAGCCCTATTGCTCCACTGCCAATATGCGTGCCGATTGTAGCACCAAGCGAGTGTCCCTCAATCGACTCAAAGTCCGCACCATACACATCTTCGCAACTTGATACAAAAGTGTTGTAATTAGATAGGTCGTTTCCCGAATAAATGTAGCAATGTGGCATATTTAAGTTAACTTTATCATACACCTTTTCTTTAATAAATGCAAAGGCTTTTTTGTGTCCAACGCATTTTCCAATCACTTTTATTTCGCCGTCGACCACGCCAATCATTGGTTTTAGGTTTAGCATTCCGCCAATAAGTGCCGATGCTCCCGAAATCCTTCCGCCCATTTTTAGGTACTTTAGGGTGTCAATCATTGCCACAACTCGCACTTTTGACTTGACCTTTTCTACTTCCTCAACCACCTTTTTTGTGCTCAAACCTTTGGCAACAAGACGCAATGCGTATTCCACAAGCACCCTCATACCCGATGTGGCGTTTAGGGTGTCTATTACAAACACTTTTCCGTCAAAGTCCTTGGAAGCAAGGCGGGCGTTGTTGTATGTTCCACTAATCTTGGACGATAGGCTAAAGTATATAACACTCGAGCCGTCCTCGGTGTGCTTTTTGAACTCTTCACCAAAGGTGTAGGCGTTTATTTGAGAAGTCTTTGGAAGTTCGGTTGCCGATTCCAACTTTTCAAAAAACTCGCTTGCCAAAATTGTATCACCGTCAAGATAGGTGACACCACTAAAATTAATTTCGATTGGTAGCAAGGTCACATTTAGATTTTTTGCGTCGTTTTTGTTTATGTCTGAACCCGAATCTACGAGTATCTTTATGTTCATTGTTTTTTCCTCCGTCGTAATTTTGAATAACGCCGTCTAGATTTTCGCAAATTGTGCCTAGACAGTCATACATTATTTTTCTTTTCTTGTCCTTTATTTTCGCTCCGGCAAGTTCTAGGATGTTGTCAATTTTTTCACAAACCCTTTTGCCCACCTCTTCGCCCTTTGGGGTAAGATTTATTATGGCGTTGTACTTTTTCTTTTGTGAGGCTTTGGACTCAATAAAGCCGTTTTCCTCTAGATACTCAATAGACCTAGATATTGTGGCTTTGTCCTCTCCTGCCATTTCGCAAATTTCGGTGGCAGTGGTGCCTCTCGTTATAAACAAATAATATAGGCAAGTAACGAATGGTCCCTTTAAATTAAACTCACTCATTTCCTCCGATTTTATTCGCTTTATGCTTCTATTTATTTTGGTGATAAGAACGGTAAAATCTCTATATCTTTCCATTGTTTCTCCTTTGTTGAAAAATCAACAAGTATATATTAACATAGTAAAATGTCACTGTCAATGGTTTTTGATAGGGTAATTTTGCTTACAAAAAAACTTATCCACATTTGCCGTGCCTTTGTGGATAAGTCCTGATTTGAAATTTGATTTTAAGAGGTTCTTGTTTTGTTGGTAGTGTTGGAATATAAGGCTTCCCATTACAAAACTTTTAGTTCGTTTTTTGATTGTTTTACTACTACACTATTGTCAGTAGAACAAATTTGTATTTCCTTGCCATTTCTTAGGATGTATGCGTTGCCAAATACGGTGGTTGTGCCGTCTTCTATAACAATGTAACTTCCGTCATTTATGGCAAGAACATCGTGGGTGAAAGTGTCGGGCAAAACAATTTCGTTTAGATAATGTTTGCCGTCCAAAGTGGTGTCGCCAAAGGTGTCATAGTGGGGTAGGATTTTGAGTTCGGTGTAGCCAAGCCCATCATAGTATTTTTGGAAGGTTGGGTCAAGGCTTTCGCCTTCAAGTTCGGGTGGGCACCAAACCGATTTTTCGCAATTCATACTCCCCGCACTACAACCAATTATAGGGGCGGATGATTTTTTTAGTAAAGACTTAAGTTTGATTTTTTGAAAAAATTTATTTTCGGTTGGAACGTGTCCGCCCGCTAGGTAAATTAGATCGGCGTTCTTTATAAGTTCACTTGCATTTTCTTCGCTTCGGATATCCAAAATATTATAGTTTTCAAATGGTATAGTCTTTTCAAACGACAAAAAACTAGCATAAGCATACATATCGGTTGCAGTCGTGTTTTCCTCGTCGCTTGCCACATATAGTAGGTTTTTGAACCTAGTTACTTTGGATTTTAGTAGGTCATATATGCCGTTTAGGTTTCCAAAGTGGTGTGCGTGGCGAATGCCATAGTCGTCTTTTTCGTATAGGTCAAGTTTGCTAGTCAAAATTATTGTGTTCATATTTGTCTCCTAAAACTTTTTGAAAAGTATACTAAATTACATCCTAGTTGGCAAGTGATAGCGAGGGAAGACTACAAAAATATTTGCGACTAATCAAACAAATGTTTGAGAAAAGTTATAATAAATGTTTGTTAAATGCTTTCAAGTGTGCTAAAATTAAATTTAGATATAAGGAGTTAAAGATGGAAAAGATTTTTACAATTACAATTGATGGCCCTGCCGGTGGCGGGAAAACGACTATAGCAAAATCGGTTGCAAAGGCGCTAGGGATTACATATCTAGACACGGGTGCTATGTATAGGGCAGTGGCATATTATGTAAAGAGCAAGGGCGTAGACTTTGACGACACAAAGGCTATTGAGGGAATGCTTGATAGTATTGACTTGAGGGTTGAACTAGGTGGCGGAGAGCAAAAAACTATGGTGGACGGCAAGGTTTTGGGTGACGAACTTAGAACGCCCGAAATTTCGCAAGGGGCGTCTATCGTTTGCAAAATCCCCGCTCTTAGACAAAAGATGGCGGACAAACAAAGAGAGATTGCAAGGAAGTTTAGTTGTACAATAGAAGGGCGTGATATTGGCAGTTATGTTTTGCCCGACGCCGAGTACAAATTTTTCCTTACCGCCGATGTGGATACTAGAGCAAAAAGAAGATGGCTTCAGTTGAAGGATAAGTCGCCTATGACTTTGGAAGAGGTCAAAGCCGACCTAATTATTAGGGACGAAAGGGATAGCAGTAGGGACCTAGCCCCACTTTGCGTTCCTAAAAACGCTTTTGTTTTGGATACAACAAACCTAAGCGAAAAGGAAGTATTGGATATTATTTTAAAAGAGGTAAAAAATGGATAAAAGCAGAGTTGCTTTACTTTATGATTTTGACTTGACCCTTAGCAAAGGGTTTATGCAAGAATACAAACTAGCGGGAGACTTGGGCTTTGATAGTGCCTTTGACTTTTTCCGTGCGTGCGACACAACCTTTGTTGACCACGACATAGATATGTGTCTTAGCAGTATGCTAGGGGTAATAGAGTTTGCAAAAAAACAAGGCTTTGATGTGACAAGAGAGTATTTGCAAAGTTGCGGAAAAGACATTGAGTTTTTTGATGGGGTCACCGAGTGGTTTGACAAAATAAATGCCATTGGCGAAAAGTTGGGACTTAAAGTAGAGCACTATGTAATTAGTTCGGGTCAAAAAGAAATAATTGAGGGCTCGCCAATTGCGGATAAGTTCAAAAGGATTTATGCGTGTATGTATTACTACCAAGATGGCGTAGCCGTATGGCCTAGCCAAGTGTCCAACTACACCACAAAAACCCAATTTATCCATAGGATTAGAAAGGGCGCTATCGACAATCTTTCGTCCTCAGTTGAGGTAAACAAAAAGATGGCGGATGAGGAGAAAATGTCGTTTAGAAATATGATTTATTTGGGCGATAGCCAAACCGATATTCCGTCTTTCAAGACGGTCAAGGTGGGTGGTGGATTATCCATTTGTGTGTATGATGAGGGCAATCCTCACTCAAGGGATGTGGCTCAAGAATGCTTTATTGAGGGTAGGGTAAATTTCTTTACGCCTGCCAACTACACCGAAAACGGCGAACTTTTCCATTTGATAAAAAACTATTTGGAGAGCATTGCGGGAAAAGAACTAGATAAATAGGCGGATATGACAAAACTAAGAGATTTGACAACAATTAAAGGAATGGTTCAAGACGTGATTTATAGGAACGAGGACAACAACTACACCGTCGTTCTTGTTTCTTTTAATGACGAAATGGTCACTTGTACTGGAAAGTTTCCCGTTATAAACGAGGGCGAGTGGGTGGAACTTGACGGAAAGTTTGTTCTTAATCAAAAGTACGGCGAGCAGTTTGCGGTAACTTCGGTAAAACTAAGTCCGCCCGACACAAACGAGGGGCTTATTAGGTATCTTAGCAGTGGGCTCATCCCTGGGGTTGGACCCGTGACGGCTATGAATATTGTAAATAAGTTTGGAAAAAACACACTAGATATAATTAGATATAGCCCCGGACGCCTTGCCGAATGCAGAAATGTTAGTGTAAAAAAAGCAATGGATATTTGCAAAGCATATGAAGAAGTGCATATGATGCAAGACGCCGTTATGGTTATGCAAGAGCATAATATTAGCACAAATTTGGCAATAAAAATATACAATAACTACGGCGAGGGTACACTAGACATCCTAAAGAACAACCCATACAAACTTGTTGAGGATATTGACGGCGTGGGGTTCTTTACCGCCGACAAGATTGCAATGTCCTTGGGTGTTCCACAAAATAGCGACTATAGGATTCGTGCGGGGATTTTGCACGTGCTAAAGGAAAATTCCGACAAAAACGGCAATACATATATGCTAAAAATTGCCTTGTTTGAAGGCGTATACGAACTAATTAACCTTCCTAACATAGAGGAAAGGGCGGAAGGAATATTGCAAATGCTTGCAATAGAGAGTTATGTAAAACTACTTGAAATTGACGGCGAAGAGGTGGTGGCACTTTCGCAATATTATAAGATGGAAAAGGTGCTTGCCGATACACTACTTTTGCTAAACTCGGACGGCGACGGGGTTAGGATGAATATTGATGGCGACATCGAACTTTATGAAACCCTAAACAAAATCAAAATGCACGAAAACCAAAAAGAAGCGGTCAAGATTGCTATAAATAATGCCGTTTCGGTTATAACTGGTGGACCCGGAACGGGAAAAACCACAATTGTAAAGTGTATTCTTCAAATACTAAAAAGTATGGGCAAGCGTGTTAAACTTATGGCACCTACGGGCAGGGCTGCCAAAAGGCTTAGCGAAAGCACGGGCGAGGACGCAAGCACCATTCATAGGGCACTTATGCTAACGGGTGGCGACGACCACAAGTTCTATTTCAACACCCAAACCAAACTAAACTATGATGCCATTATTGTGGATGAGGTTAGTATGGTGGATAGCAGTCTTATGTACTATCTAGTTCGTGCCATAAAGCGTGGTGCAAAACTAATCCTTGTGGGCGACAAAGACCAACTTATGTCGGTGGGAGCCGGCAATGTCCTTGGCGATATTTTGGAAAGCGGATGTTTTGCTACAGTCAAACTTACTCAAATTTATAGGCAAAGTGACGATAGCCTAATTATTGTAAATGCACACGCCATAAACAACGGGCAAATGCCAAAGTTGGACAACAAGAGCAAAGACTTCTTTTTTGAAAAAAGAGAGGACAATGCCTCGGTTTTGGATAGCGTTATTAATATGTGCACCGTGCGTATTCCAAACTATCTTGGCATAGATAGCAGTGCCGTCCAAGTTCTTGCGCCTATGAAAAGTGGGGTTACGGGGATTGATAACATAAATGCAAAACTTCAAGAAACTCTAAATCCTCAAAGCGTATTCAAACCCGAACTTTCTACCGACAAGGTTATATATAGGGCGGGCGATAGAGTAATGCAAATAACCAACGACTATGAGCGTGCGTGGGAAAAAGATGGTGTCATTGGCTCGGGTGTATTTAATGGAGACATTGGGGTTATAAAGAATATTGACCTTAGAACCAACGAGGTTGTGGTTGCTTTTGAAGACGGCAGAATTGCAAGGTATGTAAAAAATGACCTAAACGAAATTACTCTAAGTTATGCCATAACCATTCACAAAAGCCAAGGTAGCGAGTTTGATGTGGTTGTCATTCCGGTGCTATCGGGACCACCTATGCTACTTACCAAGAACCTACTATACACCGCCGTTACTAGGGCAAAAAAGATGGTTGTTCTAATTGGAACCAAACAATGCATTGCAAGAATGGTCAACAACAAGTACGAAACTATTAGATATACAATGCTAAAGCACTTTTTGCGTGAGGATGGAGAGCCATATGAAAATAAGTGAAATATTCTTTCCGTCTAATATAAAGTGTGTGTTTTGTGGCAAGGAGGTGGCGGGCGAAATTTCCGTTTGCGAAAATTGTTATAAACTTTTGCCGTTTATCAAAGGTAAGATGTGTTTGAAGTGCGGTGGTCACGTCGTAGAAGAGGATGTTTGTATTGATTGTGCAAAGAACGAGCACGAGTTTGTAAGGAACTTTGCCGTATTTGATTATGACGGCGTGCTTAGGGACAAAATACTATCCTTTAAACAAGCGGGCAGAAAGTACATTGGGTATACGCTAGCGTGGTTTGTGTGTGAGAAGTTTATGTCGCTAGATAT
This sequence comes from uncultured Christensenella sp., assembly GCA_964455585.1. GTDB lineage: Bacteria > Bacillota > Clostridia > Christensenellales > UBA1242 > UBA11490. The sequence goes on from CAYVXW010000012.1 coordinate 9,378, forward strand.
AGACTTTGATGTTGTCATTCCTATGCCAATATCAAAAGAAAGGCAAAAGGAAAGAGGCTTTAATCAAGCGGATATTTTGGTTGGTGATATCGAGGACTTGACCGGACTTGTAAGGAAGGATATTCTTCAAAAGGTCAAGAACACGCCTCACCAAACGGGACTAAGTAGAGAAAATAGACAAACAAACCTAGATAGTGCCTTTGTGGTTACTGACAAGTCGCTAGTCAAGGGTAAAACGATACTGGTGGTCGACGATATCTACACAACGGGCGCAACGCTAAACGAGGTGGCGTCGACACTAAACCGTGCGGGAGCAAAGGCGGTCTATGGCTTGACTTTGGCTAGAACCTTGGCTCAGGTCGACTAAAAAAACACGAGACTTAATTTTGTGTTACATATGGATAACACAATATAATAGTCCCGTGTTTTTGTTATTCCTTGGTTGTATCGCTTTGAGAGTCTACAAGTGGAGCAACCGAAACCTCTTCAAACATTTCGTTTTCTAAGTTCGTCTCCTCTTCCGTTCCCGCACCGCTATCAATTTCTTGTTTAACTTTGTCAAGTTCTTCTTTCTTTGCAACCAATTCTTCTTTTTGAGTTGCAAGTTTTTCTTTTTCCTTTGCAAGTTTTTCTTTCTCTTTTTCGAGTTTTTCCTTTTCCTTTGCAATAAGTTCTAGTTTTTTCTCTTCCTCTTTCTTTTGTTGTTGTTGCAAACTTGCAATAACCTCCAAAGGTAGCATATCGTTTGTGTCACTAACCACTTGACCGCCAACAATCTTAACTTTCTTCTTTTTCTTCTTTAGGTCGCTTCGTTCTTTGTAGAAGTTGTCGCCGTCTTGCGATTGGAAGTATACACCAATTATTTTTTGGAGTTTGCTTTGAAGTAGGCTATACGCCGCCCTCTTTCTTGCTCCACCAACAATTCTTCCTGTGTTGTTCGATTCGATAAACACATTGTATGCTCTAATTCTTCCCGCATTGTCAAGCACGGTTATGCCATCAAAGTCTAGCATTGTGGTCAATACATCGGCATAACTTCTTAGCACGTTTTCATCAAACTTGTTGCTACGCATAAATAGTTTTGCAAACTCAATTGGTTCCTTTAGCCACGTGCCATCGGCAAGAAAGCCGTTTTTGTCTTTGAAGTCTTTGTCAACAACCAAACATATTGTGCCGTGAATGTCTTTTAAGCACCTTTGAAGGGTGTTGAAAATTAGATTTTTTATATCTTGGAGTTTTTTGGGAGTTGTTTTTACTTTTGCAACGCAAGCGTCAACGAACTCATAAATTTCGTTTTCCCAATTGTACTCGGTGGATGAGTTTAGGCTAAAGCAAATGGAAATTGTGTTGCCACGCGCTCCTCTAAACTTTACAACACCACCACCAACAATGCTAAGGATTATTAGGTTTGTACGCTTTGCAACGGCGTCCAAAGTTTCCTTTGTGGTTAGTTGTTGGATTAGGGACTTTTCTTTGATACTAGTTAGTCCCTTTACAATTCCGTATTCCACTCCCGTGTCCGAAAAACTAAGATAGATATTCCAACCACGTTTGCAAAAAACCATTAGGGATTTGATGTGCGACTTAAAGTTTCCCGTATCTTCGTCTTCATAAAAGATTATTTTTTTGGAGCCCGGAACATTTTTTACAACAGTGTTGATGCTACTGGTTAGTATTATTGTTGGACTGATTTTTTGTCCCTCTTCCTCATAGTTGACCCATTTGTATAGGTGACTAATAAGTAGGTCAATATCGTTTAGGTGAAAGGTGGGAAATTCGAGCGAAAAAAGTTCTAGCACATTTTTTCTTGCGTCCTCAAAAAAAATCTTTTTCTCCATTGTGTTCTCCTTAAAAAGTTAGTGGTATTTTCAAAATAAATGGGGGACAATCTTATCCCGCACCTACTTATTTTACATAATTATTTAATTCATTATATCACAAAAAAAATTAATGGCAATAGTTTATTTGAATTTTGTTATAATTTTTTTATACAAAAACAAAAAAGAGTGAGCATATTTTATGTTCACTCATATATTTTTTTTCGTTATCCCATCCAAAATTTTCTTTGCTTCTTCTAGTGCGTAGCGTCTATGGGATACTTTATTTTTTTCTTCCTCAGTGGCTTCGCCAAATGTTTTGCCTAGTGCCGTGGAGAAAAATAGTGGGTCGTATCCAAAACTCTCGTCACCAATTTTTTTGCACGCTATTACGCCATAAGTTTTTCCACTCACAACTTCTACTTTTCCATCGGGCATAGATAAGGCAATAGTGCAATTAAAGTATGCACTTCTATCGTCACTTTCCTTTAGTCCGTCCAGTACTTTTTGTCTATTTGCTTCGTCGCCTTTTCCGCTATATCTACTAGAATATATCCCCGGTGCACCACCAAGCGATTTTACACATAATCCACTATCGTCGGCAAGGACGATATAGTTCCCAAATTTTCCGCCATTTATATAGTTTCTGACACAAAGTGCTTTCAATTTGGCATTTTCCTCAAACGAATTGCCATTTTCTTCAATTTCTTGTGTAAAGCCAATATCTTTTAGGGTTAGGATTTCGTAGTCACAAAGTATTGCTTTTATTTCTTTAATTTTGTGTGAGTTGTTTGATGCAACAATTATATTTTTTGAAAGGGGTTTTATTTCTTTTTTGTTCTCATCTTCGCACTTTCTTACAAAGTTCCACGAGTCTTTGCACATATCTTCTACATTTAGTTTTGCTTCCCAACCTAGTTCGGTTTTGGCTTTGCTAGGGTTGGCGTAATTTACGGGAACATCCCCCGCTCTTCTTGGGGCAAATTTGTATTTTACGCCATTGCCATTCATTCTATTGAATGTGTCTACTAGTTCAAGTACTGACGTGCCCTTGCCTGTTCCCAAGTTTACAATTCTAATATTTTCGTCATCAATTTTTTCCATAGCCTTTAGGTGACCTTTTGCCAAGTCGACTACGTGAATAAAATCTCTTATACAGGTTCCGTCTGGTGTTGGATAGTCGTTTCCAAAGATATTGAGCCTCTCTAGTTTTCCACCTGCTACTCTTTGGATATATGGCATAAGGTTATTTGGGATGCCGTTTGGGTCTTCGCCAAGAAGTCCTGAGGAGTGTGCACCAACTGGATTGAAGTATCTAAGAATGGTTACTCTCATCGACTTGTCGGCATATGCACAGTCTTTTAGTATTTCTTCAATAAATTGTTTTGTTCTGCCATATGGGTTTGTTGCAAGGTTGCTAGGGGCGTCTTCGCTTATTGGATTTTTTTCGGGCACGCCATAAACGCACGCCGAACTGCTAAATACAATTTTTTTGACGCCGTATCTATTCATCGCCTTTAGTAGGTTTATGGTTCCTGTGATGTTGTTTTCGTAATATCTTAAAGGCTGCTCCACCGATTCTCCAACTGCCTTTAGTCCTGCAAAGTGTATAACACCGTCAAATTTGTTTTCGTCAAAAACCATATACACATTTTCTTCGTCCAATAGGTCGACATTATAAAATTTTGGTGTCACGCCTGTTATTTGGTTTATTTTGTCTAGCACCTCAATTTTTGAGTTGCTTAAATTGTCTAATATTATAACTTCATACCCGTCGCTTATAAGTTCTATAACTGTGTGTGAGCCGATGTATCCGAGCCCACCCGTTATTAATAGTTTCATTTTTTCTCTCCTTTTTGATTTAAAATAGTCCACTAATTTTTCCGCTAGGTGATATTTTCATTCCTTCGCTCGCCGGCTTTTTTCCAAGCCCCGGCATAAGCATCATATCTCCCGCAAGTGCTATGGTAAACTCCGCACCGCCTCTAATTTCAAAGTCTCTTATTGTTATTTCAAAGTCTTTTGGGGCACCGATTAGTTTTGGATTGTCGGACAAAGAATATTGTGTTTTTGCAACAATCACCGGCAAGTGTGATAGCCCCAATTTTTCTATAGTTGCTAGTGACATTTTTGCTTGCTCGGTTAGCACTACACTTTTTGCCCCATAAACCTTGGTGGCGATGTCTTGTAGTTTTTTTGTGATGTCATCTTTGGTGTTATATGCAAACTCAAATTTTGAGTTGTCTTTTTCACACGCCGACATAACTTTTTCCGCTAGGTTGGTGGCACCCTCTCCGCCATATGTCCACGCATCGTTTATTGCATAATCCACGCCTAACTTGTCAAGGGCGGAGGTTACCATTTTTACTTCATTATCAGTGTCGGAAGTGTATTTATTTAGTGTGACAACTAGTGGCAAGTGATAAATGTTTTTGATAATATCAATATGTCTTTCTAAGTTTCCAAAGCCTAGGCTCAAAGCCTCTAGATTTTCTTCTCTAAGAGCGGTTTTGTCGGCACCGCCGTGAAGTTTTAGGGCTTGGATTGTGGCAACTAGCACAACGGCGTTTGGTTTAAGCCCCGCTACTCTACACTTTAGGTCAAGGAATTTTTCGGCACCCAAGTCGGCACCAAACCCTGCCTCGGTTATTGTATATTTTGCTTTTGACATACTAAGTTTGGTTGCAATAATGCTATTGCATCCGTGAGCGATATTCGCAAAAGGTCCCAAATGTACAAGGGCAGGTGTTCCCTCAAGGGTTTGCACAAGGTTTGGTTTTAGTGCTTGAGAAAGTAGTATTGCCATAGGGTTTTCGGCTTTTAGGTCTCTGGCATAAATAGGCTTGCCCTTTTTTGAAATGGCTACAAGGATATTGCCAAGCCTGCGTTTTAGGTCGCTTAGGTCTTTTGATAAGCACATAATTGCCATTGTTTCACTTGCCGAGGTTATGGTAAAACTTTCCGTCCTTAAAGTTTCGCCCTTTGTTCCGCCCACGGTCACCGCTCTAAGTGCTCTATCGTTTAGGTCTAGGCATCTATGGAACAAAATTTTGTTTTCGTCAATACCTAGTTTGTTGCCTTGATAGATGTGGTTGTCAATAAGGGAGCAAAGTAGGTTGTTGGCACTAGTGATTGCGTGAAAGTCGCCCGTAAAGTGCAAGTTTATGTCCGCCATAGGGATTACTTGGCTTCTACCACCGCCAGTGGCACCACCTTTCATTCCAAACACAGGACCCAATGAGGGCTCGCGTAAAGCCAAGCACACACTCTTTCCCATTTTGTTCATAGCGTCCGCAATGCCGATTGAAACGGTGGTCTTGCCAATACCCGCACTTGTTGGATTTATGGCGGTCACTAGCACTAGTTTTGAGTCCTCTCGTGGGGTAAACTTCTTTGTATTGATTTTTGCAATATTATCGCCATATAGGGAATATTCGCTTGGCTTAAAACCTAATTTTTTTGCAATTTTAGTTATTTTTTGTGGTTTTACTGAATTTGCTATTTCTATATCTGTCATTTGTACTCCTTTTAAAATTAGCCTTGAAGCAAAAAATATTTACCCAAGGCTTAATAGTTTTTTTATTTATAAATATCCGAAACCGCTTCGGCAAATACACGCCGACTGTTTCCAATGGTTAGGTCCCTAGGAAGTCCTAGGTCGTCGTAAGTAACAGTTGTGCCGTCCGGCTTGGTGTCGCCCAAGTCCTCGTTTTCATATGGCAAGAACGCTTGGACTGCTTGAAATACAATTGTGAATTTCACATCACAATCGGCGTGCTCGTTTACAAACGCAAGGGGTGCAAGGGTAACTGTGGCATTATTTAAAAATCCCACCGATACATCATAGTCCACTCCGCCAACTTCGACTAGTTTGTACTTGGACACATCCGCATATCCTTCGCCCGCAAAGGTGCTAGTAGGAAGGGCAGGTGTTTTTTCGCTACTTTCTACATAGTAAAAATAGTTTTCTTCCATTTTTTCGCTATTTTGATAGTCGAATACCCACTTTCCTTTTCCATAACTTGAGGCGTCCATGGTGCTTTGGGCTTTTGCTTGGATTTGTGGCCACAAGTTTTCGTACAAGGCTTGTGCTATGAGAATGTCTTCGGCAGTTGCATCGTCGCTAGGATATTTTGTGCCGTTTGGAGTTGTTACCTCAATTAGGACTTTTGCTCTAAGCACACAACCGGTTGTAATAATCGTGGTCGTTTCGTTGTTGTATTTTTCTTTTACCCAACTTCTTCCCGTTACCACTGCTTTTGCTTCAAACTTGATGTTCATTCCGGGATACAACTTGTCCCAATTTGGTGGCAATGTCATAACAAGGCTATTTGAGCCGTGGGTGATATTTCCGCTATCGTCGCTAATGTCTATGTATACGGGACCGCCCATATATAGCATCTCGGTGCTCCACGTACTGCCCGAGAACCAAGAAAGAGTAGTAGCAGTTAGTATCGCTGTTACCAAAAAGACTGCTATGTAGCAAGAAATGATTATAAAGAACTTCTTTTTCTTGCTTGTTAGTTTCTTTTTTCCCTTTTTCACAATTATATAATATAATTATTAGACACTTTTGTCAAACGACCTCGCCCCAAAAATTAAAATTGAGAGTATTATTAAAAACTTTAAACAAATTGTGCAATTTTTTGCACATATTATTATCGTTTTGACTGCACAAGGTGTTTGGCGTAGCAACTGGATGGCAAGGGTTAGACCCTGTGTTTGATATCAACCAAAGTATTTAGTAGAGTTGCAAAAGCAATTGGATGACAAGGATTTGAACCCGCGTTTGATGGCGTACTGCCTTTTGGCTAGTGAAAAATGCGGACGGCGAGCGGTATTATAAAGGCTTTTGTATAAGTGCAAACCAAAAGCAAAAGCAAAAGCGGTCGAGCGAGACAAATGGGGCTAGTTTTGGGGCACACGCCAAAACCCTTTACAACTTGTAAGCAATGTGATATACTATCATTGTATTGAAACAATACAAAAGGAGATAATAATTTAAAAAATGGATACACTGCCGAGCGGACAGTTGTGTGCAATTAGTGTGGGAGGAGTAAGCATTTGGCTATTTGTGGTAGCAATACTACTAATATGCTGTTCGGCATACTTTTCCGCAAGTGAAATGGCATTTACAACTGTTAACCAAACAAGGCTTAGAGGCCTTGCGGACAACAAAGTCAAAGGTGCTAGAAAGGCGGTTTATATAACCGAGCATTATGACAAAACCCTTTCAACAATTCTTATTGGTAATAACTTGGTTAATATTGGTACTACTACAATTTGTGCTTATATTTTCAGTACGCTTATTGCTAATCCAACATTATCTAACGTGCTAAACACTGTGATAATGACGCTTATAATTCTTATTTTTGGTGAAATTTTGCCTAAGTCAATGGTCAAGGTTGAGCCCCTTTCGTTTGCACTAAAGACAAGCGGAATTATGTTTGTAATCATAAAAGTTTTGACACCAATTTCGTGGTTCTTTCTAAAACTTCAAATGCTTGCAACAAGGAGGGCAAAGGAGTCGGGCACAAATGCTCCAACGGTCACCGAGGGTGAACTTGAAAGCATTATTGACACTATGGAAGAAGAGGGTGTAATCGACAAAGACAACGCCGAAATTATGCAAAGCGTTCTTGATTTGGAAGAGCGAACCGCATACGACATTATGACACCAAGGGTGGATATTTCTGCCATTAGCATAGGGGATACTGTCAAAAACGCACAAGATAAGTTTGTGGACACAATGTTTAGTAGGCTACCTGTTTATTCGGGGACAATAGACAAAATTGTGGGCGTGCTTAACCAAAAAGATTTGTTTAAGGCGATGGTTTCGGGAGAGAATGCCGAAATCAAAAACATAATGACCAAACCACTATACATAAACGAAAATATGCGTGTGGACGACGTAATTAGGCTTATGCAAAAGACCAAAAAACATATGGCGGTTGTGCTAGACGAATATGGTGGCACAAGCGGAATTGTTTGTATGGAAGATGCAATAGAAGAAGTTGTTGGTGAAATTTATGACGAGCACGACGAGGTTGAACCTGACGACATTCTAAACAAGAAAAACGACAACGAATTTGTAATAGATAGCGAAATGGAACTTCAAGATTTGTTTGACTTACTTGAAATAGAGCACTTGCCCGAAACTGATTATACATCCGTCGGGGGCTTCCTATTTGAACTAAGCGAAGAGTTGCCAGTCCAAGGAAAAGTAATTACATACAAAACCATTGACGAAAGAGTAGTCGATGGATTGTATGTGTCCGTGCCAGTTGAACTACAATTCACACTATCTAAGGTGGAGAATAATAGGATTAAGGAAGTGACTGTCAAAATGATGGATATTGCCCTAGATAACGAGGATAAAAAAACCGATGAAAAGAAAGGTAGTTAAAAATAAAAGCGTGTAGGACTTTACTACATGCTTTTTGTTTGGGTGATTGTTGTGCTTTGTGGTTGCGGATTTTAAAAATTTCAAGTATGAATTACAAAATGTAACAAAAAATAATTTTTTTAGCAAAAAGTACTTTTCAAGATGTAAAAGTTGTGCTAAAATAGGCAAGTAAAAAATTTTGATATGGTCTTTATTTGAAAAATAAAGGGTTGTAAATTTAGGAAATTTTAGGAGAAAGTATGAGAGGAATTAGAAATGTTGCAATCATTGCCCACGTTGACCACGGCAAAACTAGCCTTGTAAACGAACTATTAAAAGCGGGTGGCGTATTTAGAGACAACCAAGTGGTTGAAGATAGAGTAATGGATAGCAACGCACTTGAAAAGGAAAGAGGAATTACCATTCTTAGCAAAAACACTGCCGTACTATATAACGACATAAAGATTAACGTTGTTGACACCCCTGGGCACGCCGACTTTGGTGGCGAGGTAGAAAGGGTTCTTAAGATGGTTGACGGGGTTATCCTTGTTGTAGATGCTTTTGAGGGACCAATGCCTCAAACAAGATTTGTGCTTCAAAAGGCACTTGAACTTAATCACAAAGTGATTGTAGTTGTGAATAAAATTGATAAAGCGGAAGCACGACCAAAAGAGGTTGTGGACGAGGTTTTGGAGTTGCTACTTGACCTTAATGCTAGCGACGAACAACTTGAATCGCCATTTGTGTTCTGTTCGTGTAGACAAGGTATCGCAAGCCTTGACCCAGACACACTTGGAACCGATATGAAGCCACTTTTTGAAACAATTGTAAACTATATTCCATCACCAAATATTGATACAAACGCTCCTTTCCAAATGCTTGTAAGTAGTTGTGAGCACAACGACTATTTGGGAAAACTATGTGTAGGAAAGGTTGAAAGAGGTAGCGTAAAAGTAAACGAAACTGTTGACGTGTGCAACTATTATGGCGAAACAAAAGCAAAACCATTTAAGGTTGTAAACATTTTTGCTTTTGAGGGGCTAAAAAGAGTTCCTATCGAGGAAGCAACGGCGGGAGATATCGTGTGCTTGGCAGGTAGCCAAGATGTAACAATTGGTGACACGGTTTGTTCAAAGGGCAATGCCGAAGCCATTCCATTTGTAAAGATTAGCGAACCATCGGTTCAAATGACATTCTCAGTTAACAATAGCCCATTTGCGGGGAAAGAGGGCAAATATTGCACAAGCAGGCACTTGCGTGACAGGCTTATGAAAGAGGCAGTAAAGGACCTAAGCCTAAAGGTTTGCGACACCGAGAGTGCGGATAGTTTTACTGTGCTTGGTAGAGGAGAAATGCATATATCAATCTTAATCGAAAATATGCGTAGAGACGGATATGAATTTCAAGTGTCTATGCCACAAGTTTTGTACAAAGAAATTGATGGCGTAAAGTGCGAACCAATTGATAGATTTGTTGCCGACGTGCCAGAAGATTCTGTTGGTGCAGTAATGAGCGAACTTGGAACAAGGAAGGGCGAACTAGTTTCGATGTCTACTCACGGCAGTAGGTCAAGGCTTGAATTCCTTATCCCTTCAAGAGGACTTTTTGGCTATAAATCGCAATTTTTGACCGATACAAAGGGTGAGGGGATTATGTCCTCAGTCTTTGAAAAATACGACACATTCAAGGGTAATATCGAAAGAAGAAATTTTGGTGCGCTTATTGCTTATGAAAACGGCGAGGCTTGTCAATATGGACTATTCAACTCTCAAGAAAGAGGCAGAATGCTTATTGGTCCCGGAACCCAAGTTTATGGCGGAATGATTGTTGGAATGAACCCAAAGGGTGTGGATATTGTTGTAAATGTATGCAAGAAAAAACAACTTACAAATATGCGTTCGTCGGCAAGTGATGACGCATTAAGACTTGAACCTCACAAGGTACTAACTCTAGAGGAAAGTTTGGAGTTTTTGGATGACGACGAACTACTAGAAGTTACTCCAAAGTCGCTAAGACTAAGAAAAATTGTCCTAGACCACGTTCAAAGGGGTAGAATGGACTTTAGAAAGAAAAACAACATTGAATAGTTTTTTTAAAATTTGAAAACAAGATGAGTAGAGCGAGGTGGCTTTGCTCATCTTTTTTGTGTCCTATAGGATTGGGTGTGGTCGAAAGTAAAGTAGATAATTTTGTTGCAAATTCTCTACCACAAAAATCCATTGTGCTTTTTGTGCTTAAAAAAAGATTTTTAGCCAAAATAATTGTGGGTGTTTGGGGTGGCAGTTGGCTAGTTTTTGAATACATATATTTTCTATTGCGAGCGCTATAATTTCAATTTTTTAAAACATAACTTGTTATGTTTTAAAATTTTTTATTTTTATGTGTCAAAGTATTGTGTTTTTTAATAAATATATTAACTTTAGTGCAAACTATTTTTATAGCAAAAATGGGGCTTGTGATGGGCTTTTTGTATGGGTGCGACGGCATATTGAAACATAAAAATTTATATATCTACATATTCCCAAAAAGATTGACGAAAAGTGGCAAGATAGGATATAATATTTTTAGAGATTATATTATTTACGCACGCGTGCGAAAGAATGCACGGGTTGCGGGGCTAAAATATTATCAAAATTTTTTAATTTGGCAGGAGAAAAATTATGAGCGAAGTTAAGGAAGTTAGTACCGAGAGACAAAATTTACTTATTAGAACCATCGTCATTGTGGTGTTGCTTTTGTTGTCGTTGCTTGCGACAATTCTTTATGTGTATGCATACCCAAAGACCAACATTTCTATGTACGATGGCGACAAGTTATTAAACGAGTATTCGGTCAAGAAACACACCACTCTTGGAAATATTAGTGGCTACGAAAAAGTGGGCTACACCTTTAGGGAGTGGACATACGACTATGACGGACTTAGTGTAATTGACCCAGATAGAGAACTTGTTGAGGACGAACTTGACTTGTACGCTCAATACGATGTAAATAGATACACTATTACATATCACGTAAGAGTAGAGGATGAACAAGGGAATGTAAGTTATAGCGAGGAAATCTATGGTTGTACGCCAATTGAGGTCGACTATATGGATTATTTCTATCTTCCATATGGAACGGACGACAAGTCGGCTAGCGGACAACTACTAGAGGTCTTTGAAGGCTTTGCCGGTCATACTTTTGCGGGTTGGACTACAACAAACGCTCACGAAGAGGGCACGGTCATATCCGAAGTTATGGCTCCCGGTAGTCGCCAAAGGCTTGCTACTGCCGGAAACCTAGACCTTTATGCATACTTTAAGCCAAATGAGTATGGTGTAAAACTACATAACGGTATCCAATACTATTCTTCCTACACCGATATTAATAACAACACTATTTTAAATCCAATTACCTCGTCACTTACTCCTGCATACGACGATAACGGATTTATAATTAGAAACGCAATTACAAATGACGGCGTAAAGGTATATAAGACTGACGCCATAAGGTTTAAGACCAATATTTCTTCGGTAACCACAGGGGTTGTTCCTTCGCTTGATGTTAGCGACACTTTTGAGGACGAAAGTTATAGCGAATACAATTTTGTTGGTTGGTATCTAGATTTTGACTTGACAATGCCTGTTGACGAATATGATATGACGGTTGAAGAAGATCAATATGGTAGACCATATTTAGCAATGAAAGGCATAGACAAAACAATCTTTGCCGAAGATGGCGACGGAAAACCTACCTTCCACTTGTATTCAAAGTGGGTAAGAAGATCTTACAAACTAAGTTTTAGCAAAACTATGATGGGCTCCAGTGGTGCTATTGCTCCAGTAGATGTATTCAAGTCGGACGAAATTTACGGAAAATATTACAATATTTCGGGAACAAACTTTAATTACGTTCATACAGTTGACCTTTATGAATTGACCATAGCAAACAACTTCCAAAATAGTTTGTCGGGATATAGATTCTATGGTTGGGCAACTTTTTCAAATGGCGACAAGACCGAGGGCAATGAGTGGTATAGCAAATGGTATCAAGAAGCCCAAAATTTGGGAATTAGAAACTTGGAAAAGGGCAATGGCTCCGAGTGGTCGGCGGAAGGCACATATGACTACAAAGATAGGTCATATACTCACACCACAAGTGGCGATGTGACCTTGTATGCTCAATGGTCAAAAATAAACTATCTAACTTTGCTTGATGCAAGAGGTAGCAAAAACAAAGTCAAAATTGCTATGATTGATGTGGAAAAAATTCAATTGCCGGGCGAAGATATTGTAACCAATACTTTGGGTTGGACAAAAACATACAACACATTCGATGGTTGGACAACCAGTCCGGGGCTTGCTTCGGCAACCGTTTATCAAGCGGACGAAAATGGTATAATGCCTATTTATCCAAAAGACAATTCTTCGGTAAGCAAGGCAGTATCGCTTTATATAAATTGGAAGCGTGACGAATATACCTTGACATTTAAGTACAACGACGGAACGGACGAAAAACACGAAATCAAAGCGTACGGCGGTTCTACCCAAACTGTTCCACAAGGGCCTAGTAGAGAAGGTTACATCTTTGAGGGTTGGACTACCAAAAAGTACGACCTAAATACCACCACCGATGGTGTGGATGACGACGATAAAATCTACAAGAACATTTCGGGTTCTAGATACACAAGTGTAAAGGTTACGGGCGATGCAACTTTCTATGCTTTGTGGACAAAAGATTATTATGTGGCATATGATGCAAATGGTGGCACGGGCAGGACTCCTGACACTGTTAGATATGGCAGTAGAGCAAACAAAAATCTACAAATGTCCATAACTCTTCCAAGTCCATCATTTACAAAAGATGGCTATGAGTTCAAGGGTTGGGCACTTGTAAACGCAAACGGCTCTTATGCCGAGGACGAAACCTCTATCTATAGATATGGCACAAGCCTTACATTCAACTTTAAGACTTGCACATACACCATTCGTGGCAAAGACGAGGCTATATCATTTAGTTTGAGTGGCGATAGAAACGACACGGCAACCCTTATTGCCGTTTGGAAGCCAAGCCAAATTGCTATAACCCTATATAATGGATGTACTCAAGACGCTCAATACAAGACCGTTATGGCGGAATTTGGTAGTGACTTTGATCTAAGCGAATTTAAGGATTATCCAATGTTCGACAAGAGTAGCGATGGAAAACTCTTCTTGGGTTGGAGCACAACAAGGGATGAAAATTCGGCTATTTCGTATGTGGACTATATCCCAAAAGAAGACATCAAAGTAAAAACTCCTATGAGTCTTTATGCAATTTACGAAAAGATTTATATTGATGTTGTGTATAAATACAATCCTCAAGATTACAATATCCAAAACGCAATAAAAGAATTTAGACCTCTAGACGGCACTACCGGAACGGTCGTATATGGTGTAGAGTTCAAAGAGCCTAGCACTGTGCCATCGGGCAAAGACCTAGGGGACGAAACATATGCCTTTGATGGTTGGTACTATATAGACGCTAGTGGTAATGAAATTGACTTTAAGACTGGTGACAAAATTGTTGAGGGTGTTTATGTTGAGGATTTGGACAACAAATACACACTTACATTGTGGGCAAGATTTAAGGAAATTAAGTATACACTCAAGTTTACTATCATATCACCAATAACGGGCGAAGTTCTTGGCGAGACCAAAGTGTTTGAGGATGTTACAAAGGGCACAAGTTCTAGCGTGCAATATGACGAAGTTGTTGCTTGGGCAAATAGTATTGTAAATAATGCAATTGATCAAAACGCAAATATGAAAGCATACTATCTAGACAAACTTATTTATGTTTATGGCGGAAGAAGTGTTGAGTTTGCAAATGACCTTATTTGGAGCGTTGATACATTTGTAAATGCCGAAACGGATAATAGAGTTATTTCGTTTACATCTTCGTGGGAAGAGGTTGGCGTAAACTTTGTGTATACATATAATGATAGCACAATCAAAGACGCTCACGCCGACTATACCTTTACTTCTACAAAAACTTTAACCCTACTTTCTAGTGCTCAAGCCGAGGCAAAAGGTTTTGTGTTGCCAGAAAAGAAAGTTATTAAGTCGTGGATAATTGGCAGTGGCGAAAACAAAGTTTCGGTTAGCGCGGGCGGAATGCTTGTTGGCGACCTTGGTGCAGGTGCAAAGTTTGCTAGAGTATCCGATATGGCTAGTTACATTGTTTGGACTGAGGTGACAAGCGGAACTTATGGCACAAAATATGTTGGCGCCATTACAATGGACGCAAGTATGACTCAAACATACACCATTGCATATTATGGCTATAACTTTGAAACGGGCGAGTTTACAAAATACACCGACGACACCATTGAACAAAGTACCAATTTTGCAATAATCAAATCGGGAACCCAAGCATTTGGTGAGGATTCGGGATTTGTATGTTGGAGACTTGGTACCGATTATTCAATCAAGTTTAATAGTGACGACCACGTATTGGTTTCTGACCTAGAGAAATATGGCTATACAATCAACCTTTATGCCGAAGTAAAAACAAAAGTGACCTATGAGGGCATTGGCGTAACATTTGGCGGAAAGGAAAACTATACACAATTAGTTAGCAACTTTAGCGATACCGAACTTATTAAGTCAATTACGATTGACACTCTTCCATCGCTAAATTTGGTTAGTGGGTATACTAGAGTATTTGTTGCTAGCAATGCAAATTACAACGAGGCTACTTACGATAGGGCTTGGAAAATAAACCCAATCACTCTTGATCTAAGCAAACAAAACACCATTACTATCTATGGTGGAAAAGACATCACTGTTACTTACAAAATTGACAAGGACAACGGTGAGGCGTTTAAAGAAGAAGCGGGTCTAAATAAAACCGAAATAGAAGTTCCATACATCATTCTTGCAGATGGCGTGTCTCTAAGCGGAGAGGATGGAGCGTACAAGAAGGGCATTACAATTTTGTACACGGCAGAGAAGAGTTTGTGTACATTTGAAGGTTGGAAGGTTGTTGGCGACGAAAACGGAACACCTTATTCCTCGGGGGCAACCTTGAATGTTACAACTAGCGTAACCCTTGTTACAAAGTTTAGTGAACCAGAAAGCGGAAAGGTAAAGGTTATTATTAGATATCACCTAAGTTCCGACGAGGGCAGTGCCTCATACGATGTAGAAGCCTTAAACGGTTCGACACATACACTACTTACAAAAGAAGAAATTTCAAAATTCAACTCTCAATTCGATAGAGAAAACTATGCTCTAAAGGGTTGGATATATGATGAAGAAAATTATCTATTTGGCGAAACCTCAACTTTCCAAATTCCAACAATTGTAGAAGCAGGCACAGTATTTGATTTTGTTGCTATTTGGGAAGCGGGTTATACTATTTCATTAGACTATGTATTGGAAGTATCCAATGCTCCATATTCAAGGACAATTGTCACAAACGAAAAACTTGAAATTACAAGTGATATGACCCCAGTACTAAAAGAGGCTAGCACAACCAAATTCCAATATTGGGAACTTGGCTACTATGTAAGCGACGAGTTTGGTCAAAAGCAATTTGTTACGCTAAATAAGACAATTAATGTGGGCGACACCTTGACTTTTGGAAAGGAAGAAAGAAAGGTTTCTAACACCGAAGGCTATGACTATACCTTGCTACCTATTAGCAATGTATTTAGTTATGTTTTGGTTGCAAAGTGGGATACCGAAAAGTTTACAATAAATGTAAACATTCTAACCGACGGAAGCAACAAAGTGACAAGCGAAAATACCATTTCATACTCGTTTGAGGTTGAATATGGCACAGTACTTACAACAAGCGATATTTTGGCTAAGTATAGTGGCTCAGGCGACTACTCATATATTGAAGTAAATGGCAATAAACTATCTATTGTAAATTGGGCTACTGGAATAAATGAGAGTGGCGAACTAAATAGTGCATACCTTGACCAAACAAGGGGCGTTACAAAATCTTACACAATCTATTCGGTATGGCAAAGTGCATATAAGTATACATTTGATACCACTGGTTATGTTGGAGACACTCAAGTGGAAGTTGAATACAAGGGTGGCACACCTAGCCCACTATATCTATTTGGCGGTCAAAAACTAGCGGTAGAGGATAATGTTGTAAGAAGTGTTTATTACAAAGGCAAAACCACTGTATATTTAACTAGCGAAAAGTGGTTTGTTGTAAATGGCACCGAAACCGAGTACTATAGGGTAATTGGCTTTAGGTTTGTAAACACTAGCGACATTCTTAAAAATGTTGGTGAAGAATACGATGTTGTAGAAGCGGACACATCAATTCGTCCAGTATTTGAGCGTGTTTACAAAGTATCTTTTGACAAAAACACTTCCGAAAGTGGTTCGGATATTATTAGTAACCTTGAAACCTATTTGGGCGGAAGTGATTCCCTTGACCTAAAAGCAAACAACTACAAGGGAGTATCGAGGACAAACTACACCTTCAAGGGTTGGAGTTTGGATAAAGCGGGAAGCGTAATTTCTTCGCTTTCGGGCATTACTAGCGACACGACACTATATGCAGTTTGGGAAAGCAATGTGTCGGTTGCATTCAAGTTTGGCGATGCCACAATCTTTACTCTAAAACTTAATAACTATGGTAGAATTTCTGGGTTCGAGTTGGAAGAAGAACTTTCAAAAACCAACAATGGACTAAAACCTATAGGCTTTAACGAAAACAAAAACACATTTAGTTATAACGGCGGTTATTACTACTTGCAAGCGTTTAAGTATTCAAGTGCAAGTTTAATAAAGGAAGATTTCCTAAAATACACATTCAATGTAAATGCAATTTCTTCGCAGGTATCGGTAGAAATGCAATTTGCAAATGTTTATATTATCAAATATGTTCCGGGTTACGACGGGGCACAGAGCGAAACCGTTGCTGATAGCGAATATATTGTTCTAAGTTCTTCTAAGTTTGAAAGCATCACCAAAGACGGCACAAGTTCAACTATTAAACTTCCAAGCGTTCCTAGCGACGAAGTTTTGGGCACGAACACAAATTATGAGAAAAACGGTTGGATTTGGCAGTTGGGCAACACTAGTTACAAGTGGAATGGTGGAGACAATTATTCTACTGAGCAATTGCGTATAATGGCAACCAATTCCGTAAACTCAATTATTTCGGTTGGCGTAAATTGGGAAGGAAAATCGTTTACGCTATATCTGGCACACGTTGTAAATGAAAGCGGGCTTGCAATTGACCCATATAACACATATAGCAAACTAGATAGCGTTAGTGAGTCCGCGGTCACATCTTCGGGTTGGGCTAATGCCAAAAACTCAATTAACAACTTTGACGGCGTAAACGAGTCGTCTATTGAAGGCGATGAGAACGGCACAGTTGTTAGATATGGTCAAACCATTGTACTAGGCAGTACAAAGATAAATGGCGAAACAAAATACTCGCTAAAGGGTTGGAGCCTAACTCCTGTAAAACTAGGATACGTTCCAGAGACCTATTACAAAATCAAAACAAACCAAAATCGTAACCAATTTGTAATTGATTCGACTATTACGGGCAATTATAGCGATACTCACGGCAAGATTATCCTATATCCAGTTTATGAAGAGTTGGAGAGCCAGAGCGTAGAGGTTTATATTTCCGCTCAAAACGGCACGGCTTCGTATAAACTAGAAGTAAACGAAGAGGTTGCAAAGGGTTATGTTTATGCGGATTCATTTACTGAGAGTGTTACCGTTCCAACTAACGGGGCACATGTGCTTGTTTCGCATACCCAAAAACTAGTGGTTTCGGCGGGAGCGGGAGGCAATAGCAAATATACATTTAGCGAAATTCTTTTTGACGACGAAAAGAAAGAGGGAAACACTATTACTATATCTTATAGCGAACTATCCCTTGACAAAATGCACACAGTTTATGTTGTGTTTGCCGACCTAAAACTAACTATTACGGCAAAACTAGTTTATACCCACAATCTAAAGACGGGCGACGACGAATCGTCAATTGGTCTAAACTCCTATGCTATATCCAAGAGTACTAGCGAAATTACTTTTGAAGCCGATGCAACAAATAACATTTTGGTTAGAAAAAATATTAGCAAATATTATGAACTGGCGTCCATTGTTTGTGGAGAGGCTTTAGTTGAAACAAACGCTTCGGGCAAGATTGATATTTCTACGCTTTTGTATGACGAGGCAACCAAAACTGCAACTCTTGTATTCACCCTTACTCCAAAGATGGTTGAAATCATCTTTGAAATTGGCACGGGTGCTAAGTACAAGGAAAATAAGGTTGTAATTTACGCCAACAACACATTCACAGGCGAGAACTTGACCCAAGACGCCCAAATTGAGGATAACAAAGTAAGCGTTTATTATGGCTCACAGGTTATTTTGCCTACTGTTACAAAATCAAGACACGCTTTCTCTAGTTGGTCATATCAAGGCGAAACTTATGAGGCAGAGTATGTATGGACTGCCGAAAGAGACTGTGTACTTACTGCAATCTTTATCCAAAACGGATTTACACTAACCTATATGGTAGAGGGCAAAGCCACTGCAGTTGAATTTACGGGTGGCGATACAGTTACAATAGGTAAAGACGAAAAGGGTGGCGACATTAGCGTTGCACAAGTAGGAAAGACATTTACTCATTGGCTTGTTTCTACTACCGATAGCACCCAAAACGGAAAGACTTACGGAAACAACGTTCAACTAAAATTGGGTTCATACAACTATACCTTTACTGCCGTGTACGAGGGCGTAAACATTACCGTTAAATTTGTAAATGTAGACGCAAGCGGAAACGCTATTGCGGGTAGTGCAATTACAAAAACGGTTGAATATGGCAAGTCGTTTGATGTAATCGAGGCACCAGAGGGTTGGACTCTTGACGGACATTATTTGTATGGCTTTAGCACGGAAGATGGTAATACTATAGTTGCTTGTGGCTCAAGGGTTGAACTAAAGAGCATATACACATATGATGAAAGCAACCTAAGTGTTACATTGTACGCAAAATACTATAGGTTATATTCCTATACATTTGAGTACAAACTTAACCCAGACGGCGCAACATATACCGACCAAACCATTGCAACCGAGACCATTAAACTAAAAGCCGATGGCGATGGAAAACTAATTGAAAAAACTTATACCATTAGTGGCACAAAAGTTATTGCAAAAAATAACGATATTATGTTCCTAGGCTATGTGGTTTACAAAAAGGGTACCGAAAAGCCTACCGATAGTGGACTATATCAAGCGGGCAAAATATTCACTTTGCCAGTTGATGCAGAAGACACCACATATGTGGTAGAGGCCGAGTGGAAAAACAACGCACAACATACCACATTTGAAATCAAAATCACAAACCCAGTAAGTGAGGGCGAGTATTTGACCAAGAGCACCGAGTATGTTCTAGATGTACAAGGTTACTCGGGAGAATACAAACTATATGGCGAAAACCTTCCTGTAAACAACGGAAATGAGTGGACAGTTGGCGGTGAAAAGGTATTTACAACCGACGAGAGTATTGACTACGACGGCTATACCCTAACCGGATATACTATTGCTTATGCCGATAGCGAGGGCGGAGCGGTTGCAAATAAGAAGACCATTTATCTAAATGGCGAAGCAAGCATTCCTACTTCGGGCTTTGGCTATACGCTAACTACCATTTGGGAAACCAAAATTGTTGTAAAATATTTTGATGTAAATGGCGAAGAGTTGACTAGCCTTGGCGGAAGATATCGCAACGGCGAAAGCCTAAATGTCGTTACAAAAGAAGCGTACAACCAATCACTTTCGGGATATCAAACCTTGGGTGTGTTTGGTGCAAGCGAAGAGGTAAGTGGCGACGACAAACAAATCCAAATTATAAATATGTTTGAGGGAAAGAGTTCGTCTTATATCGACTTTGGCGGAACATACTCTTTGACGGAAAACATATACTTCTATCCTGCCCTTTCAAAGGAAATTGCGGTTACTATTAGTGCCAATGTGGAGACTTTGGAAGCAAACGGCGGAAATAGAGAAGGCATTACAATAAATGGTCAAGCATATTCGGAAGACAATGCTACCTATACTAAGACACTATACTTTAGTAAAGACAAAAAGACCTATACAATAGACAATCTAAACGAAACATTCTATCCTTCTTATCAACCAAATACCCAATTCTACTTTGCGGGATACACTTTGGAGGCGGGCAAACTAGCAAGTGAGGTTTCGCCAATAAATGGCTCTTACGAACTAAAAGCCGAAGATATTGAGGATAATTTCGTTACAATTTATGTTGCTTGGAATAGAGTTGCATATAAAGTTACATTCAAACTAAATGCTAGAAACAACGTGGGCGACCTTGTTGATACAAGTAGTGTGGAACTAAGTTATCCATATGGCACAAGCGTTGAATTTGGCGTGGATGAAAATGGAGAATATCTAACCGAGGAAATCGGTGAATTGATAGCAAAAATTGACGCATCAAAATATGTGTTCAAAAACTTCTCGCTTGACGAGTATAGCGAAGACGTTATTTCGTCATATGTTGTAAGGGACAATGGCACAATTTATCTAAACTTTGAGGGTATTTATACTATTAGGTTCAAAGACATCGCAGGTCCGTCCGGAATTGACACCTTGTCCGAGGTGAAGGGCACAAGAAGCGAGATTTTGGGCAAAACTATTTCTCAATCTACACATATTTTGCCTGGCGACATAGACGGCTATATGGCAAAAATGTGGGCACTTGTAATCAATGATACTCTAGACACTAGTGACTTCTTTGTAAGTGGCGACCATAGTATAACCGATAGCGACCTAGACACGGCGGATATTGATTATCAGATAACAGTTGCGATTGTTTGGGAACTAAGAGGCTATGATGTAGAGTTTAGATACTATAAGTCAATCGACTCATTAAGAGCGGGCGAATATGACGGCTCTATTACAAAGACGGGCTTTAAGCACGGCGAAAATCTTGTACGGTACGACACCGACAAAGAAAAATTTGTATCCAAGTTCGACGGCGAATTTGAAATAAATGGCGAGAGTGGCAAGGGTGTTTATGATATCATTACAGTATTTAATACAAAAGAAAATGGACTATACATTTGGGACGGAGTTATTGTTATCCTAAGAGCGGATGGTTCAAGTGATTCTAGCGATGTGGTGGGTTTTGTAGTTGATAGCAACTTTGCTTATGACAAGAGCAATGACCCATACAAACTTGTTGTGGGAATTGTGTATGAAGAAAACGACCTAAATATTGGCTTTGAGGCAATTGTTAGTGACGAGGGTAAGTCGTGGAGCGTTGATACAACTTTGGCGTATACCATAGACGAAACCACATTTGAAAGCGGTAGTCTAAGTTTGTCGTACTCTGAAGTTGCAAGGCTTGAGAGACAACACCTTGACGGCTATATATTCAATGGCTACGCACTTAAAAATGTAAGCACGGACGAAATCATCAAAGGCCAAGCACAAATTATAGAGACCCTAAAAGACTATGCAACTGTGTCGTTTGACGCCAATGGCTATATTACAATTAGTAAAATGTGCCAAGACATTGAGGCATACGCAATCGTTGCATTGTTTACTCCAAAATATGTTGAAATAACCATTGAAGTGTCGGTTGACAAAAATATGCTTGACGAACTATATCCATATGTAGAACTTGACGGCGTAAAACTTAATATTTCTGAGTTTAGTGCTAACCAAGTTATATACTCCTCGGATGGAAAGAGGGTTATTGCAAAATGGATAGGCGTAACAACCGAAAGCGACAAAAAGGTATTCAAATTCTATGCGGGCTACGGACTAGATATCCAAATTTACGATGACGAAAATTCGGATACTAGTATGTACAAACTAAATAAGATTACAACCAACAACGAAAGTTTGGATGTACTTGCCAAGAAACTAACAAAGAGCGAATCAAACGGCTTTGGCAATGCAAGTGCGGGTATGCAAGACAATAGCGATGGAAGCGGATACACACTATTAATTTCTATCTACTATGACCTAAATTACCAAACAATATTTATAAGCACATACGACCCAATTAACGAATACACATATGACCCATCGACCATAAAGGTATATATTGCGGGTCAAGAACAAGAAGTTGACACATCAAATATACCTTATGGCGGACTTGAAGACGGAACAGTATATATTCTAAGAGCATCCGTTCCTTATGGCACAGTTATAAAGAGCGACTTGGGTTCATCCCGTTCGTCGGCTTATACATTTGTAGGTTGGGAAGTTGTAACTTACGATGTTTTGGAAACAACATACAAAGACCTTGACGAAGAGGGCATATATGTTACTGGCGATACTTTCCTAAAAGCAAAGTTTATCCCATCAAAACTTACTGTTCAATTTGTGGATAGTATGGATAATATCATTGACGAACTTTCCATTGACGAAAGTGGCGACTACATCGACGCCGACAATAGTGGAACAGTTAGTTATGGCGATATTATCACCTTGCCTAGCACCTATGTTCTTGAGGGTGACAAAATCGTAACTTCTTGGAATGCCGGCGAGTTTGGCACAAGATATACCTTAAACGAAGTATCCAAGATTAGGTCGGTTACAAACGAGAGCGGTTCGGTAGACAATTACTATAGGATTACGGCAAAAACTACCGACATATACTATGTAACCTATGGAAATACCGATGCACTTGAGTTCCCAATTCCAGAGGCTTATACAAGCGAAAAATCTATTTATTCTTCCGTTCTTCCAACATCTACACTATCCGTTGTGCTAAATGGTGGCGATAGATACTTGGCTTATGACGGAGACAAATACAACTGGGTTGAAATAACACAAAGCATAGTTATTTCCAACACACTAGTTCTTCCAACTGAAGAGGTTCCAAATAGCGTGGATGGTGCGGTATTTGGCGGATGGAGTGCAAACTATTCGGGCACTGTTTCGGAAACTTATATCTACTCCTCGGGCGACGTTGATGTCAACGGCGAGCATATTATCAAACTTTTGGCTAATGGCTCGTTTATGAAAGAACTAAGGCTTTATATCGGCGACGGCTTGGGTGGCACAATGAAGATTAATACCGAGTCGGCAAGCAAAGAAAATTATGATAAAGACTATGTTTCGCTTTACTTTGCAAAAGGCTTTGGTCCAAATGTAAAGATTGTTCCTACTGAGGTTACTTATGGTGGAAAGGGAAAGGTGATTGAGTGGAAGGTTGTCAATGCGTTTGACGAAGACGAAGTTTACTCAAAGTTCTACACCAAGGCTTCTATCTTAAGCGATTACACATTCTTTGGTTGGACAATAATTGAGGATGCAAAGACGGCATACGAAGACATTGTTAGCACGATTAGCAATAGTGGTTTTGAGGAAAAATCGGCTATCTACTATGAATTTACAGAGGGTGGAAACAAACGCGACCAAGTAATTAAGGGCGTTGTAAGTATGGATAGCCTATTTGTAGGCGACACCGAATCTTCAATTTCGTTCTATCCAATACTAGAGAAAAAGCACACCGTAACAATATCGGCAACTGCCGAAGAGACGGGTAGCACTCCAATTAGCATATCCACAAAATATTCGGCATACGATATCGTTGACCTAAAGATATCGGGTATTGATCCAAAGGACAAAAAGTGGATTGGTTGGAAACTAACCATAAACGGCACAAATTACGCTTATATCTTTGACAACTCATCGTTGCCTGCTAGTTACACTGATATCAGTGGTGTAAATGTTCACAACAATGTTTCGGCATATACTATGGGTGCATACGATGTTACAATGACTCCAATCATTGCCGACGGCGTAATGGTTAAAGTAAATGTCAACTTTGACGAGTGGAGACAGTACTATGCCGACGCAGTGGATAGTTTCTTAGGAGACAACAACACAATTCTAAATAACACTGGTTTGCCACAAGTTACAAGCAACACACTTGGCTATGATGTAATTGGTGTTGAGGATGGAAAACTAGGCAGTTACTATAGAACCTACAATATAAGCGTGGAAGGAAATGCATATTTTGCAATCGGCTCCACAATCGACTTTAATACGTGGATTAATAGTAGTGCCAAAGATATTTCGGAGTGGGCAACTGCACTTACTCACAACTATTATACTCGAGGCATTTCGTGGACTTATGACAAAAACTACTTTGACCTAAGCGGAATTTACTATTACAAAAACAATAGCAAACTTGACGCCGACAAGGTATACATTCTAAAGTATGGCGAAGAACTAGACGGAAATGGTGTGTTTGAAATTACAGACGCTATGGACGCTAGCGTAGAACTATATCTAGAATGGACACCTGCCCAAATGGAAGTTAAGTTCTACAAAAAGGAAAACGCCGTTCAAACATACTCATACTTTGAGAAAAACGAAAATGAAACATATGATATGTATGAATACATCCTATATGTTCCATTCGGCTATGCTATATCCGATGCAAAAATAAATAAAGCCAACACACTTTATTTGTATTCGTCCGAAGAGGGAACCCACCAAGGTGACCTAAGCGATATGATGTCGCCTGCAAATAGCGAAAATAGATATGGCGACGACAGATACTTTGTTCTAGAGAACTGGTCGGATATTGACGGACACTTGGTTGCGGACGGCAACTTAAAGGGTCGTGCAATATTTAAACACGAATACTTGGTAGGCGAAGGTGGCGGAAAATACACCGAGCCAGTCATTGGAGACCTAAGGCTATATCCAGTGTTTGATATGGCTTATAGGGTAAACTTCATAATTGGTGACACCTATGGCGAGTTGCCTGTAGGTCAAAAAACCGACGGAAGCGATACAAGGCAGTTTGTAAGAGTAGGCGATACTATTGATATAGAACTAGCACTAACCACTCCTACTGACTACACAAGGACTCTTAAGAAGTTGATGTCAAATAAGGTGGGCGACGGAAAAGACGACGACGGAAACACTGTTATTTGGTTTAGAACAGAAGACAACAAGAATGTTGACCCAACTTGGGGAGCAACGGGTTCTTCTAAGAATAATGTAATTCCTAAAACAGTAACATTCTATAGTTCCACCGACTTTGAGGTTAGGGGACAAGAAATTTATATTAGGGTTTACTTCAATTTGGCAATTTACACCTATATTCCAAATTATTCAACTGAAACCCCAGTAAGCCAAAATGTTGGCTCAACCTATCTAAACCTAAACGAAACATATAGCATTGCTAGTTTGTTTATGCACTATGGTTCGGGCGAACTTGACGACCCTAACATGTCGGCATTTGGCGGTGCGGAACTAGGCGATTGGTACTTGTCGAATATAGACAATTACTATAACCATAGCAGTGCATATCTAATGGGCGAATATGTTGAGGGCAGTTATGCAAAATATAGCATAAACCTATCAAACATTAGGTCACTACAATTGTGTCAAGAAAATGGCAAAATAATCCTATATCTAACCCAAACCGACGGAACGGAATTGAAAGGGCTAGAGGTGGTTGGAATAATCAATGTTTATGCCAAGATTTACAACACCACAAGTGTTGCAGTAGCATCGGGTGCCGAGAACTATGCAAACCTATCCATAGAGACTGTTGGCACAAGCGGTGAATACAAAAATTCCGATTTCTTCAGTATTGATACAAGAAACACCGTATCAGTATCGGGGTCATCAAATAAATATTATAAAATTTGTTATTCTACTGTGTATAATTCCGAGTACACTCCATCCATTATCCTAAATACCAATGCGGGCTACAACCTAACCGGTATTACGGCATATGGCTCGGAGAACTACTACAAAAACAACTTGACCGCATACGGCGACACAACCGATATGTCAAGTATCTTCCAAATGTATGAGGGAAGTTGGAATTATAATACAAACGAAAACTATAAAATTACTCTTTCTAGAACGGCTCAGTTCTCGGACGAAGAATCCTCTTTCGTAACTATCAAAAACAATGTAAACATCTTTAATATGAAAAATGTTGAGGACGAAATATTCGTACTTCAAATTAAATATTTAAGTTATGATATTTCATATGTATACGATAGTTCTAGGTCGTATCTAGAATATCTAGACGGCACTTCAAGCGAAATAAGGACCTTTGTAACCGAGGAAGGTAGCAACAAGGATTCAATAAACATTTCCCTTGGAACAAGCGTTTATGACGGTAGCAAGACCTATACTAGTATGGAACTAGGCTTTGAAAAGTCTACTAGTGGCAATACTACTACTATAACTATCTTGAATGTTCCTTATGGCACTACTCTCAAGATTTATAGTATGATGAATGGCTCTAGGGACAAGGGCGAAACTACCGAAAACCTTGACTATTTGTGGCACTTTGATGGATGGCAAACTTCGTCTAGTAGAATTGGTACAATTGCTACGAACTTGCAAGTTTACACTCCATCTGACTTCCAGTCTAGCGACAAAACGCTTAAACGCGAATACTCCATAACCGTTAAAATTGCGGGCAACCAAATTTCAAACATCACATATTATGTTCAATATAAGCCAACAAGTGATGCGGGCGTTTGGGAAAATGCTTGGGATGGTTATGATAGCAGGGGTAGCAAGGAGAGCGACGACCTATATTATTATGTAAATGTATTGCAAGATTCGGGTATGCTCAATATGGGTACGAATATTGAAAGTATGTTAACCCAAGCCACCGTTACTTATACAAACACTTATGATAATAGGGTTGCAAACTCTTCAACCGCATCCTCGCTAGAAAAACTACTAAATTACTTCTGGCTAAATTCTGGTTGGGAGACTTTGGAAAGCGACCGTGATGATTACTTTGTGGATAAAACTACAAATATAATTTACGCAAAGAACACCGTTTGGGAAGTTAAGGTGTATGCAAGTTTGGCTGAGGCATACATTGCTAGTTTCGGTCAAGAAATTGTTGACTATCTTAACACAAACACCATAGTTTCGAGCGTGAATAGAGCAAAGATTACTAGTCTATCCGTGTCGGGACTAGACGAAACCAAGTTTATTGTAAGGTCGGCTATGGGAAGCACCGAGGACAAGTACGCTAGTGGCAAACCTAATGCCGATAACATAATTGTAAAGACCATTGTTGGAAATTCAATTAGTGTAACCTATACTCCAAACGAAAGGACACAAAATCATAATGCATATAGAGTTTATGACTTTGTATCATCGGGTACGGGGCTTCAAAAAGACGTTTCGGGTGGTAGTGCAACCGTTTCGGGCGATAGAAGCACATTAAATGGACTATTTATAACTTCCGACCGTACGGGTATCAAAGTGCCTGAACTAAGTGTAAAAGTCCAACTTATAATAAAGACAAACACAGTTAAGTTCTATAGCCAAAGTACACTTGCAAGGGGAGTGGGTGATGACTACTATCTACTTGCAATTTCCACTGGCTACGATTTGGAAATTTATAATAACTATGAAAATTCCAACAACGAGTTTGCTTGTAGATACAATTGTACGCTAGAGAACTTGAGGAAATATGGAAGAATCCCATTGTTTATCCTTGACGACCTAGCCGAAACCTATACGACACATTTGTTCTGTCACGAAGAGGATAAGAGTGTTACCGACAAGGTTTATGGAAATTATAGATACATCTTTGATAGTTGGTCGGGAAGTAATATAAAACAACCAATCAAAGAGAATGTATCGTTATATGCAAACTATTTTGACACCGAGGAATTCTATGTAACATTCGCATACAAGGGTGCAAACGTAGAGGCTAGTGCTTGTGTGGAAACGCTTACATATTATGCAATAAACCAAACCGATTGTTTTGGAAAAGTATATACCGCTATTCTTAGCCAATTATTCAATACTACTATGAATAGGGATATCCTAAGCAAAAACAATAGTTATAGCATAAAAAATCAAGAACTATATAAAGTTACTCGTGATGCCGACGGCTATGTAACAAGTGCAACATATGTGGATACCGACAGCAAGGCAGTTGGTGGAGCATACTACTCTGTGCCTATTGCATATTCAGTTACGGCAAGCCAATTGGGAAGACGCATATACAATAGTGATATAGTTACAATTGGTGGCGTGGTTAGAATTAGTCATAGTGGAAATAGTTTGGTTTTAGGTGGCGTATTTATCCCTGACCAAAACGATATGACCACAGTGTCAAATACTCCATACACTATTGATATTTCAATCCCAGACAGTTATCAATTTGGTTTGTGGGAGTTGTCACTAAGCGACGGCTCAACCAATTGGTCAACCGATTATTGTACGCTTGACGATTGTACCGATTGCGAGGGTGGACACATCTTTGCGGGTCTTGACATTGACGCAAGCGCCGTTATGAACGGAAAACTTATCCTAAATAGAGATGAGTTGGGTAGAGGTACATTCTATTTCTCGGGTACAGGTAACACTGAGCAAGAAGTAACAAGTGCTACATACCTATCCCTTCATAGCCAAAACGCTTATGGCGCAACGGGTGTTAGGGTTGTAAACAACTCTTCTTCGGGCAAACATAATGCTCACATAGACATCGTGTATAAGTCCGCCAAGACCAGAACAATCAAGTACACCGTTGAGGGTGGCACCGAAGAGAAAACAAAGGAAGTTATCGACGAGGCAACCGTTCAAATCCTTGCCGACGGAAAGGTTATCTATACCCTTAGATATAAAACCATTGAGGGTTCGGCAGTAGCCGAGTTCAAGTGGAACATTGCATTCACTTCGGGTAGCGTTGCTCTAAGCGAAGTAAATGAAAGTTATGGCATATCCGACAAAAATCGTTATCATACAATTACTCCAATAGCAATTGAATCGGATGTTCAATTTGTTGGAAATGACAATGTAATTACAAACCTAAATGATTTGGGTAAATCGTATTTGAGTTCAAACAATGTATTTACCTTTAACTCTACTACTTTCGTTCTAAAAGAAGGCACGACGTTGAAGGTGGAAATTAGCGATGGCGGAAAAATATATAAAATAAAGAACGCCAAAGACTCCACCGACGAAAATGTTTACGCTACATATACGATTACTAGTGGTGCACTAGACTATCTAGAAAACTTTAGATTGCAATATCAATCAATTAGTGGCGAGTGGTACGACATTGTTAGTGATTCTACATTTGCTTTGTCCTCCACATCTAGTTTCAATGCCGACGGCACTACAAGAAATATGTACATTCGTATGGCGTGCGAGTGGATGACTTATGACATCACCTTCCAAACACTATATAACGATGCAACCGCTACGGGAACTACCAAGTACTCTTCCTCAAAGGGTAGTGTAGAAATCCCAAGCAGTTTGGGTGCACTAAGTGGTGGAAAAGTAAGCGTTGATGGCGATAGTGGTCACTCAAAGACCGTCACTGTGCTCAAAAATAGCACAATTGCGTATGGCTCGGGTGGCTTTACAATCACTTCTCCTAACTATACCAACAATGGCTCAGTTTCCATTTCTACTAGCCTTGGTCGTGGACTAACTCTAACTGGATGGGTAGAAAAGACGGGCAATGGTAGAGTGTCTATTGTGACCTCTAGCCAAAAAGTGACAGGGGTTCACAACTATATTGCTTGGATCGAAACCGAGCAAAATGTAAAGGTCGCAATTGACGACGGTGCTCAAAACAAAAACATAAGTAACCTAGTTGCCGGATACGGAGAAGTAAATGTTACCTACAAAACCGCTTTGGATGTATTTGGCGGAAAGAGTGGAACTAGCACAACCGTTGAGTACTACAACAAGGCTTCCAAGAGTACAGGCATTTCTTATTGGTCGGCAACCCTTGGCTTCAGTACCCAAGTTTCGGTTACCCCATATATGGGTGTTACCGGTCACGACTTTGTGGCTATGACTGTTGGTGCAAAATATAGTGATAGTGCAATTTCTTCCGCAGTGGGTGGAACTGTTCCTAGAAGTGTATATCAAACCAATTCAAGTGACAGTATTTCTGGCGCGGGCATAATCTATTTGTTATATAACGCATATAGCACTATGTCTAATATCAATGCATACAACGCAATTAACGATAGACTAACTCAAGTTACACCAGTTTATGGTGGATACTCGTTTGTCATTACCGAGAATACCAAAGACTCTAAGTATGACCTAGATGTCACCGACTATTGGGGTTCAACCACAACCTATATCTTAAATCTAAGGTCGGGCACAAAACTAAATAGAATTTATGTGAACTATGGTTCAAGCGCATTTAATAGCGGTGCGTCTATTGGTAGTGGATACACTTTGGGTAACATCAAATCGCTAACAAATACCAACGCTGGCAAGTACGTTGGTGTGCTTGTTGACGAAATTGTAACCGAAATAAATGTTACATTCAAGGTATCAGGTGTGTCTGGTTCAGTGTCCAATTTCATTGAAGTAAAGGATAGCATTAGTTCGTCGTGGGCAACTAGAGGCATTACGCTAGAATCTTCGGACGGCTTCAATTTGTCGCTACTTCGTGATAAGTTTGATGGCGGAACCGAGTTTAGATATAAGACTTCGTCGCCTAATGTAAACCAAGCCTATGATTACTTGTTCAAAGCAAAGAGCGGATATATTTTGGTTAGAACCAAGATGTATTATAAATATAATTCTAGCAACTATATTTATAGCGATTATAGCGCTTCAAGCGACAACACCGAAGAGGTTTCGAGTTACAATATCTTCTACGAGAGCGAAATAGACTATCAAGACTATGTAATAGAGTTTGTGGTTGAGGAAAGAACAGTTACTACACTATATATCGACTTGTCTCTTCCAAACAAAAATGATAGAGAGAATATCGACTTTGAGTGGTTGAATATTTCTAGCGAACATTCAAGTTATGTTAGAAAGGAAAGCGAAAATGGCGGTAGGGCTAAGTTCAGTGTTAAATATAACAAATCTAGCCCATCTAGCGTTAAGGTTGAACAAAGTAACGGCGTTTATTATATTAAATATGCTTTGAATGGCAACTTTGTTGACCTCGCCAAGTTTACTACATCGTCTTCGTCTTTGTATTCCTACAGCAGGGGCTTCTACTACTTGCAAGGCGATACAGTTAGTGAGGGTACTTTGGATACATACACCGAGAGCGGTGTTGGTTCGTACGATATGTATGGTCAAGACTGCGTAACCAGTGGAACAAAATCTTCTAGTATTACTCTAGAACAAACTACTAGAACAACTATCCAATTTGTAAGAAATGTTATCGACCTAAAAGTTTCTAATAGTGCTTGGGAAAGCAATAGATATACTTATGATTTAATGGCATATTGGGAGACAAAACAAAGTGTTCTAACGTTATTAAGCAAAGCCTCTGGCTACACTACCTACAAACTTCTTGGTGGGCTTAGTACTTTGGAGGCTCAGAGTAGAGAGTA
>CAYVXW010000013.1:0-40583 GCA_964455585.1 uncultured Christensenella sp.
AGCCTCACCTTATAAAAAAGTGAAGCCCCGCCCCAAAAGGTGTACCTTTTGAAACATTGTGCTTTTTATATACAATAATGCTCCAAAGTGCACATATTTAAACTATTTACAATATAATTATATTATATTTTTTTACAAATTCCAACAATATGATTAATATTTTTCATTTTTTTGAATAATTTTAACCCTTCTTTATAAATTTTTATCTTGCACCAAAAGGTACACCTTTTGGACTTTTACATAAGCAATCCATCGGACTAAAGCAAAAACATTTTGCTTTAAATCACAAATGGAAATAATAATAGGAGGTCTCAGAAATGAGAAAGAAAATTGCAACGTTGTTGCTAACTTTTGCGCTCATTCTATCAAGTTCGTTATTTTTTACTGCCTGTGATAACGAAGATGGTGGAACTGACCCAAAAGTAACTGGATTGTCTATCGAGTTAGTGACTACCGATTACACTATGACAGACAATTCTATAACCGTTTCTTATGGCTCCAAAGTAGAATTGGATGCGTCCGATTTTAAAGTGACTGCCACCTTAGACAACGGCGAAGAAAAGGAAATTCCGCAAAAAACTGAAACCGAAAACGGATATACATTTTCTTCAAACCTTCCATCTGCCGACCCAACACCTGTTGGAGACTACACTTTGTCATTTGGTCATTCCGACATTACGACAACCAAAGACATAGCCGTTAGGGTCAACAAAGTCAATGTAGACGGAATCTCCGGCATAGAATGGAACACAAACACAACCGAATTTACTTATGACAAAACTGAAAAAGAAGTAAAAATTAAAGAATCTACCCTACCTCAAGGCGTAAGCGTTAGTTACGAAGGTACCACCAACGCGACAAACGCCGGCACATACTCAACAACTGCAATTTTTACCTATTCAGATACAACCAATTACAACACAATACCAAACAAAACTTGGACTTGGGAAATTAAAAAGGCGGACATTCCTACAAGTGGCGTAGAACTACAAAACTACACCTATAATGGAAGCATACAAACCGCAACTCTAAAAAACGATTTGCCAAGCGGTTTTGAACACACAATCACAGGCAACAAGACTGCCACAAATGCAGGTACATATAACGCAACTCTTACTATATCGGCAACGGGCGAGAACGCAAACAACTACAACACCGCAACCTTGCCACTTACGTGGAGTATAGCAAAAAAGGCATTGACAATAAAAGCAAACGACAAGACTATTGCTTTTGGCGAGAATGCAAATAATAATGGCGTTACATATGACGGCTTTGTTGGTGGCGACAATAAAAGCGTTTTGGTAGGAACACTTTCGTACACATATGGAACTTACACCACTGGTGCAAATGCGGGTTCGTACACAATTACCCCATCGGGGCTAAGTAGTGCTAACTACAATATCACTTATGTAAACGGAACCCTAACTGTTGAGGCGACCACTGTAGATTGTAGCACACTATCTTGGACAACTGAAACCGAGTACACCTTTAGTGGCGTTAAGGTGGAGCCAAAACTAAGTAGCATCCCAACAGGCGTTAAAGCAACCTACACCTACACACTAAAAGGTAGTAGCGACGAACTTAGTGGTGGTGCCATAAATGTAGGCAACTACACGGCTTCGGTTACACTAAAATCCGAGGACTCCCACAATATTACACTTACAAATGCAAACATCGCATCCCTTGACTTTGAAATCAAAGCCCTAGATATTGATGTTGCAAGCATTGAGTGGAACATTGAAACCGAGCGCATTTATACTGGCGACCCTTATAAGCCAACAATTGGAACAAATCCATATTCTAGCCATATTGGGTTTACATATTATTATATTGCAAAAAGTTTCTGGGAAGAGAATAAGAGTATAGATATACTTCCTCAATTTGGCGATTCCAATCCAACATTAATTTGTGAGTATGTTGCAGTTGCGGTTATGTCCTTTAATTACGACAAGACCAACTACAACATAAAAAATGGTAGCGAGGCATACACGCTTGAATATTTGGCAAGCGACTTTGCAATTGTTTCGCCAGTTTCTAGCATTACTTATAGTTATCTTCCATTAGTGAACGATAACGGCATCCAAGACGAAACATTGACTGGTAACACACTTCAATTAACAAATAGCATTATAACAGGTTTTGGTGTACAAGTAAAAACGGGCTATAGTGTTGAATGTTCGTTTGACCCTACCGACCTCACATCGTTCTTTGACCGTAGTTCTAACCCAATTATTTACACCGTTTGTGATAGCGACGGCAACGAAATTCCATATGTTTCTGGTGCTGTCTTTGTAGAATTTGCATTCAATGACACCGAAAGTGGTCAAGATGATGTTATGTTCCTAAACGACTTCTTTGTGACCAACGAAAGTACATTCTCTATGGAACTACCATTCCCAACAAGCGGAAACAATATAACCATTTCTAGCACGCTTGGTGGTTCGGCATCACTAAGCCTTAGCGACGGAATAAATTCCACAACTTATACCCTAAAAATTACATATGATAGTGTTAACTACATCTACTCAAAAAATATTACTATTTTAAAGTCAGTTAGCGTAAGCGAATGTGTGGATGAAGATTTGTCAAACGGAGTTCAAATGACCTTCCCATCCCCTAATGGCGGAGAGGCTATGACTTGTGATGTGAGCCTTGATTCAAACACAGTGTTTTTGGTAGGAATGGATAGTTACAACGCATCCAACATTATGACACTAAGTGACAACTTAGATAGCATTACTTTCCCAGTAATGACTGGTTATACGGTAGCAAGCAAAGAACTAGTAACAAGTAACGGAAAAGTTTTCTTAAAACTAACCATTGTAAATAACACTAGTTCCGATGAATCTTCTCGTGCTATTAGCGGGGATAGTGTTACACTATATCTTCTATTAGAAATTGAGGGAAGTTATGATAGCGACTGCGGACTTATTATAAACAACCAAAGGCTTGACGATAGCGAGACCGAACTAGAATACGAACTATACGACTATCCAATGATTGAACTAAGCAACCGTTATGCTAGTGCGGTGCTTGAGGGTTCAAACGAAATGAATATTGAATTCAAAAACGGTGATATTAATTTGTATGGATATATTACCTCCACAGGCGTATACACCCTAACCATAACCGCAACCGATGGTACAACCAAGGTGTATACAATTACAATAATTGACAATAGTGGTTCATCGACTGACCCAAGTAACCCTACTGACCCTAGTAACCCTAGCGAAAATCCAAACGAGCCTACGGAAGAATTTATAATCCTTACCGTAACTTATGGCGAAAAGATGTTTAGCATCAATAGCAATGGTGTAGGCAACTTTGTGGTTCAATCCATAAACGACCAAGGCGATGTTGCACTAAATGCATATCTAGGCAAAGTTGAAGGCAACACCCCTGCGACTATTTCGGTTGGTATCGAAATTTATGAAGGCTTTGAAGTTACAAGCGTACTTGACGCATTGAATGGCGAAGAGGGCACCTATGTAACAATTTCGGATAGCACAACCCTTACTGTTATGACTATGCCAACTATGGACTTCCCTTGTGCGGTATTCCAATTTAACAATTTTAGTGTTTGTTTGTATCTTGCGGACGAAACTTTCCCAGTTACAATTGGTGTAGGTGAAGATAGTTATAAGTTCAAATGCAATCCATTTAGTTATAGTTTTGGCGACTTGGAAATGGATATGGACACATATAGTTTTATAATTGAAACTGCTAGCATCGAACTAGACAAAATCACTATTACGCTAGATAGCAAATACGACGACTATAGTTATATGGTTTTGACCGACGAGGCTTATAATGCTTATGTAAACATTGTTGAAGTAAACCATATGTATGCGTCAACATTTATTGACCAACTACTAACGGCAGGAACATCGGCGTTTAGAGTAACAAGCGCGGACAAACTAACTATGGAAATTCCACTATCATTTGTGGACGGCGTGGCTTCATTCTATATTGCCGTAGAGGGCTTTGTGGGATATCTTCCAGAAGACTCTTTGCACGATATGTCTTTTGTTAGAATGTGTATAACTGACAACAAAGAAAAAGTTGAATCGGACGAAGGTACTCGGCTAAGAACCCTTTCGCCTATTGATAATCATGCCGGTGAGAGTTTCTCAATATCTATTGACGGAACCGAAACCCTTTCGGTAGACTTCTCACAAGCCGATAGAGACACTGGCGCATTTGTATTGACTTCTAGCCTTAAATATTCCGACCTAAAAGCAAATGGCACAATCGACAACCTTGAGTTCATTACCTTAAGTAGTGTTTCATACAGTGGCATCCACTTTGCGGGTACATATATTTGGAATAGCACAACCGGAAAACTCGACTACCTAAACCTAAACAATGCCAAAAAGATTATTGTAACAAACGGATGTGACAATGGCTATGACCACTATATTCAATTTAATATCTATGACAAAAACGACAGCACAATTATACGCTATATCGTAAATGTACTATTTGACGATAGCGTTGAAATAGAGAACGACAACGAGCAAGGTGGCAGTATAGAGGGTGACTATGGCATCGAAGTTGGAGTTCCATATTTAGTTTTAACCGTTGAAGTAAATGGCAAAACGCTAAATGAATATATAATTAGAGAAAGTATAGACGCAGAGGAGCCAAAATACCAAGGCGACTTTGAAACAACTCTTGCCGAAGAAGGATTTCAAAACGACCCATCAAAAAGAGGCACACACGTCGCTTACATTGGTGCAGTTGATGGTGTCACCGACACATACACAATCACTAGCATTACAATTAGCGACTTTATGATGACGTTTCTTAACGGTGAAATCTATATTTACGATGAGTTTAGTGAAGAAACAAACCCATCCCGCTTTATCTTGGATAGCAACAATAGCATCCAAAATGTAACCTTGACCGTAAAAGAAATCAACGGACACAAATGCGTTGGCTTTACTTTGGACGATAGTGGTTATGTACTTCTAATATTGGAAGACGCACCTGAGACTGACGCAAGCGAAAACCCAAGTAGCCCTAGCGAAGACATTTAAACCAATATAGATGGCGGAACCGACCTCATCAAAAAAACTAAAAATATTTTATGTTTAAACACTTTTGTGGTTTAAACACAAACAAAAAACTGAGACACACGATCTCAGTTTTTTGTTGCTTCTAGAATAAAAATTCATAATTATTATGCAACTAGTTTGGTTAGGGTTGTATATAATCATTTATCCTACAATGCTCTAATAACTTGGTCGAGGATGTCTATGCACTTGTCCGAGGCTTCCACAAAGTTTTTGTAATAATCGGACGGGTTTGAGCCAAGACCATCGGACACGCACTTTATGGATAGTACCGGCACGCCATTGCGGTTGGAAGTAAGAACTATGCCCGCACACTCCATTTCGCAAATATCCGCACCATACAATTTGCTTAGGTTCTTTTTCTCTTCAATGTCGCCCACAAACTTATCCCCCGAGGCAACAGTTACTCGTTTCAAGTCGGGGCAAACGGCTACTGCCCTCTCCACAAGGGATTTTGTTGGATAGATATACTCCTCGTCGTTTTCCGTATACCTGCCCACCTTGTAGCCTTCGTCAACTGCCGAGGTATCAAAGTCGTAATGCAAAACTCTTTCGACCACGCACGTGGAAACTGCGCTCATATCTTTAGTAAGCCCGCCCACTATGCCAAAGTTAAGAATAAGTCCGCACTTAAGCCTACTTATGCAAAATTGCGTGGTGGCACTGGCCCCAATTTGACCCGCTCCCGACCTTACCACAAACATCTTGGTTTTTCTATTTATGCGATATGTTAGCACGACATAGGCGTCTATTTTTTCCTCTTTTAGTGGTTCTCCATACTTTCTTTTTACGGCGTCCAGTTCCACCGCCACCACTAGCCCTACTCTTTTTTGTCTCATTAGTCTAGCCTCTTTGACACTTTTGCGGTAATGCTAGTGTCCATTAATTTCTTTTGAACTTTTGGATGATAAACGGCAAGATAGTCGCCAATATCCACGCCACTAAACACATCAAGCAAGTCGTTTGGACCCATTGCAAAGTCGGTCTTTAGTATTTCATAAATTCCAATATGCCCAATAACCGAACTTAGGTAGTCGGTTGGATATTGTGTGCACTCCACCATAATTTCTAGTGCCCTATTTTTTGGATATCTACCCATTAGGTAGACCCAAATATCCTCATACGACTTTTTTAGTCGTTTCTTTAGCATAAGCCTAGACACAAAGCACTTTTCATAAAACTTGCTATATGAGTATGCCATAGACTTGCTATGGCAACTGGCGTAATCCGCCCACCCCTCAATAACTATGCTTGCACCACTATCGAAACAAATATTTGGTTTTGAGCCCAAAACTCTATTGTAGAAGTGTCCTTTCCCGGGGTACACATTGGCTAGCACTTGGTGTGCTAGTTGGTCGTCGGTTAAAGACTTTTTGTTTGAATAAAGGAAAAATCTATCGGTAGCATAAGACACTTGTTTGCTAACCCACTCGCCATTTCCATAGTCATCAACCACCGACACAGGAAGCCTTCCGACCACCGAACTTTGTCCAAATATTGTGCCCACAACGGTGTCTACTTTTAGTTTTTGAAGATAGTCTCTTGCTAACACCTCGTAACTATCTGGCTTAACTTTTTTGTTATAAGTCTTAATTCCCTCTCTTCCCGCAAACTTTTTTATTTTGGACATAATAGGCTTGTAGTATAGTCCCAAAAGAGGCTTGTAGAGCAAACTCAAATTGTTTTTGTCACTTTTTTTGTTTGCCTTGTCTAGCAAAATTTCAAAAAACGCTCTAAACTCGGGGAACTCTTTTTTGATTTTGGATTTGTAATATCCGACCATACAATCGGGCAAATAAAGGATGTTGTCGCTACGCTTTAGAACGGCTTTGATAAAAGTCTCTTTCCCCTCGTCGGATTTGATATCTGAAAACGCATCTATCACTTGTTCAAGCGAAAAATTGGTTCTATAATAATCAATTTCTATATTCATAAGTTCGCGTTCAATAGTGTTTAGTCTAAGCGCATATCTTTTTGCATTTTTGTATGCAACATTGCCAAACGGCAATTCTCTTTTCCAAGAATCGTTTTCGTGAATAACCATTTTTCAAAACTCCTTTTGTATTCCAAAATTATTTTTTCTTTCTAAAGTATTCTATCAAAAAACTAAATGTAATAACAATTTGACCAAACACTCCAACTATAAACAAAAACCAAAGGTTATACCTAATAATTGTTAAATATATGGTCAATATCACTCCCCAAAACAAAGATGTGACGGCAACATATAGCCACTTTCTTCCAAACCAAAGAGAGGAGAAAACGACAAATATTATGGCACTAGTAGGGATTGCAAAAATAAACGCAAGCCACGAGCGAGGAATCCTAAGCCACGCCCCCAACACACAAAATATGATTGACGCCAAAAAGTACACCGCGCCCATTGCCACAAGAGTAATAAATATATGGCTCTTAAAAAATCCAATGTCAATTTTGCGTTTCTTTTCGTATATCAAGTCGTTTACCGTTACGCCAAAGAAGTCGGCAATAGTGCTAAGCGTTTCTATGTCGGGTAGCACGCTCCCCACCTCCCACTTTGACACTGCCTTGTCCGAATAGTTTAGTTTTTCGGCAAGAGCAAGTTGAGTAAGCCCTTTTGACTTTCTTAGAGTTATTAAGTTTTTTGAAAAATTGCTTTTTATTTCGTCACTTGTCATAAAATCTTATTTCCTTATATACCCCAATTATATCATAGTAATCGCATAAAATAAAGCATTTTTTTGGTACTCTCTTGGCGTGAGAGTCGAAAATCTTCGCAAGAGAGTTTATAAAAAAAGAAGAGAACTAAAAAATATCACAATAGATAGTCAAATGGAATTTTTAATCATACAATAATGGTGTAATAAGTTAAAGGGGACTTTTACGGGAAAAACTAAAAAATCACACATTTATGGAGGCAATATGAAAATAGCGATATCGGCGGAAAGTGCAATAGATATGCCAGAGGATTTGCTCAAGCAATTTAATATATTCACAACCCCTCTTTGGGTAAATATGGGTGGCACAATGGTTGCCGACAAAGAAGGGCTTTCTAGCGAAATTTTTGATTATGTAAATAGAACGGGTGCTCTTCCAAAAACGGCGGGAGCAAACCCCGAGCAATTGCGTTTGCATTTTGAAAAACTAAAAGAAGACTACGACGCCATTGTTCACGTGTCCATTAGTTCGGCGCTAAGTAGCACATATAATAACGCCTGCCTAGTGGCAAAAGAAATGGAAAATGTGTATGTTGTGGATAGCAAAACTTTGTCCACGGGCATTGCCCTACTTTGCATTTATGCAAGGGAACTAGCAGACAAAGGGTATGAGCCCGAAAAGATATACAAACTAACTCAAGAAAAGGCTTCGGAAGTCCAAGTGCATTTTATTCTAGAAAAACTAAACTATCTATACAAAGGTGGAAGGTGCTCTGCCCTTGCTTTGTTTGGTGCAAACGTCCTAAAGATAAAACCACGCATTTCGCTAATAAACGGCAAAATGGTGGTTACAAAAAAATATAGAGGCGACCTTACAAAAGTTATAGCAAAATACGCCGATGAATACTTGGAATCCTTTCCAAATCCCGAAACCGATATGGTGTTTTTGACCTCGTCCTCTCAAATGGAAGAGGCTAGAGTGATTTTGCGAGAAAAACTAAAAGCAAAAGGCTTTAAGCACATTTATGAAACCCTTGCGGGAGGGTCTATTAGTTGTCATTGCGGCGAGAATTGCTTAGGGATATTATTCTTTTCAAAAGCACCACAAACACAAATAAAATAATTACCATTTTCCCTCATTTTTAGAGCACTTTTTGTTAGGTCATAAAATTCCTTGACAACAAACTCCAAATTGTTTATACTGATAAAAATTGTAAAACTTATGGAGGGTTTTATGGAAGAAAAAACCTTGACTTCAGAACAATTAAACAAGAAAACTATGTGGACGGTTATAATTATTGCAGCCAGTATTTTGGTGCTATTTGTTGCAACGCTTGTAATAGTTGCCGTAATTGAAAACAAAAAGACCAATGCCGAAATAATCAAAATTTCTAACACCGACATTGTGGTAGAACAAGTGCAAGACACGGAAACCGAACTCTACACCGTAAAAATTACTGGAAACGCCAAAAACACAACCAAAAAAGAATACTCATTTATTAGTATCGTTTTTGCATTGTACGATAGCGAGGGAGAGTTTATTTGCAACGCGTATGCATCCTACTATGATGTTGCTAGCGACTTTAACAAAAGTTTTACCGCAAGCCCATCTACAACCGAGACTAGGGGCGGATATCTTACCAAAAAACCAAAAACTTTCTCGTTTGTTCGTGTAGATGTAACGGAGTAGTTTAATTATTGTGTAGCCATATGCAACTATGCATAGAGTAAACAAAATAAAAACACTTTAATCTTGGAGCACCAAATTAAAGTGTTTTTTTGTTTTCTCAATAAATTGTTAGACAATAAAGTTGCTAGGCAAAAAGCCACTTCGTAAAGTATGCTTTTCCCCTACCTTTATGCCGGCAACAAATCCCTACAAGTGAACAAAACCTTTGCTTATTAGTTGGCAATTGGGATTTGCAAAGCCCTCGCCTAAAACTTTTCTTTTCTTCTAACAACTTTTAGGTTTATATTTGGCTCGGCGGTAAGTTCCATTCCAGATAGCCCCTTTCCCGAAATCAATTGGAAGTAGCCTTCTGACGCTATCATTGCACCATTATCGCCCGAAAGCGACACTTCGGGAAAATATACTTGGATGTCGTTTTCCTTGCCCGCAAGGGTTAGTTTTTCTCTAAGAAGAGAGTTTGCACTAACTCCGCCACCTACAACCAATTTTTTCTCCCTACACTTTTTGCACGCCTTTATGCTTTTGTTTACAATTTCGTTTACAACTTGGGTTTGAAAAGACGCACAAATGTCGTTTACTGGCACTTCTTCGCCATTTTGTTTTAGTTTGTGAACATGGTTTATAATAGTGGTTTTGACCCCGCTAAAACTAAAATCTAGCGTATTTGGCATAACTTCGTGAGTAATAAACTTTATGTTATTTTGCCCCTCTTTAGAGAGCCTATCAATCTTTATTCCCCCCGGATAGCCAAGCCCCAAACACTTTGCCACCTTGTCATAACACTCGCCCACGGCATCGTCAATTGTGGAGCCTAGCATTGTGTTTTTGTAGTAGTTATTCGACCTTACAAGTGCCGTATGTCCGCCACTGACAATAAGGCTAACAAAAGGTGGTTTTAGGTCTTTGTGGGTTAGATAGTTTGCACTAATATGCCCCTTTATGTGATTTACGGCAATGAGTGGAACTTGCAAGGCATATGCAAGGGCTTTGGCATAACTGACCCCCACCATAAGTGCACCAATTAGTCCCGCACCGTATGTAACTGCAACGGCGTCGATATCGCCTAGGGTTAGCCCCGCCTTTTCTAGTGCCTCGTCTAGCACTGTGTCAATAGATAGCAAGTGATTTCTACTTGCCACCTCGGGCACAACTCCACCAAACCTTGCGTGAATGTCTATTTGAGTTGCCACAATGTTGCTAAGGATTTCACGGCCATTTTTTACAATGGCAATAGCCGTCTCGTCACAACTACTCTCTATCCCAAGAACTATTATATCCCTAGTTTTATATTCTTTTTTTAGTTTATTAAACTTTTCTTTTGCTATATCAATATACATAATCTTATCTTCTTTTTTATTTTAGTAGTGCCACGCTTAGTTAATTAGTTTCAAAAACGAGAAAACAAATTCCTTTATGTTTCCGTCCATAACACCATAAACGTCGCTTGTGTCAATACCCGTTCTATGGTCTTTTACCATAGTATACGGACAGAACACATAACTTCTAATTTGGCTACCCCATTCAATTTTTTTGGCGTCTCCCTTTAGTGACAACGCTTCCGCCATCTTTTTCTCAATTTCAAGAGCAATAAGTTTGCTTTTTAGCATTTCCATAGCCCGTTCCCTATTTTGGATTTGGCTACGCTCTTGTTGGCAAGCAACCACCACCCCTGTTGGCAAGTGAGTAATCCTAACCGCACTATCGGTAGTATTTACGTGTTGACCACCCGCTCCACCGCTTCGGTAGACATCCACCTTCAAATCTTCTGGTCTAATTTCAACACTTACGCTTTGGTCAAGTTCGGGCATAACCTCAACGGACGCAAAACTTGTGTGCCTTCGCTTGTTGCTATCAAATGGACTGATTCTAACAAGCCTATGCACTCCCATTTCGCCTTTTAGCATTCCGTATGCGTTCTCGCCGTCTAGTCTTATTGTAACCGACTTGTATCCCGCTCCGTCGCCATCAATACTATCTAAAGTAGTCACTCTAAAGCCACACTTTTCGCCAAACATTTGATACATCCTAAGTAGCATACTGACCCAATCGCACGCTTCCGTACCGCCCGCTCCGCTATGGATTTTTACGATAGCGTTGCTATTGTCATATTGACCAGATAGCAAAGTGGTCATATATAGGTCATTTACATCCTTTTGCAAAGTATCAAGGCTTGTGTCCAAGTCGGCTATCATCCCCTCGTCCCCGTCAAGTTCCATAAGGTCAATAAAGTCGCCTAGGTCAGTAGCACGCTTGCCAAGAACGTCTACGCCCTCCAACTTTTCGGTCATAACTTTCAAGTCCTTATTTAGCCTTGCCGAAAGTATTGGGTTTGTGTAAACCTCGGGCCTCATAGCCTCGTCTCGTTTTTTCTCAACCTCAATTTTTAATTTTTCGATGTCAAAGACAGTCGACAATTATATTCAAATTGTCGACGATTTTTTTTAAAGTTTCTTTTTGGTCATTTAAAATTAACATATGCTTTCTCCAAAATTTTTTCTAATAGATATATTAGCACACTATTATCCATTATGCAATATGTAAATAAGTAGATTGTGTCTATTTTATTAGCCACACACTATCACTTATTTAATTTTCATAATGCAAAAGTTTATGGATTAGGTGTGGGTCGTTTTTGAGTAGGTCGGTATAAATATTTTCCACCGCCTTATTGTCGCCGGCGTCTTTGAACTTACATTTTCCGTCGGCACTATATAGTGCTCCGCCTCGCAACTTTATAACCTCTTTTTCGTCCACTTTTGAGTAGTCCACAAATGGTTGTCCGCCACCATTTACACATCCGCCCGTGCACGCCATAACTTCCACAAAATCGTACTTTTTGTTTCCCGAAATAATGTCCGCCATAACCCTGTGTGCGTTATTTAGTCCGTGGACTATAGCAAGGTTTAGAGTCTTATCCCCCACGCTTGCGGTAACTTCTTTTACCCCCTCGCTATATCTAACATCCTCAATTATATCTTGCTTTTTGCCCGTTAGTTTGTGAACGGTGTATCTAAGTGCCGATTCGGTAACCCCGCCCGTCACGCCAAATATAACCGCTCCGCCCGAGTACTCGCCAAATGGATTATCAAAGTTTTCGTCTTTGAGGGATGCAAAATCAATACCCTTTAGCCTTATTAGTTGTGCTAGTTCCCTTGTGGTCAAGCACTTGTCAATTGTGCCCCTAGACACAATTTCACGTTTCTTTGCCGTACAAGGCATTATGGATACGATTTCCACCTTTTTGCCCTTATTCTCAAAGTAGTATTTGACCAAACTGCCTAGCATTTCGTTAGGCGACTTGGTGCTAGAAATGTTCTTTACATAGTCAGGATAGAACTTTTCGCAAAAATTAAACCACGCGGGGCAACACGAAGTAAACAAAGGCAAATTGTTCCCCTCGTCTAGCCTTTTTATTAGTTCTTGTGACTCCTCAATAACCGTAAAGTCGGCGCCATTATTTACATCAAAAACAAAGTCAAAGCCCGCCTTTTTGAGTGCTCCAACCATCTTGCCTTCGGCAAATGTGCCAATAGGGTATCCAAACTCTTCGGCT
The DNA here is from genome assembly GCA_964455585.1 of uncultured Christensenella sp. Taxonomy (GTDB): domain Bacteria; phylum Bacillota; class Clostridia; order Christensenellales; family UBA1242; genus UBA11490. Next base: position 12,955 of record CAYVXW010000013.1, read on the forward strand.
ATAGCCACCCTCACCGCAGGTGCCACTTGGGCAACCTTAATGGTCTCCGGCTTATCCAAGATCTTTAGCACATCGGATATATCATTTTTTAGTGTCAACGCTCCCGTTGGACAAACTAGCGTGCATTGACCACAACCAACACAAGTGCTTTCCCCTAGTGGCACATTAAACGCCGTGCCCACACGGGTTTCAAACCCACGCCCCGTTTTTGAAATAGCACTAACGCCTTGTTTTAGTTTGCAAACGGCAACACATTTGCCACAAAGTATACACTTGCTCTCATCCCTCACTATTGCATAGTTTGAGTCGTCTATTTGTGGTTCTATGCTAGCACCCTCATATTTATGGGTATCGCAACCATATCTTTCGGTCAACTTTTGCAAGTCGCACTTTAGATTTTTTGAGCACCCCAAACAATCTTTTTTGTGATTGCTAAGAAGCAACTCTAGTGCCGTTTTTCGGGCACCCAAAACTTTTGCGGTATTTGTCCTAACGACCATTCCGTCTTTTATCTTTGTACTACAAGCGGTCACAAGATTTTTTTGTCCCTCGACCTCAACCACGCACACCCTACAACTTGCGGGCGTGTTTAGATTTTTTAGATAACAAAGAGTGGGAATGTCTATGCCATTTTCTCTTGCAACTTCCAAAATTGTGGAACCGCTTTTTGCCACAACTTCGTTTCCGTCAATTATAAGTTTTATGTCCATTCCACCCCTCCTACTTTTGTATTGCTCCAAACCTACAAGTGGCATAGCACTTGCCACACTTAATACACTTTGTTTGGTCTATATTGAATTTCTTTTTTATTTCGCCCGTTATGGCACCAACTGGACATTGTCTACTACAAGCCGAGCAACCAATGCACTTGTCGGTAATGTGGTAGTTCACCAATTTTTTGCAAACCCCCGCTCTACACTTGTGCTCCACAATATGTTCGATATATTCGTCCCTAAAGTATCTAAGAGTGCTTAGCACTGGGTTTGGACTGCTTTGTCCCAAACCACAAAGAGAATTTTCTTTTACATAAAGACAAAGTTCTTCTAGTTTGTCTAGGTCGTCTAGCGTGGCTTTGCCCTCGGTTATTTTTTCAAGCAACTCTAGTATTCTTGTATTGCCCACTCTGCAAGGAGTGCACTTTCCACAACTTTCGTCTTTGGTAAATTGCAAGAAAAATTTTGCAAGGTCAACCATACAAGTATCCTCGTCCACCACAATCATTCCGCCACTGCCCATCATTGCACCCAAATCGGTTAGGTTTTTGTAGTCAATAGGCGTATCCAAATATTCCTTTGGGATACATCCGCCACTAGGTCCGCCCATTTGTACGGCTTTGAACTCCTTGCCATTTGGTATTCCGCCACCTATGTCGTATATAATTTCTCTAATAGTCGTGCCCATAGGAAGTTCAATAAGCCCGCTATTTTTAATTTTTCCCGTAAGCGCAAAAATTTTTGTGCCCTTGCTATTATCCGTGCCAATACTACCAAACCACTCGGCACCGTTTCTTATAATAACGGCTACATTTGCAAGCGTTTCTACATTGTTTATAACCGTTGGTGCACCATAAAGCCCACTTTCGGCAGGGTATGGAGGCTTAAGCGTTGGCTCTCCCCTTCCTCCCTCAATGCTTCTAAGTAGTGCCGTCTCTTCTCCGCACACAAACGCACCCGCACCATACTTAATTTCTATATCGAACGAGAAATTTGTGCCAAAAATATTTTCTCCAAGTAGCCCCTTTTCTCTTGCTTCATTTATGGCACTAGACAATCTTTCGCCCGCCAAAGGGTATTCGGCACGCAAATATACATAGCCCTTATTTGCACCAATAGCATATCCACAAATTGCCATTGCTTCAACTATGGCGTGTGGGTTGCTTTCAATAATGCTCCTGTCCATAAATGCCCCAGGGTCGCCCTCATCGGCATTGCATATAACATACTTTTGTGGAGCGTCGCTTGTCCTTGCAAACTCCCACTTGTTGCCCGTAGGAAAGCCGGCTCCGCCACGACCTCTAAGCCCACTTTTCTTTATTTCATCTATAACCTCAGTAGGCGTCATTTGGGTTATGGCTTTGTGCAAACCCTCGTATCCACCAAGAGCAATATAGTCACCCAAAATATTTTCGAGGCTCATATATTCCGAGTTGCTTCTTGCAATATATTTTTGTTTTTTACAAAAGTTTATGTCGGTCTTTTTTTCTACCACCCCGTCTACATCGTGATGCAAAAGCCTTTCTACTAGTTTCCCTTGGCTTAAGGCTTCAACAATTTCCTCTACATCATCAAGTGCAACTTTTTCGTACATTGCGTCGTTTGGATAAATAAGCACAATTGGTCCATTTACACATAGCCCAAAGCACCCAACTCCGTGGACTCTAATTTTATCTTGCAAGCCCCTTTCCGCTATAACTGAATTGAATTTTTCTTGTATGGCTTTACTTTTGCAACTGCGACAACCCGTGCCACCACAAACCATAATTTCATATAGGTAATTTACGCCCGAGGTGTCGGCACTGCGTCTAAACTCAACTTCCTTTATGTACTTTTCTTTAATCCTTTTTAATTCCGTATATTCCATACCCTCTCCTAGTCCACAAAACTATCCAAAATTCGGTCAATGTCTTCCACCTTTAGTTTTCCATAAACTTCGCCGTTTATGGTCATTGCAGGGGCAAGCCCACAACACCCTAGACACCTACACGATGTAACAATCCACTTGCCGTCGGGCGTCATTTGTCCAACTTCTACCCCAAGTTTAGAGAGTATTTTGTCTAGTATATCCTTTGCGCCAAGCACAAAGCACGCCGTGCCCAAACAAATATCTATATTGTATTTGGCTTTTGGCGTCAATGTGAATTGGCTATAAAAAGTGATTATTCCATACACTTCGCTTTCCGCCACACCAAGAGCCAAAGATATATCCTTAACACTCTCTTTTGGGATGTATCCAAAAATGTTTTGGGTGGCTTGAAGAACGGGCATAATATCCCCTTTCCTTCCCTTGCTATTCTCCAACGCCTTATTAAACTTTGCTACTTGCTCGTCTGTTCCGAGCCTAACACAATTGCACATAATCTATCCTTATTTATTATTCAAATATTCAAAAAGTAGTCCTTGTATACACTCCACGGATGGGACGATTTGTATGCATCCAAAAGGGACTCCGGCACATATATCTTCAAAGACTCAATAATAGTCGACGACGACACGGTTCCCTCAAACACATTTTCTTGACTTTCGCTAACAGTGTTTGCGTTTATCATATGGTCGCCCAAGAAGTACGCTTTCTTTAGGTGTTCACAACCGCCAAACGCCCTTTTGCCAACCGTTTCTACATTATATAGCGTAATAGCCCTTATGGCACTGCAATAAAACGCATTGTCGCCAATTGTCTTTATGCCCCTGCCCCCCGTAACCTCTGTTAGTTTTCGAGTAAGTGCAAAGGCGTTGTCGTCAATTGTTTCCACACTATTTGGTATTTCAAAAGTTTCAATTGGTGTGCCCTCAAATGCACGCTTTCCTATTCTTTTTAGCCTGCTATTTTCTTCTGCATTTAGAGTCCTTACAAGTTCCAAATTTGAGCACCCCTTAAACGCCTTGTCGCCAATATCCTCTAGGGCATCGTTTAGATACACCCTTTCAACCACTGCCATAACATTTTTAAAAACACTTTGGTCGTTTCTATCCGTGCCATAGCCGTCGTTGGCATCGTCCACCGAGTTGTCAATTGCTCTAGCCCTAATAGACTTTACTGTTTCTGGCAAAATTATGTTCCTTGCATATCCCAAGTACTCTTTTAATTCGCCCGTTTCGCTAATATCAAAGTTCTCAGTGCCCATATCAAACCATTTGCCATACACCGTTTTGCTAGTCTCCAAAGTGTATTCTTGCTCGGTTAGTATCGGGTCGGTCAAGCACGCCTCGTCCTCAAACCAAAGAAGCCTTTCGCCATAGTGCCCACTATTTTCATTTTGGTTATAAACCACGGGCAATGTGTTTTTTGACCCCGGCTTTAGCCAAACCTCATATTGGTCTTTTAGTTCTTCCAAACTCATATCGTCGTTTTCTTCGCCGTCGGCAAATTCAAGCACTAGTGCCACACCCTCTTCCCACTTTGCATAGGCGGTGGTGCTCCACCAAATTTTTTCGCCCCAAGGGAAAGGGGCGTTTCCGTCTTTGTCCTTTGTCCATCCCGCCAAATAGTATCCCGATAGTTTCGGCGTTTCTTCTGGCTCGGTCATAACTTCCAAAAATCTAAATTCGCTAGTCTCAATATCCGAGCCGTCAAAGGTTTCGTAAACAATTTTGTAGGTCAAAAGTGCTTTTGCAAAAAAGAATATAGCAACCAAAACAAGTGCCGACAAAAATACTATTGCCCACACTTTTAGTGCGGTGTGTTGTCTACTATATTTATTAAACGGGTTTCTTTCACCCCTAAGTTCGGACAAGTCGCTATAATCTTGCATTGTTTTTCTCCCTTTCCACTAACGGCGTGTTTTTTTTGAATACTTGCTAGAATTTGATTGATATGTTTTTCTTAGCACATTAAATTTTTTCTCTCGTCTTTTCTTAACTACAATTATTATTGCAATTATTCCCAAAATGGCAATTAGCCCCAAAGCATACACCCACCAAATATTAACAAGCGTAATTTCAATCCTTGTGTCGCCCTTTATATTCTTTCTTGACACATCGGTTTTTACAACTTGGAATATGCTTTTGTTTAGTTCGCTTGGCAAGTCGGCTTTTTGTCCATACTCACACTCAACTTGTGCCCTAGCACCATTTGGCAAAATATATGTTACTTTGTATGTTTCAAGTTGCCACTTTGGATAAATGTTTAGGTCTTTTGCTAGGCTTGAATCTATGGAAGATAGTGGAACGGTTAGTTTTTTGTCCAAATACCACCCTTCAAATATATGCCCCTTAAGCGAGGGTGCATAAAGTTCGATTGTGCCATCCTCAACATTATATGATGTAGGGTTTTTAGTATTATCCCCACTGGTATTGTAATTTATCCTATACTCCACTGGCGTCCATTTTGCTTTCAATGTAAACGAGCCCATTGAGCCCGCATTAATTGCCAAGTATTCTTTGTCACCCTTGAACCATCCCACAAAATAATAGTTGGGTCTAGAAAGTTTGTATCTATATGATATATTAACATCCCCGCCCATATCCACTGTGTATGTTAGTGGCTCGTTTTGAGAATTTGGATAATTTACTCTGGTTGCGGGATACATATCGCTATCGTTGTAATCAAAATTAATTGTAAACTCTATTGGCGTCCAAACCGCCTCAAAAGTGGTGTTATCATATACAACATAAGTGTTTAAATCTACCGTCTCACCATTCACCTTCCAAGATAGCGTGTAACCATTAAGCACATAAGACAATTTGGTTGCATCCCTAGACGGCGTATGCTCGCTTGCCTTCCAACCCGGTTCCACCACATATCTATAGTTAGAAAGGTTGGTAATTGAGTCGTCAATATTTGGCGTCAAGTCCTCTTTGTTATAGTCAAAGATGACCACAATTTTGTCGGTTTCATCACTTACCTCTTCGGCAAAAACCTTGGTCTCACCCCTTGGCACAAAAAATGCAATTGCACACAAAGCAAGCATCGCAAAACCAAGCAAATATTTCTTAATTTTTGTCATCGCCACCATTCCTTTTGGGGTATAAATTTTTGTTTTGGGAAAAGTTTGGTTGTTTGTAGCCACAAAAGCCACAATACCCTTTCTAAAATTGTAACAAAAAAACCTAAGTTTTACAAATAATTGCTCGCCCCAAATAAACTTTTATTTATTAAAATAAATAAATATTTGCATTTGACCCGCTAATGTGCTAATGTATTAGGGATAACAAGTTAATTTATCCACACAGTGTGGATAACTTCAAAACCAAAATAACCCCCCAAAAGGAAAACTTATGGACAACAAAAAATTACTTTTGCACAGTTGTTGTGCGCCTTGCACAAGTGGAGTTTTGCCCCAACTATCGGGGTTAGACATAACCCTGCTTTTCTATAACCCAAATATCGACACCTTGGAAGAATATAACAAACGCCTAAATGCACTATATGACTTTGTAAAAAATTATGAAGCGGACACGGGCAACCATTATTCAATTATTGCCATTCCCTACAACCACGACGAATTTACATCCGCCGTTTTGGGGCTAGAAAATGAGCCCGAGGGCGGAAATAGGTGCACAAAGTGTATTGACTTGCGACTTTCCTTTACGGCAAACTACGCCCTAACCCACGGCTACGACCTTTTTGCAAGCACCCTATCGGTTAGTCCCCACAAAAACCACGAACCAATAAATTCTATTGGGGCTAGGCTAGAGAGCGAACTAGACATAGAATATATGCCTAGCAATTTCAAAAAAAATAACGGCTTTCTTATGTCCGTCCAAAACTCAAAAAAGTATGGCATATATCGCCAACGCTATTGTGGTTGTACAAAGGCTAACGACTAGCCATACTGGTTTCCGCCCCAAAACAAAACCCATATGTTATTTTAACAAACACCTTGCCTTCAAAAATGTGTTTGAGCCATAGTCTACAAAAAAATTAACACCTCAGGCTCGAGGTGTTAATTTTTTTATTATTTTCTTAAAGCGCCATATAGCCCTACTAGTCCACCTAGTCCTGCAAATATTCCGCCAAGAATAGCACCAACACCAAGTGTTGGGTCAATAAGGCTAAGAACTGTTGCGGCCGCAGTGTAATTGTCTCCGCTCTTTGCAAGAACAACAAACGATGGAAGCAAGAACAATAGAACTGCACCAGCAACCATTAATCCTGCACCAATAAACCTTGCGATTTTGTTTTTAGTAAGACAAAGAATTGCACCAATCAAAGGCAATACAAATGCAAGTGTTGCCATAAAACTAAATGCCAAGCAGTCGCCAGACACTGTAAATCCAGCAACTCCAGCGGTTGCAGTATACCCAAACATTGTTTGAATTCCAGTAAAGCCAGTTTCAATTAATTTGCCGTTATAATTTACGCTTGTCACAAAAGCCATACAAAATGACGCCACACCCAAAGCCAGAACAACAACACTTAGTATCAAACCCAAATTTACTTTCTTGCTTGATTTCTTTTTTGCCATAATATTTTCCTCCCTTTTTGTATAATTTGATTTTACCCAAAAAAATATATGCTTGTCAACAAAAATAATTTACAAACTGAATTTTTTCGTCTAGCAATTATTTGCCACCAAACACCCAACTTTTCTTCGCCTTTCAAAGAAAAGCACATTAAAAAATATCATATTCTATTATTTTTCTAACAATCTTTAACGTGTCTTCATAAGTCACATTGTCGTATATTATTAATTTTGTCATATTGTTATAATCATTTTTATAAACATCTTTTTCAATAATTTCTTTTAGCAACAAATTAATATCATATTTATCATCAGCAGAGGTGCAAAATCTTTTTAATTTTCTCAATTCTCTTATTTCTCTAATGTACAATTTCAATTCTTCATTAAAATTTATACTATCAAACATTTTATAAATATCATATAAATGCCTTGAGTGTTCTGCAATATCATTATTGAGATAATAATCACACAAAGCAAACATTTTATCTACGAATGTTCTAGTCACAGATTGAGTTTTGATTTCAAATGGCACAATTTCGTCAAAAGAGACTTTTTCTAATAGATTATTTTTGCTCAAGTATTCATAAATAATATTAGAAGCAAATTTACTTTCTGTAGGGTACGCATTTATACTAAAAACCGTTTCAATAACAACATTTTGCTTTAATCCATTAGATTTGTAAAAAGACGGATATTTAATTTCAAATTTATTATATGCCATACCACTTAAAATATCTTTCTCGTTTTCTAAAGAAAACCCCAAATCTTTCACTATATCAACAATACTATGATTAATAGATTTTATTTCTCCTTGAGACAACTTGTGCTCACAAGAAATATCAATATCTTCCGAAAATCTATTTATCAAACCAAAACATTTAGAAAGTGATGTTCCACCCTTAAACACGATCTTTTTATTCTCTTTTTCAATTTCCTTTAATATTAAACTAACAAAATAATCCTTTTCAATAATTGCTTCATTAATGCCTTTTTCTTTTGAAATTTTATTAATTATTTGCAAAAACAATTCTTTGTCTTGATACAATCTCATAACAACTCCAATAAATATAAGTTTTTAATCGTTTTTGATGGATACTTGGTCATATATTTTATAACCTGATTTTTGTCAACATAATTTATAAAGTATTTGTAAACTTTTTCCCTATTATTTAACAAAAATTCTATACCCGTAGAGGCGATAAATTCCAAAAATTGTAGAGTCAAATAGTTATCTTTATTTACTTCAACCCTCGCCTTTCTCAAAACAATTTCTTGGTTACCCACTTTTACTTTTCTAACCCTTGTAGATTCTTTATTCGTCATAATCTCGTAAGTATTTGGAACTTGCGTGGTTATTCCCATATTATTCATAAAAGATATCCCACAATAAAAACCATAAACTTCTTTATCGTTTTTAATATATTTTTTTTCAATAACTTTGGTTGTTGATAAAATAGAATCCCCTAAAATGGTTTTTGATGGGATATAATAAATGCCATTTTCAAATCTTGCAAGTTTCCCATCTTCAATCGCTTCTTGAATTAGTTGGGCAATTCTAATTTTTGAGTAATTGTTAAACAAAAAACGAATTTCATCAAGAAATATTGGATTGTTTACATCATATTTATTTTGCAAACTTGGCACAATTTTCATATCAACCTCCTATTTTATTATATTATTTTCTATTTAATATTATACTCATTTCGACATTTCTTGTCAATAGTAATATAATTATTTTTTGTACATCAATTAATTTCTAAAATAAATACAAAAAAAGTGGCAAACTGCCACTTTATATTCAAATTCATCCACTTGAAAGCGTTTTCAAGGGGTTTGGGGAAGAATGCCACAATTGCACATTATCACATTCACTTCTCGTGATACGTGGCGTGCCTTTGTCACGCAACGCCCCAATCCAATTGAAAAAATGACCTTTTATAGGTCATTTTATATCTAATTCAACCGCTTGAAAAGCGTTTTAGGGGTCTGGGGGAATCGCAACCCCCAGCGCTTTCTTTTGGGGTTACTTTTTCTTTGGCGTCAAAGAAAAAGTGCCAAAAGTTTAGTCGCCCACGTAAGGCAACAAAGCCATTTCTCTTGCTCTCTTGATAGCAACAGTTAGTGCTCTTTGGTGCTCTGCGCAAGTACCGGTTTGACGCCTTGGAAGAATTTTTCCTTTCTCGGTGATGTATCTTTTTAGTTTTGCAACATCTTTGTAGTCAACCTCGTCTAGGTGGTCAACACAGAAAGAACAAACTTTTCTCTTAGCGGTTTTCTTAAATTTCTTAGGTTGTGCTTTTACTTCTTCAGTAGCAACTGGAGTAGCAACAACTTCATTTAGTTCTTCGCTCATATTTCTCTCCTTGATTTAATTAAAATGGTAGTCCGTCGTCCTCAATTGGTTGAAGTTTTGTAGCCTCAGCGTTTGAAGACGATCTAGGTTGGTCTTCCGCTTGTCTTGTGGACAAGAACTCTACTTCTTCTGCAACGATTTCGGTCACATATCTTTTGCTTCCGTCGGCAGCGTCATAAGAACGGGTTTGAATATTTCCAACAATGCCCACTTTGCTACCTTTTTTCAAAAATTTATGGCAGTTTTCACCTGCAGTTCTCCAAACAACAATGTTTAAAAAGTCTGCTTCTCTTTCGCCATCGGCATTTGCAAATCTTCTGGATACTGCAATAGAGAATCTACATACTGCAACACCATTTGATGTGGTAGTAAGTTCTGGGTCTTTTGTTAGATTACCAACTAAAATACATTTATTCATAATTTTCTCCTAATATTTGGATTATTTATCTTTTCTAAGACACATTTGTCTAAGAACGTTTTCATCAATTCTCATAAGTGAAACAACATTTTTGCAAGTCTCGGCACTAGCCTCGAATTGATAAAGAACATAGTAGCCTTCACTCTTATAGTTGATAGGGTAAGCAAGTTTTCTTAGTCCCCAAGGGTTAGCCCTGTTAACTGATTCAACTTTGCCACCGTCTTTCTCCATAAGGCGTGAGTATTTGTCTACTATAGCATCTTTTTGCTCGTCGTTAAGACTAGCGGAATAGATTGCTAACAACTCGTACTTATTCATATTTTACCTCCTATGGTCGTTATTGGCTTTGATTTCCACAAAGCAGTAGTAAAATTAATTACTCGGCTAGATTATATCAAATAAAAATATAAATTGCAAGTATTAAATAAAATATTTTTACATAATTACGCTTTAAAATTGCCAAATTAAGGATATGAAAAAAGATTTGGGAAAAAACATTGCATATATAAGGTCAAAATTTGGAGACTCCGACGAACTAATTGAGCGAAAAATACTATGTGGAAGCACTAAGATTTCGGTGCTTTATTTGCTTGGGCTAAACGATGTGGACAAACTTAGCCAATTTGTAATTGAGCCCATAAAGAAATGGAACGGAAGCATCAAAAGTGCGGGTCAACTTATGAACCAAGTAATCACTCTTGGAGAATGCGAAATAGAAGGCAGTAGCGAAAAGATTGTGTCCGCGTTACTCAAGGGCAAAGGCGTGCTAATGGTTGACGGATTTAAAGACGCAGTCGTCCTTGGGATAGACGACTTCAAAGAGCGTTCCATATCCGAACCACCAACATCGACAGTGCTAAAGGGTCCAAGGGCGGGGTTTGTGGAAAGCATAAAAACAAACCTTTCCGCCATCAAAAAAATCCTAGCAACTCCCAAACTCAAAAGCGAAAATTTGTTTGTGGGAAAGTACACCCAAACTCAAGTGACAGTGCTATATATAGACGACATTGTCGACCGCGAAATTGTGGATATGGTCACCAAAAAAATTGGCGAAATTGACATTGATGGCGTGCTAGACAGTTTTTATGTGTCGGCATATTTGGAAGACAGAAAAAACAGTATGTTTAGACAAGTTGGAAATAGCGAAAAGCCCGATGTAATTGCTTCCAAATTGCTTGAGGGAAGGGTGGCAATTTTGGTCGACGGCTCGCCTATGGTGCTAACTGTGCCATATATTTTTATGGAAGACTTGCAAAGTGGCGACGACTATTATTCCAACCATTCGCGTGCCACATTTGTTAGGTGGATAAGGATGCTATCTATATTCGTAACCTTGCTTGCACCCTCGCTATACATTGCCGTTGTGCTCCACCACAACAAAGCCATTCCACTAAAATTTTTAATAAGCATAGTAAACACGACCAAGGGGCTACCCCTAACACCCTTTGCCGAAATACTTTTTGTGCTACTGCTATTTGAAATACTATATGAAGCAAGTGTTAGAATGCCAAAATATTTGGGGCTAGCACTCTCTATAGTTGGAGCACTAATTCTAGGCGACACGGCAGTCAAGGCGGGGCTAATTTCTCCACCTGCAGTTATGATTGTGGCGGTGTCGGGACTAACCATTTATTGTGTGCCCGAACAAGCACCACAACTGTACCTACTCAGAATGCTATTTACTTTGGCGGGCGGATTTCTAGGATTCTATGGGATTACTGCACTTATGATATTTCTAGTGCTATATTTGTGCGACTTTGATAGTTACAAATCGGCGTATCTAGCACCCCTTGCACCATTTGTAGAAAGCGACCTAAAAGACACGCTATACAAAACCGACCTTACAAATATGCACTTAAGGCCAAAGTCTATTGCAAACAACAAACGAAATTCAAGGAGGAGCAAGTGAGCGAAAAAACCATATCCACAAATCAAGCGTCACTTATGCTTGTAATATTTACAATAGCCCTAAAACTCTCCGTGCTCCCCGCCCTTATGTGCGAGTTTGCGGGGACAAGCAGTTATGTGTCGTGTTTTATTGCCCTTGTCATAGATTTTCTATGCACAATGCTTGTCGTCCACATTATTTCAAAAGTTCCAAACCTTAGTTTTTTTGAACTAATAAAGACGGCGTTTGGAAAGGTGACTGCAATAATTACTTACGCTATGCTATTTGTTTATTTCTTTGTAAAATTGACTATTGGGCTTACAGAAATTCACGACTACTACACATCCTCACTATTTGAAGAACTAAACCCCTACTTTGCACTCATCACCCTACTATTTTTGCTACTATATATGTTTGTAAAAAACTTTAGAACTTTGGGGAGGCTTCTCGAGGTGTTCTTTTGGCCAATGGTAATTGGCATTGCTTTTACTCTAATATTTCCGTTTAGCGATGTGGAACTATCCAACCTTCTCCCCCTATTTGAAGACGGCGTGTATCCTGTATTTAGAGGGGTGTATAGAACAAGTCTTGCCTTTGGTGATTTTATGTTACTATTCTCCCTTATGGGCAAAATATCCTTTACAAAAAATTCAAACAAAAAAATTCTTTTGTATGCACTAAATGCAATGCTATTTATTTTCAACTTTTATGTGGTATTTGTGGGCGCATTTGGAAAAACAACCATAAACCAAACACTAGCCCTAGGCGAACTTCCTTTGCATAGTCCACAACCCTCAACCATAAATAGACTAGAGTGGCTAACGGTAATAATTTGGACGGCAATAATGTTTATAAACATAGGGATTTTGGGAAAATGTTGCTCGGATGCATTCAAGCATATTTTTAATGTTTCTGACAATATCCTACCCGCAATTGTCATAAGCGTATTGGAAGTTGGCATACAGGTGTTTGCAATGTTTAGAGTAAACATAATAGCAAAACTGGGAACAACAAGGATTGTATCAATTGTTACTTGCGTGTTTTATACCATTATCTTGCTACTTTTGGTGATTGGATATTATGTGGCAAAAAGCAAACTAGAACTTCAAGACTTTATGCCAAAGTCGGTTCCAAAGGAAGCGACAACCTCGCCCGCCACACCCCACCAAAAGCCTAAAAAATCTAGGAGAAAAAAGGTATGCTAAGACTATTTAAGACGGTGGCTCGAAACAAACTTTTTTATGTGTTTGCCTTGCTCATTATCCTTATGTTTCCCTCCACGATTTATTTGCAATCTGACAAAGATTTGACAATAATTATTACCACAATTGGAATAGACAAAGAGGAAGACGGCATCAAACTCTCCGCCCTCGCAGTCATCCCCAAAGGGGGTAGTGACATATCTTCTAACCTAGAAGTTTTTGAGGGAGAGGGTCAAACCGTTTCGGACGCACTCACACAAATTTCAAATAGCACGGGCAAAAAAATTGGACTTGCACACTGCGACTGTATTGCCCTTTCCACTAGTGCAATGGACGAGAACTTGACGCAATATCTAGACTACTTTATTAGAACATCAAACCTCACCACAAACGCATCGCTTGTCGCCACCGATAGCACTGCAAGCGACCTACTGAAAGCCACAAAAAGTAGCAACAACCTTCTTGACTTGTCACTAAAAAACATTGTGCAATTCAAAGAGGAAAGGAGTATGCTAGATAGCGTAAATATCGAAAAATTCTATAAGCAATACTTTACACCAAATAGCACATTTTATATGCCCCTGCTCTCAATCGACGAAAAGCCAAAAGAAGAGAGTGGTGGTGGCACATCCCCACAAGAAAGCACATCGGAAGGCAGTGGCGGTGGTGCAGGCGAGGGAGAAAAAAAGATTTCGGATAGCAACAAAATTTGCGTGGTAAAGAAAGGCAAATTTGTTCGTGCTCTTGACGAGGACGAGTATTTTATTTATAGCCTTATAAACAAAAACACAAAGGGCTTTACGATAACGCTAGATGACGTAAACGACTCGGCAATAACCAACAGCACGTGTGTGTTTGAACAAATTAGCAAAGTCGTTCTTCCCAAGTATTCATTTGAAGACGGCGTGCCCACTGCCACATATAATGTTATACTAAACCTTAGAATTGATGAAGTTAGTGGTGAAAACTTTAGTTATTCGGCGGTGGACGGACTACACAATTTCCTTGACGATGGCACAAAGGACAAACTAAAAAATATGGTGGACGACAAACTTTCTTCCACCACGCAAAAACTAAAAGACTATAATATAGACATCCTAAACATATACACAAAGTTTAATGCCTATCACCACTCCGCTTGGCAAGAATACTTGTCTAACCTTAGCGACCCATCCCACTATCTAGACGGAATTGATATCGAAATAAATTTAACACTATTTAATGTGTTATAACTTTTATAACCATTAACTTTGCTTATTTGTCCTCAAAATACCGAACTCACATTAAATACCGAACTCAAAATATAGCAATATAAATATTAAATTTTCCCCAACCTTTGGGGTGCACCCCACAACCCCAACAACCCACAAAAAAAGAGTATACCTTTAATTTAAAGTATACTCTTTTTTCTAAGTTGTCTTATCGTACACTTGCTTTAGGTGCGTGATTATATGGTTTATAGCCCCTCGGTTAGTTCGTCGTCAACGGCGCCTTTGATAGTAAGTGAAATTCTCTTTTTGTCAACATCTACGCCAATAACTTTAACCTTGACTACATCGCCTACTTTTAACACTTCGCTTGGGTGTTTGATATAATCTTTGCTAATTTGCGAAATGTGAACAAGCCCGTCTTGGTGAACGGAAATATCCACAAACACGCCAAAGTCAATTACGTTTCTTACAACGCCCGTCATAACCATTCCTTCTTTTAGGTTTTCAATGCCCAAAAGTGCACTTTTTAGTACTGGCTTTGGAAGGTCGTCACGGACATCTCTACCCGGTTTTGCTAGTTCGCCCGCAATGTCTATTAGAGTTGGAGCACCAACATTTAGTACTTTGGCAACCTTTTCTACGCCCTCTTTTTCAAGCATTTTTGGAAGGAGTTGCAAGTTGTCGCCCTTTACGTCCTTTATGTTTAGTTTAAAGTACTCAAGAAGTTTGTATGCAACCTCATAGCTCTCTGGATGAACGCCCGTATTGTCTAGCACATTTGTGCCGTCGGTAATTCTTAGGAAGCCTGCCGATTGTTCAAACGCCTTGTCGCCTAGTTTTGGAACATTCTTCAAATCTTCTCTAGTCTTGAAAGCACCCTTGGTTTGTCTATATTTTTCAATGTTTTTAGCAACTCCACTATTAAGTCCTGCCACAAAACTAAGTAGGCTAGGGCTTGCCGTATTCACATCTACACCAACGGTATTTACACAGTCTTCTACAACGCCATCAAGCACTTCGGTAAGCCTATTTTGAGGCATATCGTGTTGATATTGTCCAACGCCAATTGACTTTACATCAATCTTAATTAGTTCGGCTAGTGGGTCTTGCAAACGCCTTGCAATAGACACCGCACTTCTTAGCGCTACGTCATAGTCTGGGAACTCGGCGGCACCCAACTTGCTTGCACTATAAACCGATGCTCCCGCCTCGTTTACAACGGCGTATGTTACTTTCCTTGGGCAGTCTTTTATAAGATTTGCTACAAAAATTTCGCTTTCTTTTGTTGCAGTTCCGTTTCCAATTGAAATTACATCAACATCGTGTTTCATAATAAGTTGAGTAAGTTTGATTGTTGCTTCCTCAATTTTGTTTTGTGGAGGAGTTGGATAAACAACTGCGGTGTCAAGAACCTTGCCATTGCTATCAATAACGGCAATTTTGCATCCTGTCCTATATGCGGGGTCAAGTCCCAAAATAACCTTTCCTTTTAGTGGTGGTTGCATAAGCAATGGTTTTAGGTTTACCTCAAACATCTTGATTGCTTGTTCGTTTGCTTTGTCGGTTAGTTCGTTTCTAACCTCACGCTCAATGCTTGGGAAAATAAGTCTGTTGTAACTATCCAAAATCACTTCTTTTAATAGTTCTTCAAACGCGCCATTTTTCTTAAGTATTGCTTTTTCAATAATGCCAAGAGCAATTTCGTCGTTTAGGGTAAGTTCAACTTTTAGGAAGTCTTCCTTTTCGCCTCTATTTATAGCAAGAACCCTGTGCGATGGAAGTTTACGTATTTCGCTATTGTATTCTTTGTACATTTCATAAGTAAACGCACCTTCTTTTTCTTCGTCAAGTTTGCACTTTACAAAGCCCTTGTTGGTTAGCGCTTCCCTTAGTTCTTTTCTAATATTTGCATTGTCCGAAATCATTTCGGCAATAATATCTTTTGCACCTTGCAAGGCTTCAGCACAAGTATTTACGCCCTTTTCTTCCGACAAATAAAGTTCGCACTCTTTGTCCAAATCGAATGTCTTTTGCTCCAAAATTTTGTCGGCAAGAGGTTGCAAACCTTTTGCAATAGCCACCGATGCTCTTGTTTTTCTTTTTGGCCTAAATGGTCTATAAATATCCTCAACTTCAGTTAGCGTAACCGCGTCACTGAGTGCTTTTTCAATTTCCTCAGTCATATTACCTTGTTCGGTAATCAAGTTAGAAACTTCCTCTTTTCTCTTTGTCAAGTTTCTAAGATAAGTTAGTCTATCCGAAAATAGTCTAAGCGTTTGGTCGTCACAACTGCCCGTTAGTTCCTTACGGTATCTGGCAATAAACGGAATTGTACACCCTTCGTCTAACAAATTGATAATGTTGTTTGTGTGAGATAGTGTTAGCCCCATCTCCAAACTAAGTTCTTTAGCAATGTCCATATTTTTTCCTTACTTTATTACATATATTAGTTTTTGTTTTGTGCCACTTTTAATCGCAACACACTTACTTCAAAAACCATATTAAGTATATCAAATTTAAGTGTATTTGGCAACGCTTTTTGTTGTTGTGAGCACCTACCTTCCAAACATTTCCAAAAAGCATTTATTTGACCAAAAAAATTTTAAAACCCCTATTTACAAATACATTTTTTTGTGGTAACATATAATTAATAAATATGTGGAAAAAGGAGAAAACTATGGCATACAAAGACCAAGAAAGACCATACACCCCCGTTGCTATTTTGGACAGAGCGGGTAATCCAACAAAATATTATAGACTAACTGTTGCAATCCCAGAGGAAAACGCTCGTAATTGCGACGTTTCGGCAAAAGACGAAAACGACACCCTTACAAGGTTTGTAACTTACCTAAAAAGAGCGGGCTACGATGTACCTGAGAACTTGAGTGACTACAAAGACGAATATCTAAGACAACACAAAAGATGGTTTGATGCAGGTAGGCGTCCGGAGCAAAAGATGACTTGGGTAGAACTAATTGCCGTAAAACCCGAGAACTTAAGCGAGGAAGAGTTTGTAAAGAGTGCTAGAAGGTTCTATGCCCCAGGTCAAGACATTACATATAGAATGCCCGACTACGCTTTGCCATACTTTTTTGAGCCAACCGTAGGTGACTTTGTGTCTACCGACCAAAACGGAAATATCCTTGCAAGAACACTTCATTCCCCACTTAGAGGAAATGACAAATACAATACCCTAATTACCGAAAACGGTATTACCAGAATCCTAAACGGCTCGGGCGAAATTTCCCCTGCCGACGAGCACGGAATTTACAAAGTAGACATTGAGGATGAAAACGGAAATAGGTCGGCAACTTTCCTATCCCCAGACGGAAGAGAACTATTGGGCGAGGACGGAAAAAGAACAGTCTTTACAACCGATGACGACCTAATTTGTCGTGCTCCAACCCAAAACGACTACTTTGCTATGGCACCTTATGTATTCAACCAAGCCGGCAAACAAAAACTTTTCCCAACTGCCACGGGACTTGTATCATTCCTTGAGGATAACTACCCATACCTAGTAACCGAAGAACTAGTTAGAGCATCAAAAGCCGACACATACTCAATCGATGCCAAAATCGAAACTCTTTATTCCAAACTAAAGTCGGGAGCAATAACCGAAGAAAGATTTGACAAAATCACAAACTACTACAACTCCCTTCTAGACGAAATCGAAAACACACATAATGAAAATGTAAAATAATAAAAAAGTAGACAAGTATTTAAAGAAAAAAACACTAGAAATTTACCAAGCGTAAATGACTAGTGCTTTTTTTTGCAAAAACCAAAGTATCCCGCCATTTCTTATTTCTCATTCGGCTTTTATCTATATATTTAGACTAACAAAAAACAAGCGAGACAAGGCTCACCCACCCCGCCCTATGTCGGCTAGAAAAAACAAGAAAGACGAGGCTCGATATAAAAAAGAGGCACCCGTAGAACTAGCGTTCACGTGGTGTTTCTTTTTTTATATCAGAAACAAAGCATTTCGTGGTTTTACGACAAGGGACATTATATCCACCCCTCTCATTTAGACTAACAAAAAACAAGGTAGACGAGGCTCGCAATAAAAAATAGGCACCCGTAGAATTAAACATTCACGGGTGTCTAGTTTTTATTGCAGTAACGAAGTATACCGCAGTTTTTTGTTAGTCTAAATAGTCGATGACTAGATAACGATTCGGCTCCACTCCCTCCGAATGTGTACCAATATGCTCTATATTAGATAACGCATAGTGGATGGACTTACGCTCGAAACTGTTCATTGGCTCTAGTTTTATGGACTTGCGAGTGGTTAGAACTTTCTTTGCAACTTTTTCCGCCAAAGCCTCAACGGTTTCTTGTCTTTTTCTACGATAGTTTTCGACATCTAGGTAAACTTTTTTCCTATACTTTGGAACTCTATCGCGAACAATGGTGTTTACTATATATTGAATAGCCTCTAGGGTTTCGCCGTGATAACCGATTAGGTTGTTGATGGCATCGCCACTAACTTTGAAAACAATGTCGCCATTCCTAACACCTCTAGAAACGGTGCCCTCAATTTGCATATGATTAAGCAAGTTTTCTAGGAATGAAGTAACAATTTCGGTAACCTCGTCCACGCCCTCATAGTTCATTTCAACGACTTCTTCTTCGCCAGTCTTTACAAGTTTTACTGTTTCTTTTTTCTTGTTTGTGTTCAAATATTCTTGTCTTTCCTCTGGGGACGCAAAAGTATAGATTTCGACCGATGCTTTCTTTAGCATACTGCCTTCGCTAATAACCTCAACCTCGACATCCTCACGGGTTAGCCCCAACATTTGTAAACCTTTTTCGATAGCCAAATCTACCGATTTTGCCTCAACTTTAATATTTCTCATAAATTACTTCCTTTTTCTACTGTAACTAGCCATTGTCCTTTTTTCTTCTTTTTCAATGGCCTCAAATTCTAGCATATCTATAAACAAAGTCATAAGTGGGTTTGTAACAAGTAGTACCAAACTACCCATTGTGGAATAAATTGCAAATGCTGCGTTATAGAACAAAATGATTATTCCAATGATAACTGGCAATATCCACATCATAAGTTTTCCACTGCCACCAACTGAAACTTGGTTCATATTTATGCCTTTTTTCTTGGCTCTTGCCTTGGTTATCCAACCATTGATTGCCGTGGACATATAACTTGTAACCACCGACAATATAACCAACACAAAGAATCCGTTGCAATTTCTTGTATTGTCGTTTGGTGATGACATAACCAACTTAAACTCGTCCTCGGTTATATCCTCTTCCTCAAAGCCTCCGTCCGACAAGAAAGTCTTGTACGACACTACTGGGTTTGTCCAAGCGGTATCAGGGAGCCAAATGTTTTCTATCCATAGGAAACTGTCTTGAGTGTCCTTGTAAACTTCCAAAGCCTTTTTGTCCGCCTCGGCTAGTTTTTGAGCCACTTGGTCATCGGTAAGCCCACCAATATACTCGTTTAGTGCATTTAGTAGTTCTTCGCTTCCAACCAACTCTTCTTTTCCGTCGACCTCTTTGGTTGTTTCTATTTCGTATACGCTAAAATACGCTTCTCTAACATCCAAATATTGCTTTGCACTCTCGTATCTCGAAACTGAGCCAAGGGCTGAGAATATGGATGTAAAAATAACTAATTGAAGTATCATAGGAATAAGCATTGTAAAGCACATACCCGTCACATTGAATTTGTGTCTTTTGTATACTTCCATAGTTTTTTGATTTATCAAATCTTTTTGTCCCGCATACTTTTGATTAATTTTGTCAAGTTCGGGCTTCATAGCATTTTGTATTCTTGCACTCTTTTTGCTACTATATTTGTTCATAAAGTCTATAGGAACAAAACATAGTCTAACTCCAACAGTCAATAGAATAATGGCAACGGCGTAGTTGTTTACTAGCCCCTCTAGCCAAAATAGGATTGATTGCCAAAGTCCAGTAGGTGCACTTAGTGAAACTGCATTCAAAAAATCCACTTTAGTTCTCCTTTTATGTTTAATGGAACAAAGTCCTCGCCACCTTGTCCGTGTGGTCTGCACTTAATTAGTCGTTTTGTGCCAAGCCAAACTCCCTTAATTAACCCCCACTCACCAATTGCAAGTAGCATATATGTGGAGCAGGTAGGATAAAACCCACAACACTTTGGAAGCAATGGGCTTATGCAAAGTTTGTAAAAATAAATTAGCACAAACGCAAGTTGCTTTATAGGATAAAATAGGTAATATATGGTTAACCTAAGCCACGACATTTGATAGTCCTGCCTTTTGGATTAGTGTTTGCACCTCGCCCCTTAGGCTATTGTACGAAACATCTTCTATTCCCGCCTTTGCAATAAACACAATGTTTAGGTTCTTTGGAAGCGTTGGCACAACCTCTCGCACAATTGCTCTAAGCCTACGCTTAATTAGATTTCTAGTATGCGCCTTGCCAACCTTTTTTGAAATAGAAAACCCTATTTTTGTATCCCTTTTTTTTACCCCCAAATACACCATAGTTAAGTGACCAGTGTGTTTGGCAGTGCCGTTTGAGTAAAGATAGGCAAATTCCTTTCTTTTCTTTAGCCTATTAACCGCTTTTAACATAGCCCCTCTCCATAGTAATTTTTGGTCATAATAGAAAAAAATTTCGTATCAACAAAGTTTGATGCCACTATCCCGTCGCAAAACCCGTCAATAAGAAATTTTTACACAAAGAAATTAAGCAGATAATTTCTTTCTACCACGATTTCTTCTTCTCTTAAGTACGTTCTTTCCACCTTTGGTCTTCATTCTTGCTCTGAAGCCGTGTACTTTGCTTCTTTGTCTTTTCTTAGGTTGATAAGTTCTTTTCATAAGTAGTCCCTTCCTTTATTTTTTGTTTAATATGAAAATCCAATGCTATGGGGAATACCTTATAGCAAACGGAACTTTTCCAATTATATTAGTACTATAATAATACTAGCCTAAATAGTATATAAAATATATTTCACTTTGTCAACAATTATTTTTTAAAAAAATGCACATAACGCCCCACTTTCTTTTGTTTTAAGCAAAAAAACTCCCCCAAAGCGGTGCTAGGAGAGAGTTTTTTGAAATTTATTCTTGTCCAATTAGATTATCCATATCTATAACATAATCATATAGTTCGGATTGGTGAGCCAAGAACTCTACTTGGAACTTGGATGTAGTTTCGCTTTCGTCGCCATCAATAAGATATAGGGTGGCTTTTTCAAAACTTTCGGTGTTAGTAAGAATTAGGACTGCTCTATTATAAGTAACAGTTTTGGTTGTTTGGTTTACCGATTGGTATTTATATTCCTTTCCGTTTACGCAAAGTGTTTGAGTTTCTTTATACCAAAACTCAAGTGCCAAAACAGATGAAGTATTGTACTTTCCAGATATGTTTTGGTCTTTTGCCATAACATTTGGCTCAAACTTGCTGGTTCCTTGGAACATAGAACTTAGTACACTTGCCTTCAAAGACTTTTCATAAAGTTCCACAAGTTCGTCAATTATGTCTTGCTGCTCATCGGATTTTCCTACTTCTTTTACTTGGAACGCACCACTATATTTTTCCCTAAAAACCGAAACCATATAGAAATCTTTGCTAATTGGGTCGTAGTGTTTCTTTGGAACAAGCGCAAGAACGATAACTGCAACTGTTAGTGCTAGTACCAAACTAATAATTGTAATTGATATTATTTTCCTTAATTTATTTGATTTCATTGTTATATTTCCTTGTATTTTTTTGATTTCACAATTTAGAATACATTATTTTAGATATTTAGTCAATCAAATTAGTTATCTTTGTTTTCGCTATTATCTTTTGGTTTTGTAGTCTTTTTTGTGGTAGCCTTTTTGTCTTCCGATTTTTTTGTGGATGTCACCTTCTTTGTAGTCTCTCCACTAGCCTTTTTTGTTGTTTTGGCGGTAGAAGTTTTCTTTGAGGAAGCCTTTTGGGGAGCGTCCGACTTTACAGACTCAACCTTTTCCTTTTTCTCTTCCACTTTTTCGTCCACGCCCTTATCCGCTTTTTTCTCTTCGGCGTTTAGACTTTCTTCTTTTTCTTTAAGAACTTTATTGTAGTCCGCCTTAATTCTTTCAATCTCGGCGTCGCCAATAATCCCCGCTTCTTTTAGTGCTTCGGCGGCTTTGATTTTTAGTTCTTGCATTTTTTCTAGTTTTTGTTTTTCTTGCTCTCTACGAATAGTGTTTTCTTTTTCTTTACGCTTTTCTTCTCTTTCGTGAAGTCTTGCTACAATTTCGTCACTACCCTTTCCCGCAATAAGTTCATCAACTTCCTCGGCGTAAATGGTTTCTTCTTCCAAAAGAAGGTTTGCCATATTGTCTAGAAGGTCTCTTTTGCTTTCCAAAAGCGCCTTTGCTCTAGCATAATTTTCGTCAATAATTCTCTTTATTTCCTCGTCAATAACCTTGGCAGTTGCCTCGCTATATTGATTTTGAACTTGGTAATCTCTTCCAATGAACACCTCATTGTTTTGACCAAAACTCATAAAGCCAAGTTTTTCGCTCATACCCCATTCAACAACCATTTTTCTAGCAAGTTCAGTTGCTCTTTGGATATCGCTACTAGCCCCTGCGGTAATGTCGCCAAATACGATTTCTTCGGCAAGCCTTCCGCCCATCATCATACAAATTCTGTTGTTTAGTTTGTTTAGGCTATAGTGGCTATCGTCGTCGCTAGGACGAATGTTTGTGTATCCGCCCGCCATTCCTCTAGGAATAATTGACACTTCGTGAACAGTGTCGCCACAGTCCATAAATTTTGCAATAATTGCGTGACCACTTTCGTGGTATGCAGTAAGTTTTCTATCGTTTTCGGTAACTAGTCTACTCTTCTTTTGAGGTCCCATAATTACCTTGTTTATACCTTCGGTGATGTCTTCCATAGTAATAGTTAGCCTATTATCTCTTGCTGCCATAATTGCGGCTTCGTTTAGGAAGTTTTCAATATCCGCTCCCGTAAAGCCACTAGTAAGCCTTGCAATATCTTTAAAGTCCACACCTTCTTCAATTGGCTTGTTCTTTGCGTGGATTTTTATAATACCTTCTCTACCTCTAACATCTGGAGGATTAACATAAATTTGTCTATCAAATCTACCCGGTCTAAGTAGTGCTGGGTCAAGAACGTCCGCTCTATTTGTTGCCGCCAAAATAATGATGCCCGAGTTGCTATCAAAGCCGTCCATTTCAACAAGCAATTGGTTAAGCGTTTGTTCTCTTTCGTCGTTTCCGCCACCAAGACCTGCGCCACGTTGTCTACCAACGGCGTCAATTTCGTCAATAAACACAATACAAGGTGCGTTTCTTTTTGCGGTTTCAAATAGGTCTCTAACCCTACTTGCACCAACACCAACATATAGTTCTACAAAGTCACTTCCGCTAATGCTAAAGAATGGCACATTGCTTTCGCCCGCAACCGCTTTTGCAAGCAAGGTTTTACCTGTTCCAGGGTTACCAACAAGCAAAATTCCCTTAGGAATCCTTGCACCAAGTGCCTTAAACTTGCTTGGGTCTTTTAGGAATTCAACAATTTCCTTTGTTTCTTCTTTTTCTTCCTCGGCACCCGCAATGTCGCTAAATCTAATGTTGCACTTTTCAACCATTCTTGCTCTATTTTTTGTAAATGGATTTGCTCCACCACTCTTGCCCGAGAACAACTTGATTAAAATAAATCCAATCATTGTTACAACAACAATCATAATTACATATGGCACAACTGTTTCAAAGAAACTTGTGGTTGGATTTGCCTTTGTAAACTCAATTTTGTTTAGGTCGGCATATCTTGTAATGTCGTACGCATTGCCATCTACAAAATAAACTGTTTCGCCCGCACTTGCTTTGTCGACCATTTTGTTGAATTGCTCAATAAATTTTAGGTCGTCAGTTGTGTTGTTGTAAGTAAAGTAGTAGTCGGCATATTTTGGGAATGGTGCATTCTCTAGTTCGGAATCCACAACTCTAATATATCCCGTGCCACCCTCTACATAAATTTTTGTGGCATATCCCGAAGTAATCCAAACAACGCTTGTCTCTCCGTCTTTTGTGTCTTCATCTTGGTATTGACCCTTTAACACAATGTCTTGCGCTTGGGAAATGGTTACATAATATCCCGCATCGCCCTTATTTGCGACATAAATAAGAAGACCGAAAATCAAAATTACTGCCAAAATTATGCCAATTCTTCTAAAAGTACTAGTTTTTTTCTTATTCACTTTTTTATCTCCGTTTTATTTAATACTGCCCAACTATTCAAAATTTTTCCTCTTTTGTTTCCTCGGGCTTGCTTTAAATCATAACATAATTATTTAATAAATACAATTATTTTATTTATAAAGCAAATATATGATACCTCATTTAAACATTTTTTTCAACTCATTTAGTACCACTTGTTGTTATTTTTTGGCAATTTTTGGTTTCAAACATTTTTTTCGACAAAATTCGAGCCACTTTTGTGGCAATAATACCCCTTTTCCCTTCCAGCACTCAATTTTTACACCTATGACATTTCGTTAAATTCCCTACATTTAGGCAAAATCGACATTGCCATAGTGATTGCTAAAGACATCTCATCCGCCATATTCTTGACCACCTTTAACCTAGTCGAATTTAGATTAAAATCCCCACTGTTTTTGCCAACAACACCTAGGATGCTAAAGTCGCCAACGGGACACCTTGGAAGAGTACCGCCAAGGGCGGGGTAGCAACCTTTTGTGAGTTTAATTTCGCCTAGAGCGTCGCCCAAGGTGGCGTCTATTATTATCAGTTGTGCACCCTCGTGGTAGGTGGAAATATAGTTGAGGGTTTGGGTCAGGTTTTGAGCGGTTATGTTGTAGTCAAGCCCACCATAAACATACGCCTTTATATCGTACTTTTTCTTTAATGTTTCGGCAACGATTGGGGCAAGACTATCGCACACAAATTTGTCGCTTCCGACACACAAAAATACGTGTTCGCTTTCGGCGTCAAGGTTTTTGTAAATTTCATATGCCAACATCCTAATATCACAAAGCCCCGCAAAATATTTTTCCATTTTACCCACCTACTCAAAAATTTAATTAAGTATTGTCAATTTGGTCAAATATTAAAAGTGGATATCAATATTTTGTGATTTAGTCCAAAATATCGCCAAAATTTGAAATTATTGTCAAAAACATTATTACAATAAATGACAAAATTATTTTTTTTTGATATCATATAGTATATATATTTATATCAAAATAGACGAGGGAGACTACTATGTGGGGATACATTATTGACGGCGTGCTAATTGCAATTATTGTAATAAGCGCAATTGTTGGCATCGTAAAAGGTCTAATTGACTCAGTTTTGAGTTTGTTTGGCACGGGTATAGCCGTTGTTGCAGGTGTGTTTGGTGCAAAATATCTATCCAACTTTGTAAACAAGATTTTTGGGTTAGATAGTTTTATTTTGGGCAAACTTGATGGTGGTGCCGAGGGTACATTCACGCTATTCGGCGGAGAATTTAGCAATGTTGAAGTTGCAAAATTTTGTGTGTGGATAGTAACCGTTGTTATCGTTTTCCTAATTGTAAAACTTGCAATATTCATCCTAGCAAAGATATTTGAATCCGTTACTCAAAACAACCCTAAACTTAGCGGAATAAACAGAGTTCTTGGAATGTTATTTGGAATTTTGAAAGGCGGAGTTGTATCGGTAGGACTAGTTGCAATTGCAAGTCTACTTAGCGAAATCCCCGGTCTTGGATCAATAATTACTGACAAAATTGACGAAACTAAAATAACCGCATTTGCATACAAGTATGTTGACGAATATATCGACGAAAACTTGACCGCCGAAAAGGTTCAAGAAATTGTGGACAAAATCGTTAGCGAACTTGACGACGATGACGATAGCGACGACACAAGCACCGATGACGGCTCAACCGAAAGTGGCACTGATACAAGTACGGATACTAGCACCGGCACTGACACTGGCACCGAGGGCGAAAGTGGCACTGGCACAAACACCGAGGGCGGAACCGACAATTCGGAAAGCACTGGCAATGAATAATATGCAATAAAAATTCAAGCAACAAAAAAATGGAAAAGGGAAACAAAATGGAAGGAAATCAATCTATAGTACTCAAAAACTTGCCCCTTACCACAAGGAACTATCAAATAGTAGATAGCGCAACGGGCAAGCCAATTGAAAACACATCCTATTCGCTAACAATTGCGCCACACGTAATTGAAAGTTTGTATGAACTAAAGCGAATAAATGAAGAGAAAAAACAACAAGCAAAGTTTAGGGAGCAATATGCCGAGCACTCACTTACCGACGCATATACCCCTACCGACAACTCGGCTTTTTCCGTGCAAGGTGGCGACCAATATATCGACATTAGGGATGTTCAAAGACACGACGAGGGGAACTCATCCGAGGGCGACGTTGTAGCCCCTAAAAAGACTCAACTTGAAACTATGCAATCGGATACAATTTTGGGAAGAGTTACCGCCAGAAAAGAGGCTCCTGAGGAAAAAGAAATAACCCTGGAGCAAACAAAACCCGAACTAGACTACATCACCGCCGATACATACAAGCCTACTGGTAACTATGAATATGAAGTACCAACAAACGACACCCCAAACCTCTACGAAAAAGAGGACAATAGCGTATTCAATCCTGAGTCGAGTGCAAACTATTCTGCTCCTCAAACTCCAATGCCACAAATGAATGGCAGACCCGAAAAATCGCCAAAGAAAGGCAAAAAAGAAAAGAAGGAGAGAAAGCGTGCGGGGCGTATTGACCTAGACCGTGACGAAATAAAAAGCGGAAGAGGCGTGGCTTGGATGGCATATATTCTATTCTTCTTGCCACTTATCTTCAAGGGCAAAAATAGGTTTGTTAGAATTCACGCAAACGAGGGCTTGGATCTAAACATTGCCGAAATTGTTGGTGTACTACTCGCCCTTCCATTCTTCCTAACATCGGGACTTAGTGGAATACTCGAAATCGTTGTATATGTCGCAGGCATATTAGGGCTAGTTGTACTATCCGCGTGTGCAATAACCATAATTCCTATGATAATACTGTCACTATGTGGTGCACAATTCCAAATCCCTTGGCTACTAAGAAAAAGAATTATAAAAGTAGAAGAATAAAACAAAAAAACTTCAATTAGGGTTTGTCCTAGTTGAAGTTTTTTTATTAAACCAATATTATTCGGCAACAGTAGGTAGCGTTATTACGACATTGCCATAAGTGAGTGTCATTATCGACGACACGGCAACTGGGGTACCACTATACGATTCGTTCATTTCATAATAAAGTTTTACTAATACTCCGTTTTCAAAGTATAATGCAACTTTTGTAAAAGTAACACCTTCATCGCCTTCGCCGATAGTAATATTTCCCGCCTCGTATGCGTGAGTTTCGGAATTGTATGTATACGCCGATTCATCGTATGTAA
>CAYVXW010000014.1:0-28359 GCA_964455585.1 uncultured Christensenella sp.
TACATACTTGCCACAGGCAAGATTACATACGGTCTTCGACCGATTACATACACACTGCGTACGATTACATACAACCCAAGGGTTGATTATATACACGCCCTTGGCGTGATTGCGGATAACCTTATAGATACGCTCCGCTCACCGCCTGTCGTCAACCACTCGTTTGCTTTATGGAATAGCAAACTACCAAGTCTTTGTGCCGTCACAGGTGTACACTACATAATGTGCCTTAGTGGGTGACGGCGATTCTTCCCTTCGGTCGAATACGGTATGACACGGTGCAAGACATAGCCTTGCAAGTGAAGAAGTAAGAGCGAAAAGTGAAGAGGTACAAGAGGTTGGATTTATATAGATACACTCGGTTCGCTTAGGCTCTCTCGGTATGACACGCCAAATAAGCCGTTCGTGTCATACCGACCGAGGTACTTGTGCCGAGCGGAGTGTATCTACTTTCAATTATCCGCTTTTCGTTCTAGATTCTTCGGGGCTAAAGCCCACTCAGAATGACATAAGCCGAGTGGTCACACCCCTAAAATAGCATAATAAAAAGGATACCATTGTATCCATATTGTATTATATATATAACATTACATAAATAGGTGGCTTGTATTATTCCCCCGATTGACGGTGCAAAAATGCAAGTATAACGAGGCGGTGCAAGGCATAGCCTTGCAAATGAAGAGGTAATAGTGAAGAGTGAAAAGTGCAAGTGGTTATATTGACGCAACCACCTCATAATATCCACTGAAAAACGACTAATTTGCAAGCAAGACGAGGCTCGTGCCGAAAAACAAGGTAGGAGCGTATTGAACATACGTGACTACCTTGGTTGAGGTACAGAAACAAAGTATTGCGAAGTAAATTAGTCGTTTTCGGAGCGACCAGTCAGTTCACCATCATTTTTCAAATCAGGAAACCCCTGTTGACGCATAGCCTCGTAGGCAATGATAGCAACGGTGTTGCTTAGGTTTAGGCTACGGGCTTCGGCTTTCATTGGAACACGAATGCAATGGTCGTAGTGGGCTTTTAGAAGGGTTTCTTTTAGGCCATAACTTTCCTTGCCAAATACAACAAAGCAACCGTCGGGGTAAGAGACCTCGGCGTAGGTGTGTTTGGATTTGGTGCTAGCAAAATAAAAGACCTTGTCTTTGTTTGCCTCATAAATTTCGTCAAAACTGTCTACAACAGTTATGTTGCTAAGCGGAAAATAGTCTAGCCCTGCTCGCTTATATTTTTTGTCGTCGAGTTCAAAACCCAAAGGCTTAACCATATAAAGTTTGCAACCCGTTCCCGCACAAGTACGGACTATATTTCCCGCATTTTGGGGGATTTCGGGTTCAACCAAAACAATATTTATCACGGGCTACATCTCCTTTCTATCCTCAAGGGCTTTGGTCAAAGTAACCTCGTCGGCATATTGCAAATCGCTACCCATTTGGATTCCTGTGGCAAGGCGGGTACACTTGATGTCTAGTGGCTTTAGAAGTTTTGCAATATAATTTGCCGTAACCTCACCTTCGATATCGGGATTGGTGGCAAGAATAACCTCGGTAACACCATCAAGCCTAGACAAAAGTTCTTTTATCCTAATATCATTAGGGCCTCTATTTTCCATAGGGCTAATTGTTCCGTGCAAAACGTGATAAAGATAGTTTGCATTTCTTGCTTTTTCAATTGCCACAATGTCTTTTGGTTCTTTTACAACACAAATAATGCTTGACTTTCTACTTTTGCAAATGTTGCAAACATCGCCCTCGGTGAAGTTTCCGCAAATTTCACAAAAATGTATTTTTTTCTTTGCATCCAAAAGCGCATTGGAAAAAGTTTCGACCGTTTCTTCATCCAAGTCTAGCACTCTGTATGCGTACCTTTCGGCAGTCTTTCTACCCACGCCCGGAAGTTTGGTGAATGAGTAGATTAGCCTCTCCATACTTTCTATATTGTTATCCATAATTAAAAGCCCATACCACCCGGTAAGTCTGGCTTAACTGACTTTTCTAGGTCGCTCGCCTTTTTTAGGGCTTCATTGGTAGCAGTCATAACCAAGTCTTCTAGCATTTCGATATCGTCGGGGTCAACAATTTCAGGCTTAATTTTTACGCCCGTAATCTCCTTTTTGCCCGTACAGGTGACTTCAACCATTCCGCCACCACTTGTGCCTGTTAGCACCGCATTATTTAGTTCTTCTTCGGCTTTCTCGGCTTGTGCTTGCATATCCGCTTGCATCTTTTGTGCTTGTTTCATAAGCGATTGCATATTCATCCCGCCAAAATTCATTCCTTTATACATAATTATCTCCTTAAAAATTTATTTATTAAACACGATATTCCAATGGCACATTCGCCTCAAAATACCGAGGTTTTAACTATTTTATTACAACAATTTTGCCAAACTCTTCTTTTAGATAGTCCTCAAACTTTTCAACATCCAAAGTTCTTTTGCCAGTGGTGGTAAGTTCGAGTCTAAGCCCCCTCTCAATTCCATCCAAAATGCCGTCAATGATTGCAACATCTTTGGGGTCGGAAAGCATTGCATACGCTCCGCCATCTGCCAAATTAACTTTTAGCATATTGCCGACAAGGTCGGTGGTTGTAACACTTTCCATTAGCGAATAGAGTTTTATGTGATTTTCGCTTCTTAACTTTATTAGTAATCTTCCAAAATACATTTGGGCTTTCTTTTTGTTTTCATTTGTATTGGTCTTAGTAAAAATTTTATCAAAAGCATCCATAATTCTACCTATTTATTTTGGCTTCCAAAGCCTTGACCTTCATTTTTAGTTCGTCCAATTCGGTTTTGTCATAGTTACATAGGGTAATAAGTTTTATTTCAAGCAAACTCCTTGGATTTGTGGTGTATCTAAACTCGTTATCAAGAGTAGATAGTGTCCCCAAAATATCAATAAGCCTTGCGTTATCCGTCCCCTTTGCTAGTTCCTCTAGTTCGGACACTTGGTCGCTTGGAAGTTTTAGGATAGACTTATAATCCTTACAAGTTTTGACTATCAACAAATCCCTAACATAACCCACCAAATCTTTGGCAAGTTGAGTAATATTTTTGCCCATTCTAGCAACCCTATCAATATTTGACATAAGTTCGCCCTCATTTCTATTCAAAACGGACGACAAAAGCAATTTTAGCGTGCCCCTATCGGTCAAGCCAACCGCCTCAATAACCGAACTATATGTTACATTTCTATTGCTATAAGCCACGCACATATCGGCTATGGATAGTGTGTCTCTAACACTTCCCGCCCCAAGCCTTGCAATTGTGGAAACCGCCGAATCCTCGTACTTTATGCCACTATCTTTAAACACATATTTCACGTGAGCCTCTAGTTCCTCTTCGGTAAGCAACTTAAAGTCAAAACGCATACACCTGCTAAGTATGGTTGCAGGCAACTTTTGCACCTCGGTGGTCGCCAAAATAAACACAACATACTCTGGTGGCTCCTCAAGAGTTTTTAAAAGTGCATTAAACGCACTGTCGGTAAGCATATGCACCTCGTCTATGATATAGACTTTGTACTTACACGTAACAGGTGGATACTTAACACGCTCTCTAAGTTCCCTAATTTCATCAACCCTATTGTTGCTAGCGGCGTCGATTTCAAAAATATCCACCGAGCCCGCATCGGACAAAGCCTTGCAACACTCACACTTTCCGCAAGGGCTTCCGTTTATGGGTGACAAGCAATTTATCGCTTTTGCAAAGATTTTTGCAATACTAGTCTTTCCCGTGCCCCTTGTGCCCGTAAACAAGTATGCGTGACCAACCTCGCCATTTTTTATTTGATTAATAAGTGACTGGGTAATGTGCTTTTGTCCCACGATTTCGTCAAAGGTTTTTGACCTATATTTTCTATAAAGTGCCAAGTAACTCATTCCGTCTCCTTCAATTTCAAATAATTTTTTCTAATTTTGTTTTTTGCCTTAAGCAAAGCACTATCTATTGACTTCTCGGTTCTGTTTAGTTTGTCTGCAATTTCTTTGTAACGATAGCCTTCAAGGTAATATTTTATTACCGCCTTTTCAAGCCCACTAAGCCTTCTTGTCAAACGCTCATACACATTCCTATACTCTTGCTTGTCAATAACCTCTTTTTCGGGGTCGTCTCCTCCCGAAAAGTCGTCCATATCGACAAATTCGGTTTCCCTAAACACTTTGCCACTTCCAATATATGATTTTTTTACGGCATCCAAAATTTCATTTTTTATAAGTTTTGAGGCATAGGTTTTAAAGGACGCTCCACCATTTGGCTCAAATGACTTAATGGCACAAAAAAGTCCATACATCCCACACTGCCCAAGGTCCTCAACATCGCCGTCAAGTATAAAATACTTCCTTGCAATGGTTTTTACCAACTTATTTCCTTCGTTTACAATTTCTGTCTCGGCATCTTTATCGCCATTTTGTGCAAGACGCACTAATTCTTCAATTTTATCCACGCTCTCTCTTCCTCACCGCTTCGTACAAAACTATTCCCGTTGCAACACTAACATTAAGGGAGTTTACTTTCCCGTGCATTTTCATAGTAACCACGCCATCGCAAAGTTCACGAGTAAGCCTGCTAACACCTTTGCCTTCGCTTCCCATAACAATCGCTATGTTTCCGCTTAAATTTGCCGTTTCTAGGTCGTCACCGCCCAGTTCGCAAGCATACACCCAAACACCCCTTTCCTTTAACCTTTCGATTTCGGTATTAATGTTTGTTACCTTTGCAATTTTTACGTGCTCAATTGCACCTGCACTAACCTTGGCTACCGTGTCAGTCACGGGACAAGCCCTATTTTTTGAAATAATTATTCCGTCCACGCCCAAACATTCGGCAACCCTAATAATGCTCCCAAAGTTGTGTGGGTCCTCAATGCCATCAAGAATAAGGATAAAATTGTCTTTTCCCTTTTCTTTTGCCACCGCTAGAATATCATCCACAGTGGAATACTCAAAGTCGGATGTATAGGCTATTATGCCTTGGTTATTGTCGCATTCATTATCCAAAACCCTACTATCCACAAATTGAACCTTGACCCTATTTTTGTTTGCTAGTGCAATTAGGTCGCCAAACACCTTGTCCTTTGCGGTCTTGCTAGCCATAATTTTGGTAATATTTACACCCGACACTAGCGCCTCTCTTACCGCGTTTCTTCCTTTAACCTTCATCCTTCTCTCCTATGCTCAAACTAAGCAATTCGTTTAGCCTACCCCTTTGTCCCGACAAATATAGGTACCCAAACACCGCCTCAAGTCCCGTAGCACGCTTGTAGTCAATGGGGCTTGCATTTTTTGCCATCGACAAAGTTTTGTAATTGCGTCCACGCTTAAAAACCGACATTTCGTTTTCATTAAATATTGGCAAAAGTTTTTCAATAAAGTTGCTTTGTCCGCTTGCCTTTACAAAGTTTGTAACATGACTATGCAAATCTTTTACTTTTGCGTTTTCATTTAGGACAATAAGTTGCCTTATGTATAGCGAATAAACAGCATCGCCCACAAAAGCAAGAACTTGGGGGTTTTGTATCCTAGCCGTTCTTTCATCCAAACTATTAA
This sequence comes from uncultured Christensenella sp., assembly GCA_964455585.1. Classification (GTDB taxonomy): domain Bacteria; phylum Bacillota; class Clostridia; order Christensenellales; family UBA1242; genus UBA11490. The sequence goes on from CAYVXW010000014.1 coordinate 5,550, forward strand.
AATTAAAAAGCATATTATTAATATTATCCATAAGCGTAAGTAGTTTAGCACAAATTTCCCCGTGGTCAAAACAATTTTGAGGGGTGACGGACAAATTAACCAAACTAACGCCCAAAGACTTTAACCCATAAATTTTGAAAAATTGGGTATTGACACCATAGGATTATGGGTGTATAATACTGATAGAATTTATGGGAAAGGGAGAAAACAAAAATGATTTCAAATAAAACATACAACACAAAAGAAGATATATTTGCGGTGGTTTGCAAAACGGAGAATCCTCATCACAACCTAATTTCGCTATGCCACCTAAGCCCAGACAACACAGTACTAACTATGTTTGAGAACACTGGAGCAAAAAACTATGCACTATCTAGAACACCAATCGAAAAAGACGAAGCGCTTAAAAAAGTAATTGCTTACTACCAAGATAGAACAGAAGCACAAAGCGTTGTAATAACCGATATGGCAACTGTTGCAAATAGATATGCAAAACTATCAATATTTGATTTCCTACTTGCAAACGGCAAAAATCCATCGTCTAGAAAATTGCTTTCCGAAAAAGCAAAATACACAAAAGACCTAAATATGGAAGAACTTATCAAAAGAGCAAATGAGTTCACCGAAGAAGCAAGAAAAGACGAGCCAAAATTTACCGACAACGAACCAACTTTGTAATTTGATTTATTGCCAATATCTTATAAGTTATTGACAATTACGATAGTACAAAAACCAAAAACTCACACAATTTATCACTGTGTGAGTTTTATTTTTTTCTTCTACAAACACCCCTTTTTAGTTCAATATCCAAACCGCCAAGTTTAAACAAGTGGCAATACTTAACCACACCGGATAAGCAAACATAAGCGAAAAATAGAGCAAATTTTCTCCCCTAATTTTTAGAATCAAATAGTATCCAAATATTAGATTTAGCACAATTGCAATTAGCCCTAGTAGCGTTAGTTGAAGGGTGAAAAATATAAGGCACCAAAGAACATTCAAAACACCATTTAGTATAAACAAAACAACAATGTCTTTTGGCACACAACCGTGCCTATGCCATAGGAATAGTACGGTTGCCGTTAGCAAATAAATAACAGTCCAGACTATTGGAATTATAAAGTCAGGTATCCATTGTGTTGGCTTGCTAAGAACCCCAAACCAATCCATTCCAAAACCCACAAACACACTACCAAGTACCGCCACAACAATAACGGGTACGAAACTATACAAAACAGATTTTAAAACACTTCTTTTCATATTAATATGTATGCCCTAATTTCAAAGAATATACCACTTTAATTTTTGAGACCCAAAAACTTTACTCCAAGGACACTATGTGCTAAAATTATTAAATGGAGGAATTTATGGATTTTAAATTATTAAAATACACTCTAGATAGAGCGGTCGAGAAAAACAACACACGCGTAAAAGCGTTTGTAATCAATAGCCAAAACGAAATGCTTTTGGTTCTTTCACAAGGCGGTTGCCAATTGCCGGGTGGACACCTAGACGGAGACGAGGACGAACTAACAGGACTAAGACGGGAACTCCTAGAAGAAACAGGCGGAGTGTATGAGGGCGAATTCATCAAATTTTTTGCCACCGAATACAAGGGAACAAACGGCAACTATTCAAAAGTTAGTTATTTTTATATCTTCTCGGATAGCAAACCCAATCCAAAACTTACCCACTACACCGAGAACGAAAAGAAGAACAACTTTAAACTTATAAAAATACCCGTGGACACCCTTCCCGAAATCATTGAAAAAGTTAGAAAGGAAAACACCGTTCCAATAAACATTGCAATAATAGACGAACTAACTATTGCATACGATTTACTAAAGGAAATTTTGGAAAACAAAATCCCCACCACAAAGAAAGCGGGATGCTATTTGGTAGATGTCAAAACAAAGCAAGTGGCACTAATATATAGGGAAGCCCTAAAAGACTTTTCCTTTCCAAAAGGACATTTGGAAAAAGGCGAAACCCTAAAAGAATGTGCCATAAGAGAAACCGCCGAAGAAACAAAGCGGGTTGCAAAAATTGTGAACGACATTCCACCACTTATTGAAAACTACACAACCCCACGCGGAGAGCACTGCGAAACATATATGTATGTTGCCACCGACCAAGGGAAAAGCAACAACACTAGCACCGACACCCACGAAGTAATTTGGACACCAATTGAAGATGTCGAATACAAACTTTCTTACGAAAGCCTAAAGACCTCTTGGCAAAAAATCAAGCCCGAAATTTTAAAATTATTAAAATAATTAAGTGGAAACAATTCCACCAAAAGCACCTCAAAAATTAAGAGGTGATTTGTTTTTGTTGCAATATTGAACTTGCGTATTTTTGTCATATTTTTATTAGTAATTGTCACAAAACAATATGCCATTGTCAAAAACTAATCATTTCCACATAAATCAAAATATTTAACAACTCCACACATTATGGCGTAAGAAATACGGTTTTGGTAGTCGCCATCTTTAAGATTATTTTCGTCTTGTGCGTTGGTCAAATATCCGCACTCCACAATTATCGCAGGGGCACTAGTCTCTTTTAGAATATAGTAGTCCCCCTTGCCAATTTCGCCCCTTGCGTTTTCTAATTGGGTTTTGAGTTGACCTTGCACCGCTTCGGCAAATTCTTTTCCCACCTCGTCACCCTCGTGGTAATAAACTTGTGCACCACTGACCGACCTGTCTGCATACGAATTGCAATGAATGGATATAACCATATCGGGGCTTGCATTTTCAATTATTTTTACACGCTCTTCCATATCGGACTTTTTGTAGTTATCCACACCCGACTTGTATAACCCATTGCCGTCGCACCTAGTCAAGACCACACTAATCCCAAGCCTTTCCAAATCGGCTTTCAATTTCCTTGAAATACTCAAATTGATTTCGCTTTCCTTAACCCCACTTTGCCCACTACACCCGTCATCCCGCCCACCGTGGCCAGCATCAATAACGACCACATAATTCGTCTTTGGAATGGCGTCCATACTAACCACCTTTACAACCCCCACGCCCAAAAACACACTAACCAAAACCAACGCCACTCCCACCATTATTGGCTTCAAACTAACCACTTTAAACATATTCCACCACCTATTATATACACTCATTTTATTCGCACAAAAACTTTTTTAGAAGATTTTTCCAAATTTATGTCATACTCCTATTGACTTTTAAAAATTCTATGCTAAAATGCAAGTAAAAAGATTGGAGAGGAAACTTTATCCCCTTCAGTCTTTTTGTATTTAAGGAGGTGGGAATATGGAAAAATGGGAAAAAGAAATCCTAGAAAACAATAAAAAAGTTGCTCTTGAAACAAAAAGAATAAATAATGAGATATTGCAAGTTCCCGAATATCTTACAGAAGACGAAAAAACAATATATGAGAACATTATAAAAGACTTAAAAGAAAGCATTAAGTATAGACTAACCCATAGCGATGTTGAACTTATTTGGCAATATTGTCAATTGAAAATTATGCGAGATAGAGCATGGAAAGAATACAACAAAAATCCAGATAGATATATGCGAATTGTAACGGGCATTTGTAGCGATGGAAAAACTCCCAAAGTTATGGTCAAAGAAAATGAACATTACAAAACACTAATCGATTGTAATAAACAATTAGAAAAGATATTAAAGGATTTGAGACTAACACCAGATGCAAGAAACAAAAAATAATATTGTCTATATGCTTTTAGTTAATGCCGATTTATGGTACAATATAATTAGAGGTGTATATATGTTTACTGGTTATTTCGGAAAAGTTAAAAATTATCCAAAAGATAAGAACTATAGATTTGTATCTATTGCTAGATTTAATAGGTTTTGGACTGGGGAAGAGTACAAGAAACTTGCCCCACCTGCTGAAATTATTAAAATCGAAGACAAAGAACTTTACACAAAACTGTATTATGAAAAAGTTTTAAATAAACTCAATCCAAAGCAAGTCTATGAAGAACTTGGCGATAATGCAGTGCTTCTTTGCTATGAAAAGTGGGCAGATATTGAAAATAATAAAACTTTTTGTCATAGACGAATTGTTGCAAAGTGGCTGGAAGATAATTTAGGAATAAGGGTAGAAGAATTAGGATATGAGAACAAAAACAATAGCGAACAATTGCATTTCTGATATAATAAATAGCGGATTGTTTGACAAAATCTTTGTCTATGGGTCAGAAAATTTAGAATTAGAAAAATTAATATATAATCTTACATCGTCACCAATTATAGGTGGCGATGTTGATTTTTGTAATGTTTTACTCGGAAAACATTTTAGTGATAACAATGATTTAGAATTAAGTAAAGATATTTATGATGATTTTAAATTGGGTTCAAATTGCATTTTAACTAACGTTCAAAAACTTGCATTGTCAATACTGCATAAATCATACAGACCACAGCAAATAACCGAGCATAATAGAAGACTCTTCAATAATGTGATTAAAAATAAAGACAAACTAATTGACACATTTGTCAAACAAATAAATGAAACATCGTTACATTTAAAAGATTTTAGAGAATGTAATATAGAAGAATTTATAAATAATATTGCCCATAAAGATTTGCTGGTTATTGATAATCGTGAGCTTAATTTTATTGACGATAAATTAATTCAACAATTGTATAGTTTGAATATTAATTTTGCTATTCTATCTAAAAAAGATTTAATAAATATAAAACATAATCAAATTTTAAAATCACAAAACTTAAATATTTACTCTAATATTAAAATAAAACCAAAGTTAATATCAAGCAAAACAAAAACTAATATAATCCAAAAATTCTTTAGTACTATTGAAGATGAAAATATTGAAGATATAGAAATTAAGCAATTAACATTGGTACAATTTAACGCGTTACGACAAAAATATATGAGCAAGCAAATCCATTATTGGGGAATGCCAAAAGCTTGTTATGGGCTATTTGCAGACAATAAATTATTTGGGGCTTTTGGATTGACAAATGACTATAGGAATTCGCCACCCAGTGAAATTGAACAACCATGCGTATATTTATTATCGGATTTTGTTACGAATTCAAAGATAAGAAAATTGAGCCGATTAGTATTATATTGTTTGTTAAGCAAAGAAGTAAAATTATTAGCAGAACGATTATTAAATAAGGAGATAAAATCAATTTATACTAATGTGTTTACAAAAAATATGTCCTCTATCAAATATAGAGGATTGTTTACATTACAAAGCAGAAATCAAAGAAAAGACGGAAGTTATAATTTGACATATTTTTCGACTATGGGAAAATGGAATTTAAAGGAGGGGTTTGAGTTGTGGAAACAGAGATTATAAAAATAAATCCAAAAGATATTAAATTATTAAAAGTTAATGCCAGATATATGAAACCTGAAGAATACGAAAAACTTGTTTCAAATATTAAAAAAGATGGACAACTAACATCTGTTCCATTTTGTTTTTATAATGAAAATCATGAAATTGAGGTTTTGTCTGGTAATCACAGGGTTATGGCATCTATTGATGCTGGGCTTAATGAAATTGAAGTTATGTTATGCAAGGATAAATTATCAAAAGAACAAGCATTGGCTATTCAATTAAGTCACAACTCAATTGCAGGACAAGATGATGAAGAGTTGTTAAAAAAATTATACGGAGAATTAGAAAATTTAGAATTTAAAGAATATTCAGGTTTGACGGATGAATTTGTCAATTATTGTAAAGAGATTGAGAAAGATTTTAAAGTACCAACGTTATCATATCAAGCACTAAATTTATTATTTCTTCCAGACGAAATTGAAGAGTTAAAACAAGTTCTTAAAAACATATCAGATTTATTAAGTTCTAATCATATATTGTCAAGCAAGAAGGATTATGATAACTATTTAGAAACCACAACAACAATATCTAAATGCTTAAATATTAAAAATCCATCAACAACTTTTCTTACTATGATTAGGCTGGCAAAAGAAAACCTTAACAAATTAAAAGAACTTGCACTTAACAATGAAGATATTGATTATATCCCCCTTTCCACAATTCTAGGACGAAGCGATGTAAATAAAGATGATGCGATGATTATAGATAAAGCCTTAACCAAACTGATAAGCAAAGGTGAAATTAAAAAAAATGGCAAAGAACGGGGGTTGGCAGTATTGGCTAATTTATATCTGGAACATAAATAATTATTCTATATTTAATATTCTTATGAGCACACAAAAGCCATATATCCTATTTTTAGATATATGGCAATTTTTTTGAAATAAGTTTAAAATATTTGACAGTCTTTACTTGACATCAAGCCCACCATGTCCGGCGTCAATAACAATCACATAGTTTGTCTTTGGAATGGCGTCCATACTAACCACCTTTACAACCCCCACGCCCAAAAACACACTAACCAAAACCAACGCCACTCCCACCATTATTGGCTTCAAACTAACCACTTTAAACATATTCCACCACCTATTATATACACTCATTTTATTCGCACAAAAACTTTTTTAGAAGATTTTTCCAAATTTATGTCATACTCCTATTGACTTTAAAAAATTCTATGCTAAAATGCAAATAAAAAGATTGGAGAGGAAACTTTATCCCCTTCAATCTTTTTGCATTTTAAGGAGGTGTAAATATGGAAAAATGGGAAAAAGAAATCCTAGAAAACAATAGGAAAGTCACTCTTGAAACAAAAAGAATAAATGACGAGATATTGCAAGTTCCAGGATATCTGACAGAAGACGAAAAAACAACATATGAGAACATTATAAAAGACTTAAAAGAAAGCATTAAGTATAGACTAACCCATAGCGATGTTGAACTTATTTGGCAATATTGTCAATTGAAAATTATGCGAGATAGAGCATGGAAAGAATACAACAAAAATCCAGATAGATATATGCGAATTGTAACGGGCATTTGTAGCGATGGAAAAACTCCCAAAGTTATGGTCAAAGAAAATGAACATTACAAAACACTAATCGATTGTAATAAACAATTAGAAAAGATATTAAAGGATTTGAGACTAACACCAGACGCAAGAAACAAAAAGTAAACTTTAGAACACAATATAATGATTGTATTCTTTATTAATTACAATTTAAACAATAAAAGGAAGAAAGTATGGAAGATAAAGAATTAAAAATAGAATACATAGAAATTGAAAAATTAAAGCATTTTGAAAATAATTCAAAAATTCACACAAAAGAACAAATTGAGCATATAGCAAACTCAATTAGAGAATTTGGGTTTAATGACCCACTGGGCATTGCTGGAGAAGATAACATTGTCCTTGAAGGGAATGGGAGAGTAGAAGCTGCAAAGGTATTGGGGCTACAAAAACTTCCTTGTGTGCGACTTGACCATATGATAAAAGAAGAACAACAGGCATATGTAATTGCACACAATTCCCTAAATCTTGAAACTGGATTTGATAACGAAATACTTTTAAATGAACTACAAAAACTTCAATCGTCTCTTGATTTTTCAAAACTTGGATTTGATAAAATTGAATTAGAAAAATTACAAAATATAAATGATGAATATTATAAGCAACTTCTTTCATCTCAAATTAAAAAACTCGTAAGAAATCAATTTAAAATGGTGGGAGCATTTGATATCCCACTTATAAAAAAGCAAAATCTTGATTTGAAGAAAATAAAATTATTTTGTTATAGCGATACGAAACATAACGATATCGAAAATCAAAATAAAACGATACATTTTTTCTTACACGATTATCGCTTTGAACATATGTATTCAAATGCCGAAATGTCTATTGAAAAAATAAAACAATATTATGCCGTTTGTACACCTGACTTTAGTCTGTACACAGACATGCCATTGCTTTTACAAATGTATAGTGTATTTAAAAATCGCTGGTGTGGAGCATTTTGGCAAAGTCAAGGACTAAATGTAATACCAACTATTAGTTGGAGTGATGAAAGAAGTTTTGGATTTTGCTTTGACGGAATAGAAACTGGTTCTATTGTTGCCGTTTCGACACATGGCAATAGAAAATGCAAAGAAGAATTTATGTTGTGTTACAACAAGATGTTGGAGAAAATAAAACCTTGTGCTATACTATGCTATGGAAAACCTTTTGAAGAAATGAACGGTAATTTGATAGTATTTCCATACAAACGCCGAGATAGTGGCGAGGTGAGCGTATGAAAATAAACATTCAATTATTTGGTGGAAGAGGCGCCAGTAGTGGCGGAAACACGAATATCACTGCTCATAAATTACCAGAAACATGGAAGCCAAATTCAACTGTTACAAGATATGACAAAAGAAAAACAAAAAGAGAAAAAAGGTATTATGATTCAAATGGAGAAAAGTGGAAAGATACGCACTATATAGGTCCGCCCAACCACAATTACCCGCACGATCATTACTGGACTAAAGATAAAAATGGAAATTGGGATCGCACACCATATAACGGAGGTAAAAAATGAGAATAGAGAAAAAATGTGATGTATGTAATAATATGGTTTTTGTTGATAAATATGGAAATGGGAAATGTAAAAATTGTGGTTGGTGGCAAGATTGCGAGACTGAGAAATATCCAAATGCAATTAATCCTCCAAACTTTACTTCTTTAAACAATGCAAAAAAATTATGGGGAAATAAAATTATATTTACACCATCGCTAAATGAAATCTTGAATTTAGTTGTCCGCGGATTTGATATAAGTTTTATCTACAACAAGAAACGATATCAACTTGACAAGCACGACAATTTTACGTTTTGGGAAATTGGGACAAATAATTATACGGAATTTGAAAACGTTGAAGATTTGGTAAACAATTTAAAAATTGATGGTTGTTTCCTTAAAGATTGCTGGGAAAAGGTTCATCACATAAGATACGAATAATCCTTAAACAAATATTTGATATCTGCCACCGTTGTTAAAAATAAGGATTAATTTAGTACTGGAGAATGTAAAAATGAAACAAACTATGAAGTGTGATATTTGCGATAATGATGTTGTAATAGAAAAGTACAAAGATATAATATGCAAAAAGTGTGGCTGGATACAATGTGAACATGCATTGAAAACACCAAACAAATTAGTCTATCCAAATATTACATCATTAAATCATGCAAGAGAATTGATCAAAAATGGAATGAAAATCAACCCCACTTTTGAGGACTTTGTTGAGAGTGTGCGTTTGAATTTGGAACCTAGTTTCAAGTATAATAAAGGGAAGTTTGGTTCCACAAATTTTTCGGGATATGAATTTTACGAATGGGATAAAGAAGAAGGATATCAATCATTCAAGACGATAGAAGAATTTGAACAAAAAGTAAATATTGACGGGAAATATTTAAAAGATATTTGGAATGATATTTATCAATTTGAATTGGGTTGTTAAAAGAAACATCTGACAATAATTTTCACTAATAAATTATTTGACAATATAAAACAAATGTTCTATAATTAATTGAAAAATTAGATTATAGGACATTTTTTTATGAGTATAATTTATAAGCCCCAAGGAATGGCAAGAGAGTATAGTCCATATGCTCTTAATATTTATATTGGTTGTAGTCATAGGTGTAAATATTGCTATGCTCCACACACTTTGCAAAAGTCGTGCGATAGTTATTTTGGAAAGCCCGAGCCACGAAAAGATATTTTGAGTTTGCTTAAAAAAGACTTGCAAAAAAACACCTACACCGAGCAAGTTCTTCTATCTTTCGTTGGCGATTGCTATTGCGATAGTGCCGACAGTGGCGAAACTGTTAGGGAAGTTTTGAAAATGCTAAATCATTACAAAGTCCCCGTTGCAGTCCTTTCCAAAGGTGGCAAGAAAATGCTTAGGGATTTGGATTTATTTAAAGAATTTGGGGATAGAATTACAGTTGGCACAACTCTTACATTTTTAGATGAAGAGAAATCTAAAGAGTGGGAACCATATGCTTCCACTCCTAGCGAAAGACTAGAAACTCTCAAAATTTTGCACGATAATGGCATTAGAACTTTTGCAAGTTTTGAGCCCACGATTGAGCCCGAAGAAAGTCTAAAACTAATTAGAAAAACTCTTGAGCAAGACTCAGTTGACCACTACAAAATTGGCAAGATAAATAACTATAAATCTGCAGATAAATGGCAAGATTGGGAGAAATATTTGAACGATTGCGTAGAGTTACTTCGCCCTACAAATAAGCAAGTGTATTACAAATTTTGCCTAAGAAAACTCGCTCCCAATATTCCACTCACCAATGCTGAGAAAAACCCAGATGAGTATATTGTAAGGATAAAAGAAGACAAACAAATGAGTCTGTGGGGAGAAAATTATGCTTCTTAGTGTAAGTAGAAGAACGGATATCCCCGCATTTTATAGCGACTGGTTTTGGGATTGCTTAGAGCAAGGCTATGTGCTTGTGCCAAATCCAATTAATCCAAACAAAGTGGCAAAAATCCTTCTCAAAAAATTTGAAATAACAAGTGTTTCAACAAATTTAATTGGGGATAAAATTGTGGAAACAAAAGGCAATATTGAAGGCATAGTTTTTTGGTCGAAAAATCCAAAACCTATGCTTAATAAAATAGATAAACTAAATGGTTTTACGTATTATTTCCTTTACACTTTGAATGCTTATCCCGAGTATATTGAAGGTGGACTTCCACCTTTGGATGAAAGAATAAATACTTTTAAAGAATTATCTAAACATTGCCCAGTAATTTGGAGATACGACCCCATTTTGCTAACTGACGGCATTGATGTAAATTGGCATTTGGAAAAGTTTAAATATTTGTGCGAAAGTTTAAAAGGTCATACTAAGCATTGCAAAATTAGTTTTGTAATTGAAAGTTATTCGGGTTGTGCTAAAACTGTTTACGCACCAAACGAAAAAGAAAAAAATATTCTACTTGAAAATTTCTCGTTAGTTGCAAAAGAGAACGGAATACAAATCGAAGCATGTGCCGAAAGTGGCGATTGGAGCAAGTATGATATTTTTCCTAGCAAATGTATTGATGGCGTTATTTTTGAAGAATTGCTCACCGAAAAATACAAAGATTTGGGACTAAAAGCCACAAGAAAAAACGCCAAACTTGACGGACAACGGAAAAATTGTGGGTGTATGCCGGCAGTGGATATTGGCAGATACGACACTTGCAAACATAAATGCAATTATTGTTACGCACGAAAGAAAACACCAACCACAATGTATGAAATCCCTCAGGGCGAAATCTACGAAAGAAAAACCGAACTTGAGTTTGAGTATAAATAAAAAATTAAAGTGTAGCACAGAAATAAGGGTTGGACAAAGTGAAATTTTTAGATAAAGTGAAGGTTATAACCGACAAAAAAGAATATAATGATAATGAAATATACAAAGGAATGATTGGGACTATTGTTGACGCCGAAATACGGGATAATTGTTTTCACGTAATTTTCATTGACGAAAGATGTAAAGACAAAGAATTTATGGCAGTGGAAGAGAATTTTTTAAGTTTAAAAGACGATATCTTGTATCCCATAAAAATTAAAGACTTAAAGTTGGTGAAAGACAATAATTGCTCAGATAAAGATATTTTGGAATCAATTCCCCTACACAACAAGAATTGGTGGTGCAAAGTGGAAGAGGGATATATAATAAATTTAAAAGGTGAGAGAAAAAATAAAATTCCATACGACTACGATTCATAAAAGACTTAAGTTCCTCTAAAGGTTAGATAAAATGAACAAATTTGATTTTGTAGAATTAATAAATTTAAGAGACAAGTACAAATTGCAAAACTTATATTTAAGTGCAAAAGGTTTTGTAATTGAAAATTGCGATAAATCGTCAAAAGTTTTATTTCTTAATGAATTTAACGAGGGTGATTATGCCTTTGTCGAGGTTTTTAATGACGACTTAAAGTTAACGAAAGAGCAACCATCAAGGCAATTGATAGACTTTATAAAAGTCAACTTAGAAAATTTTGCTCATAGAACAAAAGGATTTAAGCCTAGAAAATTTAAAGCATATCAGCAAGTTGAGTTGCTAGTGGAAGATGAAAAATACACAAAGTTTGGCATCCACAAGGGCGACACTGGAACCATTATGGAAGATGTCGCAGTCAAAGATAATATGCTAGTAGATTTTGGCAAACTGGATGAAAATAATAATTATTATGGTGATTGCGTTTCGGTTAAAATTAATGATGTAAAAATAATTGAATAATTCAAAAATTGGAACCATTAATAAAATGCCACACCCAACAAAAAGACACTCTAGATAGAGTGCCTTTTTTGATTATAAATTTTAACTATTTGCAGTGTGCTCTTGCTTATCTATTGCATCAAAAACAATATCTTATGTACACTACTCTACCTCGACCACTCCGCCATCTTTGATAGTAATGGTCATTCCGTCTTTTACATATTCTAGGAATTTGTCACCAAGGCTATCTATAACTGGCATAGAAACATTGTCTAGCCAAACATCCGCCAAAATTGCACCGGCGGCGGCAAGAGAGTCGATAGGCTTGCTAAATAGCATACAAGCCGGTTGTCTACCCATTGAGCACGCACAATAAAGCACTAGTCCGCCCGTTGTGGAGCCAATTGTTTGAGGCAAACAAAGTGCTTTGCCCGCCATTTGTTTGCCGTACAAATCTTTGTTGTTTTGGTCGCCACATGTGGCTTTTTTGTCGCCAAATTGAAGTGCTTTTTGGAATGATGCAAGGGTATTTAGTCCTTGTCTCGAAACTACTGCAGTGGCGGTCGCTGTGCCACCTGCAATTACTCTACCTTTAAATGTTTTCATTAGTTTCTACCCCCTTTTGTGGTGATTTGTGTTAGGATTTCGTCGTCGGTATAATATCTAGCAGTTGTATATGTTCTTAGTTTGTTGCTAGAAGTGATTACTGGCATTTTGCCACAAAGTGGGTTATTCATATACATAAGTGGACAAATATACGAGGTTATTATTCCCGTAGCCTTAAGCCTTTCGGCATAGTCGGTCTTTGCAAATTCCTTTAGAACGGCAGGACTGCTAGTAAAGACGGTTGGGATTGTAACTTTCTTTTCACCCGATGCTTTCAAGCCCGCTTCAACCTTGTCTGTCCAATCTTTAAGTTGTTGCAAAGACATATGTGGGCAACCCATAAAGCAAAGTTTTGGTTTTGCATTTGGATTTTTCCAAACAACTGGATAGTTTTTGTAAACCCTTTCTAGTTCGGCATCGTCGATAATGTATGTTTTTACATTCTTTGCAAGCAACTCTTTTCCAAGTTCTTTTGCCTCTGGGGTCAAGTTTTCGATGTGATATAGCCCCACGGCTCCGTTTGATGCAGTGGCGGCACCAAAGTCCTTTAGATATGTTCTATTTTCGTCATTAAGTTTTTTGCCTAGCCACTTGTCTAGTCCAACTATGTATGGAACCTCTTCCATAACTTTCATACCAATAGCCGAGCCCAAAAGTTGTGCTTCGGGTTTCTTTGTAGTCTTGACCTCAATAATCCAAGTAGCCTTTCTTCCCTCGTCAGTAAGCAAGCCAAAGTATGGAACATAGCCCACAACCGAGCCCATAAGGTCCATAATGCCTGAGTTTCTATTGCATCTAGCACCAAGCACCGAGTTTGCATAAACAACTGCCGAAGACTCTGCCCAAGATAGCACGTCGCCCTTCTTTGGAGTGTTTCCGACTTCGTCTAGATAACTAGTACAAGTAAATGCTTCGTCGTCCATAAGCCCCAACTTTTTTAGTTGTTCCTCATAAAACTCTTGCTTTGAATACATAAAGTTGTTGAATATGAACTTTTGCAAAAAGTTTGCAGGAACGCCCTTGTCCATAGGTCTTGGGTCTACCGAGAATTTTTGCTTTGAAACCCCGCCCTCGGCAATTAATTTGTCCATAAGTTCATACACTGGACCCAAGGCTTTCAAGCCAAACGATGTAACAAGGTGATTGTATTTGCTAGTAACTGGCACCATTTTCTTTGCGCCAAAGACTTCGCCATATTGCACCATAGTTTTCATAACTTTTGCAAGAACTTCGCCCTTTGCCCCATCATAAATTTCTTGTTGTTCTTTTGTTAATTCCATTTCCTTTTTTATCTCCCATTCTAAGATTTTTTGTAAAGATAATTGTAATATTTCAAATATCCGCTATTACACTTTCAAGTGTAAACCTTTACGCTTTAGCACAATTTGACAATGCACATAACATTGCCCCGCGTGCTACATTGCTATATGATAGCGTCGCAACGCAAAATCTTCTATAATTTCATTGCAACGTCCCAAGCACCCCAAATGACTGTACGCAAACTGCCAACGCTACTTGCGTCTCCCACAATGTGTACGCCCTTTATGGCAATTGGGTTTGGCTTGTAACCCGCGCTAATAATTACGCTATCGCACTTAACTTCTTTTGTGTTTCCGTCTTTATCTTTGATAACAATTGAGCCGTCTTTGATTTCGCTAACCGCACTTTCTAGATAAACTGGAGTTTTGTGCAATTTGAAATAATCACGCAAATAACTAGAGTTGGCAAGACAAACTTTGTCGGAAACAACTAGGTCGTTTAGCATTTCTACAATCATTGGTTTTTTGCCTTGCAAACTTAGGTCGTATGCAATTTCGCAACCAGTTAGTCCGCCACCAATTATGGCTACTTTGTCGCCCACTTCCTTTTTGCCAAGAAGATAATCCACGGCTTCAACACCTTTTTCAATACCTTTGATTGGTGGTCTTTTTGCAACCGCACCAGTGGCCACAACAACCTCGTCGGCACCAAGAGTGGTTATGTCCTTAACCTCGGTGTTTAGTTTTATCTTGATGTTTTTGTATCTTCTGATTTCTCTATTGTACCAAGCAATTAGGGCTTTGTCCTTTTCCTTAAACGATGGAGCGGCGGCAGCGATAAACACACCACCCAAGGTGTCGGTTTTTTCGTACAATGTCACATTGTGTCCACGCTTAGCACAAACAATAGCCGTTTCCATTCCGCCAATTCCGCCACCAATAATTGCTATATTTTTTGGCTTCTTTGCAGGGGTAATTTTGTATTTTTTGGATTGCATAACTGTTGGGTCAAGCGCACATCTAGCAATGTGTCCCGCATCATAAATGCTTTGAGCATTTGCAACGCCTTTGTAGTGAGCCATATTGAAGCAAGCGTTATGACAACAAATACAAGGTCTAATATCCTCTAGCCTTCCTTCAATAAGTTTTGTAACCCACTCGCCGTCGGCAAGGAATTGTCTAGCAACGCCAAGACCGTCAATTAGTCCCTCTTTAATTGCTTTTGCACCTACGTCTGGCTCCATTCTACCCGCACAAACCACTGGGATATTTACAAATTTTTTGATATGTGCAACACTTTCTAGGTTGCAATTTTGTGGCATATACATAGGTGGGTGTGCCCAATACCACGAGTCGTATGTGCCGTTGTCGGCATTAAGCATATCGTAGCCGGCATCCTCAAGATATTTGGCAGCCTTTTCGCTTTCTGCCATATCCCTACCTACCTCGGTGTATTTTTCACCCGGTAGAGCCCCCTCGCAAAATCCTTTTACTTTTGACTCAACCGAGTATCTAAGCGACACTGGATAGTCCTTGCCACAAACTTCTTTGATAGCCTTTACAATGTCGGTAGCAAATCTATATCTATTTTCAAAACTTCCGCCATACTCGTCGGTACGGTGGTTGGTGTACTTGGTGGTAAATTGGTCAAGAAGATACCCTTCGTGAACTGCGTGAACCTCTACACCATCAACGCCCGCTTCTTTACAAAGTTCTGCCGTCCTTGCATAAGCATACACAATGTCCTCAATTTCCTTTTTGGTCATTGCTCTACAAGTAACCTTGTCCGACCACCTAGAAGGCAATACGCTAGGGCTAGCACTTTGATATGGGATATTGATAATTGGCTTCATAATATCCCTAACAATTGGCATATTGTGGATAGTTGCAAGCATTGTAGGGATTGCAAAACTTCTACCCATTCCCGCCGTTATTTGAACAAAGAGTTTTGCTCCATAAGAGTGGATTTCTTCCATAAAACTCTTTAGTTGTTTGAACATTTTTTTGTTTTTGTATAGCCATTGCCCCATATATGTGCTCTTGATTGGTGCAATGCCGGGGATAATAAGTCCCACATTATTTTTTGCTTTTTCGATAAAGAACTTTGCCGACTCTTTGTCAAAATGATTTCCCGTCATTTCCATCCAGCCAAATAGCGAAGTTCCGCCCATAGGACAAAGCACAATCCTATTTTTGATTTCCACATTACCTATTTTCCAAGGGGTAAATAGTGGCTCATATTTTGCATCCATTTTGTTTGCCATTTTATTCTCCTTTTCTTTTGATGTATATCCATATACACTCTTATTATATTTTATTATCCACAAATAAACAAATCTTTTTGGGTTTATTTTACAAAAAATCACTTATAAAAATTCATTTTTGTCCATAAAATTAGTTTGAAATGCCCGTCTTGTTTGATATAATACAATGAGGCTTGTGCCAACTTTTTGCACGCACAGAGGCGGGCAAATAGTTTAGAGTTGGCATATATATTTATTATGAGCGAAGACAAAAAGAAAATCAAATGGATAAACAAAGCCCTAGACCGCTTTTCTTTTAAAAGAACCCGCCTATGGCAAAATATGACCGAAGTATTCGACAAAAACAATCGAGTATTTTTTGCGATATCCAGAAAAATAGATAGCACAACAATAGTGGAAGGAGCACTAACCGAAAGCATAGACGAGGCCACCTCTTCCACCCCAAAATCCAAGAGGAAAAAGATATTCAATTTGGTTTTCTTCCTTGTCAATATGGGGCTTGTTTTCTTGGTTTTTTGGAACTTTGCCCACGAGCAAGGCGGAATTGAACCCTTGAGTACACTCTTTGCAAATTCACCAAAGTGGCGATACATATTTATAGCCCTAGGGCTATTTGTACTAACCAACATTTTCAATGGGCTTAGATTTAGCACTTTTATCTATTCCAAAACCAAAAAGTTTAGACCAATATTTGGCTACAAGTTGGGTGCCTATGGCAGGTACTACGACCTAGTTACTCCAATGGGTTCGGGTGGTCAACCGTTTGAAATATATTACCTAAAGAAAAACGGATATTCTGGCGAAGCGTCCACCGCCATACCACTTGCAAAATATATGATTTGGCAAATAACATTTTCCGTTCTTTGCACCATAATCCTTATACTTTATTCAAGCAAACTAGTAGAACTCTCCACGGCAGTGCTTGTGCTTGCGTGGGTAGGACTTGGAATCATTTTGGCACTATTTTTGTTTGTATTCTTTATGTCAGTCACAAAGAAATTTGGCGCGGGTTTGGTGGTCGCAGTACTCAAACTTTTAGCAAAATTAAAAATAGTAAAAAACTATCGCTCAACATTGAGAAAAGTCCTTCGTTTCGTCAAATCTTATCAATTTTCAATTAAGAGTTTTGTAAAGAACCCTTGGACAATTATTTTGTCTTCCCTATCAACAGTAGGCTCGCTTGTGTGCAACTCACTTATTGCATACTTTGTGCTAAGGTCGTTTGTGGCAGAACCCCAAATGTCGTGGTTTGATATGCTAGCATATAGCCTAATTTGTGAGTGCGCGGTTGCTATCGTTCCATTACCGGGTGGCAGTGGTGCAAGCGAACTATCGTTTGGCGCACTACTTGGCTCCCTCTTCCCCGACGGCACACTATTTTGGGGCGTGCTAATTTGGAGAGTGCTAACATATTATTTGTACATCCCACAAGGTTGGATAATAATGCTTGTGGATAGCCTACACAAAAACAAAGAGCAAAAACAAACACTTCAAAAACTTTCTTATGAAAACATAAGTAAAATTGACGACGACAACAAATTGGAAATTTAGCATTATAAATCTTCAAATTTGGCTAAACCGCTTTAGTTTTTTAAAATGTCAACCCAAATAACCGTGGTTGACATTTTTTATTTATAAATAAAAATTAATAAATATTCACTGGAAATTGTTTGTCAAAAATTGTCAAAATGGGTTATACTAATACTAATAACTATACTGGTGAGAGTGTGGTCGCCGGTATGTTTTGACTAAAAAACACAAAAAATGGAAAATGAAAAAATGACTCAAGCACAAAAAATTACAAGAGGAACAATAATAATATTCATTTTGAGCATACTACTTTTGGTATGTCTTTGTGTTACCACCACTCTTGCATACTTTGCGGGCAAACAAACAAGCAACACCACACTAATCCTTGGCGGTCCCGTTAGAGTAACAATGCTTAATAGAAAATATAACGAAACAGTGGGCGAGGGAAACCTTGTTATGGAACTAAAGTCCGACAAAACCACTCTTCTCCCAGGGATGGGAATAGATATGCAAGCAATTGCAAAAGTAACCTCGGCGGGTGTTTCCACCCCTGCCCTACTTAGAGCAATTCTAGACATAGAAGTAACAGGCGTAAATGCAAAGTACGCAAAAGAAATTTCTAACCAAATCCAAGAAGAAATGACAAAGTGCCTAACCACAAGGATAGACAGTAGCGAAGAAAACGCTCGTCACGGTTGGGTTCCGTTTGAAAGTCCAAAGTATGGCACCGTATACTACTACTGCGATGCAACAATGGGCGAAATTGCCGAAACGGGCGAAAAATACATAAAAGTAAAGTCGGTTGAAACGGGCGACATTGGAACAAATATAACCTTTATAAACGGCGTTTTCCAATTTCCATATAGGTTCTACACAAACGATTATTCAGACGTTCAAATAAAGTTTACCCTTAGGTTCCAAGCAATCCAAGACAAACTTTTTGACGAAAACTATGACGAAATTCCAAACACAATATTCAATGTTCAACAAGTATTAGACAACCAAGTTGACTGGGATTTGCACAACGACTAAAGTTTAATTATTTAATATAATATATTAAATTTACTTTGCAAATAAACATTTTTGTGTTAACATTAAGATAGAATAGTTGCGTTCTTACACGCAAAAAGGCTCACGAAAATAAAATTTCACACGGACTATAAACATTAGGTGAGGGAAAATGGAAGGAAAAAAGAAGAGAAGGAAAGTTGGTGGCATCATACTACTGTGTATGAGTTTTTTGCTTGTCATTGTTCTAACCTTTACAATGACCCTTGCGTGGTTCTTTGATAGCGACTGGGCAAGTAATTATATAACAATGGCTGGCTCAGTTGGAATAGAACTTAGAGACAATCAGGATCAAAAAATGCACGGCTCAAAAGGTTTGTATTTTAACATTTCGACCGCACTAGCCTACCCAGGTCAAGCAATTGACTGTAGTGCAAAAGTTTATAACAATGGTGGCATTAGCGCCGACAACAATAAAGACGGTTCCGCGTGCTATGTAAGAGCAAGATTTATTGTTTACACTGATATCGACGAAAAGAAGCACGATTCCGATATTGATAGCGGTAAAAACGACTACTTTAATGCAACAATACTTTATGAGTTCTTAAATAGCCTAATATCCAAACAAAACACATTGACATCTAACATAAAATATCACTGGGAATACTTTAGAAGAACTGGTGGTTTGGGTCTAAGTACCTCAGGTACATCAACTGCAGACACATTGTACTACCTTGAAGGTGGCGTTTCAAGCACACAACAAACAGCACAAGATGAAGGTTATTTCTATCTATGTATGAAAGATATAAGACCAACCGGTGCCAACTCTAACAAATACTATCTATATTCCCTACCAATTAGAGGCGAAGCCGTTTACCTATGGAACGACCAATTTATTCTTCCTTGGCAACTAACAAATGTTTCGGCAGACAAACATATATTTGTTGCAATTGAGTTCCAAGCAATTCAAACATTTATTCCTGAAATTAATAATGGCGTTATTGCTAGCCGTGCCGACAACCAAGCACACGACAATGATAGAACGGCAGGAACTGAGCCATATTATGTACTATATGATAATACTTCCGTACAAACCGTGTTTAACTCAATTAACTTTAGATATGGCGAGAATGCAATTGTTACCACTATTGACGGCATTAACTTTGGTGATATGGCAAGCATTAGTAGACCATCTACAAGTTCGTAAAGCCCAAAAGGAAATAACATATGTATCCAATAGTTATTGCGATTTTATTTGGGGTGGCTTTGATAATAGTTGTTGCAAGCACAATAAAAAGCAAGCACTCAAGCGACAAAACAATGTCGGACATTGCAAAAAAGACTAAAGAAAAATTGAGCGAAAACGCCAAACAACAAGACGAAAGAATTTGCACATATTGTGGCACAAAAAATGAGGCAAACGCCTCAAACTGCCAGTCTTGCGGTGCCCCACTAAAACAAAAGAAAACAAATTAAATTAATTATTACCGACACTAAATCTAGTGTCGGTTTTTTGTGCCAGTCCCCTATTGCTATTACGAACGCGTAAGCGGAATAGTCTCTACTTTTGGTTATCACCTTGTACTTATTCACTCTTCACTAATACTTATTACTTGTGACAATTCTACTGTCACTTGTCATTCTGAAGCAAAGCGAAGAATCCAAAACGAACGGCTTGTATTTTATAAGGTTGAACCTAATAGATATACTCCGTTCGGCGGTTGACACCACCTCAGTCGATATGACACGAACAACTTATTTGATGTGTCATACCGACCGAGCCACTGACAAGTGGTGAGCGGAGCGTATCTATGTGGTTGTCCTCTTGCACACCTTTTCACTCTTCACTATTACCTTTTACCTGTGGCAACCCTGTTGCCACATTTTCCTTTCCATTTTTTTCCTTTTCTCCTACCGCATATTTTCCCCGCACACTCACACAATAAAATTAATATTGGAGAGTGTAAAAATGGAAAATCCTAATGCAAATATCGAAACAAAAAGTGTAAAAAGAAAGAGGTCGGCAAAAAGAACGGCGGGTACAATTGCGGTTGCCACCCTTACTATCGGGCTAACGGCGGTGCTATCGGTTGGTGCCACCCTTGCCTTCTTTGCGGGCTCAACCACTGCAAACAAGTCGCTATATATGGGTGGACCCGTTTACATAGAAATGACAGGTAGAGACAATGATTTCCTTGCGGGCAACGGAAACCTAGACATAACGGCGTTTGCGGGGCGTACTACGGGTACTGCGGGCACAATTGACAACACTGTGCTTTTACCGGGACAAAAGGTTGAAATACACTCTAGTGCAAGGGTTTATTCCACAACTGCCACAAGCACGGTGGAAGACAATCCAATTATTAACGGAAGCACGGGTGCAAACACCAGCAACATCGGAAATGCCTATACCGATAGCCAAGGCAACGCCTACTACCAAAACAACGATGGGCGTGTTACCACAACCACCACAAGCCTAATTAGGGCTAGGTTTGGGATAGACATCGAGTTTGACCCGACCGTGGGGTTCAATAACTTTACGGGCACAACGTATGCAAACAACTTCCCCGTTCAAAGCCAAACGGAGTTTGAAAGAGAGGTCACGAACACCACAACCGAGACGGTAGAAGGTTTTGAGGGCGCAATACACACCGAAAAAGCCGAGTATAGTTATGACCCAAAGACCAGTACCCACACGGGCAGGCGTGATTATGTATCCGACACAAACTTTACCGACGCCACCACCACGGGCGAGGATATGACAAAAATTAAAAACCGCACGCTAAAATCCATATATGCGTGGAAATATGTAAGCCAAAAGGAATACGAGGGCTCAAGTGCCATAACCGATGACCAATCTTATGCAAAAATGCCGTCCCCTTTTGACGGAACGGTCAATGCAAGTGGCGGAGCATCCAACAAGGTCCCCGGTGGCAGTGGCAACGGATTTTATGGCGTGTGGATACTTGACGGCGAGGGCAACAAAACCGAGAGTGACGCCTTTTACAAAGCCCGCACAACGGCGTATATGAGCACCTATGTAGAAAGTTATGTAAACGAATACGGAAACCTTGTAACCCGTACTTTAAAGGGCAGTATTGATGCCCTAAACGATTCATTAAACAACAACTTTGTAAACCTAATAAACGATAGTTCCACCTACATCCAAACTCCCGACAATGAGGATACGGTGGGTGTCACCGAAGGGCTTGGAATGAACGCAAGTTGGCTATACATCGACCCCGCAATTGGCAACGACACCAACACAAACGAAATTAGCACATCGGTCGGCGGATGGTGGTATCTAATCGTCGACAACGGCGGAAAAATTAGTGGCGTAAACGACACTTATGATGGCACCCCACCCACTGGAATTACTGCCAGTGGCGACGGCTACACCCAAACTGTGGACAGGTCGTCCTATTCTTCCACAAGTACCGAAAGGCTAAAATATTATCTTTATGAAGTTGTCCCAGACATAACCATTGGCGAGGTTATTGGAACAAACGGGCAAAAGAAAATCGCAAGCAAAACCATACCTTTTGTAAACGGAACCTTTGCACTCCCTGCCGACGCCTTAACCAATGTTTTCGCAAATGCAAAACTTACCTTTACGGTGTCTTTCCAAGCATTGCAAGCGTTCTTGCCTTACACCCAAGATATTGACAATATGGACTACACCAACTCGCTCCTAGGCACCGCAAAACCGCTAACGATAGAAAACGCCATACCAATTTTCAATGAGGCGTTTGATTATGAGGAGGGGGGCAATGATAACAACGCCGGCATCTTATAACATTTCGTGAAAAATGGGCGATATACTTTGTCACTAATAAAAAAATACAATAGTCATTTACGCTTAGTAAACTCCTATCGTATTTTTTTATTGTTCCTCGTCTACCATCCCATTTGTCACGAAATGAGTTTTTAGTTCTCACACACATAATATGCTCCTAGTGTCTCCCACTAAGCAAGGTTAAAAACTAACC
>CAYVXW010000014.1:28459-38846 GCA_964455585.1 uncultured Christensenella sp.
TCACACACATAATATGCTCCTAGTGTCTCCCACTAAGCAAGGTTAAAAACTAACCGAACAAAACGTATCAATTTCCAATCGTCCGCCTGTCATCCGTTTTGGATTCTTCCGCTATCGCGTTCAGAATGACACAAGCCGACCCCTCCACTTGTCATTCTGAAGCCGAATACAATGAGGCGAAGAATCTAGAACGAAAAGTGGACAACTGGAAATAGATACGCTCCGCTCGTGCTCTCGCACTCGGTCGGTATGACACGAAAAAAATCCAATCTAAAGCAAGACATTCCGCTTCTCCCAACTTCAAATATCAAGACCACAAAAGGTTCCCTCCCGCACCCTTTACGGGATAAAATATGTTTCAAGTTCAAATATCAAGCAAGACAAGGCTCGTACTCACACCCTTTACGGGATAAAATAAGGTGAGAGGCAAGGCTCGACAAGTGGGAGACGCTAGGCGTGTATTGGACATACGTAACTAGCGTAAACCACTTGGCAAAACCGACGCATATCGCCTTATTTTATTCCGTAAACGAAGTATTGCGAAGTGTATTTGGAGTTGAAGCATATAAAAACCACTTTATTTCAAGTTCAAATATCAAGCAAGACAAGGCTCGACGGCGAGAATGGCTAGGAGTTTACTTTTGCTAAATGACTAGTCGGGCGAGCCGTCAGTAACGAAGTATTGCGACGCATATTTAAACTTGAAACACTAAAAGTTTCTTGGTTTTTTAGGCACATACCTTTCAAAAATTATGGAATTTGCGTACTTCCCAACTTCCTTTTCTCTTGCCTCGCTTCTAACCGTCCACGCAAGCACGGGGACCTTTTTGCTCAAAACTCGCTTGTTGGGCAAGTCGCTTGCATCAAAGGATATAAAGTCGGGGTTTACGCGACCAAACATAAATAGGTGCTTTATAAATAGCCTTTGTGGAAAAGGTGCATAAGTAGTTTTGAAGCACGACGAAAGCATTCCCCTTGGCACTTCGGGCAGTTTTTCTCTAAAGTACACAAGTAGTCTTGGGTCGAATGACTGCAAGGCGTACCTTCCATTATATGACTTTAAAGCGGCGTACACACACTCTAAAAATTCTTTTCTGTCTTTGCTCGGTTTAAGTTCAATAAGAATTGGGACTTCGCCATCAATGACTTCAAAAACCTCGCTAAGTAGCGGGATTTTTTCGTTTGTGCCAAGGATGTTTAGTTCCAAAAGTTCGGAATATGACTTATCCTCAATTGTGCCACTTACGCCACAAACCCTATTCAAATCGTCGTCGTGGAAAACCACGATTTTTTTGTCCCTCGTCATCCTTACATCAAGTTCAATCGCAAAGCCATATTGGACGGCGTTCCTAAAAGCCCCGAGGCTATTTTCGGGAAACTCGTCGTTATGCAAGCCCCTATGGGCAATTTTGTATCTAAGATACCACTTGTCCTCAATCATCAATGTTCTCCATTACAAATTTGTATAAATCGGTGGTTTTTAGCCCCAAACTAAGCCCCAAACACCTGCCTTGATATTCTCTTGCGTAATATCTATATAGGTTGATGTAGTCGTACTTTGGCTTCAAAGGGAATAGCAATTTTTCAAACCTGCTTTCATTGTATTTTCGCTCTTCCTTAAACGATAGTTCCACCCAAAGTCCACGCTTTTTTTGTTCTTCCATAGTTGTGTGGTCGGCAACCGCCACGGACGACGAAAAATATGCATATTCAAAAAGTTCTTCCAAATACGCTTCAATGCCCTCTATAACGTGTTCTTTCCCGTCTTTGTATACCTTTACGCTATCAAATCCAACTAAAATTTCTTTTAACATAATGCTTTCCTTTATATGTGTATTATACCCGACATCGCCCTATTTTCCAAAGACTTTGGGTAAAGAGGATAATTTTTTTAAGTTATCCACAATCTTTTTGTTTATGTGGACAAGTTCAAGTCCTCCACAGTTTTTTGTTCTATATGGACAATTTATATAGATATACTCCGTTCGGCTATTTACATAGCCTCAGTCGATATGACACACAAAAATAAGCCGTTCGTGTCATTTCGACCGAGCCACTGACAAGTGGCGAGCGGAGCGTATCTATGTGGTTATCCTTATAAAAATCAAACTGCACGTTCTAGATTCTTCGGGGCTAATGCCCACACAGAATGACAATGGGGTGCGGTGTTTGCTTGCGTCGTGGCGGAGAAAAGTACTCGCCTTATGTCATTCTGAACGCGTAAGCGGAAGAATCCAAAACGAACGGCTTGTATTTTATAAGGTTGAACCTAATAGATATACTCCGTTCGGCTATTTACATAGCCTCAGTCGATATGACACCTATGGCGTATCTATATAGTTGTCCTATTATACACTTATTCACTCTTCACTATTACCTATTCCCTGTGACAACTCTGTTGTCACTCCACTCCTTCCAAATCAAACGCGGGCGTGTACTCTTCCACCGCACTACTTAGGTCTTGGGTATATCCCCTAGTTAGCCCCAGTTCTAGCATTTTGTTCTCCACAATCTTATACTCAAGGGGTTTTAGTTTTCTATTTATCTTTGGGTGCTCGTTTGCCTTGTACATAGGCGTATATTGTCCCATAAGGCTAATAAACGGGTTATCCACATTGTCCGCTACCCACTTTAGCACCCCTATGCTATTGTCTATATGATTTGGCAAAACCAAATGTCTAATGATAACGCCCTTCCTCATTATTTCGCCGTCAAATTCCTCTTTTGGAGCGAGTTTTCGTGCAATTTGGATATTCGCCTTGGCAACATCGGGATAGTCCTTTGCAAGCGAATATTCTTGAGCGAGGTTGCTATCAATATACTTAAAGTCAATTAGAAAAATATCCACATAGCCCTTTAGCCTCTCCAAACTCTCCACGCTATCGTAGCCGTTGGAGTTATACACAATTGGGATGTTTGGGTGGTAAATATCTAGGGCGGAAATTATTGCGTCAACATAGTGGCTAGGGCTTACAAGGTTTATGTTCGTAGCCCCCTTCTCCTCTAGTTCCCTAAAAATTTCCGAAAGCCTTTGGACAGATATAACCTTGCCCTTCCCCTCACTGCTAATGTCAAAATTTTGGCAATACACACACTTTAGATTGCACCCC
The DNA here is from genome assembly GCA_964455585.1 of uncultured Christensenella sp. Classification (GTDB taxonomy): domain Bacteria; phylum Bacillota; class Clostridia; order Christensenellales; family UBA1242; genus UBA11490. The sequence continues at coordinate 31,570 of CAYVXW010000014.1, forward strand.
GAAAAGAACACCGTTCCGCTCCCATTTTCGCCACTTATACAAGGCTCTTCCCACTTGTGCAAATACGCCTTTGCCACCTTTGGACTTTTTGGCACACCACAAAAGCCATACGTTTTTTCTCTATCCACACCACATCTTCTTGGGCATCCATTGCACACCATTGCTTGCTCCTTATAGATTTCTTTTGGATATTTTAGCATAACTTGCCCTTATTTTAAAGCAATTTGTATCCAAAACCCCACAAAACACATATATACCAATCCACACACATTAAAGTCCGCCATAATCATTTATGCACAAAAAAACCGCAACGCTTTATCCACATTGCGGTTTGAAATATTTATTTTTCAGTAGTCTTTGTTGTTGGCTTTTTTGTTGTGGTTGTCTTTTTGCTCGTAGACTTTGTGCCACTTGTAGTTTTCTTAGTAGTGGAAGACTTTGCGGTGGTAGTTTTCTTTGCCACTGGATTTGCCTCACTTACAGGAACCTTTTTGTTTACAAACTTTGGTTCGTCGTCTTTTACAGACATCATGGCTTCCGCTTGAAGTTTGTCAATTTCCTTTTGAAGTTCGGCTATTGTCTTTTGAGCGTCGCCCGCGTCTTGAACACCGGCAGTTGCCTTAACTTTCTTAGGCTCGTCTTCCTCTTCGCCTTCCCACTCGTCTTCTTCGTCGAAGTTGTCTAGGAAGTAGTTATAGGCGCACGCAATAATTGCAATTACAAACGCTAGTATCAAACTAATAAACGAAGCATAACTAATGCTACCCTTTAGGTTTGCACCAAAGACATCACAATAGTTTCCGTCTTTTAGTTGAAGAGCAATAAACCAAGTAGAAATAAGGGTCACAGTTGTAAACATCATTCCACATAGGCTAAATAGAAAACAATATTGTTTGAACTTGTCATTTTTTAGCCACGAAAGATAAGCAAATACAGTTGTGCAAATGTGGCATACGATGCCTAATGGCATCAAAATTCCGCTAAGCATAACTCCAAAAGCATAATAATCCTTTATACCTAGCAAATAGTACATATTGGTGTCTAGCACCTTTGTGTTTGTAAATACCGCCTTGGTCATTTCCCAAGCGCTAAACGAGTTTACGGCATACTCCGTTCCATAACTCCCGTTGTTGTGCTTTACACTAAACGCTGGCAAAAAGTAGAAAACAATACTTAGTATTGCAAGCAATGTGCAAAATACACAAATCACCATATCCTTGGTTTTAAATTTCTTTGTAGTTTCAGTCATAGAATCTCCTTGCATTATTAGTCGCGAAACCTTTAGGACATTTATTTTTTCAAACTTTATAAATAGTTTGGATAATACTAGTAACAAATATTCAAGCCCACCCTCTAGGCGTGCTAGAAATACTTTGCAAAATGAAATTGCAAAAAATTTTTTTAGTGTAACTACATTTTAACATTATAATTATGTAACAAAAAATGGTAATTGTAAAGCATTTTGCGACCTTTTTTCACAATTTTCGAGTAATGGGCGATATGATTTTGTATTTTTATTCTAGCCAAATTTGGCAAAAACTTTTTAAGCAAAACCACATACAAAAATTAAAACCGCCACAAATAGGCATTATTTAAGTATAGACACATTATCCGCACACCAAAGTCGTCCAATTTTATGCAAAAAAATGCAAATTTATCCTTTTTTAATTTTTTCACAAAACTTATTTACAAACGCAAAGTTTTGTGGTATTATATAACCAATGATAGATGTTTTTCCACCGGTTGTCTTCCCCAATCCCATAATATATAAGACAATTTAAACATCTATCCTTTTTTTAGCACTACCCAAGTGCTATTTTTTTACCCCCGCTTTCAATAGACTTTGCATATGTAAATTATCTATACAAACAAGTTTTGTTGTTAGTTGGGTTCCACAAAAGAAAAACCATATAGGCACCAAATGGTCTATATGGTTTATTTTTTTATTGCTTTTTTATTGAGAACAGTTTGTCAATGCCCTTTACGACGACATCAAATATTGAATATGATGCTAGAACCAAGCACACAATAAACAGTTCGTCTTGCAATGTTAGTTCCACATATTCAAATAGAACTTGTGGGTTTCCTAGTCCCAAAACAAGTACGGTTAGTGTAATCATAGATGCAAACAAACATCCTCTAAAGATATCAAATGGTTTACATAGTCTAAATAGCACTAGTAGCCCTATAAACGTAATGGCAAGGGACGCCATTGTGGTGGTTTGGCTAGTTGTTCCCAAAGTGGTATTGAAGATATAACAAGCCACAACGTTTAGGAATAGTATTAGAGCACTTGGAATAGATTGGGATAGTAGGTTTACAATAAACTTTCCTTTTATCTGCTCGTTGTTTGGTTGCAGTGCAAGGAAGAACGATGGCAAGCCTATAACCAAAGTTTCAAGTAATAACACTTGTTTTGTGTTTTCAAATAGATATGGAATTTGAAGTATCAAACAGAATAGTGTTAGAAGAATAGTGAACATCGTCTTCATAAGGAAAAGTGACGAGGATTTTTGAATGTTGTTTATAACCCTTCTACCCTCGCTAACAACACTTGGCATCGACGAGAAGTTGCTGTCTAGAAGCACTAGGTTACTAACTAGCCTTGTAGCCTCCGAGCCACTTGCCATTGCAACACTACAATCGGCTTCTTTTAGTGCCAAAATGTCGTTTACACCGTCACCAGTCATTGCAACCTTGTGACCTTTTGCCTTAAGTGCTTTTACAAGTATACACTTTTGCTCGGGGCTAACACGACCAAACACGGTGTAGTTGTCGACTGCATCAATTACTTGTTGTTGAGTAAGCCCTTCTAGCGATATATATTTGTCGGCATTTTCCACGCCTACACGCTTGCTAACCTCGCTTACGGTAATTGGGTTGTCACCCGAAATAATCTTGATTGCAACGCCGTTTTCTTTGAACCATTTAATGGTTTCGCTTGCGTCGTCCCTTATGTGGTCTTCTATTACAATAATACTAATTGGCGTTCGCTCCAAAGGCAACTTGTCGTCCTTTATTGCGCCATTGCATTCCGCCACAAGCAATACTCTAAAGCCCTTGCTTGTGTAGGTTTTTACAAGCCCGTCGACGTCTTTGTTTTTGGACTTTAACACATACTCAGGTGCACCCATTACAAAAGTCTCGCCCGTTGTAAAGGTAACCGCACTTAGTTTTCTTGTGCTATTAAATGGCAAAATACTTCTTGCCACCAACTCTTTGCTATAGCCAAAGTGAGTAATAAGTGCCCTACTGGTTTGGTTGTTGTCGTCTAGAGCGGTTAGCATAGACCCAATAAGTTGGTCCATAGTATATTTGCAATCTAGTTTTAATTGAATAACATTATTTACTTTCATTGTGCCGTCGGTGATTGTACCCGTTTTGTCAAGGCACAAAACATCCGTTCTTGCAAGCATTTCTATGCTATAAAGGTCTTGGACAAGAGTTCTTTTTCTTGCAAGTTTAATAACACCTACCGCCAAAGCCATACTAGTTAGCAAGAACATTCCCGACGGAATCATTCCAATTGTACTAACTGCCGTACGCCTTACCGTTTCGATAGTGTCGCCCGTATTTAGATAGTTTGACCTAAATGTTAGATATGCAAGTGGCACAATAACAACACCAATTATCTTAATAATAAGGTTTAGCGTGCCCATAAGTTCGCTTTTGGGCTTGCGATATTCTTTTGCTTGCATTGCTAGTTTTGAAGTATAAGTATCGTTTCCGACTTTGTCAACCCTAGCAAAACACTTGCCTCCTACCACAAAACTTCCGCTATAAAGCACATCACCCTTGGTTTTCTTTATGGATACGCTTTCGCCAGTTAGCAAACTTTCGTTTACTTCCACCGAGCCCTCCATAACAATACAGTCGGCACAAATTTGTTTGCCCGTTTGGAACATAATAACATCGTCTAACACAACCTCGCTAGTAGGGATTTTGTTCTCCACCTTGTCCCTAATAACCACGGCGGTTGGCGACGACACTAGGCTAATTTTTTCAATAGTCTTTTTGGCTTTGATTTCTTGGATAATTCCAATGCCCGTGTTGGCAAGCACAATAACCATAAAGAAGCAATCGCCCCACGCACCTACACCAATAAGTGCTCCTGCCACAACCATACATAGGATATTAAAAAATGTAAATATGTTGCCAAGAATTATGCTTTTGTAGGTCTTTGTGTTTTTGGTGTCAACAAAGTTTGTTTGCCCTTCCGCCACCCTTTGCTCAACTTGCTTGGAACTTAGTCCCTCTTTTACGCTAGGCGAAAATCTTTTTACCTCTGCCTTTTCGTCTTTCTTTTTCTTTTTAGGCTTCTTGGCTTTTTCGTTCTCGTCGGGATATATAATCCTAGGTGCCTTTATTACATCTTTTTCTTTCTCTTTTTTGTCTTTTTGTGTAGCGGACGCTTCTTCAACCTTTTCGCTATCCTCAGTTATGCTAGTGTCCATAGCCACCTTTTCGTCCTCAACTTTCGCCTTGGCAATACTTGCTTTTTTTGTTGCACTTTTGGATTTGGTGCTCTTTTTTGCCTTGGACTTTTTTGAGGATTTTTTCTTTACGGTGGACTTTGTGGTCGTCTTCTTTGGAGCCTCTTTCTTTGGCTCCGAAACACTTTCGGTCTCCGCCACCTCTTTATCTACTTTTTCTTTAACTTCTTCCATCTTGTATCCTTTTTGTCAGACTGTACTTTTATGTATATGTACAATTTTACATTTTAATGATAGCATAACCGACCATAAATTTCAAATAATTTTTTGGACATATAATATATTTTTGGGTAGTACGCCAAAATCTTTTTGCAATATTGCCCCCAAGGCTTGCAATTAATATTATTTTTTGCTAGAATAATGTTATCCGTTATTAGGCAGAGTGGCAAACTGCACGAAGGATACAATCAAACAATTACTTAAAGGTTTTATTTTGGTCGCTTGTGGATTTGTTTAAACCCCTCACGCAATCAAACCAAAACTTTAAGCATATATAAAGAGTGGATAGCGTTGCTATCAATTAGGGTGGAACCGCGGTAAATATTATCGTCCCTTTGGATTAATGTACAAAAGTCTTTTTCGTTTTGACATAAATCTAAAGGGATTTTTTGTACGAAAATAAATTTTTAGGAGAGTAAATATGAGCGAAGTTACAATGGACAAAATCGTCAACCTCTGCAAACAAAGAGGAATAATCTTCCAAGGTAGCGAAATCTACGGCGGAATGGGAAACACTTGGGACTATGGTCCCGTTGGTGTTGAAATCAAAAACAACATAAAAAGAGCGTGGTGGAAAAGGTTCGTGCAAGAAAACCCAAATAGTTTTGGTGTTGACGCCGCTATTCTTATGAACCCAAAGGTTTGGGAAGCCAGTGGACACGCCCAAAACTTTTCTGACCCAAAAATGGACTGCAAAAGTTGTAAACAAAGGTTTAGAGCGGACAACCTAATTGAGGACCACTCAAAAGGTGCAATTTCCGCCGAGGCAATGACCAACGAGGAAATGGAAAACTACATAAACGAGCACAAGGTAAAATGCCCACATTGTGGAAACTTCAATTGGACAAACATTAGACAATTTAAACTTATGTTTGAAACTAGCCGTGGAACGGTTGATGGCGACAAAGATGTTGTTTATCTTAGACCCGAGACCGCACAAGGTGAGTATGTAAACTTTCTAAATGTCCAAAGGAGTATGAGAGCAAAAGTGCCTTTTGCAATTGCCCAAGTGGGAAAGGCGTTTAGAAACGAAATCACCCCCGGGAACTTTATCTTTAGAACCATTGAGTTTGAACAAATGGAACTTCAAACTTTTTGTAAAGAAGAGCAAGGCTTTGAAATTTATGAGAGTTACAAAGAGCGTGCAAAAAAGTTTGTAATCGACCTAGGCTTTGACCCTGAGCATCTAAAATTCCACGACCACGACAAACTTGCATTCTATGCAAAAGCCGCTTGCGACATTTTCTACAAATTCCCTATTGGTTGGAGCGAACTAAACGGTATTCACCATAGATCCACCCACGACCTATCCCGTCACCAAGAACTTAGCGGAAAATCTATGCTTTATCTTGACCCAGTGACCAACGAAAAATATATCCCAACCGTTATTGAATATTCCATCGGTGCGGACAGGCTTATGCTAGCCGTTTTGTCCGAGGCTTATCACGAAGAAACGCTTGAGGGCGGAGACACAAGGGTTGTTATGAAATTCCACCCTGCCATTGCCCCATACAAAGTGGCAATCCTTCCTCTTCAAAAGAATATCAACGAAAAAGCCCTAGAACTATATAGAACCCTTACCAAAAAGTTCCCTTGTATTTATGACGAGGCGGGCTCAATCGGAAAGCGTTATCGTAGACAAGACGAAATTGGCGTGCCATTCTCGGTAACCATAGACTTTGATACCCTAGAGGACGACACCGTAACCATTAGAAACCGTGACACAATGGAGCAAATCCGCATCCCAATGTCCGACGTCGCCTCTTACGTAGAAGAAAGAATACAATTTAATTAAAATTTTAATTTTTTAAAAGTTTTAAAATTATACAAAAAACACTCGCTATTTGTGGCAAACAAGACAATAGGTCACCACAAATTAATTACGAGTGTTTTTTGTTATATATAGTAGCACGCGATAAATTTATTCTTTATCTTCTAGCAATATGTTTCTTTTAAAATCAAGTTTATTTCGTCAAGATTAGTTGGTTCTTGCTCTAGTTCGCCCACTGCAAAAAGTCCTCCACAATCTTCCTCTAGCATATCGCCCACAAATGACACAAGCCTTGGATAACTAAGGACATTTTCCTTTGGGGTTATTTCAATTTCCATATCCCAACAATCCCCAAAATCATAGGTATAACTAATATTTTTAATCTTGCTAAAAATATCATCTAGGTTTGCCTCTTGTTCCATAAGGTCGCCCTCTTCCATATAGTCAAGGTCTTCATCGGTATATATTGGCACAATCCTTGTATCCCCAAATTGAAACTCGTGCAAGTGCTCATTCTCAAACCCAAACACAATTTGCAAAACATTGTGCAAATCCTCAAAACTCAAATTGTATGGTATTTCAATTTCGCGTTCCAAATCGGTACCGGTCACCTTTACTTTCAATAAATATCCTTTCATTTCTTCTCCTATGGTTTTCGTTTTACAAAAATAGATTACCAAACAAAAGCCCCTTTTGTCAAGCCACGACTCAAAAAAATGACGGACGGAAAAATAAAATTTGTATAAATGTCAAATGTAAATGCGAATATTTTTAAAAACTGACAAAAAAGTGTA
>CAYVXW010000015.1:0-37878 GCA_964455585.1 uncultured Christensenella sp.
TGCTTGTGGCGTATGTGTTTAGGTTTGTCAAAGTTTGCGTGCGGTAACTAGCAGAGGTATCAAAAGTAGCCTGACCGTCGCCCAAAATGTACTTAAGCAAAATGTCCACGTTGTCGCTATCAAAACTTTGGGTCTCCTCGTCGAAAATTTCGCCGACTTCTACGAAGTCGGCCGCCGAACTAAGTTCGGCAGAGCTTAGATTTAAGTGGAGCGCGGGACGAACCGCTTGAGCGTAGTAGACAAAATCGTTGTAGGAATCAGAGCCCGAGGGGTAGAGAGTACGCATAATAAGCAAGACTGAAGTGGCCCGAGCGCAGCAAAGAGTAAGGATACATATAACTATCCGTGTTGGACGAACCAGCATTCTCAGTTAAACTAGTTGTTGAGCCGTCGTAGTTCTTTCTTTGTTCGGTTGAAGTCTCCCATAAGCCTGTATATGTAGTACTTCTTCCCGTTTCGGTTATACTTGGTAGCCATAGGTAATCGTCCGCCCAAGCGTCGTTACCAGTCTTTCCTGCATAGTTGTATGATGACGAATAAAACCCTGTATCGGACAAATCTTGAGACCATGCATCATTTGGGAAATTGTATGAAAAACCCACCGTATTCTTTGCACTTTGCTCCTCTTGCCAACTAACTGCACTTGGCTTAACCAAATAATCCGTCAAGCCATATTGCGACATTGTATATAGAGCAAATGGACTGCTTGTACTTTGAGTTGCAGTATTATATGCTGTATTTGAAGTTCCGTATTTTCCACCATTATTAAGGGTTACTGCCCTTATATAACTCGTCCCATACATATTACTTGGGTAAGTTGCCGTTGGCGTATCGTTTGCATAATTATATGAAAAATATGAATAAAATCCGTCATCACTATACCCGTAATATGCACCCTGTTGTCCGTCGCCATCTTCCCACGCATCTTGCACGCAATTGTCCAACCAAAGCGTGAGGATCGGTGTATGGTCACTAGTGGCGCTCAAGTAAACCACCTGCCAATTTAAGCCACCAAGGGTTACTTTTATATCTTGAGACGACGATTTTGCTACATAACTAGTTGACCCTTCAGTGCCCGAACTAACAGTGTTGCGCCTCATATCCGCGGAAGAAGATAATAATTCCCCCGCTCCATCATCATACATATCTGCTTCATACTCCGACCAAGTATAGCCACTGGAATACGAACTGCCCATAACATATCTTTTAAGGATTTCCATATTGTCCGCATTGAAACTTTCGTTTGTGGAGTCCCATATTTCACCTACTTGCACAAAACTTGTGGTGTCACTGGTGGTGGTTCTGTTCCCACGACTAAATATGCCGTCCTCGTACACATTCACATACGCCCCGCATCCACTGACGCACCCAAAGCCTATCGCCATAAAAAACGCAAGCAAGTACTTCTTCACCTTGCTCATCCTAGGTCCCCTCGCCCTTTCAATCCTTCTGTCCATTTTTCTACTATCCATTCTTCGCATAGTGTTCTCCAGTTTTTTGTGTGGTGTTGTTTTATATTTTTACGTTCTAGATTCTTCGGGGCTAAAGCCCACTCAGAATGACATAAACCTTTACTTTTCATCCTTTCTTGTCATATGAGTTGCTCGTTCTAGATTCTTCGCTTCGCTTCAGAATAACATAAACCGAGTGCCCTCTCCACCCGTCACTCTAAGTTGTCGTCCTTATCCTGTCATTCTAAGTTGTCGTCTTTATCCTGTCATTCTGAGTGCACGAAGTGCCGAAGAATCTCTACTTTCAGTCATCCTTATTGTCATTCTGGGTTGGCACCCCATAATATGTCTTCTGAGGAAGTGCAATCGTTATGTGTCATTCTGAGGAAGTACAACCGTTATGTGTCATTCTGAGGAAGGTTGGCACAACCGACCGAAGAATCTCCGCCGTTCGTTTTACTTGGCTATAATATGCCCTGCACGTTCTAGATTCTTCGCTTCGCTTCAGAATGACATAGGGTGATGTTGATTTCACCCAAACGCAAGCCGTTCGTTCTAGATTCTTCCGCTATCGCGTTCAGAATAACATACTCTTTTTTTTTGTCATTCTGAGGAAGTACAACCGTTATGTGTCATTCTGAGGAAGGTTGGCACAACCGACCGAAGAATCTCCGCCGTTCGTTTTACTTGGCTATAATATGCCCTGCACGTTCTAGATTCTTCGCTTCGCTTCAGAATGACATAGGGTGATGTTGATTTCACCCAAACGCAAGCCGTTCGTTCTAGATTCTTCCGCTATCGCGTTCAGAATAACATACTCTTTTTTTTTGTCATTCTGAGGAAGTACAACCGTTATGTGTCATTCTGAGGAAGGTTGGCACAACCGACCGAAGAATCTCCGCCCATATAACCACTCTTTTATTCCCAATCATCCGACAAATCGTGCCAATCGGGATTAAACTCACTTATTAGAGCATTTTTCTTTGCTCTAGTTTTGCCCTTGAGTTGTTTTTCCCTTTCAATAGCACTATTAACATCTTCCGTTGTTTCGTAATAAACCAACTTTGTTACATTGTATCGACTTGAAAAACCTTCTATCAAATGATTCTTGTGTTCATAAAGCCGTCTTTGCAAGTCGTTCGTTACCCCTACATATAGGGTTGTATTTGTCTTATTTGCCAAAATGTACACAAAATACTCGCTCATATACTCTCCTATTATGCAAAAGGCATTCTATCCAACAATTAGAGGTTACACCTTGAATGTTTTCCCACAAACGCACACTGCTCGTTCTAGATTCTTCGGGGCTAAAGCCCACTCAGAATGACATAGGGTGATGTTAGTTTCGCCCCAAAGCAAGCCGTTCGTTCTAGATTCTTCGCTTCGCTTCAGAATGACATAGGAAGATGTTGTTTTCGTCCAAACGCAAGCCGTTCGTTCTAGATTCTTCCGCTACCGCGTTCAGAATGACATACTATTTTTTTGTCATTCTGAGGAAGGCACCCCGTATTGTGTCATTCTGAGTGGGCAACGCCCCGAAGAATCTCCGCCGTACTCTCCACTCTAATTATTTACATAATTAGTTTACCCCAAATCCCTCTCAACTGTCAAACCATTTTATGTAAATAAAAAAACAATCCCTCCAAGGGATTGAGACCTTTCCAATCCAAGCCCCAACCACTTAAGTATATTTTTGTTTAAATCCAAGCCCAAAGGGCTTCCGCCGATGTGCAGTGGCGAAAAGCCACTAGCACGCTTGCCTCGCCAAGCGTGCCACGAGCGGAGAGAAGCGGAGCGAGGCACATCGCCCCGCAAAAATGCTTGCGTTTTTGCACCATTCCAATCCAAGGCAAAGCCTTCCGCTTTAAAAGCGTTTTAATGGGGTTTGGGGAAGAATCGCAACTTCCCCAACGCTTTCTTTTGGTTACTTTTCTTTGGCGTTCAAAGAAAAGCAACTACCCACTTACCCCATTTCCCCAAAACCTGTCAAACCATTTTATGTAAATAAAAACTTAATTAATTTTACAAACTATTTAAAATTTGTTAGAATACTTGTGACGGGTAGGAATTTTGTATCTAGCCAGTGCCTTACTCTTGGCTGCGCTCGGGCAACAACAATAATGCTAATAATGCGTACAATCTCAACCCCTCGGGCTCTGATAACAACAACAATAATGTCAACAACGCTCAAGCGGTTCGTCCCGCGCTCCACTATAAAGCCAAAAATGGCTTTGTTTCCAGTATTTGCCGTATACACTATGGCAAACCGATATGATGTGGGTGGAGGGATTCCTATCCTTTCGCGAATAAGTGTGGTGTTTTGGTTTTTTGTGGAAGTTTTACTCCTTTACGACAATTTTAGCCGTTTTTTCACCACAACTATACCCGCGAAAAATACAGTCCGACCGCACTTTAACGAGAAATTTTTTAAAGTGCAAAAGATTTTTCTTGGTCGGGCTTTTTTTGGAGAAAATTATATAGATACACTCCGCTCATATTCTTGCGAATACTCGGTCGGTATGACACAACGGAACACACCGCAGGTGTCATTCCGACTGAGGGAGTTTACGACTGAACGGAGTGAATCTACTTTTAATCATCCTCTCGTGTCATATCGTATTCGACCGAAAGGGAGAATCGCCGTCACCCACTAAAGTACATAATGTAGTGTACACTTGTGACGGCACAAAGACTTGGCAGTTTGCTATTCCATAAGGCAATTAGCGAATGTAACGAGCGAACGGAGCATATCTATTTTAAATTATCCGCTTGTATCACTCCTCTATTCAAGGCGGAATTCTTGTTTGGTTCGTTGCCATATCTTCCAAGGAGAAACTATGTTTTACAAAACATTTGACGAAATTTTTACATATGAGAATTTGTATAAATCCCACCTAAAGGCAAGGTGTTCAAAGAGAAAGAAAATGCCTATTGTTAGGTTTGAGTTTAACGAAATTGCTAATGTTAGAAAAATCTACGAAGATATCCGCAAAGGCAAGTACGCCGTAAAGGGCTACAATAGTTTTGTTATTTATGAGCCCAAAAGACGCGAAATTCAAACATTAAAATACCCCGACCGAGTTGTACAACACGCCATTTGCGATTATGCCCTAGCACCATACTTTACTAGCCGTGCAATTATGGACAACGCCGTTTGTCAAAAGGGCAAAGGAATGCATTTTGCACTAAAGCGTTTTGAAGAAATGCTTAGAAAACATATAAGAACTTATGGTGTAAACGGCTACATTTACAAAGGCGACATTTCCAAATATTTTGCTACAATCCCACACGAAAAACTCAAAAATTTGGTGGCAAGCCACATTGCCGACGAAAAATTGACAAAATTTGTATGGCAAATTATAGATAGTTACCACACAAACGCCGAGTACCTAAACAAATACAATTTTTCTATATTAGGAACACCCTCTCAATCGGGAAGAGGTTTGCCCATTGGCAACCAAACTAGCCAAATTTTTGGAATGTTCTATTTAGATAAACTAGATAGGCTTATTAAAGAAAACTTGCGTATAAAAATTTATTCCAGATATATGGACGACTTTGTGCTAGTTGTTAGGGACAAAAATGTGCTTAAAAATGCTATATCCCAAATTGAGGAATTAATAAAAGATTTGGGGTTATATCTAAACCCCAAAAGTTCAATTTTTCCGCTCAAATGCGGGCTTAAGTACTTAGGTTATAGATACTATATTGATGAAACAGGGCGAATTATAAAGAAAGCGTCAAAAAAGACCATAACAAGGTTTAAAAATCGAGTAAAATTTTTAAACAAAGCCCTAAGGGACGGGGCAATAGATAATGAGCGATTTAAACAAACTTTGGTCGCTTATCACGGGCACCTAAAACACGGAAAGTGCTATAGGATAGAGAAAAAAATACGGGATATGTGTATAATAAAGAGGAAAGAAAAGAGCGGATAATTACATAGATACACTCCGCTCCCTTACGGTCGGTCGGTATGACACTAGTGGCAATAGAATTGCCACAGGTAATAAGTAATAGTGAAGAGTGAATAAGTGTACAAGCGGTTGGATTTATATAGATACACTCCGCTCACCGCCTTTCGTCGGTTCGGTCGGTATGACACATAATACACCGCAGGTGTCATTCCGACTGAGGCTATGACAATAGCCGAACGGAGTGAATCTATTTTAAATCATCCTCTCGTGTCATATCGACTGAGGCTATACAAATAGCCGAACGGAGAATATCTATACAAATCAACCACAAAAGGAGTAACAAATGGAACAAGAACAACTAAACTTTATTGACCAAGCAATTGAAGAAGAATTGCACGACCAAACCGAAATGAGTGTGGACGAAAAACAAGAACAAGAGTATCATAGAGCCCTTGAAAAGGAAATTGAGGACGAGTCCGCATTGGATGAGAAAAAAACAACAAGGCGACCATATAAGATTGATAGTATAGACAAAGCAAAAGATAGACAACAAGAAATGGCGGTTTTTACGAATGCAAAAAAGTTGGCGGAATACATAATGGTAATTACGCAAAAAAGCCCCAAAAAATTTCGTTGGAGCATTGTAACAAAATTGCAAAATTCATCCATAGATGTGGTAGAAATGCTTTACAAAGCAAATTTTGACAAAGACAATCGCGAAAAACACCTAAAAAATTGCAATACCGAACTATCCCTTCTTGATTTCTATGCAACCACCGCAAAACGAATGCAAGCCATCAACCTCAAACAAATGCTTAACATTGGCAAGCAAATTGTTGAGGTGAGAAAGATGCTTATGGGGTGGATGAGAAGCCAAAATAAAACAGTGTAGTTTCAATTCCCTAGAATTAATTACACTGTTTTTCTTTTACCCCATCCCAATTTCAATCCAAGCCTCAACGGGCTTCCGCCTTTCCCCGACTTCAAATACCAAGTAAGACGAGAACTCTTCACTTTCCTCATTTTTTAATTCTCAAGCCCCTCTATCTTTCTTTTTCAATCCAAGCCCAAAGGACTTCCAAGATACAAACACTCTTATCTAACAACATTTAATCAAGGCGAGGTGGTGAGTAACAAAACTCAATCCACACTCTTACTATTTTAAATTCCAAAGGCGATAGCCTTCCGAGCGAGGTGAGTGGACAATACCCCCAACCCCATACTCTTCCGATTTTAGTCCCCAAGCCCAACGGGCTTCCGATTCTCCCAACTTCAAATATCAAGCAAGACGAGGCTCGACGGCGAAAACGGCTAGGAGTTTACTTTTGTTAAATGACTAGTCGGGCGAGCCGTCAGTAACAAAGTATTGCGACGCGTATTTGGAGTTGGGGTGCGAGGTGTGGCACACATAAAGCCGACGGGCGACCGCAAGGTCGGACGGCAGGCAAGTGGGCAGTTGGGGCGACCCGCCCCAACCACGAGGGAAGCAAAGCGACCGAGCACCTCGCACCCCGCTTTCTTTTGTCACCTTTTCTTTGGCGGGCTCAAAGAAAAGTCACTTTCAATCCAAGGCAAAGCCTTCCGCTTCTCCCAACTCCAAATATCAAGCAAGACGAGGCACAAAACCAAACAAACTAACACACTTAATTTTTTGACTTTTTAAAATATCAAGGCTTTAGCCTTCCGAGCGAGGTGGTGGGCGACTGCCCACAACGGAGACGCCCCGTCGCCGTCACGAGGGAAGCGAAGCGACCAAGCACCTCGCACCCCGCTTTCTTTTGTCAACTTTTCTTTGGCGGGCTCAAAGAAAAGTCCCTTTCAATTCAAGGCAAAGCCTTCCGCTTTCAAAATTCTAATCCAAGCCCAACGGGCTTCCGCCGATGTGCAGTGGCGAAAAGCCACCAGCACGCTTGCTTCGCCAAGCGTGCCACGAGTGGAGAGAAACGGAGCGAGACACATCGCCCCGCAAAAATGCTTGCGTTTTTGCCCTCTTCTAATCTAAGCCCAACGGGCTTCCACTTTCACCCAACTTCAAATACCAAGCAAGACGAGGCTCGACGGTGAGAACGGCTAGGAGTTTACTTTTGCTAAATGACTAGTCGGGCGAGCCGTCAGTAACAAAGTATTGCGACGCGTATTTGGAGTTGGGACGCTTTCTTTTGGTTACTTTTTCTTTGACACTCAAAGAAAAGTAACAAAGCCATTCACTCCTCTCTCTTCCTCTCTCCAACCACTCATCCTCTCTCTTCCTCTCTCCAACCACTCATCCCCCCTCTTCTTCTCTCCACCTCTTCTCTTCTCTCTCACTCCCCACACCCTCACTTCTCTTTCTCTCTTTTTCTCTTCTTCATAGTTATGATTTTATAACTAAGACGCACAACCCCCCTCGTTTTTGTCTTCCTACTCCTCTTTTTCGATACGGTATGACACGAAAACAACATCTTCTCACCCCCATCACGCAACAAAAAAGCGGACAAGTCCGCTTTTTCTTCCGCCAAACCTCTTTCTAGGCGCAAATGACTGCCATATTTTTCCATCATTCCTTGCCTCTTGCTTTATTTTGAGCGTGGAACCCCATTTCTCCACCAAACCCTTTTCGCCCGAAAATCGGCGGAAATTATAGAAGGATAATCGACACCCCCGCATTCGGACACCTCAACTGCTCATTCACTATCGCATCCGGTGCAATCCTACAAATCAAATTTTTGGTCTCATTTGTATCGCCCCAATTCTCGCCAAAAACATAGTCGGTGATAACTTTGTTTTTCTTTAAATGTGGCAAATACGCCTTTATTGCGTCCTTTATTGCACCACCAACGCCGTGAGAACCATAGCCGTGGATTACAACGACAACCCTATTACCCACCGCCTTTGAGTACTTAATTTCCATATCGAGTAGGTACATCGCATAGTCGCTATTTGGGTTGTCTTCCTTTATATTCACCACTCTAATCATACGCGTTTCCTTAGGTACGTTGCCACAACGGTGCCATATTTTCTCTCGTCAAAAACTTCAATGCCCTTTGGCACCTCAAACTTTTTTCCCACCAAATGCTCGTAAATAATTATGCCGTCGTTGTCAAGCAAGTTTAGTTCCGCAATCTTCTCAATCGCAATCTTTCCAAAATCGGTGGCAAACGGCGGGTCGAGAAAAATGTAGTCAAACTTTTTGCCCTCAAGGCTATTTAGCGTCGTCAAATAATCGCCAATTTTCAAATTCGGTTTTTCGCCCACTTTTTCAAAATTTTTTCTAATCAATTGAACACTTTTGGGGTTGTTGTCGCAAGTAATAACCTCGCTAGCGCCCCTACTCAAAAACTCAAGGCTTATTGCCCCCGTTCCGCCAAAAAGGTCAAGCACTCTAGCCCCCGACACGCCAAATTGGATTTTGTTGAAAATATTCTCCCTCACCCTGTCAACCGTGGGTCTAATGTTCTCGGCATCAAACGAAAGCAAACTCGTTCCTCTAAACTTTCCCGCAATAATTCTCATACTCTCACCATAACAATTTTTTACACACCAATTGTACTAAAAATATGAAAATATTGCAAATTAAATATGGCACCTTGATTTTTGTATATTTATACGCTTTTTATCATATTTATTTTTCTTTAATCACATAGTTCATTCGCCTATAATCAAAGCCAAGTAGCACAGCATACGGCGACACGCCAAGCGACTTTGAATAATCAAAAAGTGTTAGAGTTTTTCCACCATTATCACCCAAAATCGTAACCTCATCACCCACTTTTGCATCCACCCCAGTCACATCAATCATAAAGGCATCCATACAAACAAGTCCCACAACTTTGCACCACTTGCCCAAAACCAAAACGCTAAAATTGTTTGAAAGTCGCCTATCGAACCCGTCGGCATAGCCCACGGGCACAACGGCAATTGTCATAGGTTTTTTCACCTCAAAAGTTCGGTCGTAGCCCACCGTGTCACCACGCTTTACACGCATAACATTTACAATTCTTGAGCGGATTTCTAGCACGGGTTTTATCCCCAAATCGTTCTTTACTTGCCCGTACAAAAGCACTCCCGTCCTCACCATATTGCAAAAATATTTTTCGTTGGATATTGTGGCAAACGAGTTTGCAATGTGGAACACCACACCCTCTTTTGCCACCAACTTTTTAAATTGCAAAAACTTGAAATATTGCCTTTTTATAAACAAAATATCGTTTTCCTTTGTGGCAAAATGGCTATACGCTCCGCACAAGTTTATGCCCCGTTTCTCCACAAACCGCAGTGCTCTTTTAAACTCAACTATCGACCTAATCCCATAGCGGTTTAGCCCCGTGTTTACCTGCAAGTGAACCTTTACACCCACTCCACATTTTCCCACCTTTTCCAATTCTTCAAGCGAACCCACTGATACCGAAATATTATTGGCGTAGCAAAACTTTAGGTCGCACTCGTCAACCTTCCCTAGCACCAAAATATCGGTGGTCTTATCAAAAAGCCTTATGGCACTCGCTTCCTTTATGTTTGCCACCGCAAAGCAGTCAACCAAACCAAATAGCGACCTACACACCGTCTCTAGCCCGTGGGAATATGCGTTGGCTTTCACCACCCCACACAATTTTACATCATCGCCGATATGCCTTTTTATAAGCCTTGCGTTCGTCTTCAAAACGCCCACATTCAAAATAAAATCCGTGTAACTCTTCATAGTATTTAGATATGCGTGGGACTCCAATTAATGTTAAAAAAGAACCGACAAATGCGGTTCAGTTTTTGCATAAATATTCATTTTTTGACGGTTGAGCCAAAGCCACCTTTTCTAACCTCTTTTATTTCTTCCTCGTCGTCAACGGTCAAAAACTTTGAAAAGTAACCTTGACCAATCTTGTCGCCCACCGAAATTTTGTAATCGTTCTCGCCCATATTGTGTAGCAAAAAGCCCAAATTTCCGTCGTTGCTTTCGTTTCCATAATAGTCGCTTTCAACAATTCCGATGCCATTTGCAAGGATTATGCCATTCTTCCCAAGCCCGCTTGTGCTAGCAAGAAAAAGTCCCTCGTCGTGCTCAAATTTGGCTTTAATATTGGTAAAAATCAACTTTGTTTCATTGGGCTTTAGCGTGTAGTCAATGGGCGAATAGAAATCGTAACACACACTGTGCTTGGTCGCCCTCACTGGCAACTTAACATTCCCATTTTCGTACTTTATAAACTCGTCCTTTACAACCTCAAATTTTCGCATTTTTTCTCCTTTTCCCCTAAACCTAATAACATTATACAATATTTTTAAAAAAATACAAATAAAATCTTGACAAGACTTTCAAAAAGGTATATCATATTAGAGTGGTTTTAAGAAAGGCTTTTTGCTAGATATCTCCAACATTTACTCAAAGCCATTCTCCCACAATTTATTTGTATCACTCGTGGGCTTATCCCACAAACACAATTGTAGTATACAAAACAACTTAATATGCTTCCTTAGCTCAGTTGGTAGAGCAACTGACTCTTAATCAGTGGGTCCGGAGTTCGAGTCTCCGAGGGAGCACCAAACTAAGCACCGCTTTGCGGTGTTTTTTAGTGCCTCTCGGGACTCGATGTGTGTTTACACACCGAAAACCTTGTTTCCCCACTCCGTACCCACTGTAACCTTTAGTGCGTCCTATCAACCCTATATCTAATATCCGCCAAGTGTGGGTTCTCGTCTCTATTGGTCGGCACCAAAAAAATTTTACCCCTGATGGGGTAATTTTTTTAAAATAATAAGTAAGAGTGAAAAGTGAAGAGGTATTTATAACACAAGCCAAGTAGGTAAATTTTTTTACCTATTCATCTACATAACTTAAAGATATCTCTCCGCATATTGAAGGAATAGTTTTTCAGTTTCTTTACGGTGTTTTTTGTCGTGACCGAGTGAATGTCCCGAGTTTTTGAAAGAAACCAAATCGTGCTTTACGCCACACTCTTGCAAGCGATTTTTTAGAGTTGTTGCGTTGGAGTATGGCACAATATTATCCTCATAAGCGTGGCAAATTAGCGTCGGAACGGTGTTTGAAGTGATGTAATTGACAGGCGAAACCTCACTAAGTTTTTCTTGGATTATAGGTGTTTGATAGTTGTCTGCATTTATATCCTCGCCTGCAAGATGCGAAAACAAGTCAAAGTACCAGTCCTCATCGCAAAGCATTTCGGTCGAAAAGTAGCCGTCGTCAGTCAGGTCGGTAGGACCGCTATAACTCACAACTGCCACGGGTTTTATTGGTGCCGTCTCGGCGTACTTGTATGCGTAAAGAAGGGACAAATGCGCTCCCGCCGAGTGCCCCATAAGCATTACTTTTTCGATATTTATTCCCCTCTCGACGCTAGCCGTTTCTTTGATTTTTGATAAAGCCAAGCCGATGTCGTTCATAATGTCGTCACAATGAAATTCGCTTGAAATATAGTGATAATTTATCGAAGCGGTCGCATAGCCATATACGGTACACCACTCATTCAAATCGTCATCGTACCCGCTTTTATCCCCCGCACACCACGAGCCACCGTGAATCATCAAAATTAGCCCCACATCGCCCGACTTTTCCTTTGGCAAATAAAGGTTTAGGTTTTGCCTTTCGTGGTCGCCATAGGTGATATTCAAATATTTGCAAGCCGTATACTTTGCATTATCACAAGAAGATACGAAAAAGCACGAAAAAAAGCCAGTTACCATCAATATGCATAGTACAAAAATTTTTGAAATTTTTTTCATAAAACCTACCACAGTTCCCCTCTCCTCAAGTTATACTTAATTTTAGCACACACGCCCCAAATTATGCAAATAAAATCCCATATCCAATGGCTTAATAACAAATTTCATTTCGCAAAAAAAAGTTAAAAAAATTTTTAAAAAGGTATTGAAAAAGGGTTTTTCGTGTGATATAATGTTCTTACGAAAAAAAAATAAGGGGGCAAAACCATGTTATACGGAATCGAATTTAGAGACAGCGAAAAAGGACTAGAAGAGTACTCAGAAGAAGTTAGAAACGAAATTGCAACTTCAGATAGATTTGATATCTATTTTTCCAACCCTGTAACCGCAATCAAGGTTGCAAGCCATTATGAAAAATTGGACGAGGGGCTAGTAGACTATTCGGTATTTGAATTGACCGCCGAGCAAGAAAAAGTCGTAGACAAATCCAAAATTGTTGACACCGAAAAACAATTCTACACTTTACACGCCGAGAACACAAAAAATAGCATCAAAAACACCGTAAACCGCACAAAAGAAGCACGCATTTTTGCAAACTTCAAAGCAAAATTTGACGCAATGACCGAAGCCGAGCAATTTGCTTATCTAGATAGTATGGGACTTAAATACAAAGTTCAAAATCAAGACGAAATGGATAGAGACTAATATCCAACAAAAAATTAAACATCAAAAAACAATCCTAAAAAATAATTAAACAAAAAAAAACAAACAATCCTAAAAAAATTAAACATCCTAAAAAAAGATTGAAGCCTAACCAAACTTCAATCTTTTTTGTTATCAAATAAAACACGTATGTGCGTAAAAGCACCAAAGCAACACATCTAAATCCCCCACCATCAAGAGGTCACACAATCAAACCAAGTCCGAAATGCCCTTTACAAAATCCACAAAAGTGGCACTATATTCCATAAATTCTTTTACTACTGCGTGCTCGTTAGGTTGGTGACAAAGTTTCAAATCCCCCACGCCATAGATAAACACGTTGTCGCATAGTTCTTGGAAATATCCGCCCTCACAGGCACCCGTAAATTCCACCACGTGCTTTCCAAATTTTTTGCATATATCGCCTATAAATTGGGCGTTTTTGTTCTCTAGCGGTGGCACGGCGTAAGAGTTTGACATACTAATTTTTGCACCCTTGTATTCTTCTAATAATGCCTTTATTTTGGCGTTTATTTCGTCCATAACATATCGGGCATAAGCCTTTATGGAAGTTCTTACATCAAACTCCATTGTTGCCAAATCGTTTACAACATTTGTAGATTTTCCGCCCGAAACCACATTACAAGTGCACGTGGTGTTTGGATATTTATAACAAAGTTCTTCGATTTTTAGCATTAATTTTGCCATAATGTAGTTGGCGTTAATCCCGTCCGAAGGCACACTACTATGACAACTTTTGCCCATAATTTCTACCTTATATTCATAATATCCCTTTGACTCTGAGCAAATTTGACTGCTTGTAGGCTCGCCAACAATTACCGCTTTTGGGATAGCACCAAGTGTCTTCAACTTTTCAACAATGAGTTCGACGCCTTGAATAGAGGTCTCCTCGTCGCCCGTTATTGCCAAAACAATTGGCGTAGAAAGAGCCTTAAGTTTTTGGATATTATGTAATATAACCGCCCAAAAACTTTTCATATCAATGGAGCCCAAGCCATAAAGTTTTCCGTCCACAATTTCGGGAGTGTTGGGGTCAATGCCAAAAGGATTTAGTTTGGGGTCGGCGGGGAAAACGGTGTCCACGTGCCCCGATAGCACCACTCCACCAGCACAATCTTTAAGCCCACAATTGAGCCCGACAAGAAGACTTTTTCTCTCGTTAACGGTGTTTTTGATGGTCAAAACCTCACAAGCGTCCCCCTCCAACTCACCCTTTAGATATTCAATTATTTCGTCATTTTTATTTAGGTCAAAACTTTTTATACTGACCAATTTTTTTAGATATTCAATATTTTCCATATTGTTTTCCTCTTATATTATAATTTTAGTTTTGTAATTGTGTCCCGTGCCGTCTCCGCTTTAAGTTACTCATCCCTACTCCTTTATAAAAAATCGCCTATATGCCAAAACATATAAGCGGTTTAATTTTAATAAATCTATCTATATGTTCCGTGAACCAATAAAAACACATTCACAAAACACTTGGCGTTTTTTGCGAATGCCTAATCCTTATTGCGTCTTAGAACCAATGAGTTAAACATAGTTTTTCTCCTATCATTTATGACTATATTATATGACATACTGCCCATAAAGTCAATGGATTTGATAAAAAAACAAGAACTTGCCCCATAATCAAAATGGAAACAAATTCTTGTATCATTTTTATTTAGTCTCTTTTGAGCCTATCAAACATCAAAGCCAACACTTAAATCACGTGAAAGTCGTCAACGCCGTCATCCTTTTTGTTAGACTTTGTTGCTTTTGATTTTTTTGTTTTTGTCGAAACTGACTTTTGTGGCTTAGACTTGGTTTGCTTAGATTGCTTTGTGCTAGTTTGTTTAGCCTCCTCAACTTCCAAAACCTTTGCAAGACGCTTTCTTCTAGGGTGCCTAACAACCACAACAACAAGTAGTGCTAGTCCCAAAACCAAAACTCCGCAAACCGCAAAAACGATATATCCAATGAGTGAGAGTTTTTTGACATCGGTGGTTATAACATACTCACTTTCAAAGTTGTCAACATTGAATACAAAGTATCCGTCTTCAATCCTTATTGCAACCTCGGTGTAGCCCGACACACCAACCTTATATAGTTTAACCGAATTAACATCGCTAGAAGCCTTGACCCTTACGGTATAAATATAGCCGTTTGATTCAACATTGGCACCATTTTTTAGCGTGCAAACCGAAACAACTTTTTCGTTATTGAATTTTTCTTTTCGAGTTTCTTGCTTTAGTTCAATATCCTTTGCGTCATCATCAAACGTTGCGTCCTCACACTCAATTACGCTATTTGCATTCTCAATAACAAACGTTCTTTTGATAGCAACCTCGCCACTAACACTTCCAAAGTAGTTTTGTCCGTCTTTTACTTTTAGAGTAAATGGATATGTACCCTCTTCCATTGGCACAATACCGTCACCAAAATCAAACTCAAATTGATTGTTATTTAGTCCCAAAGTTTTGTCATAACCAAACTCTGGATACTTGGCTTCGCCGTCATATATAAACTCAGTTTTGCCAAGAGTGATATGAATTTCTTGAGCCGAAACAACAACTGAAACCTCTTCGCTAGTAGTCGGATTATAATTGTTGTTTCCGTCAAAAATTGCTTTTGCTTTGTATGTTCCAACCGCCCTTATTTCGTCTACCACTTCACCAAATTTTGTGTAAATATATCTTAATGGAAGGTCGCAATCACTTGCAACAACTTCAATGGATTTTCCCGTATAAGAAACCGACTTTGGCTCAAGCGAAATTTCGATATCCGCCTTTTCAATTGTATATGTTCCAGTATTGTAATTTTCCAAATAATAATTGCTTGGAATATTAAATTGCCCATAGATTTCATATGTGCCGGCGTCATTTCCACCAATCTTTTTTAGCACAACATTTAGCGTATCGTTATTTTTCAAACCCGTAACAGAATAGGTAAGTTCGGCAGGTTTATTGCCATAAACTTGGGTTTTATTGTCAATAACTATACTTATACCCGCTTTTGTTATAACCATTTGGGATGCAATAAAGTTTATGTCATAATTATCATTATTTAGCGAACCGATGTTAATTTTATATACACCAACATCTTCGCCCGGCTCCCTTGAAAGGCTTCCATATAGCGTATCGTTACCAATCAAACCTAGTGCCAAATACTCTAGTTCTTCCGCTTCACCATACACCTTTGTTTGAGGTAAAGCAATGACTGTAATTTTGCTTTTTAAAATGGTATACGAACCAAATCTTGTACAAACCAAATTATAGTTTGGATTAGATATTTCAAGCGAGCCTAGACCAATTTCGTACTCGCCAACATCTTCGCCCTCTTCTCTTTCAAGTTCGCCCGAAATTAGGCCCAAATACTCTTTGTCAATCGTGTAGCAAAGGTCTCCGCTTTCGCCATAAATAACACTTGTGTCGCTTATGCTAACCTCAACATCTTTTTGCAAAATTTCAAGATAGTTGCCCGTATAAATTATGTCATAATTTTCGTTGGCAAGAGTGCCTAAAGCTATTTCATACTCGCCAACATTTTCGCCCTCTTCTCTTTCAAGTGTTCCCTCAAATTTGTCGTCACCCAAAAGGCTTGTTACAAACGCATTATTCAAAATTAATTTGTAAGTAAATTCGGGGTCAACTTCGCCAAAAGTCTTTGTTTTGGCGTCGGCAACAATCACAACTCTTTTTGGGGTGATTTGGAAATAAGTCACCACATAATTGATTGTGTAGTTGTCAAACTCGGTTGAGTTTAGGATAACCTCATATTTTCCAACATCTTCCCCTTCTTGTCTACCTAGCGAAATGTCTATGTGGTCACCTTGACACACTCCCGCTAGCGTATATTCAATTTCGCCGTCCTCATCGCCATACACCTTAAATTGGTTTGGCGTAACGGTCAAATCAATCGCCTTTTTTGTAATAACCAAGGCGGTATCGTCATCGCTTTCAAGCCTGCCCTCATAGTTTCCAGTAACCACAATTTCAAAGCCGTACGAACCTACCAAATATGGATAAGCCGTCTTCTTTTCATCGTCGCCAAATACAAAGTATTTTATTTTGCTATCAATATTTATAACATCTTCGCCGTCGTAAATTTTGTACGAAATGTGCTTTACATTTTTTGCATAGGTTTGTTCCAAAGTGTCTTTGTCGACAACAATTGAAACTTTCCTTGGAGTAACACGCAAGACCGCACTTCCAACAATTTCAAAGTTAGGATTTATTGAGTGCAACTCTAGTTGATACTCACCAACCGCCACAATGTTTGCAATACTTTCTGTGTTTTGACAATAAATTAAGTACTCATCAAACTTGTGCGATAGCCTTATGGTTGGAACAATTTCGTTGCCACAATACTCATAAATATATGTGGCTTCCTCATCGCTTGCGCCAAGAACATTTATTTTGTAACTATCAACAACTATCTTGAACACAACCTTTCCATCGACACTTTCGCACCCATCAATGGAAATATAGTAGTTGGGGTCACTTGAATACACTTTCCCTTCGTACTCGCCTTTATCTATAATTTCGCCAATTTCAAACACAACATTTTCTTCGCTCAAATCGGCTTCGGTTAGCCTACGCCTAATTAATTGAATTTCATTTCCAAAGTTGTAGGTGTAGTTTGTGTCAACCAAATATCCAACTTCCATAGGAGCAATTACAATAACCATTTGGTCGTCACTTAGGGCATTTCCAAATGCATCCTCAACACTCTCAATTACAATGCTTCCCTCGTCGTCCGCACTCTTTAGCCTAAAGCCAAATGCATAAGTACCCGCATTTCCCAAAGACTTGTCCAAAACCAACTCAACACTTTCGGTCAAACTTAGTCCACCAAGCGATGTTGCGGTGTATGAAATAGTATAATCATAGTTAGAATTATAAGTGTAATTTAAAGTGTTCATTGTAACTTTAACTTTTGTCACATTAACCCTAAATGTTCCCGTGCCACCCGTCAACTTAAACTTAGGGTCGTCGGTTTTAAAGATATAGGAATACTCGCCAACCGCCTTTATTTCGCTAATAGTAGAGTCACCATAACTAATAGTATAATTTAGTCCGCTTACATTATTCAAAACTTCGTCATATTGGTTTTTTACAACATAACCAAACTCAATTGCCTTGCCAGTATATTCATAATCACTAGTTACACTAATTTTAAGTTCGGTCGTAACAACCTGTATTTCAAATGTAGTGTTATAAAGGTTATAGTTTTCGTCACTAGTTTTAAACACCAATTGATATAATGTGTCAGGTGCTTGGATATCCGTTTTTTGTTCCCCAATAAACGCCTCGAAACTTAACCCATTTACGATTACTTCGCTTGCGTCCTCGCCTTCACCATTCTTTACCACAAACTTAATGTCTTCTAGCCCAAATACACTTCCCGTATAGTCATATATTGTCTTTGCCAAGGCAAAATACGCGTTTACTTTTAGTATTTTTGCACTTCCGCTATTATTTGTAAGCACATAGTTTTTGGTATCTTTTGGCAAAATTTCAAAGGTATAATCGCTTGCATTTTTAAACTCCGCCTCGTTTTCGCCAATATAATAAACAATATCTACATCAATGTTTTCGCTTAAAGTATATTCAATTGCTTGGATACTTGCGGTGTAATCAAACTCTAGAGCACCATAAGTAACATATATGGATTTTTTTGCAATAACAAACATATCGCTTTTGTCGTTTGAAATAACATAGTTATTGTTATTTAATCCAACTTTTGCAAAGTACTCACCCGCGTCGCATAACAAAACGGCGTTTTTACACTCGGTGTCAGTGTTTAAGTAGTACTTTGTATCAAGAATAAGATTTGCCTTTTCGACGTCATTTAGGTTGTCACCCGCAAACTCCACACCAATGCTTTGCTCGTTTCCATTGTACACAAGCCCGCTTGTGTTTGAATAACTTAGGGTTACAACTTTTCGGTTTACAACTACCTCAAAACTGCCACTACCCTTGTAGTCTCTATTGTCGCTAGCAATTGCCCAAGTTACGGTGTATGTGCCCGCATCCTTAATTGCCACCACGCTATTGCCATTTAGGGTATAACTAAAGGATATAATGGATTTATCAATAGCCTCGGCGTTTGTGCCCGTGCAACCTTCTGCAAACTTATCATTAAGGGTAAAATCAATCGCTTGTGCTTTCCCCTCGCCACTATCGTCTACTAGGTACTCAAACTCAGTTTGCTTTGGTGAAAGTGTAACAATATATCTAAACTTAACATCAAACGAATAGTTGTCGCCACAAGTATATGTAAACTTGGTAGAAATTGTATTACCGCTTTGTGGCACGCCATCACCAGTGCGTCTATACTCTCCACTCTCGGTTTTTTCCATCTTGTATCTTAGGATTTCGTAGAACTCATAGCCCTCGTTTGGAGTGTATTTAAAACTTACTGGTGTTCCTGCCCAAGCGTGTGGCAAGGTTTCGCCAAGTTCGTCCGATTTAATTTCGGTTCCACTAATTTCGCCATCTAGTGTTCCGCCATCAATACGAATGTCAACAACAAACCTTCTGCTATCATACTTGAATGTTTGATATGACATACCACTTTTGTTTCCAACCGCATCAATTACTATTGCACAAATTACATAATTGCTTTCATCCGTTGCGTCGGGCATAATATTTTCAAAATCAATTGTTGCCTCCTCACCAAGTTGACCTACATCAATGAAACCATCACAATTGGTTTTGCTAACCTTGTCATTAGAACCCGTGCCGGTCTCGCTTGCAACATCATAAAAGTCCGTTTCGTTCATAATTTTGTAATAAAGAGTCTCACTGCTCTTTTTATCACTTGTATAATTGAATTTAACCTTCAAATCATTGTTATGCAAAGTTTCAATTGGATTGATTGCTAGTATTCCGCTTGTCCTATCCAACTTTAGGTCGTCGGCACTGATTAGTGATTTCATTTCGCTTACATTGTTTACATTATCCCAAGTTTTTACATAATAACTATTTCCGTAACTTGCCGTAAACGAATATTTTGCAGTTTTTGTATCCGCACTCATACTTACAAGCGTTGGAGTAATTTCGTTTCCACTTTGGTCATAAACAAGTGTTTTTTGAACGCCTACACCATTGTCGGTAACCTCAAAAGTAATCGTCCTACTCTCTTCCCCGCTCCACTCCAAATTATTCATATCACTAGTCAACTCCGCCGTAGGAGCCACCACATCGGTGGTGGTAAGAATTATGGTAGGGTTCTTGATGTCAATGACAAAATAATCAACAGGAAATGCCGTCGAACCTTTTGCATAAAAACTAATGTCAGATTGATAACTAGTCACTGTAATTAAATCACTTAATATTTGTGAACTACTGGTACTTCCGTCCTTAGTACTTTTATTACTACCATTTGTCAACGTAACTGTTCCAGTATGGTGTGACTCAAAATCAGTTTTTAGTTGTATTGACAACATTCCATTATCTATTGACTTTTGTAAGTTTTGATTATCTATATTGACCGTTGTAGAAATGGTACCACTGACACCCCAAAGCACATTTACATAAATAGAATTTTTTGAAACATTTTTACTAGTTGACTTAGTTGAAAAATTTTCAACATTAATATTATAGTAGTTGGATGTATCGTCATTTGAATCATTATCAACATACAATTTGTATTCTAAGTTTTTTGATGCAACATTCTCATTTGTAGTTTGAGCAAAGTTTTCATTTAAAGTAAAGTTTTTACTTGCACTTTGATTAACATCTTTTTGAGTATCCGCCTTGACCTCTACACCTTCTTGCGGTGCAAAAAGGAAACACGAACACGAAAGTATTAGTGCAGATATTAAAGTGAATAATTTTGTTTTAAATCTTCTCATAATATTTCTTCCTTTTTGCAAACAATTAGGTCAAATTTAGGTGTACTTGCTTTTTTAATTGATTTTAGTGTACTTACATCGTCATAATTTTCAAGCGTTCTAATATTAGCCACTGCGGTAAGTGGAGTGCTTATGTCAATATCTTGTATGGTACTAACTTCGTTTGTATAGAAAGTGTATGTTATATTACCAGTAACATTGGCTTTTTTATCCTCATACAAAGAACTGCCAATATTTTTATTTGTTCTAACGGCGTACTTTTCATACATTTTCATTTCTTTTATATGACCAGTTTTTGAAATGGTAACCGTTAATGTTATGGAACTAAATCCCTCCATATCTTTTTTATTACACATAACACCCATTAGAATGTTGTAATTTGCAACTGATGTGTTTGTATTTAGATCCAATTTGAATACATAATCGTTTCCACTATCAGATACCTTTGTAGCACTATTAATGGTGTTTAGATTTATGATATATGGCGAGAAGCCATCAATATCTACGCCATACTTATTTTTATAAGCATCTACACTGCCTACTATAGAGCCATTGTTCCAAGCGTTCCAAGTGTTTGGATAATTTACGCCTGTCTCAAATACCTCATCTTCACCTGCCACAAATTGGCTTCTAACTTCGCCCGTTTTTGTGTTATACACGGTTAATAACGAAACATTAGGGTCAACTCCGGCGGCAACTCCACCATTATTCTTATTTTCAAATACTTTAATGCCATTTTTGTCTTGCTTATAGTGGACATCAACCTCACTATCACTTTCAATGCTCAACATTTCCGCAATTGCTACAACCGAACCCGTGCCTACTATTTGATAACCATTGCCATTGCGGAGGTTGTCATATGCGTGATTTAGAAGTCCTAGCCAGAATGCCTTGGCGGTAAATGTTATATCATATGTGCCCGCTTTTTCAACTTGACCGTAGTCCTTTTGGATGTCTTCTAGTTTTGAATATCCCTTGAATGGCAAAGTTGCACTAAGGGTGTTCTTTCCAACAAGTCCTGTTACTTCGTATTCGCCTTTTTCGTTTGCAACGGCGGTCATTTCGCCCACTGTAATTTTTGCATAAGGAACAGCAACCCCCTCGTCGGTTTTAACCACTCCTTTTATTGTGTATAGCAATTGCGTACGAATATCTATAGTCTCGGCGTGGGTTATGTTTGTAAAGGTATCGTTTTCGGAAATCTTGTAGTTAGAGTTTGAAATCTTAATTGTGTTGTTGCCTTTTAATCCACTGAGGGTAATTGTACTTGTGCTATATGTATTTTTTCTACTAACATCGCCACTAACTTCAACCATTATATTTTTAATTTCGCCCGTAACCGAAATTGTAACTGAGTATGTAAGGTCAAAGTTTGCACTACTTGTATAGCCCTTTATGGACTTGGATGTTGGCTTGTCATAGCCATTAACTGTCAACTCCGCATCTAGCGAACCGCCACCCAAGCCGTCAATTTTGTAATATCCGTCTTTGTCGGTTGTTCCAAACTTGGAGCCTATATAAACTTTTGCATTTTGGATAGGAAGGCTTCCGCTTGTTACCCTTCCCGAAATTTCGTATGTTCCATAAATGGTTAGTTCGTCAATTGGCTCACCAACCTCATACTCGCCGTTTGACGAATTTTCCACACTGCCGTCAACCTTGTATTCGCCCTTGAATGTATAGCCATATTTTACAAATGTTAGCGACACAACCGAACTTAGCCCGTCTATTGTAAAGGCACCTTTGTTTGTGGTGGTTGCCAAAAGGATTTCGCCGTTATATACTTTTACGCCCGAAACATCCGTGCCGTCTTGAAGTTTTACAAATCCCGACACCGAATACTTGCAACGAACAAGCACAGTTTCCGCCGAGGAAACCTCAACATTTTCAAAGTCAAAGCCACTCTTTTCAAAGTGAAGAGTAACCGCTCCAACAATGTTTTCAAACTCAAAACGCCCTTGCGCGTCGGAATTTGTGGACACAGTTTCGCTTCCCACAATACTTACCTTAACGCCCTCTAGCGGACTGCCACAATTGGAAATAGTTCCACTAATTTTGTACGAAGAGTTTACTCCAAAGGCTTCGGTGTACTCATCAAGTTTTTTGCTTTCAAAAGTATAGTTGGCTTTATTGAATGTCAGTTCGTCGCCTAGTTTTAGGTCGGTTATGGTTAGTTTTCCGTCTTTGCCACTAACACCGCTTCCCGCTTTTCCATTTACGCTATACCCTACGCCCGAAACTGCAACGTCGCCCGTTTTAAGTGTAACGCAAGTATCAAAGGTTGCTTGGAATGTTACACGAGTGTAACCATTTACTACGTGCTCACCTTGAGCGTACTCATATTCGCCTACCCAACTTTCGCAAGCGAACTTATATCTATCCAAAGCCAAACTTAGTGTATGCTTTCCACTGAGCCCAGATATTTCAAACAAGCCATCTATTGTAGTTCCATTTGGCTCGTCATCAATGCCAACCGAAACACCACTTAACATAGTCTTGCCCGACAAAACTGAAATGACAACCTTGTATGTTGCAACAAAGTTTACATCATCCCTATCCGCAAATTCCTCGGTGATAGTAGTTCCCGAGCCTTCAAATTCATAGCCGTCTTTTGAAAGTGTAATTACGCTACTTTGGGTAACAAGTGGAATAAGGTATTGTCCGTTTTCGTCGGTGGTGGCTTTGTTGCTACCAATTATAACCGTTACGCCCGACAATGGCTCGCCTCCGCAAGTAACCACTCCACCAAACTTAAAGCCTTTATTTGAGAAGTTATAACTTCCACCCTCGTTTACGCTATATTGTTTTGGTTTTAGGTCAATCATTGTTTTTTCGCTATAGTATAGTGTATAAGTTCCCGATAGCCCCTTAAACGAATAGTTTCCGTCTTTATCTGTTGTGGTGGTTTTTATATCAACACCAACAAGGCTTATTTCCAAGCCCGAAACTACGCCCTCGCTGGTATTTACATTTCCGACAATTTCGTATGTTGATTGAACGGACACATTTTGAGAATTTGAAACAACCGCGTTTTCAAACTCATAGTGCTCCTTTTCAAAAGTAATTTCGTTTTGACCCGTAAGTCCCGTAAGGCTAAACTTGCCTTTTTCGTCGGTTAAGATTTCATTATCACCCACGGACACTTTAACACCCATAACGCCCGCTCTTCCGCATAAAACTTCGCCACTTATATCGTAATCCAAGTTGAAGTCTTGGTTTTTGGTGGTTATACTTACGCTAGACATTGCATTATTGTAGCCGTCACACATAGCGGTCAAATCGCTTTCACCATAGGCGTTTGGAATTGTAAACTCACCACTTTCACTTGAGTAATAATCTTCTCCACGATACGAAATTTTTACTCCACTCAAAGCAACACTGCCCGTGTGCACAGTGCCCGTGATATCAAATAGTTCATAGCAATTGCCAACTACGTTTGTTGTATAATAGTTTACATCGTATGTATCAAAGAACACATATCCGTCTTTTTCAAAAGAAATTGTATGTTCGCCATAAAGCCCCGAAATTGTGATGCCAACGCCGTCCACCTTGCCATACTCTTCCCCATCAACAAAAACGGTAACGCCGTCCAAATTTTTGTCCCCGCTTTTTACAACGGCATTTACGTTATATAGCCTTTGAAGGCTTACGCTTAGTGGGTCTCTATTTGATAGTGTAAACGATGGAACGCTTGCAAAAGCGTTTGCAACAACTTCAATTTTGTCGCCAAACTTAACGCCGTTTAGCGTAAACACGCCTTGTCTTGTGCAAGTATCAAAGACTTTGTCGCCCACCTTTATACTAATATTTTTGTAATCATTTCCACTATTCAAACTAACGCTCAAATTAACCGAGGTAAGCCCCATAGCCAAAACGCTATTTGAAGAACTTGACACGCGTATATCCTCAAATGTGTAGCCGTCTAGTTCAAATTTCATCGTCCCTTCGCCATAAAGCCCACGCAGATCAAACTCGCCGTCTTGCGACAAAACCGACTTGTTCCCAACGCTTACTTTTACACCACTTAAAGGAACATTTCCACAAGCCACCGTGCCACTGGCATCATACAATTTTTTGCAATCAAACACAATATCGTCCGCCGACTTAATTACAACACGCTTATTTTCAATATGATAAGTATTGCTAGAAAGCACCAATTCGTCATTCATCGAAACGGCATCCAAATCAAAACTCAAGTCGTCGTTTAGTTCGATATTTTCGCCATTCATCTTTAGTTCAAAGTCGCCAAGTGTGCCATTTTCGTCGCAATTTACATGCCCCGAAAGATTGGCACTGCCCGACACGACCACGTCGTCCTCTTTTGAAATGCTAAATGATTGAGTAAAGAAACTAAACTTATCTTTGGTTGCGGTAACCTTTACGGTGCCCGCCAAGTTCTTTAAATAAAATCTTCCCAACTCATTTGTGGTGGTGCTATATGTTCCACCCTTGCTAACGGCACAAACGCTAACACCTTCAACAAATGTATCGCCGTTTTTTACATATCCGCTCTTTTCAAAAATTTCGTAACCATCAAAATTTATATTTGACGAAATTGTGCTAACAATCTTTGAGCCTCCCTCAAAGATGTATCCGTCCTTTTCAACCGAAACCTCAACCGCCTTTTTTAGCCCCGAAAAACTATAATACCCCAACTCGTTTGTTGTAGCGGTATTTAGCCCACAATCAACAGTCACCCCGTCAAGCGGACTTCCGTCGGCATAAACATACCCCGAAAAAGAATACTCAGGAACGGTGTCCTTAGTAAAAAGCAATTCTTCAATTAGCGAACACCCGCTAAGAAAAATGGATATCAAAAGTATTAAAATTAAATTTGAGCACCTGCGTTTCGTCATAATCTCTCCAACTTTTTAAAAAAATTACAAAATAATTTACCATGTAAATTATAGAAACACTAGAAAATAAAATCAACCTAAATATGAAAGCCATAGGTTTAGAGTTCAATTCTACAGTTTCTCACCCGCTCTACAAACTCTCACTTTTGTAGAATAACTAAAAATTGTTTTACAAAACCCCTTGCAAATATCAAAAAAATTTGATATACTTTTGGTATGGAAAACTATAGAGAAATTATAGCACAAAACATAAGTGCACTAAGAAAACAAAACAATATGACCCAATATGAACTCGCCGAAAAACTCCACTACTCCGACAAAGCGGTGTCGAGGTGGGAGAAGGGCGACACTATGCCACCAATTGAAGTACTATGCTCAATTTGTGAACTTTTTGGCGTGGAACTAGATTATTTGGTTTCAAAAGAACACACTCATCAAAAAGCACCGAAGTCAAAAATCAAAATGGGAAATCAAATAATAATTAGCCTACTTGCCATATCGGTTGTGTGGCTAATTGCCACTTGTATATATGTATATTCGGGAATTTCGACCAACACCTCCCCTTGGATTGTATTTTTGTGGGCAGTGCCAACAAGTGCACTGGTTGCTGACATTTTCAACATTATTTGGGGCAAAAAGGTTTATTCACTAATCACCCGAACGGTATTTATTTGGTCTCTTATCACCACATTTTATTTGCAATTTTTGGGTCAAAATATTTGGCTTATATTCCTTCTTGGAATCCCTTTGCAAGCAATGATTGTGCTATATTGGAAACTAAAATAACTTGGTCACCACACCAAAGCCGTAGCAAAGATTGTGCCACTTCAAAATATCACAACCTTACACGGTCATTCAACATCAAAAATGTATTACTAAAGTATTTAGCAATACGCCATATTCAAGTATTATGCAAAGCACAAAAAAACTCCATTTTAAAGCCAAAAAATGGAGTTTTTTATTTTACTCAATTACCTCTACAAACCATAGTTACAAATACAAAACTATGTCTACATACTATTTTTTCTTTGAATTTTTATTTGACCTAGTTTCTATACCTTGTTTTGCAACAACTACCCTAACCACAAAGGCAACTGCCACAATAGCAACACACAACAAAATCGCCACAACAACTATTACTAGCGTATTAACTTTAGTCTGTTCATCATTTTCGACTTTTCCCCACTTGTATGTAGTGCCATATGACGTGTCGTACGCCACCACTTTGTAATTAGGAGTGTAGCCATTCTCATACTCGATTGTATCCTCAAAACTCTCGCCACTAGTAAAGCCTATTACCTTGTAGCCATCTTTATCGTTCCCTTCCAAAATCTCATAGCCAAGATGCCCTTCAAGATTGCTCTTTGGCAACTTTATTTCGTAGCCATTGTCCGTTTTGGTCACGCTTTCCACCACCGCTTTTATGCTTGTGTCATATATTGACTTTGAAGTTTCCAAGTGTGCCGTGTTGGTTTGGTACCATAGTTTTGGCTTGACATCGTCATCTACATAACCGCTATTTATAGCCATTTTCATAATATCTTTATATTCGGCGGTTGTGGCACGTTCTCTAAACACTGGGTCGGCGTCATTATTTCTAATTGTATAACCCCACCTATCAAAGTAGTAAGTTAGGTCAATCCCCAAAATAATGGATGAATAGAACACTTGCCTTTCGGTCTCGGTCAATAAACTTAATTTTTCTTTTGCACTAAGACATCTTTCGTAGAACGCATTGAGCCTAGCATTAAGCCCCCTATAGCAATTTTCCAAGTTGCCCCAGTATCCCTTTTGGTAGGTTTCCAAATACCACCACACCAAATAATTGTATCTATTGCTATTAAAATACGATGTATTGCCCGTTTCCTCATTGTACACCTTATCATAAGTGTCGTCACCACTTAGCATAGCAGTAGTATTGGCAAAATCGCCCCTTGTTCCAACATTTTCAATGCACGCTTCGTTGTATTTTGACCACATATTATTGCTTGTCTCGCCAATGGTTCTAAACCTATTATCTAGTGCGTGACCAATTTCGTGAGTTACACCCCAACCAAAACCCGAGCCGTAGATTAGCGAATTTTGTGAGCCCTTAAGCACGCCAATATGTTCTCCACCCGCATACATAAAGGCACCCGCCCAAGGTTGAGCCACACGAATATTGTGCCTTATGTGCAAATTACGCTCATCAAAAAGTGGGTCGGAGTTGCTTTGTGGAATACCGCCAAATTCTAGCAATTTATCCATATATTCATTCCATTTTGCAATACTTGTATTTGGGCTATACGAAGCAAATCTTTCATTTGCAATAGTCGCCCAAACGGTTGAAATCATATGATCGGATACAATTTCGGTTAGGTTTATAATATCGCCATTTCCCTCCACCTTCTTTGCATACTCGTCCAAAAAATTCAAATATTCCGTCTCATCCATCCCCGCTTTAAATACGGGATAGAACTCACCGCCGTCAATATACACTTTTACATTTTCGCTTTGCTCCGACACAGTGTATGGATTTACAATGTAAATCGCACCACCTTTAGGTACACTTTCTTGATAGTCCGAAGTTACAAAATCTTGCACAACAAAGGTGTTTTTGCCTAGTTTTAGTTGGTATTCACCACTAAGCCAACTTCTCCAATGCCCCATCGCTTGCGAAAAGCGAACACGAGGAAGCGGGTCGTTCTCGTTTCCATCAACATAAACATTAATGGTGTCTCCCGCATAAGCAAGTATCCCCGTCACCTGCCTATTTGTACCAAAGGAAGTAAGTTGCAAAGTATTTCTTGCATAATTTGCCGTGTCGCCATATCTTTCAATAATGTTGTCCCCAAGTGGACTAGTTGTCATTTCTTTCTTTTTATCAAAAACAACCTCGCCATTTAGCACTGCTTTTGCCCTATTAATCTTGGCATTCGAGGCAGAAAAATTAATATTATTTTCAAACGACTTTTCAAAATCCTCAAGACTTTTTAATGTGAAAAACTTAGAACTCAAAGTTGTTTCCGAGTAGTCGGAAAACAAATTTTCGTAGTCCTCAAAACTATCACTTTCGGGTTGCAAAAAATAAATTTCTCTAGCAGTTGCCGTGTATCTATGGCGAGTGTGCACTTTTGTGTAATCCAATTTTAAAGCGTTTATTTCAAGACTTTCTCCAAAATTTATAAGCACCAAATCGGTGGTCTCGGTCATTATATAGTTGTCTATCAACACCCAGTCGCTTGTGGTCTTGTAATAAACATCAAAGTTTACGGGAAAGCCCCTTGTCGTCCCCGGCTCGGAGCCATAAATCATCCTATCAAGCGTAACGCTCTTTTCAAAAGAAATTTCAATACTATTTACAAAGCCGTTCACATTTTCCGCTTGCGACTCAAAATATGTGCTCAAATTTCCGTCAAAAGCATTTGAAAGAACCTTTCCGTTTCGACTTTCGCCATTGTTTGAGTATGTAAAGTGCTCCACGCCCACCGCATAAAAGTCCAAGTACTCTTGCTCTAGCCTATAATCGTCATCGGATAATGTAACATAACTTTTGTCATTTGCCAAAACTTGCATCCCAAAATTTGGACGCACCGAGGCAATTATTCCAACAAAAAACAAAACAAAAAGCAAAATTTTTTTCTTCATACTCTTCCTTGTAATATATATATCTATATGTTAGTATACCATATCTTGCCCACAAATCTATCAAATTTGCCAAAGTTTTCTAAACTATTTCCATAATTTATCCTTGCCCCAAAAGCCACTTTTTCCTCTTCACACTCTCAAACGCAAAAACCTCCAAAATCCGCTATAATTACCTCTTTTTCAACCCATTGCATAGTACCAAGCAAAGTTGTTAAAAATCAAAAAAATCCAAATCATAACATTTATTGTTTTATTAAAAAGATACACCCTATTCCAGGCTGTATCTTTAAAAATATTTGGTACCACAATCTACAAATTATTATACTTCTTTATTATGTTTGTGATGTACAAATAAATATTAAACAATCAATAATCGCAATTGTAAATATCTCTAGTGTAAACTTTTTCAATAACATCAGAAAGG
The DNA here is from genome assembly GCA_964455585.1 of uncultured Christensenella sp. Classification (GTDB taxonomy): domain Bacteria; phylum Bacillota; class Clostridia; order Christensenellales; family UBA1242; genus UBA11490. The sequence goes on from CAYVXW010000015.1 coordinate 29,496, forward strand.
TTTGCCCCTATTCTATTTGTTAATATTAATTGCGATTTATCCTTTAATTCCCGCAAAGACTTTACAAAAATAATATTATCTATATCCAAATGATCAATTGTTGGCTCATAAACCATCACACGCCTATATCGAGATAATAATTTTATTATATCTATAATTGCACTGTATCTACAATTATCAGAATTTGCTTTCATATTTAATCGATAAACGCCGATTATATCATTGGGTTGGGTTTTATTTAAAACATCTTTCATAATTATTCTTTTTCTGCAAGAATTTGAATCGACAATTGCACGCATCAACTCATTAGGGACAAAAGTCATTTCATACTCTGAAAATAATTGTTTTGTATCTTTAGGTAAACAATATCCTCCATATCCAAAAGACGGATTATTATAAAACCCACCTATTCTCTTATCCGCACAAACCCCTTCTATGATAGATTTTGAATTATAATTTTTATTCAAAGCAAAACTATCGAGTTCATTAAAAAATGCCACTCGCATCGCTAAATATGTGTTTGAAAATAATTTTACGCACTCCGCTTCCTGATAGGACATCATAAATGTAGGAACATTTTTATCAATTGCCGAATCAATCATCAAATCCTTAAATTCTTCAGCAAATTTACATAATCTTTTATTTGTCAAATTCGTTCCTACAATAATTCTAGATGGGTAAAGATTATCTTTAAGTGCAATTCCTTCTCGAAGAAACTCCGGAGAAAATAATATATTAATATTGGGATATTTCAATAATAATCCATCAACAAACCCTATTGGAATTGTTGACTTTATTACCACAACCGCATTTTCGTTTAATTTATTAACCTTTTCCATAACAGCCAAAACAGAAGAAGTATCAAAATATTGGCTTGTTTCATCATAATTCGTTGGGGTACAAATTAATATATAATCAGCACCGACAACTGCATCGTCATCCTCTTTTTTTGCAACAAAATTTAATTCTTTATTTTTTAGAAACTTTGAGATTTCCTTGTCTTCTATTGGCGAAATCTTCTTATTTAACAATTCCACTTTTTGCTCATTAATTTCTATACCTACAACTTTATTATTTTGTGCAAATAAAAGTGCATTTGAAAGACCGACATACCCCAAACCGAATACTACAATATTTTTCATTCAGTTATCCTCTCTTGTTTTCTTTTTTAGCAGTATTTATAACACTTTTTTAATTAACCATTTATTTAAATTTAACAGTTATCTAGAAACAACTACCAAGTTATTAAATAGATAGTTGCACAATTTGGTTCTAAATAGTGCAAATTCAAGTACTCCCGTTTTAAAATAATCGAAATCACACTAATCACAACACAATATGCCAACATTAATCACTTTTTTACCACAAAAAACCTAAAATCGCCCAACTCCTCATCCATATTGCTCGTCAAATTTCTTGTCATATCCGTAAACACTAAAGTCAAATTTGAACGCCTCAGCAAATCAACAACCTCTTCAAACGATGGAACATTTACATATGTTTTTACATTGTTAAATTTATATCGGACAAGATCTCCCCGTTCGTTCTTTTTTCCCTTTTTAAAAAGCCTTTCTTTTTCCCTCCAAAAGTCACCATATTTTTCTAAATTTTGGTTTCTATCTTGAGTAGAAAATATAAATACACCATTATCACTTAATGCCTCACTAATACACTCTAAAACATTTAGACGATTTTTTTTATTTGGTATATCGCAAAGTCCATTATATCCAAATATAATAGCATCAAACTTGCACCCCAAGTTCGCAATTTTTATGGCAGACATTGTTTTAAACTTCACCTTTGCATTACTGATTTTGGCATTTAATTTGGCCCTTTTTATCATATTATTAGATAAGTCAATCGCAAAAATATTTTCATACCCAGAATCATATAAGTTATTGCATATTCTGCCCGTTCCACACCCAATTTCCAAAATAGAGCAGTCTCTCATTATATACCTTTCAATTATATTTTTTTCTGCTGGAGTCAAACCAAACTTTTCACCTAAATCATTATAATAAGAGACAACACTGGCATTCTCAAACTCTTTTTTCAAGTCTTTCATTGTAAAACTCATTCTTTTCTCCACAACAAAAACAGTCAACTATTCGATTAACAATTTTCTTAAAATCTTGTAAATTATCATTCTTAAGACATTGGCAATTAATTATATTTACTGTCTTCTCAAATTTTTCTATTTGTTCCGATAATCTCATCTTTATATCAATATGTCTTCTCATACCCTGTCGCATTACCAAATTATCCAAATCACAAATTATAACAAATGTATAGTCTGGTACAATAAGGTCATTAAATTCAGTAACATCATCAAACACAAACATACTAGGAAACCATCGGCATATTAAAACATTTTGGTTTCTATCATATAAATTATAATTCTTTTGTAGTTTTATACGTGCTTCATAAAAATCGCCCACTTCTTGAGCACATTCAAAAATTTCAGTATCCTCTATAACTATCAAATCCTTTATAACCATCTTTACTTCTTCTATAATGCTTGTTTTTCCCACAAAATTTGGACCATCAATGCAAACTATCATTCAACTTTCCTATTTCCCACTCAATTTTTTTACCTTGTTTCTTGGCCAACAATGCTGCAACATATAATTCCATTGTAAGAACTTGATTTGAAAATTCTACCGGAGCATACTCATCTTGTAATTTCTCATCATAAAAAGCACAAATCAAATTCCTCACAATCTGAACATTTGAGATATCTTTAATATTCGTCATTTTTAGAACGCCACTTTGGCTTGATTTTAGATGTTTCGCAACCAATCTATGTCTTTTTATTGTTAAATAACTTTTCCCCTTGGACCCCCTAGAAGAGGAATCAGCAAATACTGAGGCAAATATATTTTGAAATGCACCTTGTTCAACAATAAACATAGAATTGTCCGTACGCCCATCATCTCCCGTATTGAGGCCATTATAATGCGGTGTTTCCCGATGAGACACCCCGCTATGTCTCAAGAATAAATACACATGGCTAGGTGTATCATCATAAAAAATTATCGTATACTTAACCGTTATATCTAATTCTGCACCATTGGTTGCTTCTCTTAAATTAACATCATGGCTTTTTACACCCAAAAGTTTTTGCAAATTTTTATTTGTTTTACTATTTCTGTTGTCTTTAACGGTATGTTCATCAATAATGTCACATTCTAAAGACTTTATGTTTTCACACCCATCGCCAATAATTCTAGCAATAACATCCAAAATATGATAGCCAGTATGAGATAATTTTCCAAGCCCACTTGAGTATCCGTGAGCAAAATCTATTTCCATTTCATCATCCCACCTATGAACACCGTCATTTTCGTAGTAACAAACAAATTTTACATTTTGATTAAAACGCTCTTTAATTAGTTTTATTTTAGAATATGCAGATGTATAGAATTTTTGAATTTGTCGCCTCAGCGGAGAATATATGTTGGATTTTTTATTTTTAAGCAATTCCAAATATTTTACCAAAATATTTTGATAATTTATATCTGATACAAGTGGCTTATCGCAAATTATATTAATTTTTAAGTCTATTAGCCCACATAAATAGTCGTAGTGAGTTTCTGGTGGAGTTGATATAATTACTATATCTATCCCTTTTTCCTCTATGATTTGCCTCACTTTCTCTACTCTTTCATTATTTGTTTTAGGCAATTTATAATAATTGGGGTTGTTTTCGCAATTCTTTATATCACAAACAAATAAGTTTCCGCAAAAATATTTTTTACTTAAAGCTGGCAAATATGTTTTATTGCTCCAATGCCCTAACCCCCCTATAATCAATATGTTCCTATTAATCTTCTTCATTGATATACTCTATAAACTTTTTATGTAATATATTTTTTGCATTTTTTATATCTTTTTTGTCAGATAAATATAGTGGACAACAAGGATTTATTTTATCAAAACATCCGTTTGCCTCATAATTAATCAAATGACAATTCGATGCATGGCATTTAATCTTATAATCGCAGTTTTGACAATATGGGTCTTGTTTGTAATTTCTTACTTCTAACAAAAATGGGCAACCCGTCCATATTTCATCAACCTTTTGTTCCTGCATATTACCCAAAATTAATCTATGCCCAGCACATGCCCTATAATTTCCAGCCGAATCTATATATATATATTTTCTTCCGCAATTACACACCTCTGTTTCGTATTCGAATTTTTCGCCAACAACATTAGAGTAAATGAAATCAAACCAGTTAGGAAGTAATTTTATCGCTAAATCCTGTTTATATTTTTCCTTGTATTTTATTAATTTTGCACAATTCTTTATCAATTCATCATTAGACAAAGAATTATCTTGATGAGGATTACAATCTCCGAGTTCTAGGTATGGTCTAAAATCCAATTCTTTAATATTCAATGAAATAACAAAATTAATCAAATCTTCAACATAATCTTGATTTGATTTAGTAACAGTTGTTCTAGTTTTTACATACAAACCCGCTTGCTTTAATAATTTTATTCCTCTTATAGTCGGTTCAAATGTTCCCCTTGGGTAACTTTTTTCATGAATCTCTGCCCTATAACCATTGATACTAACTCTCACCCAATCAACACCAAGATCTTTTAATTTAAGTGCTATCTCATGGGTTACCAAAGTGGCATTTGTAAAAATACCTGTCTCGATATTATTACTTTTGCAATATTCCAACAACTTATACAACTCATCTAATTTTGTTAAAGGCTCTCCACCAGTCACAATTAACAACCTTGGTTTTGCAACCTCTAGCACATTTTTTATAAATAAATCAACATCAACTACCTTATTTTCTCTAAAATCTGCTTGACTACAAAACGCACATTTTAAATTGCACGCTCTCGTAAGTTGCACCTTTACCCAATCTAATTTTTCTGTTTTCATACTTATTTAATCCTCCCTAATAACTTTTTAAATGCATTTTTTGCATCCTTATGTTTTAATTGCTCAATTGCAAGATTTACATCAATCCACGCACCATCAACGAACCCCTCTTCCTTATTATATTCAATAGGCTGGACATCATCCACAACAAATCCAAATACTTTTATAACCTTAATTGCCTTTTCTCCACCAAAGTAAAAGCGAAACTCATCTACTTGACCAACGCTTTGACTTTGGTCAACACATATCCCCGATTCTTCCCTTAGTTCCCTAATTGCTGTCTCAAGATATGTTTCGCCACTCTCAACATGTCCCTTAGGGAAAACCCACTCTCCCTCATTGTTTAATTGAAGGACTTTTTGTCCCTCGTTTGTTTTGGCAACAACTATTGCCATACTTGAAATTTTTTCAACCATCTCTTCTCCTTTTTATAAAATTACATATTTTCCTAACAGATGTGAATTCGAGTATAATAAATTGACTCAAATCTATCGAAAATTCCTCACAAATTTGCATTACGAGTACAATGTGGTTAAACGAATCCCAAAGGGCGGTGTTTTTGATGTCCGAATTTATTGATATTTGTTTTTCCTCCACATTTATTACTTTCGATATAATTTTTATAACTTTATCTAAAATAACATCATCTTGCATAGTGTTCAATTAACCTCCTAATTTCTATTGGCCAATACTCCTCATTGTATCCATACTGACACAAAATTGCATAACACCACCTTTCCACACCAAACCCCAAACAAAAGGTATTTGCTATTTCATCATTATAAGTTATACCCCATGCTTTCGCAAAGAAATCATTGTGGGTGTTTAATGACCCCCCTGCAATACTCTCATTTTTGTCAAGTTGTAGCCTAATTTCCAATTTGCTACCAGTACTAATTTGATATGTTGATTTTGGTATAAAGTCACTTTCAAAAAACATATCGCTAGCCACCTCAATGCTGGCCGTCAAGTTTAACTTCATTATTAAATCTTTTACCATTTTAATGCATTTGTTCTTAAATTTTTTTACACCTTCCTGATCCGATACACATATCAACTCTCTTATACCATACTCTCTCAACCTAGACAGCTCTTTATAATTTTGCGATTCATAGCGATAAACTCTAGCAAAACCAGTTAGAATTTTATCTTTATTGATATTATCTAAAGTTTTATAGATAGGCTGACACGCCGCTGGATTTAAAATCCCATCCATCTCATAATTACATTGTCCATGATACACAAAGTTGCACAACTTTTTATTTTTCTTTACATACTCAGTTTTGTCTAGTGTTTTTTTACTCAAGAGTGATGGGATATATATTTCTTCGGCGCCAAGATTCAAGCACATTTGTCTAAACAAATTGGAAAAAGCCCCATAAAGTTTTTGCATAATACCAAAATAAATATAAACCCCCTCCATTTCCTTATAAACAATTTTTTTTCTTATTAACTCTTCAAAAAAGCCATCGTCTTTTTGTTTTGCATATGGATTAATATTAGAAAAAATTATTTTATCCTTTAGTTCAATAGGTAAATCATAGGCTTTAACTATTTTCAAAACCTGTTCCCTTTTGGCTTGCTCATTAGCCTCAGTTTCAAAATTTATGATTAGCGTTTTATCACAACTTGAAATATTCAAATTAAACAACTCTTCGTCAAAATTTAAAACATATTCCAAGTTGTCTTTTTGAATCTTTTGTAATTTTGTTTTTAATTTATATACAACTTCCATTTTTTATCTCCATAATATTGGGGTTATTTTCAAATATTGGCTCAAAAAATGTATAAAAATCCCGCAAGGTAAACATTGCAAATTCGGACATTTCATATTTCTTTATTTTTACTAAATTAGATGAATAAAACATATTTCCAATTTTTTCTGCTGAGAGTATAGTTCCCCTTTTCCTCACATATCTTTCAAATTCATATTGCATAGAGTTGTTGTTTTTATCTATTATTTTACCATTAAACTTTTTGATAAACCTATATGTGGAATTGTATTTCTCTTCTAAACAATGTACAAAAGGCACGCCATCATCAAAAGAACAATCAATTAGCAATACCATAGTATTGTAATTACTTAAATCCGCAAAAATTGAATCTTCACCAAAAGATGACCCATATTTTTTATTCAAAAACCTTGACTGCAACTTTCCCCAAATTGCCACATTGTGCATAGGAGGAAATAAAGTTCTTTCGACACCTTTTGCTTTCAAAAACAAACTAGCAATACCCCCACAATAAGTATCTGAATTATTTATAGAGTATACTCCAGTATCACAAAAATCAAACGAAAATGTCGGAACAATAATTGTTTTGTTTTTCATAATTTTTTTTAAGGTTTCAATTATCATATATGGAAACCTATTATTAAAAAATTGTGCAAAATTTGATGAGGCCAAATACAATATATCAATATTTTTCACATCTATAAATTTTACTAATTCTTCTTCTAGATTATCGTACATTTTGCGGTTCATCATATGACAAAAAATCCTTTGTTTTGAATGGCGTATTATCTTTGTACTCTTGGATTAAATTATTAATATATGTGTTCTCCTGTTCGCAATCTGGGGAATGAACCAAAATATCATGAAAGTAGCGTGGAACATTTCCCTTAAAGGCTTGCCTAAGGGTTCTTTTTAAATTTTCCGCCTCTGCATACACTTTTCTTTTTTTTCGTTCATCATATACTTCAGTAACATTATCTAGTTCTACTTCAAATATATAAGCATTTAGATGTCTTCCATTTTCCTTAACAAAATTTTGTTTTTTTGTCAAATCTTCCTTTGGAATCCATCCCTCTTTATAAATATCCTCGATAAATGCACTATACTTATCCCCTAAATACAATGCAGTTAAAGAACGAATTTTATAGTCACATTTTTCCGTAATAAAATCTCGTATAACTCTTAAACTAGGTTCCGCCGTATTGTAAAAAATATATTTTATTACCATAACCCTATTTTTCCCCCTCAACTTTCCTAAATTATATCATCATTTCATTTGTTTGTCAATAATTAATATAGGAGAACACCATTTCTCCATATTTATTAGTATATTCATACAAAAAACAACCCCATAAGCAACCGAAAGGCGGGATTATGTCTCCGACCTTTCGGTGTTATGAGGTTATTATATTTTTATCAAATTTTTATTCGCTTCTTAAGCAAGTTACAGGGTCTTTTTGGGATGCAATATTTGCTGGAATTAGCCCCGCAATAAAGGTTAGAAGCATAGATATTCCAATTAGAATAAATGCCGAACCAACAGGCAAACTTGCACCAATATTGATACCAGTCACTGCCCTTAGAATTATGTTAATAGGTATGGTCAAAATTAGTGTTACCAAAATTCCAAGTACGCCCGAAACAAATCCAATAATTAGCGTTTCGGCGGTGAACACACGCTTAATGTCTCGTTTGCTTGCACCAACGCTACGCAAAATTCCTATTTCTTTTATTCTCTCAAGTACCG
>CAYVXW010000016.1:0-36070 GCA_964455585.1 uncultured Christensenella sp.
TACATACTTGCCACAGGCAAGATTACATACGGTCTTCGACCGATTACATACACACCTTTGGCGTGATTGAGGATAACCTTATAGATACGCTCCGCTCACCGCCTGTCGTCGGTTCGGTCGGTATGACACAGGTGGCAACAGGGTTGGCACAAGTAAAAGGTAATAGAGAAGAATAAATAAGTGTCCAAGCGGTTGGATTTATATAGATACACTCGGTTCGCTTTCGCTCTCTCGGTATGACACGCCAAATAAGCCGTTCGTGTCATACCGACCGAGGTACTTGTGCCGAGCGGAGTGTATCTACTTTCAATTATCCGCTTTTCGTTCTAGATTCTTCGGGGCTAAAGCCCACTCAGAATGACATAAGCCGAGTGGTCACACCCCTAAAATAGCATAATAAAAAGGATACCATTGTATCCATATTGTATTATATATATAACATTACATAAATAGGTGGCTTGTATTATTCCCCCGATTGGCGGTGAAAAATGCAAGTATAACGAGGCTCGCAAAAACGCTAGGCAAGGAGTTTACTTGGCGTAAATGACTTGTCTAGGGTTTGAAGCAGAAACAAAGTATTGCGAAGCCACAAAATTTAATTATATGGAAAAATTAGTTAATTTGCAAGCAAGACGAGGCTCGTGCCGAAAAACAAGGTAGGAGCGTATTGAACATACGTGACTACCTTGGTTGAGGTACAGAAACAAAGTATTGCGAAGTAAATTAACTATTTTTATCGAGGAAGAAATCAAACGCCTTCATAATCTCCTCCAAATCCTCCGTAGGATTAAGGGCTTCTTCTAGATTAAAACCACTCTCGGATGGCTTTTTGTCTTTTTTGCGGATGAGAGCGTTGGCAAAAGCACTAGAGTCCATATCGTCGCTATTTAGGTAATTTTCCGCCATATTGCCGGAACCCTTGACACTAATTTTGTCAAGTTTGCCACTTAGGTCGATAAGGCGGTTATTTTCCTTTTCGGTTTCCGCCGACAAGGCTTGTAAGGTGGATTTGTGCGATTGGGCTTTTGGCTTGGAATTGATGGCATAATCCATACGGTTTAAAAGGTTGCGAATGTATCCGGTGCTATTGTTATGTAAGTCTTTACGAACAACGGTTTCGCCTATTCTATTGTTTTGAGCAAGGACATCTTCAATTGCGTGGCTAAAGTCGGAAAGTTCTTTTTTTGTGGTTTTATCCAACTCAAAAGCATTTAGTTTTTCAAGCATTTCGCCCCATTGCTTATATAGAAGACGCATTCTCTTGATTTCTAGGTCATAAAGTTTGCTAGCATTCGCCTCAATTTGTTCGGCTTTTTCTACGGCATAAATAAGTGCTTGGGAAATTTGCTTGTCCTTATCCTTATAATTACTAAGCCTTTGTTCCATAATTGAAAGTTCATTTTTAAGTGCAAAAACCCTATCCCTTTGTTCGGATAGTTTTTCCTCGTATTTCAAACTCAATTTGCTTATAAAAGTATCAACTTGTTCGGGGTCATAACCCTTTTTGTTAATATCAAACTTAGCCATTTTATATTTTCTCCTTACCTATATGTGTACACCTTGAAATTAGTATTCCAACGGCAATAGATATTGTAAAAACTCCAAATTGAAGCCAAAAATTTAGGCTTACATAATTAAAAATAACCAAAGGCACTGCAATTGAAAAATTAAAAATTATCACTTTTAGATATATCGCCCTGCCCAATGCAAGCATAAGTATACTTGGCAAAATTGGCAAGAACGCAAACAAAAACAAATATTCCGCGTACTTAATTTTCCAAATTTCAAAAGCGAGTATAATAAGCGCATAAAGTATCAAACTTAGCCCAAACCACAAAGTGGAAAAACTCTTTAGCACCGCCCCCTTATAGAACAAATGAAGTGCTACACTTGCAAGAACAAGTGAAAATGCAACAACCTCATAGTCGCCAAAGAGGCTTGTGGAGTGAGCAACGGCAATCGTGACAACATACAAAACAAACAACACGACTCCAACATACTTTATTGCCCTAATTTTTTTCAATCCCTACTCTTGGTTACTCCTCGGAAGGCTCGCTCGCCTTCCTATTTTTTCTATTATTAACCAAAAGCAAGGTGCATATTCCTATTGTTCCAACAACAACCAAAATAATGCTTAATAGTTGTGACACTGGATACGAACCAATATAAAGGGTTTGAGCATCCGCCCTAAACGCTTCCAAAACAAACCTAATTAGACCATAACCGACCATATATGCAAATGTATTAAGACCCGTTATTTTTTGCTTTCTAAGCAAGATTGTGAGCCCGATAAACAAGCAAAAGTCTAGTATAGATTCATAAAAGTTAGTGGCATAATAATAACTTCCGCCAATCTTTAGTGCAATTGGAAACCATTGCAAAGCCTTGTTTGTAACCTCAACACCATAGCAACAATGACCAAATATACAACCAATACGCCCAAAGGCTTGACCAATGGACAATAGTGGGGCAACAACGTCGGTCATTTTGGCAATATTCACTTTGCTAATAAGGCAACTAATAATAAGCCCAATGCCACCGCCAATTATTCCGCCATAAACGGCAAGTCCACCTTCCCAAATCTTGAAGATATCCCAAAAACTGGTTATTCCACCATCAAAAACAAGATAATAAATTCTAGCACCCAAAAGTGCAAATGGGAAGACCCACCAAATAAGAGTAAATGGATAGTCGGAATTTATTCCTCTTTCCTTGCAAAGTTGTCCGGCAAGAGCCAAGGCAACCAAAAAGCCCGAGCCAAAGAATATTCCATACCAACTGACCCCTACGCCAAATAGCGTTAGTGCAATTAGCACAAGAAGCACGCCAAGAGTGCAAGCCATAGTTATCCAAAATGTTTTGGCATCATATTTAAAACCAAAGAACGAAACCGTCTTTTTGTTGTATTCTTCAAACTTTTTACCCATAAGATTTCCTTAAAAAATATATTTAAAACATTAATATCTTAGCAATATTTTTTTATTTAGTCAATCGCTAAACTTGACAATATACAAATAATATAAAAGAAATTTGTGTAAAAAAGCCACCCTCAATTGTTGAATACAAAAAAGTTGGAAGTTTTGCTTCCAACCTTTTTGTTTACATTCCGATATAATTGTCGTTTTCGTCAATAAGTCCTTCTTCTTTGGCTTTTTTGTAGGCGTCGATTTCTTCTTTTTGTGCCTTATACTTTGGGTCGTCTTCTTTTTCGATGATTGTTTCTTCTTTTACGACAACCTTTGGTGATGGGTTTCTTTTATTTATGTCCGTTTTCATATTAGAACTTCTATTTGACAATTTCACACCCTTTATACTCTCAAACTTCTCATATAGGCTCATCATTTCAGTATCGCCAGTTTTGTAATCTTTTCCAACTTCCGAAATGCCTGGGTAATCAAAATCCAAATCTTCCAAATCTTCCATTGCTTCCGCTTCTGTAATCTTGTTGTTTTTTAGACGCGTATTAATTTTGTTTCTCTTTTGCAAAGCACCACCGTGAGCAGTTGTAACACCAGATTTTGCTTCCATATTGTTCAATATGCTTTTGTATGCACTTGCTTCCTCAATCTTGTTGTAATATGAAGCTATCGCGTTACTTCTCTTTTTCGAGGTCGATTTGAAAACCATTCTATTAATGTGTCTTGCGGCCTTATACACGCCAACTTTTGCAAACAAATTGCCACTTCTGTCTTTTTCTCTCAAATCTTGTTTTTTTGCTTTCAATTGTACTAGTTCTGCGTCTTTTTCTTCAACCTTTTCGGCTTTCTTTTGAGCTTTTTTGTATTTTTTCATAAACTTGGTGTATGCCCTTTCGCGTCTACCCTTGCTACTAAATCTAGAAGCAACTGAACCTACTGCTCCAAGTCCTGCACCTGCAACTCCGCCAACTGCAATTGTTGGGAAGAATGCGTTTGCAGTAGCAATGGCAGGAGCAAATCCGCCTAGTGCTATGGCACCTACGCCAGTGGCAACTAATGCACCTGCACCCAAGCCCATAAGCATACTACGGAATGGATGTCTAACAATAAACTTGCCCATTCTTTTGTACCAAGGTAGTTTTGGCTCGGCAAGCATAGTTGTTACCTTAGTAACATTTTTCAAAACCTTAATTTTGTTCTTATCGTCTTGAGTTTTGTCATCTACTTTGTCCACTTTCACTTTGTCGCCATCAGACTTGCCACCTTGTTCTTTGCCGTCGATTTTTTTGTTCGTATCGGTACTATCATTTTTTACACTAGTTTCTTGCGAGTTGTTTTCTTTTGAAAGCGACGCTATTTTTTTCAATTCCTCAACTACAATCTTTCTAATAGCATCCTCGGTTATATTTCCTGTTACGCCTTGTTGAGAATCTGTTTTTGTAGATGTTACACTCGTGTTTGCATTGGTGTTTTGACCACCTACCGATGCACCAACATTTGCAGTTGTTTGTTGAGGAGTTATCGCGACCCTTGCAACTTGAGCAAGGCTATTGATTTCCGCTCTTAGAGCACCATTTAGGTCGGCAATTTGATTTTGGGTTCTAGTTGCTTGTGCATTAACCACACCCAAAATTTCGTTTTTCATTTGTCCTTGAGCCTGAAGCATTTGATTTAGAGCATTTTGAATCATATCAAATTTCTCATTCATTGCGTCAAGTTTTTTGTTGCTTTCGTCCAATTTTGCTTGAAGGGCTTTGTTTATTGCCTCAGCATCGGACAATTTCTTTTCAAGTGTTTCTCTTGTCTTTTCACCTTGAGCAAGAATATCTTCGCCTTGAGCAAATAGATGTACGTGGTCGTCACCTAGTCCACTTGTGGCTTTGTTTGTGTTTGCATTGACACTATCTACTGCATTTGCAACATTCTCGTTTACCATAGCAAAGCCTTGTGTCATTTCCTCGTTCAAGCGAGCATAAACATCTTCAACTCTTGCAATTGTAGCCGAAGTTGCCTTTCCGACAGCGGCTTTAATTGTATTTTCGGTCATAATTCTTTCTTCTAGGAACTTTCTAGAAAGGCTATCTGTAAAGAATTTCTCTTGTTCTTTTGTTAGTTTTACACCCTCAACGGTCATTTGGTCTTTAACCGCACTTGTAGCGGAAGCAATCATTTCGCCAACAGTTTTTGTGGTGCCGGTTGCACTCTCTTCCAATCCTTCTTTGAATGCTTCAGTTAGTCTCTCTTTTTGAGGCTCAGAAAGATTTACGCCAACCTCTTGAAGCAAATATGCAATATCGTTATTTTGCTCACCAACAATTTTTTCTACCCCTCCAAGAATACTATCTACAGGTGTGCTTTCGGCAACAAATTTTGCAAACTCTTCGCTTGCGAGATAGTCTTTTAGTGCGGAAACAGTTTCTTGTGTAGTCCTTTTGCCCTCGTTTGCAACAACTGTTCTTGTTTTGGAGTGCTCGGCGAAGTTAACTGCTCTATCGTTTGCACTGGTTTGCTCGGCTTTTTTGCTCATTCCTTGCAATCTATCCAAAATTTCATTTTTGCTAGAAGCAACGGCGTCCGCAACTTTTTCGGTGTTGTCGTCCGAAATATCGGCTAGTTTGACACCAACATTATATATGTCCTCTTGCAATCCAAGTCTCATAGCCTCGGCATCCTCACGGCTTAGTCCCTTGTTTGCAACAACAAAGCCCTCAATGCTATCTAGTAGTCTTGATTCTTGCTCTTTGGTTAGGTTTACTCCATTGTCCTTTAGAGCGGAAACAACATTTAGAATACTTACGGTATTTTCTTTTGCTTCTTGAGACGCCCTAATTTCATTGGCTTTTTGTCTAAGCGTTCCCGGAACCTTAGGTCCTTGAGTTAGGTCAGTTTTGCTAGGATTTACCTTGAACGTTACAATTGAGGTAGGCTCAGTTTCTCCCAAGCCCGACTTAACAACTGTGTTATAAAAATCATCGGCGGAAACAAAACCGGAAACGACTTCGCCATCGGTCGAAAGAGACGCAAATGCTCCAACGCTTGAAGGAGTATCTTCGTTATTGAACGCAACACCGTTGGAAGAAACAAACTTAGGTGCAGTATACACATCGTCCTCGTTTGCAAGTCCAACATAATTCTTTAGATTTGGGCAAACTTCACCTTTTGTCAAAGACTTTACTTTGAAACTAGTAACGCCCGCAGGTCCATAAAGGGTCTCCAAATTGACAAAGCCCTTTAGTGCACTAGTAAAGTCCCCAATCTCGCTTGTTTTCCCTTTTCTAAGGATGTACATCTTTGCAATGTTTGGTTTTTCTTCTGGTGTTATTTCCTTAATATTTTTGATTACTTTGTTTCCTTTGCTATCCAAATAGCAAACTTGAAAACTTGTTGTTGTTTTGACCATAATCTTATGACCCTTTTCCTTATAGATTTTTTGTTCCCTTTCATCCTGCCCAATTTAATTAGGTTATATATTCAAAATACTTGTTAGTAATTCGACTTCGTTTTTGTGATTTTTATCTAGCATTTCTAGCATTTGAGAGGATTGGTGGACTGCAAGTTCTTGAATTTCTGCCATCTCTTTTAGGTTACTTAAAGTAATTGGCTTTCCAAGCACTATTGCAACATCCCTTACAACCTCATCGCCTATTCTTCTAAAAGTCCTTAGGTCTTTTTGCAAACTTGAATTTTGAATAGAATATTCAAGTAGTTTTGCTCCAATAAACTTCTTATTAGACTTTTCAATAGCCTTGTCTTTGTTTTCTCCCAAAGAATATAGTGCATTAACCGAGGAGAATACGCCCGACATCAAGGTGTTTCTTATAAACAAATCCTTTCCGTCAATGTAAATTTGAACCAAGGTTTCTAATCCCGCCTTATTTGCATCCAAAAGTTCTTTGGTATCATTATTTAGAACCACTTGACTGCCCGCTATTGCTAGCCTATTTTGCAAGTCTTGAAGTCTATGCTTTATGGAAGAATATTTCTTAAGTTCCGTCTCGGTTGGGATTGCCGACCTAAACGCCATTTCAACGCCCTCAACAATCTTACGATGACGCTCAACCTTTAGTTTAAGTGCGTCAAGTTTGATTTTTTCGTCATCAATCTTTGACCTATACTCGCCGTTTGCAACTCGTTTTGCAAGTAAATTTTTGTTTGCAACCTCGCCTCTCACACCAGAAGCATTCATTTCTTCTAGTTCTTTTCCCTCGGCTTCTTTTAGTTTCCCCGAATGGATGGCAAGTTGTCTAGCAAGTTCGGTGGCGTCCACTAGCCCATCTTCAACCTTGTCCACAAGTTGTTTGTGAGAATTGATAGATTTCAAAGCCCTATTTGCTAGTTCGGTTTTTTCGGTATCGGTCGAAACGCTTGTAGCAATGCCATATAACTTTTTTTCCATATCGACAACCATATTTTGCAAAGAGGCATAGTCGCTATCAATTTTCAAAGAAAGTTTTGAAACAACGCTACTTAATTTTTTTAGTTTCTTTTCGATAAAAGAATTAGTGTGTGGCTTTGTGTCAAGTGGCTCATACTTTAAGTCCTCGTCCATAAAAGCAATCATAAACTCGTTTTCGGACACAATACTCATTTCTTCTAGCACCTTTTCAACCATTTCGGAAGGTACTCCACTATCCTTTAGCAATGCAAAGCCGTTTGAAAATTCAACCTTGCTAACGCTACTTGCAAACTTTGCCATATCGTCCGATACTCTTTGGACAATGCCCGAAGGCTTTCCACTTTCGTCGCTATCCCTTCTGCTAAGAATAACCGCTAGTGCCAAAAGTTCGTCTCTTGCATAGTCTTTGCCATTTGTCCACTCATTTAGGCTAGCATAGTCAACTCTAGCCCCGTCGGATGCAATATTTTGCAAACCCTCATAGATGTCCGATTTGGAAATGTTTTCGGTCTCCGCCATCAATTCTCGCAAGTTGTCTAGCAAATGTTCAAACATAAGCCCGCTTACTATAGAGTTTGCAACCACTTCATTTTCGTATTGCATACTCAAAGCCAATCTAATTTTTTTATCCATTCTTCCTCCAAAGCAAGAAGCACCTAGCCTAAATACTATAAAAGCACAATTTTCTTGCTTACACATATTATACTTTATATAGCGACTTTTGTCAATAGGCATTTTAAGAAAATTTTGAGCAAAATAAAACCCCCTTTAATTTATAATTAAAAGGGGCAAATATCTTGAATGTTAAAAGCCTAACGACACAAGCAACGCTTCGTTTACTAGTCCCATACACTTGTCGTCAAGATGACCTATTTTTTCTTTTAAACGCCGTTTGTCTAGCGTCCTAATTTGTTCCAAAAGTAGCACGCTATCTTTAGTCAGTCCATAACTTTTGCTAAGTTCGACGTGGGTGGGAATTTTTGCTTTGCTTAGTTGGCTAGTAATGGCAGCGACAATAACCGTGGGGCTATATTTATTGCCGACATTATTTTGCACAACAAGCACAGGTCTAACCCCACCTTGTTCGCTTCCGACAACGGGGCTTAAATCGGCATAATATAATTCTCCTCTTTTAATATCGTTCATTCAACCATCTCTCATAAAATTCTAAATCTACCACATCTATTTTTTGAAAGTCACAATTTAGTTCGTCATAGATTTTGGACATATCCAAATAGGCTTTGAGTATGTCCTTATTCAAGTTATGCGAGCACAAATTATAAATGTGATTTTTTATGTTTAGATTATTTACATTTTTTAGGACTCTATGCCTATTTTTCAAAACTTTTTTCAAAGTAGAATTCTCCTAAGATTTAGCCGTTTTTTATTTATAGTATACTTTATGCAAAAGGTAAAATATTATTAGCAAATTTTTAAAAAAACAAATTTGTGTAGTTATCCACAAATTTGGTGATTTTGTGACAAGAAGTGAAAAAAATCGCTTGAAGTTCATCCCCTCAAACGATTGAATATATTTTAGTCGCCCATTTTTAGAATGCACACGGCGGTGCAAATTTCGTCGGTGTGAGAAATATTCATTTCAATTTCTTCCACACCCAAAGTTTTTATCATAATATTTGCTTTGCTAGATATCAAGTTAATATAAGGCTTGCCCATCTTGTCGTGTCGGATTTCAATTTCATTTAGGGCAATTCCGCCACCTATGCCAATCCCAAGGGCTTTAAGAAACGCTTCCTTTGCCGAAAAAATACCCGCAAGCGACTGGGTTGTTCGCCTAGTTTTTGACACATAAGCAATTTCGTATTCGGTAAAGTATTTCTCCAAAAAATGTTCGTTTTGCACAAACTTTTCCATTCTAACAATGTCCAAAATGTCAATCCCTATCTTCATAATATTCTCCTTTTTTCAAAGTGCTAATGTAACTATTAATTTTATCAAACTCATATCCTCTAGAATACAAAAACCTAGATAATTTTAGAATATTTTTTTCGTTTAGTTCTTTGTTTTTTAGATACTTTGTGGCGGTTTTTTCTAGGCTATCTTGAACCTCGCCGTCGTCACCCAAAACCTCATCAACAATCTTGTCGCTGACACCCTTTTGTTTTAGCATTGCTTTCAACTTTAACTTACCATATTTATTTGAATAAGTCAACACAAACGCCTTTGCATAAGCCTCGTCGTCGATATAATTATACTCTTCCAATTTCGCTATTACATACTCAATTGTGTTTGGAGCGTACTCTTTCTTTTTTAGATAGTCTCTAATTTGTTTTTTGGTCTTTAGTGCCCCGCCCATATACTTTGTGGCTTTTGACATAGCAACCGTTTTTTCGTCGTCTAGAATAATTTTATCAAGGTCGTCTTTGTTTATTTCAATCCCATTTTTTAGGTGATTTTTTATAACCGCCTCAAGGCTTATACCCGAATAAAACTTTTCGTCCAAATATATATTTGCTCTATTTTCGTTCTTTTTTTGGACTTCAATTTTTGTAATTATCGACACCTAAGTTCACTCCCTATTTTTTCAATTTCTATCCCCTTATATCCACATAGCATTTCGTTTGGGTCGCCGTCATAAAAAAACTCAATTTGTGTATCCACGCCAAACACATTTGCGGTGACCTCGCCACCTGCCGACTGAATGCTAGATAACACCTTTGACCCCACACCTAGAGGACACTTGCATAGATACTTGTTGACATTATAAAACTCCGTCACCTTGACGCCGTCAAGTGCCATACCCCCTGCCGTGGTGTATGCCCTAACAAGCCCACCTGCACCAAGTTTAATCCCACCAAAATATCTAACAACCACAATAAGTACATTGCTTAGTTTTTTCTTTTTTAATAGTTCAAGCATTGGCTTCCCCGCCGTTCCGCTAGGCTCGCCGTCATCGCTTGCCTTTTCGGTCTTTGGGCTATCCAAAACATAAGCAAAACACACGTGCGTGGCGCTCTTGTGCTCAAGCCTAATTTTTGAAAGTATTTCCTCGGTGGTCGCCACATCAAAAACGGGATACGCAAAAGCATAAAACTTTGACTTTTGAATCTCGTATAGCGTGCTATAACTTTTGTCTATACTTTGCATTTCCACTCCTTTAGGCATTTTTCATCTATATTTTAGCACAACAACTTGTTTTAGCAAAACAAAAATACACATCCATTTGCTTTATTATTTTTTCTTTATGTGATATAATACAACTATTAACATAAGAAAGAAGGAGAACACCAAATGGATATTATTAAAATTTTATCTGAAAACAAATTGTTGTTTGCAGAAGTGCCTAGCAACAACAAAAAAGTAGATGCATTAGTAGCCGAAACAAACCTAAACCTTGCAAACCTATTTACTATGGCAAGTGGCGTGGAAAGTTATTTAAACGGGCAACTAAATGGTGAAAGAAATGTGCTTATTTCGTCCGCAAAAAGCCTTGCAAAATATTTTGAGGGCAACAAACTATTAAAGGTTGAAACACTAGTAGAAAACCTAAGAACCGAGGAGCAAACCGAACTTAAAAAATTGGCAACTCAAAAAGAGAAAGTCCTAAACTTATTAAACACTCTTAAGAAAATGACCAAAACCGATGCCGTTACTTCAAACTATGACCTATATGGCGAAGAACTAACTAGATGTGAGGAAGGTCACGAAGTTCTTATCCTTGGCGAACACGGTCAAGGCATACTAGACACTATTATTGGTGAAGTTACAAATGGATTTGTATATGAAAGCAATTTTGACCAAGTAGAGGCTAGCGAGTACACCTATTCTATGGAAACCGTTCAAAACAATGTAGCCCTTTGCGAAGCCAAAGCAAACGAAATGTTTGGTGCAAAACCCGACAAAGTCGCAAAGCAAATGGCAGTAGTTGAAAAAATGGTTGAAAGTGCAAAACAAGTTGTTGCATTCTACACTGCAAAAGAGTTGTTAACTAAACTTGGTTGCAATCCAAAGGGTCTAAAGGCGTATGAAAACGCACTATCAAAAGCATACATTCCTTACAAAAAGACTTTGGAAAAAACACTTAAAGTCGAACTAGCCGACATTTGTGAAGTGGAAATAGACGAAGGTGCATTTATGGCATCCGAGGATATGCCTAGCGAACCACTTGATAGCCTAAACGAGGCAACATCTATTGAACTAGAAGAAGACACAACCGAAGAAGTTGAAGAAGTTAGTGAAGAAGTTATTGAGAACGAAATGAGCAAACTTTCTAACCTTGCGGAAACACTCAAAAATCTAAGAAACGAATAGTTTTAATTACAAAAAAGTTAGAGCAAACAAACTCTAACTTTTTTCTTTACCAATTGTAATTTTGTTATGCCCTGCCGGCACTGCCAAATACATTTTCCATCTTGCCCTTTACAACTTTGGTTATTAGTTCCATACCCTCTTTGTTATAAGTCCTCATATCCACATTTTCGGGATTTTCGGTCAAAGCTTTTCTAACCCCTGCCGTAAAGGATAGTCTTAGGTCGCTATCGACATTAACCTTGCAAACATTCATACTACAAGCGCGTCTTAGCATTTCTTCGGGAATACCAATTGAGCCTTTTAGTTTTGCGCCATAGTTTTCGGCTAGTTTTACCATATCTTGTGGAATACTACTTGCCCCGTGCAAAACTAGTGGAAAGTCTGGCATAAGCGAGCCAATTTTTTCTAGGATATCAAATCTGAGTTTTGGTTCGCCCTTAAACTTGACTGTGCCGTGGCTAGTGCCAATTGCAACCGCCAAACTATCTACGCCCGTAGCCTTTACAAACTCAACCGCTTGGTCGGGATTTGTGTACTTTGCGTCCTCTTCGCTAGCCGACACCTCGTCTTCCACCCCAGCAAGCACGCCTAGTTCCGCTTCCACTGTAACCCCGTGTTTGTGTGCGTACTTTACAACCTTCTTTGTAAGTTCAATATTTTCTTCATAAGGAAGGGATGATGCGTCAATCATTACATTTGTAAAGCCGGCATCAATACACATTTTGCAATCCTCAAATGTTTTGCCGTGGTCAAGGTTCAAACAAACTGGCACGGTCATATCCTTTGCCATAGCCTTGCATATTGCAACTAGCACATCTACTCCTGCGTATTTAATAGCCCCCGTGGAGCATTGAACAATAACTGGGCTCTTTGCCTCTTCGGCGCCCTTTAGAATACTCTTTAGTGTTTCGATATTGATAAAGTTGAATGCACCAACACCATAGCCACCCTTCAAGGCGGACTTAAAAATTTCTTTTGAATTTTGTAATTTCATAATTATCTCCTTGTTTTCTAATATAGTTTAGAACATCTATCAATTTTTTGCAAATATAAAATTGCAATTAATTATAATAAAGTTACAAATTGTTTTTAAGTTTTGATTGTGTTTTTTTTAATATTAATATAAAATAATACTAAGAAAAAAGTTACATTCATAAAATATAACGTAAATTTAGGAGTGTTAAAATGAAAATAGCATTTATCGTTCCCGTACTAGAGGAAATAAACTTAGAAGAAACTGTAAACAAAATAAACGAGGGTTGTGACATCGACTATGACATTATATTTGCCATCAACGGAAAACTAAATAGTTTTTTTGCAAAGGTTAGAACCACTTATCTAGACAATGCAAAAGTAAAAGCCTTTATGGTAGATAGACCAATAAACGAACACAAACTTATTACCCTTGGAATGGAAATGACGGGCGGATATGACGCCACAATCATCTATTCGGCAAAGGAAGAGCCAAATGTTGATGTTATAAAAGCATTCCTTTCTAGTTGGAAAGCGGGCAACAAAATCGTTTATCTAAAAAAGCAATATTCGGGACTAAAAAAACTTTGGGTCAACTTTAAGCGTGCTTTTTATAGCCTTGGCACAAAGATGTTAGGAATATTTAAAGATAGGCTAGCCGAAACAGATATCCAACTACTTGACCAAGATGTTGTAAAGACCATAAACCAACTACCTCAAAAAAATAGGCAATTGCGTGTGCTAGATAGTTTTGTAGGATACTCGGTGGATGTAATCCAAATAGAACTAGACAACAAGGTAAAAGAAAACAAAGTGTATTACGAAAAAGTAAAAGCCCAAAAGATTTGTGGTGTCATATCCCTTTCGTCCTTGCTTGTAGCCGTTGTTTGCATTGCTCTAGGCGTAGTCGCCGTAGCACTTAGTTGGCAAATGTCAATTGTACTATACTTTTTAATCTTTGGACTAGGTGCAATTGGGCTTATTCTTGCATATGTTTATCTTATCAAACGCACTTTGCACTCTAGAGTGGGCGAGGTTAGCGAACTAGGCGAACTAAACGACCTAAGAAACAAACTAGAAAAATACAATATTTCAAATAAAAAATAGGAATTTTAAAAAAGGCAAAAAATATTTTGTCTTTTTTCTTTTATTTAGTAGATAAAATTTAATTTTTGTATTAAACTTGCATAAAATAAAGAGTAAAAAAGGAGATAACAATGTACAACAACCTACTAGACGAAGAGAAGTTAGCGGAAAAATTAGTAAACTATTCTTGCAAGGTAAAAAAAGGCGAAAAGGTATTAATTACATATAGCGACTGCCCCGACACATTTATTGAGTGCCTAATTGAAAGTGTTACAAAGGTGGGTGCCATTCCCCTTGTGTATAGGCTAGACAAAGCCATTAAGCGTAGACTTCTACTAAACTCGAGTGAAGAAATGTTTGAGTATTACAAAACTATGGTGGAACCAATAATGAAATCGGCGGATGCGGTTATTCTAATTGGTGGAAGCCAAAACGACTTTGAGTTGTCCGACGTTCCACAAACGGCTTTTGCAAACTATAGCAAAATATATGTTGAGCCAATCCACTTTGATATTAGGTGTAGCAAAAAATGGGTTCTACTTAGATATCCAAACCCATCGTTTGCTCAAAATAGCGGAATGAGTAGCGAAAAGTTTTCAAAATTCTTTTTTGATGTTTGCACACTTGACTACGAAGCATTAGATAAAAAGATGGAACCTCTAAAGACCCTTATGGAAGCCACCGACAAAGTGCATATAGTAACCCCTACCACCGACCTTAGTTTTTCTATCAAAGGTCTTCCTGCAATCAAGTGCAGTGGCGAATGTAATATCCCCGACGGCGAATGTTATACCGCACCAGTCAAAAACTCGGTAAATGGCACAATAAAGTTTAATATCCCAGCCATAGACAACGGTGTGGAGTTTAAAGACATTACCCTTACATTCAAGGACGGAAAAATAATCGACCACGACTGCAACGAAAAAGAAAAGTTTAGAGAAATTCTTGACACCGACGAGGGAAGTAGATATCTAGGAGAATTTTCATTTGGACTAAACCCATATTGCACATATTCCCTAAAAGACATCCTCTTTGACGAAAAAATGTCGGGCTCTATACATCTAGCCATTGGAAGCAGTTATGACGACTGTTACAACGGAAACAAAAGTGCAGTGCACCTAGACCTAATACAAAAACACTCCCCTGAATTAGGTGGCGGAAAAATCTATTTTGACGACAAACTAATTTATGAAGATGGCAAATTTATTTGTCCTAATTTGGTTGCTTTAAATAGAGAGAATTTGATATAATAATAGAGTTAAAATAACACAATAAGGAGTAAATATGAGCAAAACAATTAGACTTGGTATCAATGGATTTGGAAGAATTGGTAGACTTATTACAAGAATTGCACAAGATATGGACGGAGTTGAGGTTGTTGGAGTAAACGACCCATTCCTAACCGTTGACTATGCAAAATACTTGCTAGAGCGTGACACAATGCACGGAACTTTCAAAGGAAAACTAGATTGCGACGAAGAAAACCTAATCATAAACGGCAAAAAAGTTAAATTCTTTGCAGTTATGAACCCAGAAGAAATTGACTGGAAATCGGTTAAAGTTGACTATGTAGTAGAATGCACAGGCAAGTTTACAACAATCGAGGGAGCAAGCAAACACCTAGTAGGGGGCGCAAAAAGAGTAATTATTTCCGCTCCTAGCAAAGATGCACCTATGTTTGTATATGGTGTAAACGAAAAAACTTATGACCCTAGTATGACAATTGTATCAAACGCAAGTTGTACAACAAACTGTCTAGCACCACTAACAAAAGTAATCAAAGACAACTTTGGAGTAGTAGAAGGTCTTATGACAACCGTTCACTCCACTACCGCTACCCAACTTACAGTTGACGGCCCTAGCAAAAAGGATTGGCGTGGTGGCAGAGCGGCTAGCGGAAATATTATCCCTAGTTCGACGGGTGCTGCCAAAGCAGTTGGAAAGGTTATCCCAGAACTTAACGGAAAACTAACTGGTATGAGTTTTAGAGTTCCTACCCTAAACGTATCGGCAGTTGACCTAACTGTAAGACTTGAAAAAGAAACCACTTACGAAGAAATCAAAAAAGTTATGAAGAGGGCTAGCGAAAAAGAACTAAAAGGCGTTCTTGGCTACACCGAAGAACCACTTGTATCTAGCGACTTTATGAGCGACAGTAGAGCAAGCATATTTGATGCAAGTGCAGGAATTATGCTATCCCCTACATTTGTAAAACTTATTGCTTGGTACGACAACGAGTTTGGCTATAGCACACAACTTCTAAGACTTGTATCCTATATGGCAAGCAAAGAAAAATAAAGAACCAAAAAAGATTAAACCATAGCGGTTTAATCTTTTTTTATAAACAAATTGATAATTTTCTTTTTCTTTCTCCTAGCATAGTCAAACGCTATTTTTGTCCCACTTTTATAAGAACCATACTTAACGCTCCCCACATTCATTATAGAGGCTTCATCATAATAAAACACAACAAAATCCGCATCATCTATCATCGCATAATTTCGCTCAATATAACTCGCAACTCCCGCAACATACTTACTTTTATGTTCAACTTCTCCCTCAAACCCAAGAAATTTTATTTGTTTCCCCGTAGTTATCGCATACGCCTCTTCCATCCCCGCTCGGTCATTTTCTAAAATACACCCTTCACTTGCACAGGTATACTTTACTCGTTCCAAAAACGGAAATTTAGTTTTTAACTCGGTTACCACATTGTGACACAAATCATTAAAACCACTCTTACTACCAAACAAGAATCTAGTCACATCACACTCTTCTATTAATTTTCTCGCCACATCCCTTACTCTACCATAAAGTTCTTCTGTTGGCACACAATCTCTATGTCCAATTATCGCACAACGCTTACAATCGCTCATTATTCACCTCATTTATATTATATGTTATCATATTAGGCAGCAGCAAGCAATTTGTTATCATTTTAGGCAATAATTTTATTAAAGTTAAAAATTGGAGCAAAAAATGATAAACTTTATTGATGCTATAAAAAATGTGTTAGATGAACGAGAAGAAAATATTAAGGTGCTTTTTGATAAAAATATTGTACCCAAAGACACTTTTTACAAATATAGACAGCGTAATCCAAGCCTACAAACAATTATTAAGGTGGCAAACTTTTTGGAAGTAAGCATTGATTATATTTATGAACTTAGTGACACAAATTTGTTTTTGCCCTACTCAACAAATCAACAAGGCTTTTATGATAATCTTGTAGCAATCATCAAGTCAAACAATATGTCTTTTAGGGAGTTTTGCAAGAAATTGGGTGTGTCGCCCGCAAATGTTGTAAGATATAAAAATGGAGTAGAGCCAAATGTTACAACTCTACTTGATATGGCGGTTTTATTAAATTGCACCATCGACGACCTTTTGGTTAGAGAGAAAAAGTAGGAGTTGATTATAAACCCATTGAAATTGCCAAGTAAAAAACCAGTGTGGAAATATCCATACTGGTTAATTTTGTGTTTACTTTTTGTCCTTGTTGCAACTTAAAACTCTTAGAGAATTTAGGATAGCAAGGAGTGTGACGCCCACGTCGGCAAAGACCGCAAGCAACATTCCCGTAACTCCAAATGCACCAAGAACCAAGAAAGTAAGTTTTGTAAAGGCGGAGAAAATTATATTTTCCCAAACAATTTTTTTGGTAAATCTAGAAATTTTGACAAGTGAGGAAATTTTGGAAATATTATCGTCGGCAATAACAACATCGCTACTTTCAATTGTTGCATCACTTCCCATAATCCCCATACTAATTCCCGCATCGGATAGTGTTAGTGCCGGAGCGTCGTTTATGCCGTCGCCCACAAACCCAACTTTGTGTCCCTCTTTCTTTAGTTGTTCCAAAACCTTATATTTATCCTCTGGCATAAGTTCGGCTTTGTGTTCACCAATGCCAATGCTACTTGCCACCCTAGTTGCAACCGAATCTTTGTCGCCCGTTAGCATCATAGATTTTACCCCAAGCAACTGAAGGTCTCCTACCAATTCTTTTGCTTCCGTCTTTATTTCATCAACTAGCGTAATTGTGCCAAAATGCTCTCCATTCTTTTTTACATCAACCGAAGTTTGACCGCTAGAGTCATTGCTCCTGCCAATTTCATATTTGTCTTTTGAAATCTTGAACTCTATCCCCTTGCCCGATACTTCCTTAAAATTCTTTACTTCCAAATAGTTTTCTAAAGGATAATAATTGCAAATTGCTTTTGCAATAGGATGAAGAGAATGATGTTCGCCCGACACAACAACTTTCAAAAATTCGTCTTTGTCCACACCATCCAAAGGAGTAACATCTTGAACGGCAAACTCACCCGTAGTAAGTGTTCCGGTTTTGTCAAAAAGCATATAGTCTAGATTTGCTACCGCATCTATATAATTGCTACCCTTAATAAGTATGCCCGACTTGCTACACCTGCCAATTCCACTAAAATATCCTAGTGGCACCGAAATGGCAAAAGCACAAGGACACGATACAACCAAGAAGATTAGCCCTCTATATACAGCCGTGCTTACATCGCCTAGCACAAGCCAAGTAATTCCAAAAGTTATTACCGCCAAAATTAAAACCCCCATCGTATACCACGACGAAAATTTTGATATAACTGTTTCGGTTTTGGACTTTTTGCTACTAGCATTGCCAACAAGATTTAGTATCTTTGTAACAGTGCTATCTTTGTACTGACAAGTCACCTCAATAGTAAGTGTGCTATCTAGCACAATTGAACCCGACTCGATTACATCACCTACGCCCACATTTACAGGAATACTTTCTCCCGTCAAGTGCCTTTTGTCCACTGTTGCATTTCCGCTAAGTACAACTCCGTCGATAGCAACCTTTTCGCCCGCACGAACAATTATTTTGTCGCCAATATTTACTACCTCGGGCTTAACCTTAACTTCTTTGTCGCCCTCAAGCCTCATTGCAAATTCGGGTTGGGAACTAATAAGTGAAGATATACTTTTTCTTGAATATCTAACCGCTTTTGCCTCAAGCATTTTGCCTATTGTATACAAGGCAATTACCATAAGTGCTTCCATTTCTTCACCCACCGCAATTGCACCTATTACCGATAGAGTTACAAGGGTGTTTTCGTTGAGTTTGAGTTGCTTTAGTTGGAGTATCGCTTTGTAATATGTTTTGTATCCCATAAGCAAAGCGGATAGTACTAGCATAGTCCAATAAAGATAGGTTGGAAGTTTTGCAAAAATCACAACCAAACCCAAGATTATGCCAATAGAATATAAGATAATGTCAATAAGCCCTATCCCACTGTCATCTTCCTTGTTTTCAGTAATCTTTACACTAGGATTTACTTGCTTTGCAGTTTTGAATATATTCCTAATTATTTCTTTTGAATTGTTGTCATCAATTTCCAAGAACAATTTACTTGTGGAAAAGTTTATATTACAACTTTTTACCCCATCCACTTTTTGCAAATATTTTTCGAGCGTCAAGGCACAATGTCCACAATCTAATCCAATAATATTATATTCCTTTTTCATTCCAACTCTCCTATATGTTCTAGCCCAATTTCGTATAGTTCTTTTATGTGTTCATCCGACAAAGAATAATATACCTCTTTGCCCACCTTCTCAGATGCTAGCAACCCCATATTCTTTAGATACTTTAGTTGATGGGATATTGCCGACTTGGTCATATCTAGCGAGTATGCAATATCGCAAACACACATCTTGCCCACCTCGTCTAGAACGCAAATTATTTTTAGCCTAGTCTCATCGGCAAATGCTTTGTAAAAATCCACCATTTTATCTATTGGCAACTTTGGTATTAATCTATGAGCAAGACCAATATGTTCTTCGTTTATGCAACCGCAATCGCATCCCTTTTCCGCCATACATTTTCTCCTTTATACTATATCTAAATTATGTCACAATAGTTGAACGATTATTCAATTATTACTACCATTATAGTTGAATAACCGTTCAATTGTCAAGTGTTTTTAGCAAAATAAAAAAATACTTGCAAAGTATATTTTGCAAGTATCCAAACTATCTTTCTAGCGTTATGTTTTCGGCAACTTCTTTTTTTCTAAAGAGACCACCCTCTTTCTTTCCAATTTTTCTAATCTTAATATTTCCATATTTGCTTTCGTTCATACTCTCTTTTAATGCCCTGTAATATCTTCTTTTTGAGCCCGTTCTTTCCCAGTCGAAAATATACCCAATTTGCATTTTTCCATCAAAAGTCAAGTGCTTTTCGTTTAGTGCTTTTGTAACCTTAAAATACTCTTCTTTGTCCATATAGTCGGATATGTTGGATAGCATAATATAGTCGTATTTCCCTTTGGCAAGTTCGTCAAATTCTTTAATGTCGGCTACCTCAATATTGACGCTTGCTTTACGCAAATTTGCTTGCAACTTTTCATATTCCTCTTTTGACCTATAAAAGCAGTGCTTGTTCATATGCTTTTTGATTTCGTCATCCCCAAAATCCACATAATGAAAAAAGTTTTCGGGTGCTTCGATACTCTCATACCACGGCATATCTAGTGCAATGTTATCCCAAAATGCTTTGGCTTCCTCGCTTAGGTCGTGCGAAACCTTTGGATAATATTTGCTATCAAAAACAAACAACCTGCCAAAATAATCCTTAAACTCTTCAAAAGAAAGATTTTTAATCCCCGCCATTTTTAGTTCGACATATGGTTTTGTCCATATGTTTGAGTCCATAATTGTAACGTCTTTGGCACCTTTGTGAATGCAATGCAACGCTTGGTCGCCCGAACTTCCAACAACTAGTGCTCTCTTGCCACTTAGTTCAATATCTTCAAACACTTCGTCCAACTTTTCGTTGCTCCAAGGATAAACAAAGTTTGTAACCGCTCCGCCACTGAAAAGTGTTTCTATTTCTTTTTCGTCATATTCAAGCCCCAAATCATACTTACTTTGCAAGAAAAAATATAGTTTTTCAAGACTATGATTATATTCTTTTTCTTTCAAATATTCCCTAACTTTATTGCTCATATTTTCCACCTTTGTGCACATAATACGCATATTTCTTATTATATATTATATCATAACAAATTCCCCATTTCAATAGCAAACCCCAAAATAATATATGCAAATTGTCGCATATGAACATATGCACATCTATTGATATATAAGCCCAAAAAAGAAAGGCTTTTTGAAGTGCCCCATACGGGGTTTACTTCATTTAACCCTTCTTTTACATATTTATTATTTAATTACTTCTTCAATTACTCCACCGCCCAAGCAGTCAGTTTCGGTATAGAATACCACAAATTGCCCAGGGGTTACGGCGCGTTGTTTTTCGTAAAAATCAACCCTTACTTTGCTAGGTTCAATGGTCACCCTAACCTTTTGGTCGGGTTGTCTATATCTAAATTTTGCATAGCAATCAAACACTTTCTCTTTAGGCTCCTCTGGTATCCAATTGACCTTGTAAGTAACAAGCCCACTGGAAAATAACTCCTCGCCCTCGCCTTGAGAAACAATCAATCTATTCCCCTTAATGTCCTTGTCAATTACAAACCATCTATCGCCATTTCCGTCCTTTGTGCCACCAATATTAAGCCCACGGCGTTGACCCAAAGTATAGTACATAACACCCTCGTGCTCGCCAACCTTATTGCCGTCTTTGTCCACAATATCGCCTTTTTTGCAAGGTATATAGTTTTTTAAAAACGCTCTAAAGTTTCGTTCACCAATAAAGCAAATGCCCGTGCTATCCTTCTTTTCGGCGGTGCTAAGCCCATATTCGTCGGCGATTTTCCTCACATCGGGCTTAATCATATCGCCCAAAGGGAATAGCACCATTTCTAGTTGTTTTTGGCTAAGTTGATTTAAAAAATATGTTTGGTCTTTGTTTGTGTCAAGTGCCTTTTTTAGATAAGTTTTTCCGTCTTTTCGCTCCACTTTTGCATAATGCCCAGTTGCAATATAGTCGGCGCCCAAACTCTTTGCGAGCTCCAAAAATGGTCCAAATTTAATTTCTCTATTGCATAGCACATCGGGGTTTGGCGTTCTACCTTTTTCGTATTCTTCCAAAAAATACTTAAACACTCTATCCCAATATTCTTTTGCAAAATTTACGGTGTAATATGGGATTTTTAGTTTGTTACAAACCCTTTTTACATCCTCATAATCGCTAACTGCGGTACAAACGCCATTTTCGTCGTCCTCTTCCCAGTTTTGCATAAAGAGCCCAATAACTTCGTATCCTTGCTCCTTTAGAACCACGGCGGCAACCGAACTATCCACTCCGCCCGACATTCCAAGTACTACTCTTTTTCCCATTACTTTACATCTCCTTTTTCAGGCAAAATTACAGGCACCTTAAACCTTTTTAATAGTACGCCCACAATATCGCAAAACCACATTACAACATTTATTGCCATTGAGACCAAAAATACATTATATAGTATCCAAACCACCCACTCGCCCGCAATAGTTTTTTCAACATAAAACGCATTGAAAAATATAATAAATATTGACAAAACGGATGTGACTAGCGAATACCACGCACGCACAGGTCTATTTACCAAAAAGTGATTTACGCCACACCAACCAAAAAATATTGTGTACAAAATAAGTTTTAGTTTGTTTACATCGTTTGGCAAAACATTTGTATAGCAAATAAGGTCGTTATAACCCTTTTTTCTATACTCTTTTACTTTTTTGTTACTAGCACCAAACACTTGTTTATCTACAATTTTGCAATAAGGACAAACTTGACCATTAATCATTTTTGCCCCACAAATTGGACATCTCATATCATTCCTCCGTCTTATATATTTTACCATATCAAAACCAAATTTACAATTAGTTAGCATAGATAAAAACGAAAAAGAGCAGGCACATTTTAGCCCGCTCGTCTTTAACTTTAAAATATTAGTTGGCACCCGAAATAATTTTTTTGATTTCCTTTAGGTTGCCCAAGGTCAATTCTTCGTCAATCTCTCTATATGCATCCTTAAATGCGGTTTTAATTTCTTTGCTAATGCCGTCCCTTTCCACCGCAATGTCTCTAACTTTCTTTGCAAAAGTTACGACCTCGTCTTTTGTAGTAAAGTCTACTTCGGTTATAATTCTTTCGATAATTTCAAATTTATAAATATTAGGATTTTTTGCCATCGTCATATCTCCAAACAAATTTTATATTACAATTGTACTACCTAAAAGGCATTTTGTCAATAGGTAAATTTCCAATTTCAAGCCAAAATCGCCATAAAGCCACAAACAAACGCTAGTTCATAGTTACTTCAAGTTCCTGAAACGCATCTAGTAGTTGGTTCAAAAACTTGATGCCGGCAGCAATGTTAAATGGTTGTAACCTTTTTGCAATTTGCTTTTGGGTTAGTCCCCTTGGATACAAATCGCCAAACTTTTTGGTTGTTTTCTTGCTTGAATCCTCGGCAGTAGAAGTTTCTTCTTTTGTATTTTCGGATTTATCCTCAAAATCAACCACATAGTCACTTTGATTTTTGCTTGCCTCAAACCACTTTTCGTCCTTTTCTACCATTTCTTCAAACGAGCCATACATTTGAGCCAAAGTTTTGTTGTCCTTGTCCTCATCTAGCAGTTCGCGGGTAACATCCTTTATAGCCTTATCCGCACTCATAACATAATATGGCATCCACCTATTTAGGCTTTGAACCCTCTCGCTCTTTTCGCCAAGGCAAGTGTTTACCGACTTTAGTTTTGCCATAATTATTGCCTTTTTGCCCACGCTATTTGCGTTTAGATACTCACGCTTTAGGTTGGCATCCAAAGATATTTCCTTTGCAATCCTATCAATAATTACACACATAAATTCGGCTTTGTCCGAAATGTTCTCCATTTCCTTGCTTGGTGCGGAAATAGAAAAATCGTGTTTTCTTTCTCTCTCCACCACATCAAAAACGTTGGCAAGGCTTTCAAAATCTAGAACGCCACATTTAGAAACGGTGTCCCCTTTTGCCATATCCATTTGCAAAGATAGCCTAGACACAAATTCGCCCCTAGTCTCTCCCCTTGCTTTGCCACTAACAAAGTCGTCATAGAGAGGCTTTAGCCAATTGTTTTCCTTTGAACCTAGTATTCTAAGTGCTCTATTTTGCATAGCACTTTGTTGTAAACATTCGCCAAAATCCATATTTCCATAACTAATATCCAAAATTTCTGGCAAAATATTGATTATCTTGTTTTTTGTCATAACCTCTCCTCCTTATGTAAATTATCCTTGGCAAAACGCTCACTTGCCAAGGATTTTTATGTTTTTATTTGCGATGACAATGTTTCCATAGTTCAACTTGTAGACACTATCTAAAGCATATTTTATTTATCATTCTAGTCTATTGTAAGTTCGCCCTTTTTAGGATTTCCAAGTTTTGCTTTAAGTTCCTCTTCTCTAAGTTTGTTGCCCGTATCAAAGATATCCTTAATAGCATCTTGATTATACATTTCGGATTGTTCAAGAAGTGCTCTAACTTGAGCCATACTATTTAGTTTTCTAAACTCCGCAATGTCCTCAGGTGTTAGTTTTGAGCCCAAATCAATGCTCATAGGCTCACCCGGTTGTGGATTTTCAACTTCGGCGGTTTGCTTAACCAAATGCACAATTTCCCCTGGGGTGATTGCACCCATTAGTGGCGACATAGATTTTACAACGCTTACAATAGCCTCGTTGTTGCCTAGTTGTGATGCAATTTCGTCAATGCTCTTGCTTGCCTCACTTGCATCCTTGTTTCCACAAGCAAACTCGTTTAGGAATACATATTGCATGGCGTCCGATAGAATAACCGCACTAGTTCTTCCGTTTATTTTTATATTGACTACAGGTTGTGGAAGTTCTTGCATTGTCATATAGTCCATAGCCTGTCTAATTCTATCTACTTGCACATCTTCATTGAATTTTAATTCATCAAGAATGGAATTTATACCCATTCCAACCGACATAACTGCAAGCCTGCTTCTAATTTGGTCGTCCGTTCTTCCCTCAAACAATTTTGATGCCTTGTCGCCCTCTTTTGCCACTTGTGGCTCCACTTGCTCAACCACTTGTTCGTTTGCTTCTTGTGCACTTTCGCTTGATTGGCTTGCCTCTTGTGCACTTGCGGATAACTCTTCGCCCGCTTTGTTTGCCTCATTTGAAGCACCATTATTTTGTTTTTCAGCCCCCGCATTGTCTAAATTGTTTTGGTTGTCTTGGCTTGCTTTCGCTTCATTATTATTGAAACCGCCTCCGTTTCCATCATTGCTAGCCTCTTTGACACCACCATTTGAAGCCCCAGTCTTAACTTTTTTTGTATCCTCTTCTTCGCCACCCATTTTTACCTCAATTTTTTGGAAGGCGTCTAGTAGTTGATTAAAGAACTTAATGCCTGCGGCGATATTGAATGGTTGCAATTTCTTTGCAATCGCCTTTGCCGATGGGCTTCTTGGATAAAGGTCACCAAACTTTTTCTTGCCTGCCTCTTGCTTTGGTTTTTCACCCTCTTTAGGTGCGTTTTGTGTTTGGTCTTTTACATTTTCAACAAGTCCATACTGTTCGGCTAGTTTATTTAGTATTGTTGTAACCTCTTCGGGGATTTTCTTGTCGCCAATTTCATTTGCAATAGCCGATATCTTGTCGGCTTGATAAGTCTTTAGATACTTCTTTTCGGCTTTTTCCAACTGTTCTTCGGAAGGGTTTTTGATAGTAGGCTTTATTTGCTCGTATTTTTCACGGAAAATCTTATCCTTTGTGTCACTATCGCCTTTCACATATTCCGCATACAATTTTTCATCGGCTTTTATTGCATTAATGACCACATCCATATAGAAGAATGCACGCCTTGCTTTGTCTCTAGCAATTTCCGCTTTTGTGTTTGTAACATTTGTGTTTTGTGAGGCATTGACTTCCACATTATTTTCTTGGTTTTTCTCGGTATTTGGGGCATATTCTCCACGACCTGTCATTTGGTCAAGGGTATCGCAAAGTACATCCACCGAGAATAGTCCCAATAACTTAACATTAGGGTCAAAATCTTCACCCATAACACTTTTATAGTAAGTTATTGCATCATCATTTTGGTTTACATAACCGTCATATAGCCTTGACAAACTATTGTTTTCGTCGCCTATCAAGAACTCCAACATTACTCTTTGAGAAAGCCCATCCATTGCATCGGCAAAGGTTTCTTCGCCCTCAAATATAGTGCCATACGCAGAACTTATAAACGCTCTTTCGATATCTTTACTCACTTCCTCTTGCTCCAATGTGTCGGTATTTGCAAAGCCGTTTGTGTCTTGAGACACCTCTTCCCTTTCGACTTCGGTTTCTTTTGAGGCTTCGACTTCGTTTTCCATTTCGGCTTTGATTGCTTCCATTTGTTCGGTCATAAGTTTTTCAAAAGTGTCCTTAGATAGCCAAATATCGCCCGCCTCGTTGGTCAAATCTTTGTTCAAACTCAAAACTCCGTTTTCAAAAGTTGAGTTAGAAACAATTTCACCAACAAAGCCAGTAATATTGTTTTTAACATTTTCGGGAGCAGGTATTTCACCCGCCTCAATTTGGTCGGATAATTCAATTACCAACTCGCCAAACGACCTAAGAGTCTCCACTCTTGCTCTCGCCTCGGTTGCAATCAAGGATGCTTGAGAACTGGTTTTGTCAAGTTTTGAAGACTCCTCCATTGAGTCGGCTAGAGCCTCGTATTTTTCCAAAATTTCTTGGAAATTTTGTCCGTTTTGGCTTGCCAAATCGTTTGATGTGGTTCTAAGCCTTAGTAGGTCGCTCTCGAGCCTATCTAGTCTGTTTGAGTTGATTATTCCGCTAGCAAAGTCGCTTTTTACATCGTCGCCATATGCGGGAACATCCCTTTCCGCAATTTCTTGCATTTTGAATGCATTTAGTGCATTTGTTGCCATTAGTGACAAGTCGTCAAGGAATAGTTGAGGGTCTTTCTCTATTTCAAAATTCTTCCAAGACTTCGACTCAGTCGAAAACTCGTTTCTTGCTCTAATTAGCGAGAACTTGTCGGTTGCACCCCTTCTGGTGTCGCCAATAAGTTCTTGTTCAACAAAGTATGTAAATAGCCCCTTTGGAGTAACAACCGACGCCATTTTTTCGTTAAGTGCCCTTTGAGCGTTCTCTACTGCTTTTTCTTGAGCGCTAA
Organism: uncultured Christensenella sp.; assembly: GCA_964455585.1. GTDB lineage: Bacteria > Bacillota > Clostridia > Christensenellales > UBA1242 > UBA11490. The sequence continues at coordinate 26,778 of CAYVXW010000016.1, forward strand.
TATCGGCAGGAGTTGGAGCATACATTCCAACTTCTTTTTGATTTTCTTTCATTTGCCTTAAAGCGTCTTTGGCTTCCGCCAAATCGTTTTCTTCTTTTTCGGTATTTACACCGCCCGTTTTTAGATAGTTGTCAATAAACGATTGGGTGGCTTCCTTTGAAATGGCAATGTATTTTGCATTCCCTTCGGCATCCCTATATCTAAAACCACTGCCGTCTATTGCGTCCCCACACTCATATGTTCCGTCGGGATTAACTTTAATTTCTCTGCCCATATATGCAAAAGCGGAAATCAAACTTTGGGTTGCGTGGCTAGACGAACTAACCCCTAGCCCCTCTTTTTGTTTTGTAATTGAAGCCTTTTGGGCACTAATCATATCGCCAACGCTTTTTGAATAATCTTCCGTAATCTTCAAATACTCCACAAAAGCCGTTTGAAGGTCGGAATACTCCGCGTTCAAAACATTGTTTTCGCCTTTTACATTGGACATTTTTTCAATCAAGGCATTAATTGATTTGGATAAACCATTTATATGCTTTGCCATTTTGGGGTCAATATTTTCCAAAGTTTCTTTGTCCCAAAGAGGCAAACCTTTAATTTTTGAAATGACATTTTTGATGTCCGCAGGGACACTATCCTTTGCGTCCATTATTTGGATAGTAGCAGGTGCCACCCTTTCCTTGTTTTGCTCGCCAAAAACTTTAGAGGAGAAATCTTTGATACGCAATTTTGCTCTTTGATACACTCCTACAGTTTCCGCAGAGTACTTAATCATCTTATCAATTTCTGCCATATTTTTTTCCGTCCTTTTTTGTTTTGTGATTTTAGATTGGCAAAGAAATATGTATATTACGCTTATATTATATCACAATAATACACACATTTCAATACCCTTTTTCTAAAATACAATTTGCTCAGATTTTTTCTTTTTTAGATAGTTTACAAATTTTTCTTTTATTTCTTGAACCGCATTTTCAAAGAACTTGTCCCCCGCAAGCACGGCTTCAACATCCCCGTATGTTTTGCAATCCCTTACTTTGCCCATAACTGTGGATATAGCATCACCCAAGTTTAGGGTTTTGCCGTCGGTGGAAAGTTCGGAGAATGGAACAATTAGATTTATTCCCAATTTTTCTTGGTTTAGTTCGCTCAATACACTAGCAAAGTGATTTGCAAACTCTCCAAAATGCTCGGTGCGTTTTAGTTCTTCAATTATGTACTCAAACGCCTCTATATCCGCCTTTGTTCCAACAATTCCCCTTAGGATATATTGTTGTAGTAGCCCCTTTACATTACATCTAATGGTCTCGCCGTTTGGCATTTTTACTTCAAGCATTTCGTCTTGATACTCATCATCAATGCTTCCAACTATACTTAGAACGCTAGACAAGTGCTTTTCGTCTTCCTTTAGTAGAAGGTCGTTTGTCTCGTTTAGTGCAAGTTCAAAACCTTTTTTGATACCCGCAAAAATTACATCAATATTTTCTACCTCAAACTCTTTGTCCTCTTCCGCCTTTTCCTCAACAAGTTCGACATTGTCTCTGGAGTTTTCGTGGATAACTATGTCTAGTTCAAAGTATTTTGCAATTTCAATTTCGTAGCCATTAAGCCTTGTGCTACCCTTGATTTCCTCAATAAGTGATTTTCTCATTTCGGCTTTTATGTTCTCAAACTCTTCGGCAAATTTCTTTGTAATAATCCTCTCGTCCTTTCCAAAGTTTTCAAAAAGTTTGATAAGCGAATAGAATCTAAATTGTTTGATATATGCATTAACCATTCTTCTAGGGCTAGTAAGTTCGGGATAAATTTCGGTTGTGTCTTCCGATTTTGCCACAAACTCGGCTTCCAATCTATCTATTGCACTTCGCTTTGATTGGTCGCTCATATCCTCAAAGTTTTCTAGCATTTCTAGTTCTTCGGCAATGTATATCATCTTGTTGGCATAAATCAAATACCCGCTATTAAGTCTTTCCACAAAGTCGTCATATCTATCCACCCTTTGGGTCATCATCGACCTAATTGCCGAGGTTAGCATACTTACAGTGTTTTCGTCTAACCCCTTAAACACATTATTAATCTTAGCCAAACTTAGCATATTGTTTTCGTAAAAATCGGCTTTTAATTGTGTTTTTGCTGGATCAATGCCATACTTCATTCCAAGGGCTAATTGAATAGCGTATTCTTGGGATTTTTGCTTGTCCAAAACAAACCTCATCCTTACAAACCAATCGTCATCCTCATAGTCGCAAGGCTTGTTGTTTTCGTTTTTGACGCCTACTTCCACAACTTCGGTTTTTTCGCTATTTGATGTGGTTTTTGGAGCAAACGATACCCTTATGGCGTCAACAATATTTTCCATAAACTTTACGCCACTTTTTAGCACATTTGGCTTTAGCCTAATCAAGAGTTTGTTGTATGCACCGCTAAATGGAAATAATGAACCGAATAAATTTACTACATCGCCATCAAGGTCATCAAACATCGAACTATTTCTCTTTGTCAAAAGCAAGTTTTGCTCATAGGACAAAGGTTTTCCCCCTCTTAGCATATTGTCGGCATTTTCCTTTTCGGCAAAGTACACGTTTCGTGGATAGCCTACAAGTCCGCCGTCGTTTGCATCGGCTTTTTGGATAATAACATTTTGAGCGGAAATGCTAAAACTTAGGTAATCTAGCATTCTTCCATACATTTGGGTGCTATCCAAACTAACCTTTGGAATTTCGCCCGCCTCAATTTTTCCAATTACTTGGTCGACATAATTTTGTTTCATTTTTCCCGAATACTTTTCAAAAGTGCCCACACTGCGACCGTCGGCGGTAATGGCACTAACCACACTTCCTAGCATATTAAGTGCTTCTGCCATATCGTCCCTAATATCGTCGGGCATTGTGTCAATAACGGTTGATGACATCCTTGCCTCAATTACAAACTTTAGGATATCAAAATCAATGCTCTCGGTCATATCCATATAGTCATTTGTAACAAGCCCAACTGCCGTTCTATCAATTAGCGGTACTAATTCGGATTTTAAGTCGGACAAATTAACACTCCAAATAATACTATCGTCAAGCGTCAAGTTTGACCTAGCAAGACTAGCCTTTAGTATTCTATATTTTATGTCTGTAATAATGTCGTCGGCGTTTGCACCCGATTCAATTTTGGAAGTTACATAAGTGCAAAGCAAGTTACCTTTGGTTTCAATTAGATATCTATATCTTTCAAAAGTTGCAAACCTCTCTAAACTTACTCCATATATATTTTTTCCGTCTTTTTGGTAAGAAATAAAATATGGAATAATGGCAGGCTCAACATCCATTTCAAACCCTTCGTCGTCACCCGACAACATATCCATAATGTCGTCGTCAATGGTGGATACTTTGCCCTTTCTATGCTTATAGTATGCCACATCTACATTTTCTATCCTTGGTGCAGGCGCTATCGTTTCAACCGGTTCAACCTTTTGTGGCTTTTCTTTTTCTGCCTCTTTTTCCTCTAGAGCATCTAGGTCTTTAAGTTCGGTTTCACCCTTTTCGTAACCCATCATTTGGGAGAATATGTCTTTCTTCTTTGGCTCAGACTTTTGTGTAGATTTTTCTTCTTTTGCGTGTTCGTCAAGGCCTTTTTCGCTAGTTTCAACCTTGTCGCCACCCTTTTCTACACGAGTCTTTCTTTCTTCAATTTCACGCTTCTTTTCTTCCAAAAGAATTGCCATAAGTTCACGAGTTAGGTCGTCGCTATAAGCATTTCCGTTTGACGAAACACTATTTCTACTATGTGAAATTTTTTCTAGTCTTTCATTTTTTGCGGAACCGCCTTGGACAACTTCAACATTTGTATTCCCTCTTTTGGGCTTACTTGTAAACTTTCCAACCCCAACGCCAAGATTTCCACTAAGGTTAATTCTATTGATTGTGGTGCCACTTGTGTCTTTGGTTTTGGCTTTGGCGGATTTTTTTGCACCTCTTAGGTTTTTAAGTTTTCCCCTAATGTCGCCAAAGTCAACTTTTATGTTGTTAATTTCGGTTTTCTTTTTGTTATTTTCAGGTCTTATATCCTCGGTTGAAGTGCTTTCTTTTGGCTTTGTTTCGTCCTTTTCTTCGCCACTAAGGAGCCTAATTTGTCTGTCCACCTCTACCAAAGGGAAACTCTTTTTGTATTCCCTTTTGTTAGACATTCCGTCTATTTCAATTTTGCCTTTTTGGATTTTGATTGTAGGCTCGTTTTCGTCGCCCAAAACCTTTTTGATAATATCCACAACTTCTTCTACCGCAACTGGTCGCCTTTGAAGTTTTGCTTTTTCTTTCTTTAGTGCAATGTTGTCGGAAAGTAGGCTATCATAATATTTGCTTAGGCACAAAATACGCCTAAAGTTGTTTCGAGAAATTAGATAGTCGGCATTGGCTTTTTTGTATTCCTCGCTATCCAACTTCGCTTGAACTTTTTCTAATTTCTTTTCAAAGAACTTAATTTCTTTTGAGTTGTCGGACGAAGTGTCTTTTTTGAGGTTTGCAATTTGTTTTTCAAACTCAATCTTCTTGGATAAATAATCCCCTCTTTGAGAGTCCAAAACCTCGTGAATTTTTGCCTTTTTGGAATAATCGCTTTTTGCTTCCTCAATGACATCGTCGCCATACGACTTTAGTTCTTGCAAAGTGGAATGGAGCAAACTAATTGTCCTAAACGACCTGTCCTCTAGGTTCTCAATAAACTTGCTTTCTTCGCCCAACAAATTTGCATCAAAGTCAAGCCCAAAATCTTTGGAAATATTGCCCGCTTTGTAGTCGATATTGTCCACTTGCTTTTGGCTAAGCACGCCTTGGTCGTTTAGAACGCCCGCAAGTGTGCCACCAATGGCAATTTTCTTGGCAGGCATCCCATAATCGTTTGGAGCCTTTTTGTCCACTTCCGGAACATTGTCTTTTTTGAAGGTTTGCCACGACTTTGCGTGCCTACTGTATGACTTTATTACGTCTTTGAAATAAACACTTGGGTTGCTAGAATTTTTCTCCGAGCCAAAAAGTGTTTTTAGGTCGCTAGCCGAAGCCTCGGACACACCAAAACTCTTTTCGCATTCCGAAATATAATCGGCAAAAACTTGACTAGCCGTCATAAACTTTCTAGCCTCAAGGGGTTTGTTCAAAAACTCGCTTATGTACTTGTTGCTTGCTCTTTTGGATAATGTAAAAGTCTTTTGGGACTTGCCAACATAGTACTTTATTCCGTTGCCATTTTTGTGCTTGGTGATAGCATAAGTGCCAAGGTCGTCTTTTTCAACAGTTACGCCAACATAATTTAGCGCAGTGACAATGTCTAGGTCTTGTTCAAGTTTGCTACGCTTATTTTTGCTATCGGCTTTTTCGGACAAGATTGGGGCTATGTCCTTGGTTATATCGCTTGCGGTGTGCAAGTCGATAGTATCCAAATTTTCCCTAACGGAAAGAATTGGGATGTACTTAGATAGTGCCTCGTTATACACATTCACCTTTGCAATATCCGCACTATTCTCATTTTCTCCGCTAGCATAAATGCTCCTTATAAGCCTTGCCCTTCGGCTTAGCATTCCAAGCACCATTCTTATGTCTTTTTCGGACATTCCGCCCATAGCACCCACCTCGTTTGGAAGTAGGTTATATGGTTTTACATTCCCGTCAAAGCCCTCGGATTTTTTGCGTTTGTTGTACTTTTTTATATTGTCCTTAATAAGCAAAAGAAGCATACCTTTGTCGGTAGGCCACGAAAACCAATTATTGCTTAAATTTTCAGGTTTTTTGCTTAATTTTTTTAATTCCATTTTTTCATTTTTTATAACCACAATCTTCTCCAAAAATTCAATTGAATTTGTGTTTAATTTTTTTCGTATATTTTATCCGCTCCACTTTTTGTAGGTGGAGCGGGTTAAATATTTTAGTACTGAGTTTGAATAGCCTTTAGGTAATTAGGGTTTTCAAATAATTCTCTTGTTGTGCTTAGTGCCTCAATTTGCATAGTGGTTCTGTTCATAGGTCCAGTAATTAAGAAGCACTGTCCACGACCTGCGGTAACGATGGAGTTTTGCTCTTCCTCGTTTATACCACCGGCGTTACGATAAAGTGTAATCAAGTCGTTTATGTCGGCAGGCGCCAAAGACATAATAATAGAATATTGACAAGCGTTGATAACGGCGGTAGATTGTTGTGCAATTTCTTCCGAACCAACGAAGTCTTTGATGTTCTGTGTAATAATGATTAGCATTCCGCTATATTTTCTTATACGTTTTGCCATTTGTGCCATAAAGTCTAGCGCTATTGGGTATTTTTTGTTAATGAATACGTGCGCCTCGTCAACCGCACAAATAACTCTACGCTTGTCTTCTTCCATTGCTTGTTCACCAACATACATAAGGTTAAAGTCACGGTTTTTGATAATTTCGCTATCCAAATATTTGAATACCAAAAGCATCTGTGCGTTTGCTATAATATCGTTACGGTTGGAAATAAGTGTACGGAACGAGAAACAAATAAAGTTTTCGTTTGTAACAATGGATGTGTAACCATTCCAAAGGTTGGAGTTTCGTCCACCCGTACCGAATTTTTCAATAAACATTCTAACTGTTTGCAAGTTTTTGTAGTGATATTCGTTTGTTTCCACTTCAATCATATCGTCAACCATTTGGATAAGGTCGTCGAATATTGGGAAGTCGCTAGGTTTAAGTTCGGATACATTAGTTGTGCTATCTATGCCAAACTTTCTATAAAGCGTTGCAATAAGCGAGTTAAGCATTTCAAATGCGTCGGTATTGATACCCGGCAAGATAAGTCTAAAGAACTGCTCCATAAACTGCAAGTGCTCGTTGAATGCGTCACTGGCACCACCCGTTTCGTCCTCAAGGGTAGCGTAAATGTGGAAAGGATTGAAGATACCGTTTGTGGAGTTACCAACGTCAATAATCTTTCCGCCAAGGTTATGACAAAGTACTTCGTACTCGTTCTCAGGGTCAAGAATGAATATACGGGTGTTGTCGGCGGCAAAGTTTGTAAGCAAAGTTTTTGTACAATACGATTTACCAGAACCGGTTTTTCCGATAACCATCATATTACTATTAACTCTTTCGTTGTTTCTTTGGAAGAAATTTGCAAACACTGGATATTGGTTGTAGCCGATATAAATTCCTCTTTCGTCGTGCAAGGTTGTAGATACAAATGGGAAGCAAGCGGCAAGCGATGATGTATGGATTCCCCTGCCATAAGGTTTAATAAGGGTGTCAAGCCTACTTACGTTGCTAGAAATAAATCCGTCTACTTGTCTAGCAAAGTTCTCGGCAAACTTAAATCCATTTTGTCTAAGAATTGCCCTAACCTCTTTTTTAACCGAGTCTTTTGCAACAATGTGGATAGTTGTATTATAAAGGTTTTCGTTTGAGCCCTTAATTCCTTTAAGCAACTCCCTCAAGGTTTCGATGTGTTGGTCAACGTCAATTTGTTCCGAACTTCTCATACTTTTTTGTTGTCTAATTTCCATTTCCATAAGGGAACGGTCTAGGTCTTTTTCGGCTCTGTAACGGTCAATTGGCGAAATGTTTACCACAACTCTACTTTCGTCCAAAGCAAATAGCGGATATGCCCAAGCGTTTGGAACCTCAATTGGATAGTCGGTTATAGAGAATATCCTATACTTTTCGCCATCAATCTTAGTGGTCTTTAGGTCAAACTTAACCTCGTCGGGATATGTCCATTGAGCCTTTTCCTTTATACCAAGCATTTCAACTTCTCTTTCGTCAAAGTCGGAGCAATAGGTCGACTTCATAAACACATAAAGTTGGTCGCCCGTAATAATCTTTGTAAAGATTGGCGTAACCGAACTTTCAAGGGTACTAACAATGCCATTGACAGTGTTATTAAGTGCATCCCTATCGGTATCATAAACAACCATATAAAAGTGGTCTTTAATAATCTTTTCTTGGTCGTTCATAAACTTTATGGCGTGCAACCTCTCGTCAAACACTGGGCTTCGGCTATCTAGTTCGTCTTGGGTATAATAGCCCCTGTCATACATATCATTTAGAACGTTAAACCTATAGTCCTCGTATTTTGCCATTTCGTCAAGTATCATAGGTTTTTTAACTTTTACGATACTACATTGTTGGTTTAGGTTAAGTCTTTGGATAGCGGAAGCAAAGGCATTGATAGTCATATTTTGTCTTTCTTCGGCAAGCAAACCAAAGGACATTGGGAATATTTCAATAACGCTTCCATAATAATCACCAAACTTTAGAAACCTGTCGGTGTTTATGTCGTCAAATGGCATAATATTTTTTATGTTCTTGCTACCCTTGGCTTTTTTGGAATAATACTTGTTGTAAGCCATAAACTTAAACGACAAAAATAACGCATTGTACATTCTAAGTCCATCACCCATTTCCAAAAAGAGCATTGCATACGCTCCGGCAAAGAATAGCGCGGCATAAATGTTGTACCACATTTCGCTAAAAAGGTTTGTGGTGGCAATAACAACCGCAAGTGCAAGACCCAAAAGAATAAACACACAGTCTAGAATAGTAAAGTTTCTAAAAATTGTGGTTTTAACCTTGGTCTTTCTAGGAATAAATCTCATAGTCACATCTCCATTTTTCATAAAATGCTTGCAAATTGCACTTACTTTATCTTTTGAAAACGCAAGTAAAAAATACAAACATATTCGTACTCAAGTATAGTATACTACACCAACCCCCAAATGACAAAATATTTTCGGGGCTTATTAAAATAAAATTTTAATAAATAAAGAAAAATGCGGTGATGTTCACCGCACATTTGCATATAAAGTTTTCGTTCTAGATTCTTCCGCTACCGCTTGCGTAATGACATAAGCCGAGTGTTCACCACGCCCCGTGTCATACCGAGAGAGTGCGTAAGCACGAACCGAGTGTATCTACTTCAAATTATCCGCTATTCATTCTAGATTCTTCGGGGCTAAAGCCCACTCAGAATGACATAGGCTAAAGGTCATCCACTTGCACTTCTTCACTCTTCACTATTACCTATTACTTGTGGCAATTCTATTGCCACTTGTCATTCTGAGTGCACGAAGTGCCGAAGAATCTAGAATGTGCAGTTTGAGTTTTATAGGGATTATTTATATAGATACACTCCGCTCACTCCGTTCGGTCGGTATGACACAAGTGAACACCGCACCCCCCCCTGTCATTCTGAGGAAGGTTGGAACAACCGACCGAAGAATCTCTACTTCCAATTATCCTTATTCGCAAATAAATATCCCCCAGTTGAACTGGGGGTTTTAAAGTTACGGGCATAGCCCTC
>CAYVXW010000017.1:0-31989 GCA_964455585.1 uncultured Christensenella sp.
TTGCGATTAGCAACATAAAATTTAACTTGCTTAAATTTTAACATCACATAGTTTACAAAAGTACATATTGTCCAAACATTTGTCCAAGTTTGATTGTCGACAAAGAGTCGTAATGTGCATAGTCTATTTGGTCATAAGGTTCTTCTCTTGCGACAATGCCGTTGTCAATTGTGCTAAAGTAATAATTGTTTTCGCTATCACTGGCAAAACGCTCTTTGGCTTCGTTTATTGTTTGGTATTCTTTCCAAAACGACGCGTCACTAATTCCCGCATCAATAAACCTCATATCCCCAAGGTCTTCTCTTATGTTTGATACAAATTCCTTTAGGTTTTTGTAATAGTCTTTTGCGTGAGACTTTGACGAATCGCTTTCGCCTTGCATCCAACATAATGCTTCAATTGTTGGGTTGTAGTTGTTCTCTCTTAGGAAATCCATACTGGAGTTTACAAAGTTTATGAGTGCTTTGTATAGACATTTGTTTTCTTTGTTCCAGTGGCTATAAAGGTTACTTCCGCCATAAGAGTATTTGATTATAAAGTATGTTTCGTTTGTTTGGCTTAAAGTTTCCGCCAAGCCAATTTCGGGACCAAAATAGTCGTCCGCTTCAACATTTGTTTTTACAAAACCTTTTGAATATCGGCTTCCGTTTTCGGTGTTGTAGTTTATCCAAACATTGTCATAGCCGTTTAGATATTCGTTATATTTTTCATTTGATACTTTTGTCTTTAGAATGTCGGGGTAGGCAACTCCCGTTGCATTTGATTGACCCGATAGAATTACAACCTTGACATTCTTGTTCCCGCCGTCGGGAATGGTGGTGTTTAGTTCAAAATCAAATGCCACACCCAGTTCGTTTGGTTCAGTTTTTTCTTTGCAACTTGTGGTCAGTGCAGTTGACGCCACAATTGCTCCAAGCAAACACATACATAGTATTTTTTTTAATTTTTTCATATAATCCCTCTTAGTTATATCCCTTTACGACAACATATTTTACTCCCGCGTTTTGTGCGGCGGTTATTCCTTGCGTGCTATCTTCATAGATTATGCAATTATCTTTGTTGGCATTAAAGTGGTTCATCGCCTTTATGTAGCACTCGGGATTTGGCTTTGGATTTATTACATCTTCTTTTGTAACAACTAGGTCAAAAATATCCCTTAGCCCAAACGCAACTAGCATATCGTTGCAATTTCGTTTTGTCGCGGTGGTTACTAGTGCAATATTTGTGGTGGGTTTAATTTGGTTTAGATGGTCAACAAGGTCTTGATTAACCTTTGCCTTGTCAATGTGTGATTTGTAATAAGCCATCTTTTTGTCGTGAATAACTCTAAGCATTTCTACATTGTCGCCAATTATTTCGGGCAAAAACTCTCTATAATCCCTGCCGTTGCATTTCTCGCAATAGAACTCGTAGGTTATATCATAGCCTTCGTCATTAAGTGCTTGTTTGTAAGCGTGATAATTGACCACATTTGTATTAAAAAGTGTGCCGTCGAAATCGACCATACATAGATTTGTTTTCATTAGTTATTCCTTTTGAATTTTTCTTCCCATTCGCTTAGGGTAATTAGAAGTTGACAGTAGAATAGCACTGCCGTTTTTTCGTTTTTCCTAATTTTGTATGGCATTAGTCTTAGCCAATGAATAAGTTCGTGGGTGTATATGGATTTGTACTCTTTGCCCGTAAAGTTCTCTTTTAGATACTCGTCAAAAAGACCAAATAGTTCCTTATATATTTTTGTGTTGCCTAGGTCGTATGAAACAATGTTTCCGTTTATTTTTATTTCGCTTGAGTGCCTATAGTACTCATAGTTCCCGTGCAATGATTGAAGCATTTTTGCATAGTCAAGAAAGGATGATTCGTGTAGGTTTGATACATTTGGGTCAATTAGATAAGCCCCGTTCTCGTTTGATGGGTCAAATATTATATTGTCAACAGTAAAGTCACCGTGGATAGTGGAACACTTGTCGTTTTTGAAAATATCAATAAGTTCGGTGTCGCTAATTATCCCGTTTTCGCCCAAATAGTACGCAAGGTTTTTATATTCCTTTCCGTTTATGAAAATGCTATCATATTTTTGCAATTCCTCAATATATTCTCCGCCGTGCTCCATAATTATTTTGCTATTGTTTGTAACTTTGGATAGAATATACTCACTAAGTTTTTGCATATTCAATTGGGCAGGATGCAACTTATGAAAAGATTCAAGAAGGGTCAAAATGCTCTTTAGTATCTTCCAAGCGGGAGTGACAGTGTCTAGGTCGCAAATAAACTTAAAAAAGTTAATATGGTCTAGATTTACTAGCATATCATAATAACAATATTCGTCGGTGGAGGCATATGAACCAATCTTTACCATATCCAACTCTTGACCATACTTAAACAAAAAGTCTAGTTGGAGTTTTAGTGCATTTACGCCACCCGTTTGGGATAAGGCAATTTTTCTATAAAAATATTGGTCACCTTTCTTTTCAAGAAAAGTGTAAGCGTCGCTTCCGGACGACACATCCTTGATGACTATAGCATCGCTATTTATGTTGTCGATAATTTTTTTTATTTCACTTGATATTTCCATTTTCTAAAACCTTAAAGTCGGGAGAGTTTTTGATTTCGGCATACTCGTCAGGGGTGCCAAACGACAAATGCATATCTGTTTCAAATTTGACTATTTTAAGACCGTCTTTGCACATTTCGTTGTATACACCGCTCATAAAAAATTCGTTATAGTTGCAATTGTCAAGATATCTATTTGCATACTTTAAAAATGTGTCTTTGTTTTTGAAATAGTACGCACCACAAATGGCGTCGTTGCTAACAACCTTTTTTTCAATTGTGCCCACAATCTTGTCGCCCTCGTAGCAAATATAACTATATTTGTTTTCGTTCGACTTGAATGTCATTAGTCCGCCGTCGGCATCGCCGTTGTTGTTTACATAATCAAAAAAATCTTTGCACACAAATGCGTGGTCGCAGTCGTTGAAGATAATTGGCAAGTCGTCGTCAATTGCTTTTACTCCTTCCATACTTGTAAGCACTGCACCGTTTAGCATTTTTTCTAGATACACAACGCTAGAGTTAGGGAAATAATTGTGTATTTCCTTGTCCAAATTGAATTTGTCGGCGTGCTCTTGCAAAATTACATAAGTAATGTCTTTTAGGTTTTCTGACTTGCTAAGTGAAATGGTTGACCAATAAAAGAATGGTTTTCCTTGTAGGTCGATTAGTGGCTTTGGCATAATCGCTGTGCCATAAAATCTTGTTCCGCCACCACCCATTGGTTGTATTAAATGAAATTTCATAGTTCCTCCACTATATTGTTGTTGACTTGATTTTTGGGCTTGTCACATAGCCCTCTTATAAATTTTAGTATACATTATATAAAAAAGATTGGCAAGTAAATTAATAAAAACAATCCTATATGTGCGGACAAATTTGTGGTATAGGTGGCGGATTTGTTTGACTAAGGTTTTGATAGTTTAGTATACTAGAAAAAAACAAATTTTAAGGATACCAAAGGATATACAAATGAAAGTTTTGATACTTAGCGTCCGTGTTGGAAGTGGGCATACCGCAATTGCAAAAAGCACGGCAAAATGTTTTGAGGATGCGGGTGACACCGTTGTTATAAAGGAAATGTTTGAAAATGATAGATATCACGATTGGCTTATAAGCGATTTGGGCTTTAAGTCAATATTTGCGTTTCCACACATTGCCAACCATTTTTATGACAAGGCACTAAAGACCGACAAGCACGTGTATCACAAGTTTGTAAAGTCGGTTAGCGACGAACTAATAGAACTTGTCAACAAGTTTTCTCCCGATGTAATTATTTCTACCCACATTGCGGGCAGGATATTTGTAAATGCATATAGGGATAAGTTTTTAAAGCCAGTTGTTAGTTATCTAATTTCCACCGACTATGAGTTGCCTCCGGGGATAGTTGAACCCAAAGCGGACGATTATATCGTTGTGCCAAACGAGGACTTTGTTGCAATACTAAAATCCAAAGGCTTTGACGATAAATCTATTTTGCCTTTGGGTGTTCCGATTAGATCATCGTTTTATGACAAGATTTCAAGGAAGGACGCCGAGGAGAAACTAGGCTTGAGCCTAGACACAACAAAAAGAGCGGTGTTGCTAATGGGAAAGCGTAGCGGCCTAGGTCAAGTGTACAAAAGTATAAAGGCTTTGTCCAAGCACGACGACCTGGAAATAATATGTTTGTACGGAAGCAATCAAAAACTAAGAAAGTGTGTAGAAAGGCTAAAAAAACATAGCCCTGCCACTATTCATATTTTCGATTTTAATAATGAATATATGATGGCTTTGCCAGATATCATTGTAGGGAAAATGGGCGGGCTATCGTCAACCGAGGCGATGACAAAATGCGTGCCAGTGGTGTGCTTGGGATATTCTCCAAAGCCCGAGTACTCCAATTTGCAATATTTCAAATCAAAAGGCACGGCAGTTGAGGTCTCAAAGGCAAGGGAATTGTATCCCGCAATAATGTCAATGAGTGTGGAAGAGTTTAAGGCAAATTGCGAGGGGCTAAGAAAAGAGAACTCCGCCTTGAATATTTTTGTGCACGCACACAAACTAATAGATAAAAATAACTAAAAGAAGGGAACTATGCTAAAAAGATTAATGGGCTATCTAGCCAATTATAAAAAAGAAATTATAGTGGCACCGGTTACTAAACTTATTGAAACCATAACCGAACTTATAATCCCGCTCCTTATTGCTAGTATGATTGACGTGGGAGTGGCAAATGGGGACAAAAACTACATTTTTATATACGGTGCAATCGTACTTGCACTAAATGTTGTGGGAATAGTTAGTGCCGTTATTTGCCAAAAGTTGGCGGCGCGTGCTGCTTGCGGTGTTGGCAAGGATATGAGGTCAAAGATTTATACAAAAATAAACACCTTTTCTCACGGCGAACTAGACAAGTTTACAACGGCTACCATAAACAACCGTATTACTCACGATGTCGAAAGGGTGTCGGGTGCGTTGGGCAGGTTTTTAAGGCTTGTAATGAGGGCTCCATTTTTGCTAATCGGGTCAATTATTATGGCTATGACAATCGACCTAAAACTATCGCTAATATTCTTGGTTGTGGCTCCACTAGTAATTGGGCTTGTGTTCTTGATTATGAAAATTACCACACCACTTTATGACAAAACCCAAAAGAACCTAGACAAAGTTGGAAATCTAACAAGAGAGAACTTGCAAGGCAGTAGGGTAATTAGGGCTTTTAATAAGCAAGAGTATGAGGAAGAAAGGTTTGATGACGCCACCCAAAAACTTAGTTCGTCAAGAATTAAGGTTACGATGGTTTCCACCCTGCTTACTCCACTTAACACAATCATTATTAACTTTGCAATTGTAGTGGTGCTTTGGTACGGCGGATATCAAGTAAACTTGGGCGGGCTTACTACCGGTCAAATAGTTGCGTTTATTAACTATCTAACCCAAATAAGCGCGTCGCTTATAACCATTGCAAACGTCATAATTGAGTTTATTAAAGCGGTGAATTGCGGAAAGAGAATTTGTGAGATTATAGACATTGAGCCTCAAATCCAAAGTCCTAAGAAAATTGAAATTGCTAGGGCTCAAGATGGCGTTGAATGCGAAAATTTTGTTGAGTTCAATAAAGTTACATTTGCTTATGAAAATGCCGAAAAGCCAGCGTTTAAGGACTTGACGCTCAAAGTCAAGCGGGGCGAAACAATAGGAATTATCGGCGGAACGGGAAGTGGAAAAAGTAGTGTTTGCTATCTAATCCCAAGGTTCTATGATGCCACAAAGGGGAGTGTGAAACTAAACGGCGTGGATGTAAAAGATTATAACCTAACCGAACTAAGAAGCCGAATTGGAATTGTTCCACAAAAAGCCATTTTGTTTACGGGCTCGCTTAGAGAAAATATGTGTTGGCAAAAAAGTGACGCTAGCGACGAAGAAATAATGGATGCTATCCGAATTGCCCAAGCGGAAGACTTTGTGAGCGAACTAGACAGTGGGCTTAGTCACAAGGTTTTGGCGGGTGGAAAAAACTTCTCGGGTGGACAAAGACAAAGGCTTACTATTGCCAGAGCACTTGTAGGAAAGCCGGATATCCTTATTATGGACGACAGCGCTTCGGCACTTGACTTTGCTACCGACTACAACCTAAGAAAAGCAATTAAAAATAGCACAAACAATATGACCGTGTTCCTAATTTCTCAACGTGTAAACACAATCAAAAATGCCGACCAAATTGTCGTGCTCGACAAGGGTGAAGTTGTTGGAATTGGAACGCACAAAAATCTACTAGAGACTTGCAGTGTGTATAAAGAAATATACGCATCACAAACTAAGTAAAGGGGGAAGATTATGGAAGAAGAAAAAATTAAAAAAGCAGAAATTCACGAAGAAATAAAAAACTTGCCAAAATCTTTTAATAACCCCGAAAAAGCACAACCGATGCCGGTTATAAAAAAGCCAATCACCGCCGAACTTATTGGTGAAAAAGCCTCGTTTAGTTCGGAAGACAATAGGAAAACAAGGCTTTCGGACCCCGAAATCATTTTGGACAAGTCCAAGCCAAGAATTGAAAAGTTGGCAAGAAAGTCAAAAGCAAAAGCCAAGGGTGTGGCAAGGGGCGTGTTTAAGTATGCAAAACCACATTGGCCGTTCTTGGTGCTATCTATGATTTGCGCTATAATAAATAGCGTATGCGAACTTATGGTGCCAATCTTTTCGGGTAAGGCAATAGATAGCCTTATAGGAAAGGGTGCGGTAGATTTTGACGGGCTAAAAACATCAATAATCTTGGTTGCAATATTTGCCGTAGGATATGCGGTGTTTAAGTGGCTAACGGGATATTTTGAGGATATCCTATGTTATCGTACCGACAAGAGTATGAGGGACGCAATGTTTACAAAACTAAATCGTGTTCCACTAAAGTATATTGACGGCTCTAGCCACGGCGACTTGCAAAGCCGTATGATAAACGATATAGAAAATGTCACCTCGGGCTTCCTTGAGGGAATTACCACATCGTTTGACGCCATAATATCTATTATTTTGGTCGTGTTCTATATGTTCAAGGTTAATGTAACTATTGCAGGCGTGGTTGTTGGACTTACTCCAATATCGCTTGTAATCACCGCAATAATAGTGTTCAAGTCGGACAAGTACTTTAGAAAACAAGCCAAATCGCTTGGAGACTTGTCGGGGCACGTGGTTGAAATGCTAGGCAATCAAAAGGTTGTGCTTGCGTTTAATCACCAAAACGAGAGTATCGAAAAGTTTGAAAAGTTGAATGCCGACCTAGAATACCAAAGCGAGAAAGCAACTTTTTATAGTTCGATGACGGGACCATCGTCAAGGTTTATAAACGGTGTTATTTATGCAATTGTGGCAATAATGGGTTGTATTTATTCGCTTGAGGGGCTTATGACCATAGGAAGCATTTCGGTGCTACTAAGTTATGCAAACAAATATATCAAGCCATTTAATGATATTAGCGATATTATATCCGACTTGCAAACGGCATACGCTTCGGCTCGAAGAGTGAAGAACGTTATGGACATTGAGGATGAGCCATCGGACAAGGACAATATGGTTCTTACAAAGTGCGATGGGCTAGTTGAAATTGAGAATGTTGACTTTTCTTATGTGGAAAGCAAAAAACTTATACAAAACTTGAATGTAAAAGTTTTGCCGGGGCAAAAAGTGGCAATCGTTGGTCCTACGGGTTGTGGCAAGAGTACACTTATAAACCTTCTTATGAGGTTCTATGATGTAAATTCGGGCGATATTAGGCTTAGCGGAAAGTCGATTTATGAAATTACTAGAGAGAGTATGCGAAGCAAATATGGAATGGTGCTTCAAGATACGTGGCTATTCAATTCGACCATTAGGGACAACATTGCCTATGGCAAACCGAATGCAACTATTGAGGAGGTTATTAACGCTGCCAAGCGAGCACACGTGCACGAGTTTATCAAAACTCTGCCCGAGGGCTACGATACAATGATAACCGAAAGCGGGGATAACTTGTCACAAGGTCAAAAGCAACTTATTTGTATTGCAAGAATTATGCTTTGCGAGCCACCTATGCTAATTTTGGATGAGGCAACTAGCAACATAGATACTCGTACCGAAATGTTTATCCAAGACGCATTTAACGATATGATGAAGGGTAGGACGTGCTTTATTGTTGCGCATAGACTAAGTACTATCGTAAACTCCGACCTAATTTTGGTTATGAACAAGGGTAACATTATAGAGCAAGGCACTCACAAAGAATTGCTAGACAAAAAAGGCTTTTATTACGCCTTGTACAATAGCCAATTTAGTGCGACCTAAAAAATCGCCTAAAGCCAATTTGTTTTTGGCAAAAACAATAGAATGCAATATTTAATATTGGTTTAAATTTAATACAAAAATAAAAAGCAGGATACTTTGCTAGGGGCTCATTGTTGAGCGAGCATAGCAGTCCTGCTTTTTTTTATAACTTACGCAGTTAGCGGATTGGTTTTGTCCCCAATAGATGGCGGAGTATTTTTTGTATTTAAATAACCAAATAGGCGATAGTGTGTGGGTTGATGTCCAAATCGCCGATTACAAAGATATTAGATAGTTGTATAGTTTTTCCATAGTGGTTTTAGGGGAGTAGATATGAAAGCACTTGCCCTCGTACTTGCCCTTTTGACCACGGATTAGGTCAAAGCCTTGGAAATGCGGTTGAACCCATATAAGAAGAGAATCAAACGGCATATCGCTATGGGCTTGTGGGGTCAAATAAACTAGTTCTAGCCAAACGCCATTTTTCATTTCTTTTTTTGTTTCCTCGTTTAGTGAAACCCCATATGCGGGCATTTCCCTTGAGCCTTCGCAAATTTCCTCAAGCAAAGCAATAATTTCACCATATTTTTCGGTGCCACTTTTGTATTCTATTGCAGTTCCATCGGTATATGTTATCACCGAATTTGAATACCCAAAGTACTTGTCAATACTGTCCAAATCGCACATATTTTTCCCTCCCCAAAACATATTTAATATAATTAGTATACCACACAACAATTTCATATCAAAATCCTTTTGAGGCTCCTAATTTTCATCACGTTTTACTTCACCTTTGCCAACAATGTAATTGGCTTTACCACGCCCGTAATTGTATCGCTTTCCAACCTCGCCACGCCATCAATTACGCCACTCCGTAGTACTTGTTACTCCATCACTTGCTATAGTGTCACACCATTCATCACACTTGCCGTTCAATCGTATCAACTATTCCTCTATTATGTGCAATATTGCGTGGATTATGTGTTTTGGTTTTAACCCTAAAAGGCTAAAAGTGTGCCATTTTTGGAACATTGGATATGTTAATATGCAATAGAAAAGCAAGGAAGTTTATTTTGATGGGGTTTTATAAAACGGACTTCAAGTGCTTTGAGAATATTTTATATATTGAGGTGTGTTATGATAACAAAAGAAAAGAAAGTGGTGATGGTGCAAATTTTATTATTTGGAATTTTTGGTATTGACTTTGAAATGACGGAAATGGAAAAGGAATTGCATAAAAAGTTTTTACTTTTCCATATTGATGATTTCTATAACGATTTTGAAAAAGTTTTGGTTTCTATAAATAAGACTTCTAGAATGCTATTGGAAAAATTGTTGTATGAATTCAAAAAACCAGAAGTTATTAAAGCCGATTTCAACATTTCGGATGAGAGTTTTAGAAATGGTGTGGAAAATACCTTTAAGATATTACGCAATCCTAAATATGCAAAACATCTAGTAAAGTATGCGGATGAAAATTGGCAAGATTTTGTTGATAAAGACTTTCAATTATAAAAGGATGGTTAAAAATGGAGAGAAAAGACATCTTTGATATCGGAATAGAGAATAGGAAATATGTAAGCAAAATGCGTGTGAAATTGGGTAGGGATATTGAGAACTATAATGTTGTAAATTACGATTTGAATCGCTTTAGGGGGCTGGCAATTTATGACGAAAGGGACGACAAGAAAAATATATTGTTAAACAAAATATTGACCGAACTTGATAAAAATAATAGCACATATGATTTGGAATTTGTGATTGTGGGTAGGGAAAATATACCGCAATATCTAAGCAATAGTAAAAATATAAAAACCTTTGCATTAAATGAAAATGTGTTTGATTTGGTTGATTATCTGTCTAATATTTTAAATAATCGAAAGAGGATTTTTAAGACGCGTGGCGTTAATTCTTTGTATAGATACAATGAAATGGCGGATAAGAAAATGCCATCGGTTCTTGTGGTGATAGATGGATACGACGAGTTTGACAAAGGTGCTAGAATGCTACTTGACGATATGATAATGTCTACAAGTTATTTATTTAGGTGTTGTGGTTTTAGTTTCATAATTACTTCCCAAAATTTAAATGCGATATCTTCTACTATTAACTCCATTCTTACTCATAAAATTGTCTTTAAGCCAAAAGAATCTTTTAAATTGCGTAGATTGTTAAATGGGGCGTATCCTAAAATAGATTATGGCAATATTTTTTATTTTACATCGGAATACGAAGATGCAAAGACTGTGGATATGAATGAAATTTTGGATATATCAAATAAAGAATTTGTAAATGTGGATAATGCTTTATTGGTAGAAGATAAACAAGGGGCAATAGATACTTGTATTACGCTTGGGAAACAATTTATTTTTGAGTTTGAGAAGTGGTATGATAGTAATTGTTCTACTCAAAGGAATTGCGATGTCAAAAAGTCTTTTGCGATAGATAAAAACAAACAAGGATTGCCGTGCTTTCAAATGATAAACTTATTTGAGAGTGCAAAAAAGGAATGTCTACACCTTCTTCATCGTCAACCTTTAAGTTGCGAATTGTGGGACTGGTTCTTTAGTGCTGGTGGCGACTTTAGAGACTTTTTAAATAGCCCAACAAATGACAAAGTTGTTTTTTATGATAAAATGACAACGCAAATTTTGAGTGGAAAAAATATTGATGAAATTTTAAAAACTTGCAAGTAAAGGTTCTTTGACACGAGAATGACTAGACAATTTGTCTAAATTTTATTAAAATAACAAAAATAGTAGATATGTGTGTGTAAGGAGTTTTGCAATGCCAATTGAGAGTAATAAGAAACTATATATAATGTACATTTTGAGAGCATTAAAGGAATATAGCGATGAAGATCACCCACTTAGGCAAGTGGATATTATTTCAAAAATTAAAAACAATTTTGATGTGACATTGGATAGAAAAACCGTTTCTAGAACCATAGATAGTCTTGTGGATATGGGGATAGACATTGTAAAACTCGATGGTGGCGGTTGTTATATCGCGGATAGAGAATTGGAGCCAAGCGAAATTACTTACCTTATAGATGCAATTTTTTCTAGCAAAAGTATTAGTAGCAAACAAGCCCTAAATTTAAGCAAAAAACTTTCAAATATGCTCAGTGTTTACAATCGAAAAAAATATAATTATATGTACAAGGTGGAAGAGGTTAATAGGTCGGACAACAAGCAACTATTCTATACTATCGACCAAATTAGCGAAGCGATAGAAGCGGGCAAACAGGTCTCTTTCAATTACGATAGATATTATTTTGATGCCGAGCAAAAATCTAAACAAAAAGACAAAGAGTATATCGTTAATCCATATTTTATGGTGAACAACCAAGGGAAATACTATCTTGTTTGCAATTACGACTATTTTGACGATATTTCCAATTACCGCATTGAGCAAATAAAAAATATTAAAATTTTGGATACAAATGTTAAGCCAATTGAAAGGCTAAAAGGTTGCGAAAAAGGGCTAGATAAATCCAAATACATTAATGAAAATATCTATATGTTCAATACCGAAACTGTCACTGCCAAAATTAAAATACATAATCCATATTCGGTTAATTACGTGCTAGAGTGGTTCGGGAAAGATACAAATATTTACAAAGAAAATGACGAAATCTATGCCACCATTAGAGCAAACGAAACATCGCTAATTTATTGGTGTTTGCAATATGGCGAAAGTGTGGAACTTGTGTCGCCAGTGTCTACCCGTAAAGAAATTAGAAAAATCGTGGAAGAAATGGGGAGAAGATATAAATAAAACAAAGGCAGTTCTTGATAATTGGTGGTGATATAATAAAAGTATTGTCAACAAAAAGGAGAAAAATATGGGCTTTAGAAAGTTGTGTAAAAATCAAGGTGTAGATAAAAATAACGTTCCCGAGGGATATGAATGGTGTCAAAGTTTTAATCATAACAATGCGATAGATGAAAATACAAAGGTAATTATAGTTGGAACATTAACTCCATACAAGGGGAGGCAAAGTGGATATTTTTATTCGGCACCGTCAAATCCAACATATGGAATTTTAGATGGTTATTTTGGTTGTAATGTGTTTTCAAAACTAAAGGGTGGGTTGATTGAAATCCCTAAAGACAAAACTTTAATAGACAATATTAAGAAAGAATTAAAAAACCATCATATTGCTTTTTTGGATGTTGTTAAAGAGGCGATATCGCCAAAAACTTCACCTGCAGATGATGATATTCACTCGCTAATTCTTGACTATGACTCTTTTAAAAACATAAATAAAGACATTGTCTTTATTTGTAATAGTCGTGCTGCAGAATATGCATTATGTAAAATTCAAAAAAATAATAAAACTACGAACAAAAGTTTATACGCCCCTCAAATTGCTCGCATAAAAAATGAAGAAAAACAAGAACGTTGGAATGAGGTTCTAGATAGAGCCCTAAAATAGATAATATAAGTTGAAACGCTTTTTCAATGCACCAAATTTGGTGCATTGTTTTTTGTATGATATAAGTATAAATTAAATTACGCAATTTATAACAAAATTGCTTTTGAGTAAATTGTGTGTTGAATAAAAATAAGGAGAAAGATATGGGATTTGAAAAGGTTATAGGCTATGAATCAATTGTACTAGAGTTAAAGAGGGTATGTGACGTTTTGAAAAGAAGGGACGAGTATAAAAAACTAGGGGTCAATCCGCCAAGCGGGATTCTTTTGCGTGGCGAACCGGGTGTTGGGAAAACCTTGTTGGCAAATAGTTTTGTTGAAGAATGTGGGCTTCCGTATTATATTTGTAGGAAGGATAAGCCCAATGGTGACTTTGTAAATAGCATTAAAGAAAAATACGAGGAGGCCAAAAAAAATGCTCCTTCAATAATTATACTAGACGATTTGGATAAATTTGCAAACGAAGACGGTGAGCATAGAAATGCCGAAGAATATGTAACGGTGCAGGCGTGTATTGACACATACAAAGAAAAGGGGGTTTTTACTTTCGCCACGGCAAATGATATTTATTGCTTCCCAGATTCATTATTGCGTGCTGGCAGGTTTGACAAAAGAATAGATATCCATATTCCACGGGGCAAGTGTGCCGAAAAGATTATTACAAACTTTATATCAACCAAGCCGATACTAAAAAATGTGGATGGCAAAATGGTAGCCAAACTTTTAGACGGTCGCTCGTGTGCCGAATTGGAGTCGATTATAAACGAAGCGGGAATAATTGCCACTTTTGAAAACAAAAAACAAATTGACACTAAGGATATGGTTCGAGCACTCTTAAAGACATCCTATGAATCTTACGAATCGCTAAATGACGATACGCTTTCATACAAAGACAAAATTGCTTATCACGAAGCGGGACATACTGTAATAAGTGAAGTTTTGGAACCCGAAAGTGTAATGGCGGTTTCGGCAGTTTATGTTAGTGGGGATTTTGGAGGAATAACCCTAAGATATCATAATTCGGCATTACAAGTAGACGAAAAACACAATGAGTGTAGGATAATTAGTGCGCTTGGTGGGAAAGCGGCTACCGAAATAGTGTATGGTTGTTTGGATCTTGGAACATATAACGACATCAAAGAAGCGGGAAGAATGGTTGCGAGACTTATTTGCGATTACGGAAAATATGGTTTTGTGGGTTGTATGGATGGTAATGAGCCACAAAATGCAATGGGAAGCCCTTTAGACCAATTAATATCTAGTGAATTACAAAGATATTATACGGAATCCAAGAGAATTATTGTCAGCAACCGTGAGTTTTTAGATAAACTTGCAAAAGAACTTATGGAAAAAGATGTGTTAGTTCAAGAAGATATAGCGAGAATTAAAAACTCTTGTAAGATTGTATATTAATCGTTTAAAAAAGGAGAAAATTATGAAAGACATAAAAGATATAACTTTGGAAGACTTTGTTTTTAAAGACGAGAGGGGAAGTGTTGAGAGAAATTATATAGAGAATCAAGTGCTAAATATATCCTACGATGCGGAATTGAATTACTTTTTGAAAGACGAAAAGTTTTTGGCAGAATTTGACGAGGTTTTTAAAGATTATAACGCAAATTTATCAAAGAAAAAAACACGAGAAAAAGTGCAATATGTGTACGAAACTCTTTGTAATCCCGAGCGTGCATATATTTTGAAAACCCTTATACATAAACACACACTAAAATTACTTATCAATAATATGGACAAATATATAAGTTCAGGTTGGGCAAGAAGTCTTGAATTGCAACTAAAAAATTTGGATTAGCGAGGGTGTTAGTATGTCTAGACTATATAAAGACCTATTGCAAGGATACAAAGAAATTGGCGAATTGAAAAATAATCCCGAACTTGTAAAAATGGCAGAGGATTATTTAAAAAGTTCCACTAAAAAGGAAAAAGATAATTACATAATTGCAATTAAAAATAAAACGAAATCAACAAAAAATATGGATTAGGAGAAAATGATGAAATCAATATTAGTAGATAAGGATTATGTGTGCGACTATGAAGTGTATGTGTACAAGTAATTGCAATTTATTTGTAAATTAAAATAATAATGTGCTAAAATGAAAGTGATAAAGGAAGGAGGAAAGATGCAAATGGAAGATAGAGTAATTGATTTTTATAGACGCGTAATATTTGGTTCTAATTACAAAGTTGCAAAGAAAAAAGAGTTAGATTTAAATATGATTGTGGATTGTTGTTTTACTAAAGCATGGAATGATATGGCTAGAACATATCCTCAAGAGGAAAATGAAAATAAAGATAAAGAAAGAGAGAGCCTAAAAAATAGAGAGAGCCTAAAAAATAGTTTAAAAGATGAATTAAGCAAAGAAGTTAAAAAAAAGAAAGAATATAGTCCAAGGGAAATTATAAACAAAGGGAAAATTATAAACAAAGAATTTAAAGGTTTGACAGTTGGGCAAAGACAAAAGGTGGTAAATATGTTTTTTAAGTATTTGTATACTTTTTGTGATTCTAATAATATTAAACCAGAATACTTTAAAGATTGTGATTGCCCAATAGACAGTATTATTTTATCTAAAATAAAAAGCAACGAAGAATTTAAAAAAATAGAAAAAGATGATAAATTTGCAGATATCAAAATTTTGAAAGGCAAAGTTAAATACAAAGGTAAACCTTGTACATGGAGTAAAATAGATGATTATGACTACTATTTGAAACTACAAGATCTAATTGGTCTTTTGTGTCCGGATAAAACAAGATTAGATTTTGATTTTGAAGAATGGGGTTAAAAAATTGTTTAATAAAGTCACAAGGAACAAAATGTGATATGATAAAATGAAATTAATAAACGGAGGAGAAAAGATGATAAACACATGGTATGAGTTTTTTGAAGAACTCGCAACAAAAATTTATGAGAAATATAAAAATGTTACTGAACCCGACAGGGCAAAAGAATTTGCAGACTGGATAAATAAGAATATTAAGAATACAAAAAGATTTAAGTCTAACAGTGCTGGCAGTCTTGACCATTTTGACCCGTTTTCGTTTTTTTCGGTCATAATTCCTCAGGCTGATCATGGTGTTGATAATAAACAACAAGTTTGGGATAGTATATCTTCGGCTTTGAATATTGGCTCATTAAAACACCCTATGGCAGATACTGGACTAACAAGACGTTCCGTGACGAGTAACTTCTTTTCTTGGAATTGTCCTCCCTCAGATTTTAATAACCTTTGGGAGATGTTCTATATTGCTATTGAATATGAAAAAGATAGAAATAATTTGGCATTAAAACTTGAGTTTATAAAAAATTTCGATGAGGCCAAAAAAGTAAAACAGGTAGGTATTCCAACTCTCACTATGGGGCTTTTTTGGATTAGACCTCAATTTTACATCCCTTTAGATGATAAGTTCGGAAACTATGCAAAAACAAAAAGAATTTTGAATCTTCCTGAAGATATTGCCACTATAAGTGGAGATAAGTATCTACAACTTGTGGAAGAATTTCATAACAATAGCCGAAAGACGCCAGTAGAATTTTCTAAAGAGGCATATAATAATTCTAGTGAAGAAACTGAAAAAAAGAAAAGGCAAGAAAAACCCGCTAAAAAGAGACAAAATGACAAATTGGCTTCTAATTCCACTCCCCACACTGGTGCCTACAACAAAATATTCTACGGCGTTCCGGGTTGCGGAAAGAGTTGGCATATAGAGAATAAGGTTTTAAGCGAGATTTTTGGTGATAAAGATTATGTAAACAATAAATCAAATTATTCTCCAAATGTTTTCCGTACAATCTTCTACCAAGACTATTCGCATACCGATTTTGTGGGGCAATATATGCCTAAAAGAATAAATGGGCAAGTGGAATATACATTCGTGCCTAAAGTATTTACAAAGGCACTAAAGAGGGCGTATCAACATCCAGAGGAGCCAGTTGTGCTTATAATTGAAGAAATAAATAGGGGAGATGCCGCAAGCATCTTTGGAGACATATTCCAGTTGTTAGATAGAGATAGAAGTGGCAAAAGCGAATACGAAATTGATTGCGACGAAATAGTGGATTATTTGAGAGGTGTAGAGAATAAGAACAAAACAAAAACAAACATTGTGGGCGAAAATGAAGCAGAGGGCAAAAATAAAATCTATATCGCTTCAAACCTATATTTGCTTGCAACAATGAACACTTGTGACCAAAATGTGTTTGCGTTAGACACCGCATTCAAAAGGCGTTGGAATATGGAAGAAATTCCAAACGAATTTAAAGGTCATAAAATTAAAGATATGCTTGTGCCTTATGATTTTGGCGGAAAGTACATAACATGGGAAAATTTTGTTGAGACTGTAAACGCACAAATTACAGACAAATCAGACGAGTTTTTTGGCGATGATAGGCAAATTGGTTGTTTCTTTGTAGACGACACTTGTCTACTAGACAATGCTAACGACCCTGAATTTAAAGAAAAATGTGAAAATTTTGCATACAAAGTTATTTCTTATCTATGGAATGACGTGGCAAAAATCAATAGACCAGCGTGGTTTAATGACGAAATTAAAACATTGCATAATGCCTTAACTGTTTTTACAGGCGAGAACAAAGACTTTAAAGATTTATTTAACTCCGAATTAAAGAACAACCTAATCGGAAAAATAAATAATGCCAATTCTTATAATACTTCTAACCCAGACGAGAAATAAATCACAAATTACCTAAGAAGAGTAACAACTAATGAAAGAAAATGAGATAAATATAATTAAAGTAGATGACGATAGTTTTGTTGGGCTTAGGCTAGAAACAAACAAGTTAAACATATATCTTCCAAACTTATATAATATTGGTTTGAATAAAAAAGTTACTAAACTGGACGATTTTGATGGAGATAAAGTACAACTCAAAAAAGACATTTTTGAATTTTTAAAAACTTTGAGTTTGGCGACAAATGATGATGGGCAAGGAAGAGAGTTTTCTAAGGCGACCAAACTTTCCAGTTCGGCTTTTGCGTCTATGCGTTGGCTTATTATGGACTTTGTTAAAAATGGATTTTATGAAGAGTTTGGCAAAAAATCCGTTAAAGGTTGTAGCGGGAAAATAAATTGGAAAAAAACATTAAAACAAGTTCCACAAGTTTTGAACGAGGATATGTTTTTTGACACGCTCATTGTAGACAAAAAAATCAAGGTGTCTAAGATTATTAGTGAAATTTACAAGTTTTGCTTGCAACTTTCAATAGATTGTATAGGTTGGATTTGGGGGATAAACACCAAAGTTTGCGAAAACAACTTCATTACTCCTAGTCATTTGGGATTTTACATAAGCGTACTAAAGCGTGAGTTGGTGACATCGTTTTTGGATAGCAAAAAAGAAATACTTTTGCATTTACAAAATATTTTAAACGGTGTAGATACTAATTCCAAAGAGGCTTTTGTCTATGGAGTAAAAAGTTACCATACAGTTTTTGAAAAAATGATAAACAAAATGTTTGGAAATGTGTCAAATATTAGTGATTATTATCCGCGTGCTACTTGGAAATTGTTGATTAAAGGAAATAAGGAAGCATCAAAACTTCGACCAGATACTATAATGAAAGT
This sequence comes from uncultured Christensenella sp., assembly GCA_964455585.1. GTDB lineage: Bacteria > Bacillota > Clostridia > Christensenellales > UBA1242 > UBA11490. The sequence continues at coordinate 18,373 of CAYVXW010000017.1, forward strand.
TGACGGCAAGTATTATATTCTTGATGCTAAATATTATGATGCTATAGATGGCGATTATGATAATTTTCCATCTTCTAGCGACATTCAAAAACAGATTACCTATGGAAGTTATTTGGAAAAAATATTGAAGGAGTCCGATGGTGTCAGTAGTGAAGACTTTGAATCTAGTGTGGGAAATCTTGACGAGAAGAAATGCCCAATATACAATGCTTTCATTTTGCCGTGCGATATAAAAGATGGGCATATTGAACAACTGGCAAAGTTAAATGGGAAAAACAATTTGGGTGACGACAATCTGGAAAGTAATATTGTTTACTTTGGCTGTGCAAATGCAAATTGGGTAATTGAAAGAAAAGTATCTTTTGAAACAATTATTGGCATATATGTAGATTTAAGATACTTAATTAATAATTACCAAACTAAATATGAAACCGACTTGGAGAAAATATTACAAAATATATGTCAGAAGTATAATATATAAAAATATATAAATACACCGTGCATTTTGAAACAATTATAATGGATTAGTTTTTAAATTTGCGGTGTATTTTTTTTTGTCCAAATTTTGGTACATTGGCTGAAATATAATAATATAGATAAATCAATCATATTTCAATTAGATTGAATAATTAAATAGACAGGTCGGACGAATATGAAACTTCACAATAAACAAGCAAAGGCATTATTTAGGCAAAATGATTTTTTAAGAAATATGTCGTTGAGTTGGAAAACAAAACCGAATAAAAACGGTGTTGTATATATTTATACTAATAATGAACTGGAGTACATTTTAAATAAAAGCCTAGAGGAAATTACTGCTAGAGACATTATGCGTGAACCATTTTTATTTTCAATGATAACCGAAGGTTCATTGATGGAATGGATAGACTTGCATAAATTAGATAAAGATGTTTATATTGAAGAGTATCGACAAGTCGAAGTTGTTATGGATATTGTGGGTGCGTTAGATATGTATTTTGATGACGACTTTGAGATTACTTTTGGTGACCTTGGTAGTTATGGTGAGTTTTCAAAAATAGACAAAAGTATTCTTGGAAAACTATATCTAAGGGGACTATTTGTAGAAAACAAAAAAGATAAAACGATTACCGTAAAAAAGAAAAGCAAATTAAAAAGATATACAAAAATATCTATTGCAAAAGAACTTTATCGCCTTCTTTGTAATGATGATACAAAAGAAGAGGCGAGAAAATATATAGAAGAAATTAAGGCGTTTAGTGCGGGAGAAAAAGTTAATATGGAACACAATGTTGTTGTGTGGTTAATGAATTTTGTAATGGGTTTGTGGACACAACATTCCGATTTCAATTGTGAAGATTTGTATTTGGACGGCAAATTGCCTTTTTGACAATATTTCTAATCATTTTGACAAAAACGATATACATATTGGCAAATTGTTCAAGTTGTAATAAAATTATAAACGAAAAGGAAAACCTAAAAATGAACAACAAAAACACCAAATGTAGTATGTGTGGAGTAGAATTCTCGCTAGTGGATTACCAAGAAAATTTTTGTTTTGACAGGATAATTGGATACGGTTCAAAGTATGACGAAATGCACATCAAATTTAATCTTTGTTGCGATTGCTTTGATAAAACTATTGACTTGCTCAAACCATATTTCAAAGATGTGATTATTGAGGATTGGCAATAATTAATTAGTTAAAAGTTTAGAAAAAATTAAGCAATCAATTGATAGTGTCTAAGATAATTAGTTTTGAGTAATATTTACTTTATAATAAAACTTAAGGAGAATAAAAATGTATTATTTTAATTTGAATGATCAAATCACTAATGAAATAAAAACGATAGCAAGTAAAATGAAGTCTTTCGATATCCCAATTTCACAAAACATCAAGTTTAAGGAATGCTCGGGGTTTGGAACTGTAGGATGGTGTAAGAAAATTAATGGCGGATATGTGGTTGCAATAAACAAAAATATAGTTTTTAAAAAAGATTTGCAAGAAACAATTATTCACGAATTAATACATACTATTGACGGGTGTCTTAATCATAATAAAAAATGGCGAAGTTATGCCTCGTTGTGTTCATACAAATTTGGAGTTGAAATAAAGGTTGGGGGTTTTGTGTATATGTTGAGCAATCCCAATTACAAAGAACCCAATATTGAGATTTGCCATATAAAACCAGAAAAACAGTGCGATTATTTAAATGGGTTATTACAAACAAATCCTCAATATTTGTTATCAAACATAAATCAGATATGTTGTTATTTGTCCCAAAGCAATAGGGATTATTTGTTTTTGACTTTGAGAGAAAGTATGCCTGACATATGGTTTGGTGTGAATAATATAAGACATCACAGTTTGAATAACCATCAGTTGCTGGCAAATATCCCTTCGGGTTGTTTACCGACAACTTCCGATAATGTAAATATTGCCTATTGTTTAGACTCTTATGCTTCTAGCGAGGCAAAACATATTTTGGCATCCAACTATTTAAGAGGTGTTTACGATTCTTTAATTTTAAACTATGAGAAGTGGGTATGCTTCAGTCGAGTTTTGTCGTTGACAAAAGATTATGTAAATTGTCAAAATAGATATAACCAAATAACTAATAATGTGCCAATAATTAAATCATAAAGAAATTTTGCTTGTCCTTAATATTGTTTAAAGTTTATGTAAAAAGGAGAGGTAGTGAAGTTCCCACTGTAGGGGCACTTTGGGGTGCAAACCAGAGTGAAGTGAACACCCTAAAGTTGTCTAACTTTTGGGGCTTACTTCAGTTTATTTGCGTGGAGGATACTTATTTTATTAGGCTTAGACAAAATGCGATAAAACCATTTTTAATGGTATCGGTTGTGGAACTAACGAGCAGATTCGGAGCCAAAGTGGAAACCACCAGTCTCAATGTTTTACCAAAATCGGGCTCTACCACATAAGAGTTGTGCTCTGGTCTATGAAAACCATGATAAATAAAGACTTTTTGAATGCTAAAAAATTAAAAAGTGTAGTAAAATTTTGCTTTACTACACTTTTTTACACTTAATATGATTATTTTTATGAATTTAGTGGGTTTAAAACGGTCTAAAACGCGTTAAAATTTGCTAAAACTTTTTAGAAGGTTATTTAGTCTATTTGTTTTTCATTAACAAGTATTGTCTTATTCCTTCTTTATGATAGGGCAAAGGCAAAAGACTTTCAACATCATCAATTGGAACCCATACAGGTTCGTGTCCGTCTTCCGTTGGGTTACTTGCTTCTTCAGATAATTTTACAACATAAAAATTTGCAAGCGATTCAATTGGCCACTGCCCACCTGCAAGCCAAAAGCAATCAATAGTGCATAATTCTTTGATACTTTCAACGGTATATCCACTTTCTTCTAGAAATTCACGTTTCAAGCAATCTTCATGAGTTTCTTCTTTTTCTACACCACCACCAACCATGGCGATTTCATTTTTCTTTGTTTTTTTTGTTAATAATATTTGTCCATTCCTTTCGCAAATTCCAAAACATGTTTCTCTAAAATCAAATTTTCTATTAACAAATTTTTCTCCTAAAGTAATTGTTTTCATATTTTCTCCCATAAGAAATATTTATTCTTCTAACAAAAAATCGGCAAGGTGAACTATCTTTATGCCATTGACATTTCCACTTGCATAGTCATCAAGGGTGACAACCATTTTTGGGAAATGGTCTTTAATCTCCATAAGATTTGCAATTTCTCTGTCGGACTCTTGTGGAAGTTCTCGGCAAACTTGCACATAAAGTTTATCATCTCTTTTTGTTGCGACAAAGTCTATTTCTTTATCCGCATTCTTTCCAATGTAAACATCATAGCCACGCCTTTTTAATTCAAAGAAAACGATGTTTTCAAGCATTGAAGCAATGCTTGTTGGGTTGAAGCCATACAAAGCATATTTTATTGATTGGTCGGCAAGATAAAATTTCTCTTGCGTTTTCAATACATTTTTGCCTTGCAAGTCATATCTTTTACAGCGATAGATTACAAATGCCTTTTCGAGCCATTCCAAGTAGTTGTAAATTGTTTCTACCGAGATTGTTCTTTTTTCAGATTTTAGGAAATTTACAATTGAGTTTGCAGAAAAAGTTTTACCAACATTTTCAACTATAAATCTAACAACACGATTAAATAAATCTATGTTAGATATTTGGTGTTTGTTGGTTATATCGTTAACAACAACTGAATTATATATATCTTCCACTATTGAATATGCGGACTTTTCATCAAAATTAGCACTTGCGACCAATGGAAATCCACCATAGCGAATGTAGTCTTGCAAATGTTCTTTGTTTGACTTGTTTGGATTGTTTTTGAATGTCAAATATTCTCTAAATGAAAGTGTGTAAACCGGAATAGTTATGTATCTGCCTGTTAGGTAGGTGGAAATTTCACTGCTCATAAGTTTTGAGTTTGAGCCTGTAACATAAATATCTGTATTGTAATCTTCAAGCAAAGTATTTACAACTTTTTCCCAACCAGTTATTTCTTGGAGTTCATCAAGTAAAAAATAATATTTGCTATTGTCAACCATAAAAGATTTCAATTCTTCATACATTTGTTTTTCTGTAAAAGCCTTGTCGTATTCTTCGCTTGTGTATTTTCTTGTGATTATGTGTTTTTTATCAATTCCACGAGAAAGAAGTTCTTGCTCTATCATTTCCAAGATTGTAGATTTTCCACATCTTCTAATTCCTGCAAGAATTTTAACGAGTTTCACATCTATAAATGGTCTTATTTTTTCTAAATAGTCTGGTCTTATTATCATAATAACACTCCTTTATTAACTATATGCTACCAAAAAAGTTAGCAAAATGCAATAGTTTTTACGGATTTTCCGTAAAAACTTTGTAAATTTATGAAGTTTTTCGGTCGGAAATCATCACTATTTACACTTTTCCTATAAATTTGCACATCAAAAAATACACTTTTCCTAAAATCCAAAATCTATTTTACAGAAAAAACATACATCAAAACACAGAAAAAAACTACATTAAAGTATAGAAAAAAACTACATTGAAACACGGAAAAAATATACATTGGAATAAAAATGACACTGTGAGTATACATAAAACATCAAATTATATGCTGTATAACATTATTTACTTGTGAGTAAATTACTTTGGAGTAAATAAAGTTAAATTTATTGGAGTGTAAACCTTGTCACAAATGTTATATGGTTTTTGTGACAAGAGAATTTCAAATTGATTTTAGAAAAAATAGCATAAAGTATAATTTATTGTTAAAATCGCTTGATTTTCTCCACAAACTCCATTATAATAGGAGTTAGTGGAGGAAATATGATAAAGACCAGTCAAATGTTATTACAAGAATACTCAAACTATGCGAAGCCATATGATAAGATAAATAGACTTGTAAAATCGGGAGTATTGATACCAATAGTAAAAGGGCTTTACGAGACCAATAGGTCAACACCCGCACATTATTTAGCGGGTAGTATTTGTGGGCCATCTTATCTATCTTTTGAATTTGCATTATCTTATTATGGATTAATCCCAGAAGCGGTGTATACATTTACATCTGCTACTTTTTGCAAGCGAAAAACAAAAAAATTTGAAACGCCTTTTGGCTTTTATTCCTATCAAGATGTTCCTGAACAGGCTTATCCATTTGGTATTAAGATTTATAATGAGAATGGATATTCTTTTCATATTGCAACACCGGAAAAAGCATTGTGTGATAAACTTTACTCTTTATCTCCATTACAAAACCAAACAGAGTTGCAATACTTGTTGTTTGAAGATTTAAGAATTGATGAGAATGAATTTGCTAAACTTAACAAACAAGATATTTTAGAACTTGCTCCACTTTATCACTCAACAAATTTGAAATTACTTGCAAAATTTATTAAAAAGACTAAAGGACAAATAAGATGATTTATTATATCAGTGATTTACATTTTGGTCATGCCAACATTATTAAGTTGTGTGGTAGACCATTTCAGAATTTGGAAGAAATGAACGATACTTTAATCAATAATTGGAATTCCAAAGTTACTAATGGCGACAAAGTGTATATCGTCGGAGATTTATTTTTTAGAAACCAAAATAATCCTGAAGAAATTTTATCTAAGCTGAAAGGTAAGAAATATTTGATTGTGGGCAATCACGATAAAACTTGGCTTAAAAAGATAGATACTTCCAAATATTTTGAGAGTGTAGATAATATGCTAATTTTCAGTAATGGCAAAAATAAAGTTATACTTTGCCACTATCCAATGATGTCTTTTGAGGGAGATTATTTAATTCATGGGCACATTCATAACAATAAAAATGCAGATTATTGGAATTTGTTAAAAAGTATGGACAATGCACTTAATGCAAGTGTGGAAATCAATAACTATACCCCAGTTACATTTGACGAACTGGTGGAAAACAATATGAAATTCAAGGAGAATTAATGAAATATTTTGTATCTGCCGATATTCACGGATTTTATGATGAATGGCAGTTGGCACTAAATGAAAAAGGCTTTGACATAAATAATCCAGAACACAAAATTATTCTTTGTGGGGATTTGTTTGACCGTGGTCGCCAGCCAAAAGAAATCATAGATTTTGTGTTGTCGCACAAAGATAAAGTCATTTTAATTCGTGGCAATCACGAAGACTTAATGCAAGAAATGATTGATAGAAATAATGCCACATTTGGAGATTTGTCAAACGGAACATCTTACACAATTGTTGACTTGTATCCTGAATGGCTAATAAGCGAGTTTGACCTATTAAAAATTGCGAAAGAAACAAGGCTTCAAGAAGTTTTGGATATGTGCATTGACTATTTTGAAACCGAACATTACATATTTGTTCATGGTTGGATACCAATTATTGAAAATTGTTATTTTTATGATAGTGAATGGCGAAATGCACGAAAAGAACGCTGGGAAAAGGCTCGTTGGTCAAACCCAGTTGAAATGTATAGATACGAAATCTACGAACCAAATAAAATAATCGTTTGTGGACATTGGCATTGCTCTGCACTTTGGCACGAACAAAACCCCGACAAATATGATGAATTTGGCGAAAATGAAAACTTTGAGCCTTTCATAACCGACAAAATGATAGCACTTGACACTTGCACCGCTCACACCCGAAAAGTGAATGTGGTGGTGTTGGAGGATTAAAGGAGAAGTAACAAATGGATAAATTGGAAGTTGAGTTAAAAAAAGAATATGCTTACTCCATTGAACTTAATGTTGAAGTTGTTGAAGATAAAATATTTGATATGGAAGATTTAATTAGCAACTATATCAATAATAATAAATTGCCTGACGAATTAAATATTGAGCACTATTCACAAATAAAAAAAGGTAGTATTAGTCATTCTTATATAATAAAAATTCAAAGCGATATCATATCAAAAAAAGATTTGTTAAAATACTCGACATCGTTAATTCAGATTATTAAAAATTCAGAAAATTTAAGAAATAAATTCACGGTAACAAAAGATGAAGGCAAATGTTTTATGTGCACAACTCTTTATCCGAGTTTAATGGAAATAGAGACAAGGTTACGTTCTCTTGTCAATCAAATTATCATGCAAGTTAATGGCGATAAGTGGAAAAGCGAAATATATAATAAAACAAAACTGGCTGGAAATAAAAGAGATAAACAAGATGATTTAGATGAAATATTTTTAGAAACACTAGTAAGTATTTTATTTGAGATTGATGTTAATAGCGATAAACAAATACCCAATAATTTATCAGATTTAAGTAAAAACAATTTAATTGATATTATCCATAAAATAAAATTTAAAAGCTTTTGGGAAGAGGCATTTCCCAATATAAAATTGCAAAAAGAGCAAATGGATTTTTTAATTAAAATAAGAAATAAAGTAATGCATTTCAAAGATATACCTTTTAACATCTTCACACAAGCAACTAAAACATGTGATAAAGTATTAAAGTTAATAGAAAAAGCCGAATTATCAGTCAAGGGTAAAAGAATAATATTAAGTAAAAGTCTATTGGAAACTTTATCAAAAGTATCAGATATAATTACTTCAAATTATCAAACTTACCACGAAATTTTTTCAAAAATAAACAAACAATTAAATCCAATATACAATTCTATTAATTCAATAGCTCAAATCTTTGAAAAATTTAATTTTCCAAATTTTAATAGTTAAAAAGAAGACTGATTAAAGTCTTCTTTTTGCATATTCCCCAGTTTAAGTCCCATTTTTGTCCCACATATTAGTATATATAATAATATAAGCATATATTTTTCAGAAATTTTATGAAAATCATATCAATTTCAAGATTTTTATGTTATACTTAAACTGTAAAAGTGTACTTATGGGAGAATAACTATGGAACTAACCTACATCAAAGGCGAGAGCCTTGCGGAAGTTCTAACCGCCTTGAACTTGCCTTGCGACTTTCTGCAAATGAAAATTGCACCGCAAAATGTGAGATACTACTTTAAAATGAAGAACTTAATGGACGATAGCAAATTGAAAAATGCTATCCGCCGTCTTTCTATGCACGCTGGAAAAGACTTTCTGCGAGTTGATAGCAAAATTGACGGGTCGCATTTCTGCCTTGAAACCGAACGGGCGGACGATGAGCGAGATTATCCAACATTTTTTCAAACGCATTCTGCACTTGAAGGCAAACCAAACGGGGAGTTTTTGATAGGAACGGACGAAAACAACGAAATTTTGACAAAGAACATAGACGACTGCCCGCACTTGCTGGTGGCTGGTCAAACAAATAGTGGTAAATCAGTCTTTCTAAACACCTTTATTTGTTCCATAAGTTGCTATTCTGCAAAAACTGGGTTAGTCTTAATTGACCCAAAACAAGTAGAATTTGCACAATTTGAGAACTGCCCACGACTTGTTTGCCCTATCATCACATCAGTTGACGAGGCAATAGCAAGGCTTAACCAACTCTGCGACATTATGGACGAACGATATACTAAACTAAAATCAATGGGCTTGCAAAACAACAAAACGGGAGTTTTTGACAACATTATTTGCATAGTGGACGAATTGGCGGACTTAATGCTGACGAGTGGCAAGGCGGTTGAAACTCCTATTGTTCGACTTGCACAAAAAGGGCGAGCAAGTGGGATACATCTAGTTTTAGCAACCCAAAGACCGACCGTAAATGTTGTTACTGGCTTAATAAAGGCGAATATCCCAACGCGAATTGGCTTTGCTATGACTTCTATACGAGATAGTATGAATATGTTTGATACAGGTGGAGCAGAAAAACTTCTTGGCAAGGGAGACGCACTTGTAAAATTTGCCGACAAGTCAGAAATTGTGAGAGTCCAAGCACCTTATACGACTGCAGAAGAAATTAAACATATTTTTGCAAATTGTAAGCCACGAAATTGGGATACTCCAAAGGTTGAGCCAAAACCACGAAAAAGTTCTTGGTTAGATAAAATACTCGGCAGAATATCAAATGCAAAAAATAATAATAGCCAAATAGGATCAGAAGATTTTATTGATAAACTTAATAAAATTGATGCAATAGACGATGAAGATTAAAAGGAGAAAATTATGGCTAAAAAACCACAGGAAAAAACAATTAAATTAGATACAATTCTATTTAATTGTAGAGATATTTTAAGAGCGGCAAGAAATTCAGGCTCATTTTTTGAAAAAAGAGATATGATGCTAACGCTCGTATTTTTGCGTTTTATTGGCGAGAAATATGAAGATGGTGTAGCTAAACTTAGGAATACTTTAATTGAGCAAGGGTTAGATCCTGATGATGAGAATATCAGGTCGGCATTTTTTGATGATGCGTCTTTTGCGGACGGAACATACAATTTACCACTTGATGCCCGTTGGTCAACAATTATAAATACTCCTGCCCCAAAACTTAATGTTGCTTTGGATAATGCATTGCATAGCATTGCAACAGGTTCAAAACAATTAAAGGGCTGTTTTATTGAGGGAACTTTCACAACAAGAAATTTAGCACCAAACGATATCAAAAAACTTGTTGATGAAGTGAATAAAATTAACCATAAACAATTTGGCGAAGAAAAAGATTTGATTGGTAGAGTTTATGAATATTTTCTTAAAGAGTTTGCTGTTAATGCGACAAAGGAAGAAGGCGAATTTTACACTCCACACGATGTTGTTCAACTTATAGCATCAATGGTAGAACCTTATGATGGAACATTATATGATCCAGCCTGTGGTTCAGGTGGAATGTTTATTCAAAGTGCTGAGCTTGTAAAATCAAAACAAGGCGATATCAATAGGATTAATGTTTATGGGCAAGAAAAAGAAGCTGCAACATATAGACTTGCAAAAATGAACCTTGCATTGCGAGGAATAAGTCATAACCTTGGGGAGATAAGCGATTCGACGTTCTTAAATGATTTGCATAAAGGTTTATATTTTGATTATATTATGGCAAATCCCCCATTTAATCTTAAGGGTTGGTATGATGATAATTTAAAAAATGATGCACGTTGGGCTGATTATGTTACTCCTCCGGATAGTAATGCAAACTATGCGTGGATATTGCATATGCTTTCACATCTAAAACCTAGCAATGGTGTTGCTGGATTCTTGCTTGCAAATGGCGCATTAAATGATAGTGATACATTGGAAATAAGAAAAAGACTTATACAAAATGATAAAGTAGAAGCAATTATTGTTTTGCCAAGAGAATTATTTATTACGACAGATATAAGTGTTACTCTTTGGATACTTAACCAAAACAAAAAAGGCGGAAAATATCACGGAAGGAATCTTAGAAATCGTGAACACGAAATCTTATTTATGGATCTTCGCACATGGACCGAAAATCCTGTTAAAAATGAAAACAAAAAGAAGGTTCGTCTTGTAACAGAACAAATTGAAAGAGCTGCCGAAATTTATCATAAATGGCAAAGCGTGGGCACCGTTGGTAAGAATTATGAAGTGCCGGAACTATATCGCAGTGTTTATATTGATGAAATTGAGCAAAAAGGTTGGACTTTAACCCCAAGTAAATATATTGAATTTATTGACCATGATTTAGATATAGACTTTGAAAAGGAAATGAGCAGAATTCAAGATGAGATGAAATCTATTTTAGTACAAGAAAAGGAATCTCAGAAAATGCTTGAAGATGCTTTTGAGGGTATTGGCTATGGCATTAAGTAAATATAAACTTGGAGAGTTGATTGAACTGACAACAGAAATTAACAGAGATAATTATTTTGGAACCAAAGATGTTATGGGTATAACAATAACTAAAGAGTTTATACCAACTAAAGCCGATGTGTCTAATACTGATTTGCGAAAGTTTTTAGTAATACAACCCCATGAATTCGTGTTTAACCCGAGAACACATGGAAAACACATTGGATTTGGATATAATAGTTCGGATAAAAAATTTATTGTTTCGTGGAATAACATAGGTTTTAGAGTAAAAGAAGAAATGAAAGAACGTGTATCTTCTTGGTATTTATTCTTAAATTTTAATAGGTCTGAATGGGATAGAGAAGCATGTTTTCAATCATGGGGAAGTTCGACTGAGGTTTTTTCTTGGAATGCTTTGTGTGATATGGAAATTGAACTTCCCGACCTTGCTACACAACAAAAATATGTTGACATATATTTGGCAATGCTTGAAAATCAAAAAGCATACGAACGTGGACTTGACGACCTAAAACTTGTTTGTGATGGTTATATTGAAGATATTAGGAATAAATCGAAATTAGAGCCACTTGAAATATATATAAAAAGGATTGATGTTCGTAATGGTAAAGATGGATCAAAAAATGTGAAAGGTGTAAGTACTAGTAAAGAATTTAGAGATCCAACATCAAAAGTAAATAAAAACGAGTTAGCCAATTATAAGGTAGTTAAACCAAGACAAATATCTTTTGTTCAAACAACACACAATGAAAAAGTGTTTTGCAATGCTTTAAATAACACCCAAAATGATATTGTGGTTACTTCTGTTAATGAAGTCGTTGAATGTGATGAAAATAAACTATTGCCAGAATATTTATGTATGATTTTCAATAGAAAAGAATTTGATAGATATGCTAGATTTCATTCTTGGGGGTCTGCAAGAGAAACATTTACTTGGGATGATTTAATACAAACCAAAATAGCAATACCTACACTTAAGGAACAAAAGGCAATTGTTGATATTTATCAAATATATAAAGAAAGAAAAGAAATTAACGAGAGATTAAAGAAACAAATTAAAAAGATATGCCCTATTTTGATCAAAGGTGCTCTAGTGAGGAATGAATAATGAAGCACATTACAGATGTTACTCGACAAGATATTATTGACACAATCAAAAATGGTGTGTGGGTTTCACTTGATCCCCCTCAATACGACAAAGAAAATGGACAAATAATTGATGGTTATAGTGTAAGCATGCCAATATACGGTCGATTAAGCGAGATAGAATTTTTATCAAGAATCTACGATTTAAATACAATGCCATCGGAGGATAAACGGTTTTCAAATGCATATCAAGACATTCACCAACACACTATAAATAATAATGATTGGGATGATTATTGGTATTTTATAGATGAAAGATTTCATCTTTCAAATGGGAATGATGATAGATATATATTGCGTTTCATCTGTGAAATGCTTCATCCTGCGGTCAGAGATGAAAAAAGTTCTTGGCGAAAATATTTGGAAAAATTTAACGAAATACTTGAACCAGATGGATATTGTTTAACACCTTCTAAAAAAATCTCCGGCAAAGATGCTTATGAAGCCCACGAGATAGATCATTTAATGATTCCACATCAAAATGATGCAATTTATGCTGGCATGAAACCGTTAGGCGAAGGGTCTTATGCTAAAGTTTTTCGATTTACCGATGAATTTTACCAAAAAGAATTTGTCTTAAAAAGAGCAAAATCAGATTTAAATGAAAAAGAACTGGTTAGATTTAAGCGAGAATTTGAACAAATGAAGATACTTCATTCACCATATATTGTAGAAGTTTATACATATAATGATAAAACTCATGAATACATAATGGAATTTATGGATTTAACATTAGAGAAGTTTATAAATAAAAACAACTCAAAACTTTCATTGCAAATACGAAAAAATATTATACTGCAATTATTACGTGCATATGGTTATTTGCATTCTAAGAATATTTTTCATCGCGATGTTAGTTTCAGAAATGTTTTATTAAAACAATATGATGATGTATTGATAGTAAAAATGTCAGATTTTGGACTTGTTAAAATTCAGAGTAGTGATTTGACATCTGAAAACACAGAATTTAAAGGATCTTTGAATGATCCAGCTTTAAAGGTTATAGGATTCGACAAATACGAATTGACACACGAAATTTATGCAATAACATTACTGTTTGCTTATATTTTGACAGGAAAAACGAATTGGGCAAACATAACAGAACCAACAATTAAAAGTTTTATAGAAAAAGGAACTAATCCAGACAATAAAAAAAGATTTAAAACGCTTAATGAACTTGGGACCGAGATAATAAAATGTATTACAGTTCTTGAAAAACAGAAGTAAAGGAGAAAAAATGGCAAATTTAAAAGAATTTAATGGTCGTTATTGCGAATCTGAATACGAATATGCTTTTATCGGGCTTCTTGAACAGGAAGGTTGGCAAT
>CAYVXW010000018.1:0-29096 GCA_964455585.1 uncultured Christensenella sp.
GAGGGCTATGCCCGTAACTTTAAAACCCCCAGTTCAACTGGGGGATATTTATTTGTCCCCTCAAACAGGGAGCAAGCATTGCTTGCAAAGTGCTTTGCACTTATTCGAGCCGGTACTCGTTTTGTCATCGGAGTGCAAGCCCTCCTACAAACGAGATATATGGCTAAAGCCACATAGACGAGCCAGTTCTAAAGGAGCCAAATAGACCGAATTCGAACATTTCGTTTGAGTTCGGTTTTTTTGTCTTTTGGAAGAGGGGGAATGGAACTAAGTTTATGTAAAAACGCAACCGTGGGGGTTGCGTTTTTGTGGTTGTGGTGGGTTACTTTGTTGTGCCAGTTTCAGTGGTTGTTTGGGTGGGGGATTTTGATTTTTTTATTCTAACCCATTCGATTATTGCAAGTGTTCCGCCATAGAGGGCTATGTACATAGGTATTAGTACCCAAACATTCATAGGCGTGCCTGACAAAATTGGTTTGTGGATATAGAATGCATCGCTTAACCCTAAAACGGAAATTTCAAATGTGCCTATGGAAATATATGTGGTAAAGCCAAATAGGGTGCAATACCATTTTTTGTAAGTTGGCTTAATATAGCCAAAAGTTAGAAGTAGAACGACCAAATAAACGGCTATAATGTGGTGAAGAAGCCCGCTACTTGTAGGCAAGTATAGAACGGACGCACTTTGACCTATAAAGTCGGGATATATCATTGTTACCGACCCGCCAAGCAAAGCCATAAACCAAACAAAATGAAGAACATTGTTGTCTTTTTTGCCTATGAGCGTTGCAAGTGATAAAACCAAACTACTCATCCCGCAAAAACTATCTGGAATAATCCTTTCCCACTCGGGAGTGTCGTATTTGAATACAATGGATAGTCTATTTGTAATTATTGCTATAAGGAGTGCTACCGCAATAGATTTTATGACTATATCTAGCGTTTTTTCGTTTTTTACATATTTTTTTAGTAATATGGTTGTGGAAACAATTATGCCAATAGATATAACCAATATTAGAATATGTTGCCAACCAAAAATTTGTGGATTCATAAATTTACCGCCTTATGTTATTTTGTATTCTAATTTTAGCACTGCAAATTTTATTAGTAAAATATTTTTTATGAGTATTTAAATTTTTTTGTGAGCACGGGGCTTTGGGGTGACAAAATATAAATAGTCCTCATAAATTAATTTGTAATAAAATTTATTTTTCAATATTCATATGAAAATGTCTTTGATGTTGTGAAAACTTGGGCGTGGATGACTAACAAGTAAGTCGGACATAAGTAGGGGGGATATGGACAAAAGGCGAGCGGGAGAAAGCGAAATTGCAAGTGCTATAGGGTTTGTTTCAAACCTTGTTCTGGCAAGTCTAAAGGTGATAATTGGGGTTATGAGCGGGCTTATGTCGGTGACCTCGGATGGGCTTAATAACTTTGGTGATTTGGGGATGAATGTGGTGGGGATTGTGTCAATTAGGTTCTCTCAAAAACCGCCCGACAAAGAGCATCCCTATGGTCACGAGCGTATAGAATATGTGGCGACCCTTGTTATGTCGGTTGTTATTTTGACGGTGGCGTTTGAGGTTCTAAAAAGTTCAATTGAGGCGATATTTAACCCCAAAGATTTAAGCGTAGAGCCCATTGCGTTTTGTGTGCAATGCTTTTCGATTTTGGCTAAAATGGGAATGTTTTTGTACTATATGTGGGTGTTTAAAAAGACGAAATCGTTGATTATGAAAGCAAATGCGTTTGATTCGCTTTTTGATGTTATTTCCACCTTGGGCATAGTTTTGGGGCTAACTCTAAGTGAGGTTGTGGGTATCAATTTGGATGGCTACATTGGCGTGATTGTTGGTGTTATAATTGGCGTCTGTGGGATAAAAAATTTATTGGCAGTGTCATCAAAAATAATTGGTCAAGGCGTGGATAAGGATACAAAACTCAAGATTGAAAATTATATCTTGGGGAATGGCGAGGTTATGGACGTTCACGACTTGACGGCGTTTAGTTATGGGAGCAAAATTTTTGCAAGTGTCCATATTGAACTTGATGCAAGGCTAAGTTCGCTTGAATCTCATAAAATTATTGATAAAATTGAGCGGGGAGTAAACGAAAAATTTGGCGTTATGTTGTCCGCTCACCACGACCCCGTTTTGATTTGTGACAAAGAAACAAATGTGCTTAGGGAAATGGTTACAAGAATTGTAAAAATGCTTAGTCAAAAGTATTCTTTGCACGATTTTAGGTTGCAAAGGGGAGAGAGGAGTACTAGCGTTATTTTTGACTTAGCCATCCCGTATGATGAGCGTGTGGAAGAAAACGAACTGACCCGTTTTCTCACAAGGAAAATAAAAGCCCTAAATGTAAATTATGAGCCAATTATTAAAATTGATAGGGTGTAAGGTATGAGGGGAACATAATTGTTTATTGTGTGTAAAGTATAAGAAAAAGCATAATTGTTTATTGTGAGTAAGAAACGAGAAATAAAAAAGTGGCTTTTTATAGCCACCTTTGTGTTTTGATTGAGTGAAAAATTTGTGTTATTGTTTTTGGAGTTGGTCCTCGAAGTGTTTGGATATAAGTTCCATAACAATGGGGTCAAGTTCCGACCAGTTTCGTTTGTTTTTGGATTTCTTTTTGTTTGCAAAAGCGGAAAGTAGAAATAATCTAAAGCCCTTGTAAAACTTGGTTTTGGAAACGATATATTCGATATCATTGTCCGAAATGTCCTCATTTTTTATCATTTCTATTATTTCCTCAAAGCATTCTTCGGCGGGTTTTAGCCAAAACATATTGTTTGCAGTTGATAGAATTTCTTTTGCACGTGTCCTAAACGCTTCTTCGTCTTTTGGCTTTCTTGAATAGACCAAAAAATCAATGTATTTGTCGGTGCTTTCT
Organism: uncultured Christensenella sp.; assembly: GCA_964455585.1. Lineage (GTDB taxonomy): Bacteria > Bacillota > Clostridia > Christensenellales > UBA1242 > UBA11490. The sequence continues at coordinate 2,902 of CAYVXW010000018.1, forward strand.
AGATAAATTGGCACGATTTCGTTGTCTTTTATGTTGTACTCGTTTTCGATAAACTCCGTAAAGTCCTCGTTGTCATATAGAGTGGAGTAGAGTTTTGTTGTTTCGTCAAAGTTGTTTTCCATAGTTGTATCCTCTTTTTTAAAATCTTAGCATAAAAAATATGTTTTTAAAAGTGTTTTAAAAGAAAAACTAACAAACCGCACTTATTTTATTTGAAAATACTCGTTTTTGTTATATACTATGTGTATTAAAATGGAGATGATGATTATGATAGTTTTGGCATATGACCACGGGGCGTATAATACTTTTAAGGAAATTAAAAAGCATTTGGAAAAATTGGGGCTAGAGTACACCGAATTTGCTAGCCCAGAGTACGACGCACTAGATAGTTTTGCTACATTTGCAACCCAAGCAAACGAACTTGTAAAAGCGGGAAATATTGGCATATATGGATGCAGGTCGGGAATTGGAATGAGTATGGCTAGCAACAAAGCAAAGGGGGTTAGGGGTGCACTTTGCTTTAAGGTTAAGATTGCCGAAATGTCTAGAAAACATAACGATGCAAACGTGTGCATTTTGCCTTGTGACTATGTGTCAATAAGACAAGCGATTAAGACGGTTGACAAATTTTTGAACACAGACTTCTTGGGTGGAAAGTATCTAGAAAGAGTAGCCGAGGTAGACAAAATTTGTTAATTTGTGGGGTACTATGCAACTTTTGGTTTTATGGCTTTATGTGGCGAGTATTTGATAACCTAAATTTGTAAATTTTCAAAATAATTTCATAAATAAATGATGATTATCATATAGTTTTTGTATAGAGGGCTATATGATAATTTTTTTGTGCATAATAATGTTTTCGTGGGTGATGTGTGGATGTGGGAGCGGGTTTTACGCTCAAGTTTTTGATAGCGTTTCCGAAATGCAAGAGTCCATTTTTGTTGGTCAGTCCCAAGGTATAAAAGCAAGCCTTGTTGTGGGCTATAGGGAAAAAGAATATATAAAAGATGGGCGTTCGGGAGAAACAATCCCTTTTGCGGTATTGACTTTTGAGGGGGAAGAAAAGGGCGAAATTGTAGCAAGCGAGTTTGTGTTTGTATCGGGCGAAAATTCGTATACGGGAGCGCTTCAAAAGAACCCGTATACGGGTGCGTATCAGGCGGATATGGGAGAAGTTTGTTTGGGTGAAACGATGGTTGCAAGTGCCACTATTGGGGATAAACCGATAGACATTGCGTTGCTCCCGCTTTTTGATGATATTGGATGTACGGGAGAGAATGCCCTAAAAATTGTTTTGGATAAGTTTGGCGATGAAATAAAAAAAGAGTGCTATAAAGGTGGCGAGTTCTATGGCGAAATATATATAAAACTTTTTGGCACGCTTTCAAGGGGAGCGAAAGACAAGTGTTGGGGCATAACAATACTAAAAGAGGATGGGCGTAGGCTAAATTTTGTGGTGTCGGAGGATACGGGCGAGGTGCTAGCAAGATAGTGAAAAAAAGATATAAGCCTATTATGCATTCAAAATTTGGGGTAGTGTAAAAAGTTTCTATTTAATTATATTAAATAGAAAAAAATTTTTAAATAGGTATTGACATTGGGTGTGTAATATGGTATTATACTCTTGCACGAAAAACAAAGGGGGATTTGATATGGGATTCGTAGTAATGGCAGGTTTGGGAGTTTGTGTAACAATTGTTATGTGTCTTGCATAATTTCCAAACAAAATTTTTTTAAAATGATATCGTCAACAAAGCAAATTATTTAATTGTTTTGTTGATTTTTTTTGTGTGATGGGGTAAAATATTCTAGTAACAAACTTTCAAAAAAGGAGAGGACAAGTGGAGGTTAATTACAAAAAGACAATTTTTGTAACCATTGGCATAACGCTACTAGCACTGCTTGTGTCGGCGCTAGTTATGTTTTTGACTCTTTTCTTTGTCTTCACAAAAGATTTGGCAAATTTTGTGTACGAACTTGGAAACTACTCCTTTGCGGGGGATTTGTATGCTAGGGTTTATCAAAAGAACGGCGAAATTAGCGATTGTTACTTGGCACTAAGCCTTGATATTCGTACCGAAGACTATAAGGGCGTGATTGAAAACTATGAATTATTTATAAAAGACGACGAGTATCAAAACTTTATGCAAACCATTGCAAAAAGTTCGGGGCTTACGGCGGGCGGGCTTCTTGAAAGGAGTGCACTTACAAACGAAGAAAACTATCTAGAAGATAGATACATTTTGTCGCTTATTAAGGTTGGCGAGAGTGCTAGAGCGTTTGAAAGGGCGGTGTATAGGTTTTCGGACTACAAAAACTACACGTTTGAGCGTCAAGGTTGCTATTCCTTAAATAGGTTTGTGGGTGACGATATTACAAAGTTTAATGAAATTTACAATGGCTACGAAACGACTTTAATTGAAGAAATCCAAAATTATTTTGACTTGTCTTGCCTTATATTTGATGCTCATAAGGCGGATAGCGATACTATAAGCAAAGCGTATTTAATTGCACTTGGAAACAGGCTTATTATGGTGGGGCAAAATATAAATAGGGTATATCTAAACCTTGAAATAAATGCCGACAAGGTAAATACAAACAACCAAAATCTGGTAAAAATTAATGATACAATCAAAGGATTAATATAATGAACTATCCCGATAAATTAAAAAAAGAATATAGAGAAAGGCTACTCTCGCTAGAGGGGCATTCTTTTGACAAGTCGCTATTTATAGACGAGTTTGTAATATCTGCTATGGTGGATATTACCGTTGGCACGGGCTATGAGGTGGCGGTTTTGATATCACGAAAAGGTCAAGTGCTAGACGCTTGTGTGGGCGAAAAGTCATCGGTGGAAATTGATGTAGAAGAGGTTAGAGGCAGGCTTAGTGGCTCTAGGCTTATTCACACCCATCCAAACGGAAATCCGCGTTTAAGCCAAATGGATATATCTATGCTAAAAAACAAAAAGTTGGATGCTCTTTGTGCCCTTTCCATAAAGGACGGACTGGCGTATTCGGCGGAAGTTGGATATGTAAAAGACGATGGCGTGGATTTGGTGTTTGTCCACGATGCAAGGTATCTGAATAAATATGGCTTGATGGAGAAAATTGCGTCTACCGAGCGTGACTACAAAGAGTACTATGCAAATTCTAACTCTTTGCCTGAACAAAGGGCTATTTTGGTTAAAGTTGCAATCAAGGAAAAGGGGGATATGGAAGCCGACCTTGACGAACTAGAAAGCCTTGCAAAAACGGCGGGAATTGTAACCGTGGATAGGATTAGCCAATTTAGAGCAAAGCCCGATAGCAAGTATTATATCGGTAGCGGAAAGATAGATGTAATAAAGGAATCTATCCAACAAAACGAAGCAAACCTTGTTATATTTGACAACGAACTAAGTGGAAGCAAGGTTAGTGCAATAAGTTCGGCACTTTGCACAAAGGTTATAGATAGAAGTATGCTAATTTTGGACATCTTTGCGGGCAGGGCTAGGAGCAATGAGGGAAAACTTCAAGTCGAACTTGCCCAACTAAAATACTCCTTGCCAAGACTAAATGCATTGAGTGAAAGTAGTGGCAGGTTTGGTGGCGGAGTGGGAATGAGAGGTCCGGGGGAAACCAAACTGGAACTTAATAGAAGAATTGTTGAAAATAATATCCTAAAAAAGAGCGAAGAACTAAAGCGATTAAAGAAGCATAGAGAACTTAATCGTCAAAGTAGAAAGTCGGGCTCAAAGCCAGTGGTTGCAATAGTGGGATACACAAATAGCGGAAAGAGCACTCTTCTTAATTTGCTTGCAAGAACCAATGTTTATGTAAAGGACGAACTCTTTGCCACCCTTGACACCACCACCCGAAATGTTTGGCTAGGGGAAAACAAAGAGGCACTATTTATTGACACTGTTGGGTTTATTAACAACTTGCCACACGAGTTTATTGAGGCGTTTGCTAGTACACTAGAAGAAAGTATATATGCCGACCTAATTTTGCACGTGGTGGATATTAGCAATCCAAATTATCAGTCGCACATAAAGGTTACAAACGAGGTGCTAAAGGGTCTTGGTTGCACTAGTCCTGTTATTATGGTTTATAACAAGTGCGACAAACTAAAGGAAGATGTGGTGGTTGACGGCGTAAAAATTTCCGCAAAGAAAAATGTGGGGATTGACGAACTGAAAAAAGAAATTGCACTAAAGGTATTTGAATAGAAAAAACCTCCAAACCGCTAAGGTGAGGAGGCTTTTTGCTTTCAAAGAAGATATAGAAGAAGTAGACTATGTATAAATTAGAATCTAAAATCGCAACCGCAAGAATTTAAGATAATAAGTAAAAGAATTATATTCCAGCAACAGTTGTCGTCAGTGCCAAAGTTGCCACATCCCATAAGCATTAATAACAAAAGTAAGCAGTAGCAGTTGTTTCCACCTTTGCTAGGTGCCATTCCGCCGTTGCCACATCCGCAGTTTGTTCCAAACATATTGTTTTTCCTCCAAATAATATTATTTAAGAAAGCGTTTTTTTGCTTCCTACTTCATAGTACTCGATAAAACTAAAATGTGTTACACTTTTGTGGTTTTATTTTTTTCTTTAGAACTTTTGTCTCTTGGGCTAGGGGGATAATAAAGAGTGGGAACAATATTTTCTCCAAAAATTAATTACATTTAATTGGAATATTTTGGAAAAAACGATTTATACTACAACTAATACCAAAAAGACTTGCGAATAATTAAAATATTTGTATTATATAGTTGACAAAAGGTACAAAAAATACTAAACTAATTTCGTTATAATTAATGTAAGTAAGGAGATTTTTAACAATTATGAAAGGCAAGAAAAAATTAATTTTACCACTTTTGCTTGCAGGCGCTACAGTTGCTACTGGTTATGTTGCCCCAGTTTACCAAAGCGTTTCGGCTGCTACAACAAATGGATATGACGAAAACACTTCCATTATTGGTGAGCAAGTTAAAGTAGAAGGGTTTGATGATACTTATCAAGTAGGCGATTTTGTTTTCCTACCTTCTATTTCCAATGCTAAGTACAAAGTTACTAAGGGCGGAAAAGATGTTACAAAGACTGTTACTAGCGAAGATCTTTCAAAATCCGATTTTGAAGGACAAACCGCGGGTACACAATACTTTGTTGCAGAATATGAAGGATATTACAACATTGAAATTTTTTCAGATGTTGAGAGAAAAGTTGAAACAACTATCGAAAACGTGTCTATTTGGGTAGAAAAGAGCGAGGCTTCTATCGTTTTACCTGTAAATAGCAAGTATGTTATCCCTGCAAAGATGCAAAAAGGACAAACGGGCTTTAAGATTCCTGCTCCATCGGTTCTTATTGGCGATGATGAGGATGCTACTGAGGTTAAGGATTTGGTGACAGGTACATCTTTGGTTGTTACTGTTTACAAACCAAATGGCGACAAATTTGAACCAACCTACAAGGCAGATGGCAACTACTATGAAGTGGATGCTACTGACCTAGACAAAACTGGTACTTATACAATCGTTTATGAGTACAAAGAGGGTTCAACCGTTGTTGCTAGTCTTGACAACAACTTCCAAGTAGTTAACGAGTATGACACTTCAAAAGTAAAACTAACTATGACACTTTTGGATAGTATGCCAACTAGCGGAAACGTAAACACTGAGGTTAAGATTCCTAAGGTAAAAGTAACTGAGTCAAAGACATCTTTGGATGCAATCAATGCTCACGTAGAAGTTGTAATTACAAATACTACAACACGCGAACAATATGATATGACAAAGTTTGACTACGAAAACTACTCTTTCGTTCCTGAAAAGAATGGTAACTATACAGTTACTTACAAAGCAAGCATCGACCTATTTGGTTTGACCTCTAGCGAGGTTACTCCAGGTAGTATTATTACAGTTTCCGACAAACAAGGTGCAAAAGTTAGACCTACTTATGACTATACTGTTAGTGGAACTGACGCAAACAAGATTGAAACAATAAATGGTATTGGTGTTGGTGCCGAAGAGACTGACGAAGATATTGATGCAAAACTAGAAAATATCGAAAACTTGATTCCATCGGTTGTAAAACTAGAGGGTACAGGGGAAAACAAAAAGGCAACAGTTATTCTTCCTGCTATCTATGGAACAGACAACTTAGACAAACTTAGCGAAATTACATTCACTAGGTCATATAAGAACAAAGAAACTGGTACTGTAACAACACTTGAAGCACCAAACAACAAATGTGCTACTGTTGAGTTTACAAAAGCCGGAACATACGAAATTAGATATAAGGCAGTAGACAAAAAGGGTAATAGCACAGGTTCCGACGGATACCGTACCTACAAAATCGTTGTAAAAGACGCCGATGCCGACCTAACTAGTGGCAAAACAAAAATTAGCCTAAATGTTCCATACAAAACAATTAGCGACAAAGACAAAACATTAACTTTTGCCGTTCCTACTGCAACTGACACTTATGACGAAGATATTCAAGTAAAGACTTTCTATAATGTAAAAGATGCAAGTGGAAACAACCTAAACTCTACACCAATTGAACTTACTGATGACGACAAAAACACTGCCGGCAAGTACGCAATTGATATCAAAGAATTGCTAGACAAATATGTCGGTGCAAAATCTATCGAAGTTTATGCCGAAGCGTATGTTGATGGTTCTTTGATTGGTACAAGAGAAGCGTTTAACGAAGATACTGTTGAAACCAAAACTATTAATGTTCAAGTTCAAAATAGCAAGGCTGCAGATGCACAATCGGAAGCAAAAGAAATCAAGCGTATCGTTGTTAAATCGGACGTAAAAACTGTTTCAATTTCTAATTCAAAAGATGATAGTGCTCCTGCCGAAATTTCGGTTGTTGGTGGTACTTGGAACGAGGCCCTTTATAATGCAAACAAAGACGATTTGGAAATGTTTGAAGATGAGGACGGCAAGGAAACTGAGGGTATCAACGAATACGGTTTTGCCGTAAACGGTAGCACAGTTCTTGAACTTGACGAACTTAAACAATCGGCATTTAACCAAGGTAGCGACATTATTAAACTTCCACAAGTTAAATTTACCGATGAAGATAGCAATTTGACCATTTCGGTTACTATCAAAAACCTATATGGCAACACTGTATCTAAGTATACTAGTGAAAAAATCACTAGTACAAAAAATACTGATGATAAATACGAATATGTTGTTGACAATCTATCCTTTAGGCTAAGTAACTATGGTGTATATACAATCACTTATGTTGCAAAAGATATTGGTGGAAACATCACTGCTCAAACATTTGGTGTAAGAGTTAATAACAAAACAAAACCTACACTTACAATTGATGACAAAGACCAATTTGGTTCCGAAATCGAAGTTGGCAAGAGATTTGAGGTTCCAACTCCAAACGTAATTAGAGACGGTGAAGAAGTTGAAAACGACCTAATTGAGTATGTAACTTGGGATATTGAGTCCGCTAATAAATACGAAAAAATTGGCGAAACTGCATTTGTTCCAATGGAAGCAGGTTCATTCAAGGTTATTTATCGTGCAAAAGTTAAAGGTGTTGACGAGGTTACAACCCTTGGAAATAGCACATTTACACTAACTGCAAAAGATACAACCGCTCCAGAAATCCGTCTAAGCGACAACGCATTTATCCCTGCAAAATCTTGGGAACCTGAAGAAGGGGAAGATTATCAAATAATCGAAATCCCATCCGCATTTGCAGATGATGGCTACTTTGATGGCGAGCAAAACTATGGCTATGGAAAATCTATTGACGTAGTTTACTCGGTAAGTGGTCCAAGTAGCACAACTCCTGATGTTACCGAAGTTGATGGTGATATGTCAGTTATGCAATTCAAGGCTTCAAAACAAGGTATTTACACAATTAAATACACTGCTACTGACGATAGTGGAAACACAAGCACAATCACAAAAGAACTTAAACTTGGTGACTGTGAGGCTCCAGAACTAACTTGGGACAATGAGGAAAAAGATATTCCTACAACTGCAAAACTAAACGAAAAACTTTCAATCAACCTAGGCAAAATTTCCTTGTCCGACAACGAGACAGACGCTGAAACTTTGAATAAGAACTTGACTGTTACACTTACTGACCCTAGCGGAAACACTGTAACTAAGACTTCTAGTGCAGTTAACCCTGAATGGGAAATTACTTCAACTGGTAACTACACACTAAAATTTGTAGTTAAAGACGAAGTTGGAAACACTAACACTTATTCTTATAAGATTAATGTTCCTGCCGAGGAAGTTGAAGAAGAAAAGATTAGCCCAGTTGTTGGTACAGTCTTGGTAGTAGTTGCTGTTGCAGTTCTAGCAGGCGTTGTAGTTTACTTTGTTGTTTCTTCCAAAAAGAAACCTACTGCAGGCAAAAAGTCTTCTAAAAAAGCAAAAAAATAATAAAAGAATTAAAATGAAGTAAGTTAATCTTGCTTCATTTTTTCTTTTGAAAATGGCATAAGTGCGTGTAATCAATAGTAAAAAAATGCAAAATGTGATAAACTAAAAGTGGTATGGAAAAGAGAAAATTATTACTTTTGAAATATTTGATTAATAATTGCAAAGACGGCTACAAGGTGCTTGAAACAAGTGCCGTTTTGGCTAGTGTAAAAAAGTATGGTGGCGACTTTGCTTTATTAAAAAAGGATATTAGTTTTCTCAAATCCCGAAAGTATATTGATGTAAAATATATTGACGAAGACAATATGTGCCTTATTGTGCTAGACAATTCGATGGTTTTGCAAGAAAACCTAAAGATAGAAAGGGGCAACAAAAAGGGTCTTGCACTAGTGGTTGTCTTGACTGCTATAACTAGCGGAATAATGGCTTTTGTTGGTAGTTTTTTGGCAATAATGATATTTGGGTAGGCTATGGTTACGAGGAAGGAAAAAATACTAATGAAATACTTGCTTGAGGTGTGCGGAGAAAAGGACACTTGCCTTTTGTCGCCCATTGATTTGTGCCACATTTTTGACCCCAAATACACCGTAAACGAAATTGAACTCGCTTCCATCCTAGACGGGCTTGCTCAAGAAAACTATATAAGCGTAATTAATTCCGACAAGGGCGGAAAGCCAATTTATTGCATAACAATCCTTAGCAAAGGCAAGGCGTTTGTAAGGGAACAAAAAAACATAAAAATCAATTGGAGTGTTGCAATAACTAGGACAATTATTTTGGCAATAATATCCTTTATTGTGGGAATTATTCTAAAAGCAATTTTTTAAAATGATAGCATTGAAAACAACGCAAAAATTAGTCTATGTAAGACTATTTTGCTCATAAATTTGAAAACTTGAGTTCGTTTTATGGGCTTTACGCCACACATTTTGTTGTGGATTTTGCGTCCAAAGTGGTGTATGCACAATTTAAACCATATTTATATGGTTTAAATTAATTATAGAACTAATGTTCTAAAGTTAAAAAACGATTGAAATATTTGAAAAAATGGTATATACTATTTTAGATAAGAGGGAAAAATAAAGTATGGCGGATAATTTTAAACTACATAGCAAGTATTCTCCCACTGGTGACCAACCAAGGGCGATTGATGACCTAGTTGATGGCTTGGCGTCGGGGCTTAGGTACCAAACTTTGCTTGGCGTAACGGGCAGTGGAAAAACTTTTACTATGGCAAATATTATAAACAAATCCAATAGACCCGCACTTGTTATTGCACATAACAAGACGCTTGCTGCCCAACTTTGCAACGAGTTTAGGGAGTTTTTTCCCGAGAACAGAGTGGAATATTTTGTAAGTTATTACGATTATTATCAACCCGAAGCGTACATTGTTTCTAGCGACACATATATCGAAAAAGATATGAGTATAAACGACGAAATCGACAAACTTAGACACTCGGCAACTTGCTCGCTTTTTGAAAGGAAGGATGTGATAGTTGTGGCGTCGGTGTCGTGCATTTATAGTTTGGGGGCACCCGAGGCGTATTCAAGTTCGTGTTTGTCGCTACGACCAAACGAAAAATACGAGAAAAAAGCCATAATAAAGAGGCTTGTTGAGTTGCAATACAAGCGAAATGACATTGATTTTGTTAGAGGTTCGTTTAGAAGCAAGGGCGACACAATTGATATAATTCCGCCAAACAAAAGCGAAGTTGGCATAAAAATTGAGTTCTTTGACGACGAAATTGAGAGGATTAGCGAGTTTGAGGTCTTGACAGGCAGGAGAATAAATACTCTTGAACACCTTTATTTGCTCCCTGCCACCCACTACATTGTGGATACTTCCCGTGAGGAAATTTTTGAAGAAATCAAGCACGATGCGTTGGTTAGGGCAAAGCAATTTGAGGAGGCGGGTAAACTAATTGAGGCTCAAAGGATAAAAGAAAGGGTGTTTTATGACATCGAAATGATGCGTGAAGTGGGATATTGCAATGGTATCGAGAACTATTCTAGATACTTTGACGGCAGGCTCCCCGGTCAAGCACCATACACTTTGCTTGACTATTTCCCCGATGATTTTATTGTTTTCATCGACGAAAGCCACATAACTTTGCCACAAATAAGGGGGATGTATTCGGGCGATTTGGCAAGGAAAACCAACCTTGTAGATTATGGGTTTAGGTTGCCTAGTGCGTTTGACAATAGACCGCTAAACTTTGGTGAGTTTGAGAAAAAAATCAGCCAAACCATATTTGTTTCGGCGACCCCAGGCAAGTTTGAACTAGAAAATTCGGGGCAAGTGGTGGAGCAAATTATTAGGCCAACGGGATTGCTTGAGCCAAAAATTGAAATAAAGCCGGTTGAGAACCAAGTGGACGACCTTATTGGTCAAATTTATTCTACTTTGGAGCGTGACGGGCGTGTGCTTGTTACCACTCTTACCAAAAAAATGGCGGAGAGCCTTACCGATTATCTTTCGCAAAAGGGCATAAAGGTAAAGTATTTGCACTCCGACATCGACACGCTTGATAGGGTGGATATAATAAACGGGCTTAGGCGAAAAGAGTTTGATGTGCTTATTGGAATAAACCTACTAAGAGAAGGCCTTGACATCCCCGAGGTTAAGTTGGTGGCTATTCTTGATGCCGACAAAGAGGGATTTTTGCGTAGTGAATGGGCACTTATACAAACGATTGGGCGGGCTTCTAGAAATAGCGAAAGTCGTGTAATCCTTTATGCCGACAATATGACCGATAGCATCAAAAATGCAATAAAAGAGACCGACCGAAGGCGAGGAATCCAAGAGGCGTATAATGCCGAGCACGGAATTACGCCAAAAACTATTATAAAAGAAATCAAGAACACTCTAGAAATAACCAAAAAAGCGGACAAAACAAAGAAAAAATTGGGCAAAACTGAGAAGCAAAAAGAAATTGAAAGACTTCAAAAAATGATGCGAGAAGCGTCCGCAATGTTGGATTTTGAAAGTGCAATTGTCATAAGAGAGCAAATAAAAGAAATAGAGAAGGAATAAAATGTTAGAAGATATTGTAATAAAGGGTGCAAGGGAAAACAACCTAAAAAATATTGACCTTGTAATCCCTAGAAACAAACTTGTTGTGTTTACGGGAGTAAGCGGTAGCGGAAAAAGCACTCTTGCTTTTGATACGATTTTTGCCGAGGGGCAAAGGCGATATATGGAAAGTTTGTCGAGTTATGCAAGGCAATTTTTGGGGCAAATGTCCAAGCCCGATGTCGATAGCATCGAGGGACTTTCGCCAAGTATTTCTATTGACCAAAAAACCACATCCAATAATCCACGTAGTACAGTGGGCACCGTGACGGAAATTTATGATTATTTTCGTTTGCTTTTTGCGCACGTGGGAAAGGCGTATTGTCCAAATTGCAAAAAGGAAATTACAACACAGAGTATTGATGTTATTGTTGACAAAATAATGTCACTAAAGGGACAAAAAATTCAAGTTTTGTCGGCGTTTGCAAAGGGTAAAAAAGGCACTTTTGCAAGCGACCTAGAGAGCCTTAGAAAAGACGGATATATGCGTGTTATTATTGACGACAAGCCATATATGCTAGATGAAGAAATTAGTCTTGAAAAAAATATAAAGCACACAATATATGTGGTGATTGATAGGCTTGTTGTAAAGGACGATAGTGCTAGTAGGCTAACCGAAAGCATTGAATCGGCTTTGACTTTGTCTAAGGGCACGGTGGAAATTGACTGTGATGGCGAAAGAACATTATATAGCACAACCCATTTTTGCGATGAGTGTGGTTACTCAATTGAGGAATTGGCACCAAGGTTATTTAGTTTCAATAGTCCGTTTGGTGCATGCGACGACTGCAAGGGTCTTGGGATAAAGCAAATTGTAGATATAGACAAAGTCATTACCGATAAGACTAAGTCCATTACAAAATGTGGCATTGGAAAAATTGCGGGGTGGTCGTACGATAGCGGAATGGCTAGAATGTTTTATAGAGCGGTGGCGAGGAAGTTTGGTGTGAGCCCCGACATCCCAGTGTGCGATATGCCAAAAGGAATGCTCGATATGATTTTGTATGGCACCAAGAAAGAAAAAATCGAAATTGACTATGTTAGAAGTGGCAGTGTGGTCGTGGGGCTAATGGCTTTTGAAGGCGTATTCAATATAGTCGAAAAAAGATATAGAGAAACGACAAGCGAGTTCGCAAAAGCCGAAATAGGAAAATATTTGAAGGAAGAAACTTGTCCAACTTGCGGGGGCAAAAGACTAAAGACCGAAGCGCTAAATGTGTTTGTAAATGGCAAAGATATTTGTGATGTTTGTGATATGTCGGTTACGGAAATATATAAGTTTATGGATAGTCTTGACCTTGGCACAACCGACAAAACTATTGCCGAACCTATCTTAAAAGAAATAAAAGCAAGGCTTCAATTTTTGATAAATGTTGGGCTTGAGTATCTAACACTTTCTCGCCAAGCGGGCTCGCTTAGCGGTGGCGAAGCACAAAGAATTAGGCTTGCTACCCAAATAGGCAGTGGGCTTACGGGAGTGATTTATATCCTAGACGAACCTAGCATTGGACTTCATCAAAGGGATAATGACAAACTTCTGAATGCTCTTATAAACTTGCGTGATTTGGGCAACAGTTTGATAGTTGTTGAGCACGATGAGGATACTATGCGAATTGCCGACCATATTGTGGATATTGGCAAATATGCGGGTGTTAATGGCGGAAAAGTGGTAGTTTCTGGCAATTTGCAAGATGTTATGAATTGCAAAGATAGTATCACGGGCGAATTTTTGAGTGGAAAAAGAAAGATTGAAGTGCCTAGTGTTAGGCGAAAAGCAAAAGGCAATTTGGTAATTTCGGGATGCAAACATCACAACTTAAAGAATGTAAAACTTGACCTGCCTTTGGGTGTGATGACTGTTGTAACTGGTGTTAGCGGAAGTGGGAAAAGTAGCCTTATAAACGAAACGCTTTATCCCGTTGTATTCAATTATCTAAATGGTTCCGAGCACCCTGAGGGTGAGCACAAAAGCGTTAATGGGCTAGAGCAAATTGACAAAGTTATTTGTATTGACCAAAGCCCAATTGGACGAACTCCAAGGAGCAATCCTGCCACATATACCAATTTGTTTACTGACATAAGAGCACTTTACGCTAGCACTCCCGACGCAAAAGAGAGAGGGTATAGTAGCGGAAGATTTAGTTTTAATATTAGCGGTGGAAGATGTGAAAATTGTGGCGGAGCGGGCATTAATAAAATTGAAATGTTCTTCTTGCCCGATGTATATGTAACTTGTGAGGTTTGTGGTGGAAAAAGATATAATAGGGAAACTCTTGAGGTTAAATTCAAGGGCAAGAGTATTGCCGATGTTCTTGATATGACCATACTAGAGGCAAACGAATTTTTTGCAAACATCCCTAAGATAAAAAACAAACTTCAAACCCTAGTTGATGTGGGTCTTGGCTATATAAAACTTGGTCAGTCGGCAACCGAACTTAGTGGCGGTGAGGCTCAAAGGGTAAAACTTGCAACCGAACTATGTAGAAAGAGTACGGGCAAGTCGCTTTACATTTTGGACGAGCCAACAACCGGACTTCACCCATACGATATCCAAAAACTTTTGGCTATTCTAAATAGACTAGCCGAGGGCGGAAACACCGTTGTTGTAATTGAGCACAATTTGGATGTGATTAAGTGTGCCGATTATATTATTGATATTGGAATGGAAGGTGGCGAAAAGGGTGGCGAAATTATTGCCACGGGCACGCCTGAGGAAATTGTTAAAAATGGTGTTGGCTACACGGCAAAATACCTAAAAGACAAACTTAAGTAAAATAAAAACTACTAGAACATACATTATAACCTATATGTGGTTATTGTAGTTTGACCTAGTAGTTTTTTTAGCGGAAAAATATTTGAATAGTTTTGGATTATTATTTTTTGTTTGCCTAAAATATTGATAGCAAATATCTATAATATATTGTGGATATTAAAGCCCATTATGTGGTAACTTTTTGTGGAGTATTCTCTAAGCAAGGATAGTTCGGCAACCGAGTTGTCATAGTCATTATTTTTGGTGTAGGCTTGGAGTTTGTTTATGCTATCGGTTATGGTGCTTAGGTCTCTATGATTAAACAAAAAGCATAGCCAATTTTCGTTTTCTTCCCAAAATTCCTTGACTAGGGTTACTTCGTCGTAGTACACCGTGATGTCGTTTTCGCTTTCTTCAAATTTGTCGTATAGGGTTACGATCACCGTTTCCATTTCGGTTAGGGTATTTCTAACTGAGGTTAGTTCCCAAATTCCTAGTGCAATTGTTACAAAAAGTATTGTTAGCACTGTTATTCCTTTTTTCACCACTGACCTCCTTTGTAATTGGTCTCAAGTGTTACAAACGAACCCGTTTTTCCTTGGATATACATTTTTCCATTGTTATTAAGGGTGAGTAGCAATACATCTTTTATTGACCTAAACCCAACTTTTTTTATTTGTTTTGCTATAAAATTGTCGTCAATTTTGGCTTTGATTAGGTTGTCTTTTAGGATTTTGCCTTTTGTTACAATAATCATAGGAAGAGAGGCTTGCTCTTTTTCTATTTGCATATCGTTTGAGGTAAGTGGTGCATATGGAGCACGCGGAAGCACGGTCATTGTGCCGTTGGTTTGCAATATTACATACAAAAGTTCTTCCAAATTAAAATATCCCGCCGTGTGCAAACCTTCCATTAGGTCATTAAAATTCATATTTACTTTTTGCATATTTACATAATTTACACCGTCGGGGTCGACCAAAATTATGGGCTTGCCATTAAAAAGTTTTCTACAAAAAAGACTTTTTCTAGAAAGCAAACAAATAAGGTAGTGGACACACACTAGTGTAAACAAAGGAATGATGCCTTGGATTAGGGGCAACGTTGTTTCTGCCATAGGAATGGTGGCAAGGTCGGCAATAATTAGTGTTATGACCAGTTCAAATGGTTGCATTTCGGCAATTTGCCTTTTCCCCATAAGCCTTATTAAAAATAGGATAATTAGATATAATATTAAACTTCTACAAATTAGCGTGAAAATCATATTTAAATTATTTGCCATTTTGCCATATTGCAAACTTAAAAAATTAGATTTTTATTTGTTTTTGTGTTAAGATAGTAGTATGGAAATAGAAATTAAAGACTTAGGAATTAATGGTGAGGGTGTTGGCAAGGTAAACGACAAGGTTTGCTTTGTTGATTTTGCGTTGCCAAATGAAATTGTTGATATAGATATTTACAAAGAGAAAAGCAAATTTTGCAATGCAAAAGTAAATAGGATTATAAAGAAAAGCCCCCATAGGGTGGAGCCTAAGTGTCCATACTTTGGGGTGTGTGGCGGGTGCGACCTAGAGCACTTGGATTTTTGTAAGCAAGAGGAGTTTAAAAGAGAAAGAATAATAAGGGAACTAGGCACGCTTGGAATAGAGTGCAATGTGGACAAAACAGTCTTTGACAAACCTTTTGGATATCGCAACAAAATGGTTTTTGATGTAAGCGGACACCCTATAAAAATTGGAATGCTAAAAAGAAATTCGCATAGTGCAATTGAAGTGGGTTGTTGCTTGCTTGCAAACGATAAAATAAACGAAGTCCTAAAGATTAGCAAAAGTTATTTTGGGTCGTCAAAATTTAGCGGTTACGATAGAATAAGTAAAAATGGCGATATAAAACATTTGGTTGTAAGGTCGTGCGGAAACGGAACACTTGTTACAATTGTTGCATCCAAAATGCTAAACCTAAAAGAGTATTTTGACTACCTAAAGGTGCAAATAAAAAATGCATATAAAGATATGGAAATTGGTGTTTCAATTATCTTAAGCGATAGCGAAAATGACATTTTGAGCGGGCAATACAAACACCTCTTTGGACTAGAATATTTGACACTATTTGAGTTTGGAATTGAGTACAAAATAAACAACTTAGGTTTCCTTCAAGTTAACGATATTTTAAAAGAAAAAATGTACGAAAAAGTACTAGGCGAAATAGACGGAAATGAAAGCGTAATTGACGCATATAGCGGAGCGGGATTGATGTCGGCTATCGTGTCCCAAAAAGCAAAAAATGTTGTGGGTATAGAGGTAAACAAATCGGCAAGTTTGTCGGCACAAAATTTGGCGAAAGATAACAAAATAAACAATATAAAATTTATCTATGCAAGGGTGGAAGATGTTATAGGAAATGTGCTAGAAAATGTGAGTGGTGTTACAATTATTTTGGACCCACCAAGAAGTGGTTGTGAAGAAATTGTTTGCGATAAAATTATGGAGAATAGTACCAAGATAAATAAGATAATTTATATATCGTGCAACCCTAGCACGCTTAGGCGTGATATAAAAAGAATAAGCGATAAATATATGATATCAAAAGTTACACCATTTGACTTGTTTTCAAATACAAAACATATAGAAACTTTTGTGGTTCTGACAAGAAAATAGGAATATTTGTCAATAAATTGTCACTTTTTGACAATTATGTGATATTTTTACATTATTTTGCTATGTGTTTTTGCTTAAAGTTTGTTTTATGAAATAGTTGTAACTTAACTAAATAAAGCCAAAAATGTTTGGGTAAAGTTTGCTTTTGTGATAAACTAAAATTGATTATAGGAGAGGTTATGAGAAACATAAATTTTGCGGTAAGTTTGGGGAGTAATAATACTTCCATTTATAAGGCGGGAGTTGGAGTTGTTTTACACGATAAGTCGGTTGTTTTGACCGCCATAAAAGGTAGGCGTGAGGTTGCTATAAAAGTTGGTGCCGACGCCATTGCTAGTGGGCTTGAATATAGAAAAATTGTAAGCGACGGAAGGATTGATTTTAGTCTTGCCGAACTTATGCTAGAAAAGTATTTTGAGAGAGTTGAAATTACAAAAAAAGATGGCGTGCTTTTCCTTGTGCCTATGGAGGATATGAAGTATATGGCGGAGTACAAAAACTTGGCGTATGCTTTGGGTGTAAATAGGGTGGAAGTAATGCCTAGTATGATTGCAACAACTTATGGCTTCGAGATTGAAAATTTCAACAAATCATTTTTGCTTTTGGACATTGGTGTAAACACCGAAATTGCCGTTGTAAATTGTGGGCGAATTTTGTATGGTGCTACTGTGTATAATGGTGGCGACAACATTGACAAAAAAATTGCTAACTACATCTACAACGAAAAGGGTATTGAACTTAGCAAGGAGTCGGCGGAAAAGGTTAAAAACGAAATTACCACTCTTCTTCCAAATGATGTAAGGGAAATATCCATAGATGGGTTTATAAAAGACACCACCGAATATCAAAAAGTAAAAATTACTAGTTCGGAAATATTTGGGCTTGTGGTTGAGGAGTACTCTTCTATTGCGGGAGCCATTTTGGAAGTTATGGCAATGTGCAGTAGCGAGGTTATTAGCGATATCAAAAAACACGGAATTTATATGTGTGGTGCTTCTAGCAAGATTAATGGAATAGAAAGGTTTTTGAGAGTTAAGTTGGATTTGGAAACATTTAGATACAAGCCCGACACGGTTACAATGATAGGTGCCGGTCAAATACTTGACGACCCAGATATGATTGAAAAAATTGTTAGCGAACAAAAACTAGAAGAATACTAGAATTTGTAAAAATTGAAGATTTAATAAAATATATTGTCTTATAAATTTTTTAAAGTAAAGGAACAAACAAAATGTCCTTTACTTTATTTTTTTCCAAATTTAAAATTGTTAAGTAAACTAAAGTTTGGAGAAAGTATGGCTAGAAAAATTGTGGTTACAAGTGGAAAGGGCGGGGTGGGAAAAACTACCATTGTTGCAAACCTTGGATATACGCTAGCAAAACTTGGATACAAAACCCTTCTTGTGGATATGGATTTTGGACTTAATAATTTGGATTTGCTTTTGGGTGTGGAGAATAAAATTGTATATGACATTATTGATGTAATTGAGGGCAGGTGCAAACCCTCTCAAGCCCTTATCCAAGATTTTTTTGAGACAAACTTATTTGTTATGCCAACCTCACATAGTTTTTGTTCCATAAAGTTTGGGGCGGTTGCTTTGTCAAAGATTATAGAAAGTGTAGAAAGGGATTTTGATTTTGTTTTAATTGACTGTCCGGCGGGGATTGACGGCGGGTTTAAACGAGCGGTGGAGTGTGCGGATGAATACTTGGTGATAACCACTCCCCACATCCCCTCGGTGCGTGACGCAATAAAAGTTATTAGCAATCTAAAAAGTATCAAAAACGAAAGTCCAAACATTCTTATAAACAGGGTGCGTGGCGACCTAATTGTGTCGGGCGATAGTTTGAGCGTGGATGCCATATCTGAGTGTTTAAACGGCAAAATCGTGGGTGTGGTGCCCGATGATGACGAGGTGTCTAGGCAAATCTATTGGGGAGGTAGGATGGATGAGAATAGCGGTTTTTGCCGTTCGGTTTTTATGACGGGAAAAAATATTATAACGGGGGATAATAGGCTCTACGATTGTACACTTAAGTACAAAGGTCTACTTGGAAGTGTGCGAAGAAAATTGAGAAGGCGGGTGTAGGTTTTGAAAAATTTAACTTGTGAAGATAGACTAAAAAATATTGTAGTTCTTGATAAAAAGGAAAATCCCCAAAGGATTGAGCGATTGCTAAAGTCCGAACTGCTATATGTTCTAAAAAACTATTTTGACGTGTCATACGAGGGGCTTGACATAAGCATATGCGTGGATGATAATGGCGAGTATAACTTAAATGTGTTTTTGAAGTCAAAGTTTATAAAAGTGGCAAAGTGTTTTTAGTAATAAATACTATAGGACAAGCATATCTTATGTTATGAAAAAGGCAGAAATTTTGAGTATAAAGAAAAATGAAATTGTAATAAGAAATCCTAAAAAAGTGCGTTTTACAATGCTTCTACTATCGCTAATTACAATTGCTTTTACGGTTGCAATTTTTTCGCACGAGGGGATGAAGGATTTTACTTCTAGTATGGTCTATGTGTATAATCCCGTAAACTCGCTATATAGCGACAATAGCGGTGTGGTTTTTACTAGCGGGCTTGTGCTAGAAAAAGAGTCGCTAGACTTTATTATTCCAATTAAGGGGAGTTCGGTTTCGGTGGATGGCTTTGGCACAATAACTTTTGAGGTGGGCGGAGCAATTATGGTTATGTCGCCCGAATCGGGAGTGGTGGACGAAGTTGGGTTTAGTTTGGATGGGAAGAAGTATATAAAAATAAGACACTCGGTAGAGGTGTATTCAATAATTGAAAATGTTGATATGATAGGCGTTAGTGCGGGGCAGGTTATAAAGCGTGGAGAGGATATAGCAACCTCAAAGGAAGGCGAAAATGTGACTATGCAAATTCTTCTAAATGGCACTCCCGTAAGCGGGCTTAAAATAAATCAAAGTAAGATAATATGGAAAAATTAAAAATTAAAATTCAACCACTATTTGTTTTGTATGTGTTTTTGTGCATTTACTTTGGGTGGTATAACGATATTTTTTATTACATAGTTGTACTAGTGCTTCACGAATATGGTCACTATTTGGCAACAAAACATTATGGCTACTCGGTGGACGGGCTTGTGTTTGCTATCTATGGCAGTGCACTAAAGTCAAATAATTGTTATAAGCCAAAGGACGAGGTGATAATTGCATTGGCGGGACCGCTTGTAAATGTTGTTTTGATACTTTGCACGTTGTCGCTTTGGTGGGTTTTCCCATCGCTATATTTGTTTACTCGCTCGTTTTTGGTGGCAAATATAATGGTTCTTATATTTAATTTGTTGCCAATATATCCTCTAGATGGCGGAAGGGTTTTGCTTGCGCTTTTTTCAAAGAAAAGGTCTAGATACACGCTTGAAAAGGTGTCGGGCAAGGTTTGTTTTGGCTTGGGGCTACTGCTTTTGGGGCTATTTTTCTACTCGCTATTTGTGGGCATAAATTATTCGCTTTTGTTTATGGGTGTGTTTCTTGTGATGAATGGAACGCTATCCAAAAGCGACCCATATGTGTCAAAAATAGAAGCATATAACAAGCGTTACTCAAAGCCCGTTGAGGTAAAGGTTTTTAAAGTAGCAAGCCTAAACAAAAATCAGCTTCTAAAGTATCTAAGCCCTCATTACTACTCGGTGTTTGAAATAACAAACGATGAGAGGATAGAAAGAGTGGAAGAAAAAGATTTGCTTAACTTGCCAAAAGGTATTGAATTTAGAGAAAAATATTGATATAATTTGTTTGTTATGAACAAAAGATATCTAAATATAAGACCAATGTTTATATCTTTCTTGGGACTAATGGCAGGGATTGGCATTAGTTTCCTTTTTCTCACACAAAAAGTAAGCGAGGCACTATGCGTGGTTATGGCTTTTGGTGTGGTGACAATTGGCATCATTATGATTGTGTATGCCGAATACACAAAGGACTATAACAAGCATTTTCGTGCAAGAAAGAATGTGTCGCCGTTACTATGGATTAGTGGGGTTTTGCTAACTTTTTCGCTAGTGCTTGGAGTGGGGCTTTCGGCTCTTCCTATTTGCAAAATTATGAGTGTCACTGAATACTATGACAAAGTGGAAATTACGGGCACGGTTAGCGATTATGTTTTGGCAAAAGATAGATATGTTAGTTTTATTTTGACCGACTGCGAGGTTGGCGGGAGCAAGTTGAATTTTGATGTGCTTGTTTATACCTCGTCATATGCCGATATTGAACTGGGTGACAATATTAGTGCCGAGGCGTCTCTTGATAGTTATTTGATTACTGACAAATATGGGCTCTCAAGCCTTATTGAGGGTGTGGGGTATTCGGCGTATATTGATATGTCGAGCCTAACAGTTGTTGGAAATAGTGCTACCATAAAAGACAAAATCAAAAACGAAACTTTTGACATATTGTCTAGTAGGCTTAGCGACGATAACGCCGACATAATGTATTCAATAATATTTGGCGAGAGCGGAAGCATTGACAAACACATTACCGACCAGTTTTCTTATGCGGGAATTTCGCATATGCTAGCCGTATCCGGACTTCACGTTTCGGTATTGTTTTCGCTAATGTGTTTTATTTTGAAAAAGTGTAAAATTAATCCTAAATTTAGCCTTGTAATAATGTTTTGCATACTACTATTCTATTCGTATTTGTGCTCATTTTCGCCAAGCGTTTGTAGGGCTAGCATTATGACAATTGTAACCCTTGTTTGCTCCACCTACAAGTTTGAGCACGACGGGATAAGTAGCCTTAGCATTGCGGGAATAATAATACTACTTGCGTCGCCACTAATGTTCTTTAGCGTGTCGTTTAGACTTTCGTTTTTGTGCGTGTTTGCAATAATTACGTTGTCGCCATTTTTGAGTAAAATGTTTAAGAAGTGTAAGTTGCATTCCGCATTTGCCGAAACGCTTGCAATTAGCATTTCAATAAGCATAGTCACTTTGCCAATAATGATTAATTCTTTTGAGGAAGTGAGTTTGCTTGGGGTTATTACAAACATTTTTGTAATCCCGCTTTTCTCGGTGCTATATACGCTTACTCTTTTGATTGTGCTTTTCTCGTTTGTTATAAGACCGCTAAGTGTGTTTTTGTATGTTCCAAATTTGTTCTTGCATTTGATTAGGGTGATTGCCGATTACATTTGCAAAATCCCGTTTGCGGTGTTCAAGGTATTTAATGTGGGGTACCTAATGATTTTTGGCATTGCTACTCTATGCGTGATTATAAATTACCTTATGACCTCGGCAAAAAGCAAGGTGCTAATTTCCTTGTCGCTTGTGGCACTTATTTGTGGATACACATTTGCCGAAATGCAACCGGCAAAGTTTATGACCGACAAACTAGTCGTATATTATTCGGGTGGCGAAAGTTTGGCATACTACTTGGGTGAGGATGGCGTTACACTTATTGGTTCGGATGTAAAAAGAGAGTCGCTTTCGCATTCAATAAAGGACTTGCGTTCATACACGATAAAGAATATTGTGGCGTATGATTTTACTCTAAACAAACTAGACGACATTATTGATATTTGCAATTATTATGATGTTGAAAATGTTTATTTGCCTAGCGAATATTTGACGCTAGATGGCGTGATAAATGCAAATCTTATTGAGTTTGATAGCGTGGTTGAGGTGGGCAACTTGACCGCTAGAACTTTGGATTATTATACCGACCTTCCTGTGCTTTACTTGACTGTTGGGGACACGGACACTTTGATAGTAGGGGATGTGACTACGGCGGAAAAAGAATTTGTTGCAAACGAATTTGATAGCGTAAATTATGTTATAACCGACAAAATCGAAAGGATAAACCTAGACAAAATTGATGTAGATAAAATTATTTTAACAAAAGTTAGCAAAACTAGCGTAAATAATGTGCTTAATCTTAAACTTTGTGGTAAAATTGAAATAGAGGTGGGTGTATGAAATTTCAGGACCTAAAGGCTAGTTTAAAAACAAAAGTAGAGACGGCATATTTGCTATTTGGCGTGGATGAATTTTTGCTTTCGTCGGCGTATTCGCTACTGCACAAATATGGCGGGGTGGAGTTTGACGACCTAAATATAATCAAGTTTTGCGAGGGGGTTATTGACCTTGATGACGTGGTTAGGGCGTGCGACACGATGCCTGTTTTTAGCAAGAAAAAACTAGTGTATCTAGATATTAGAATGTCCAAAAAATCCGAATTAAAAAATGTTAAGTCGCTAGAAAAATATTTGGAAAACCCCAATCCCCAAACCATTTTGGTCGTAAACATTGGTGACAATGACGAGGTTTTGACGCTTGACAAAAGGTGTTTTTGCGAGATTGATTGCAATAGGCTTGACTACAAAATTGTGGCATTAAAAGTGCAAGCAACACTAAAGGCAAAGGGCAAAAATATCGACGACGACGCTATGAGGCTATTATTTGATTATGCTCTTGGCGATATGTCAAAAGTGCTCCTTGAGTGCGAAAAATTGTGCGGTTATGTCGGGAATAGGGGGGATATTGTATCGGACGACATAAAGGCGATTGTGACCCCAAGTTTGGAGTATCAAATATTTGAACTAACCGAAGCCCTAAGCAAGAAAAACTCCACCAAAGTTTTTGCGATTTTGGATGATATGAAGGCAAAAAAAGACGAATATAGGACTTTGCCCGCACTTATTTATTCCCATTTTAGAAGGCTATTTATGGTGGCTCTTAATAAAACCGCCACAAACTTTGAACTTTCCAAAATGCTTGGCGTAAAAGAGTATGCAATAAAAAAGACCGCCGAACAACTAAAACTTTTTTCGCTTGGTAAACTAAAGAAAATAAACGAACTTTGTGTTAAGGTCGACGGCGACCTAAAACAAAGCAACATAAGTGTGGACAATGCCATAAACTTGGTGGTACTTAGCATACTTAATATGTAGTAAGAGTGTATTTGGGTTCGCTATAGTTGGCAGAATAAAGAGTACATAGTTTTTGCGATATGTAAATAGCCCAATTATTTTGGCGATAAAGCAATATAATGGTATAAAAAAAGCACTAGGTTTCTAGTGCTTTTTTGATGTGTGGTTTTGGGAAATAAAAAAATAGGGCACCCATATGGTGTCCTATTTCTTATACTCTAATTACTCTGCTTTCTTAGTAGTGGTTTTTCTTGTAGTAGTCTTTTTAGCAGGGGCATCAGTTGCTTCGGCTTTTGTAGCCTTTTTTGCAGGTGCCTTTTTCTCTTCAGTTGCAGTTGCTTTCTTTGTGGTTGTTTTCTTAGCAGGAGCCTTTTTCTCCTCAACTTTTTCCTCAACCTTCTCTTCAACTTTCTTTTCCTCAACTACTGGAGTAGCCTCGGTTGTGTTAGATTTTGCAAGATACAAAGCGGAAGCAAGTCTACCGATTTTTCTGCTTGCGTTGTTTTTGTGGATAACGCCCTTACTGCAAGCACTGTCGATGTAAGCGTAAACTTCTTTACTGAAAGTTTCTGCCTCTTGAACTTTTCCTTCTTCAAGCATTTTTCTAAATTTCTTTACATATGTAGCGATAGTCGCCTTTACATATTTGTTCTCAGTTCTTCTTCTGTCAATAGTACTGATTCTCTTTTTTGCTGATTTAATATTAGCCATTATTTTCTCCTCAAATTTTGTTATTTTTCAATAAATCGAGAATATTCTACCATAAAAACTTTTTAATTGCAACTACTATTTTGATTTTTTTTAATTTTTTCCATTTATTCTGTAAATAATATTAGAAAAAAGTGGTTTTGGAGGAAAAATTGGGATACGAATCGGAGTTGCTTGACGAAATTATTTCAAAGTGCAAAGTGGAGAGCGGGCGTGAACTTGAGCCCAAAAATATTGACCTTGACCACAAAATTTGCCTTAGTAGTTATAAGATTTCAACCGATGAGGAGAGCGTGAGTTATGGAAAAGAAAAGGGGCAGTACGATATATTTTCCATTCCAAATCCGCTTGAGTTGGAGGGGCTTATAAAGGAATATTTGGCGGAAAAAATTTCAAATAGGCTAGGTGGGCTACTAGGTAAGGTTTTGCCGTCGGATAGCGTGCTTGTGGTGGGACTTGGGAATAGACACATTTCTAGCGATAGTTTGGGTACCCTTGTGTGCAAAAAAATTGGTGTCACTTTGGGGCTAAAGGGCTATCCAAATGTTATGGCGTTTTGTCCGTCGGTTTTGGGGCTTACGGGGATAGAAACATACGACATTGTGCGTGGGGTGGTGGACAGGGTAAAGCCCACACATCTAATTATAATAGATAGCCTTTGTGCTAGTTCAAGCAGTCGCCTTGGAAAAAGTATCCAACTTTCCAACACCGGACTTTGCCCAGGGAGCGGGATTGGAAACAAACGAAAATGTATTGATAGAACTCTAGCAAAATCGGTGGTGTCGGTGGGGGTTCCTTTGCTAATTTATGCAAGCACATTTTTGGAAGATGGCTTTACTCAAAGTGGCATAGATTTGGACACAATTGATAGTATTATGCAAAGTGTAGAAAAACTGCCAAATAATGGGGAAATTATGAGTTTTGTAAAAGCAGTCAAAAGGGTGTATAACGAGGATGTGGGTGGCATTATTGTAAGCCACAAAGACATAGGCGAAATGGTGGATATTCTATCGGGAATTTTGGCGGATGCAATAAATAAAACATTGGGTGTTTTTGAATTAAAAAAATGATTTTTTCATAAAGTATAATATGAGGAAATTTTGGATAATTTTGTGTGGTGCGGTGGTTTTTGTGGGTGGTATGCTTGTTACATTCTTTGCTTGCTTTCCGAGAAAATATATGGATGTGGTGGACAAGTACGCAAATGAATATAACTTGCCTACATATATGGTTATGAGTGTAATAAATATAGAAAGTGGTTTTAATCCAACCGCTCGCTCTAGTGCGGGTGCAATGGGGCTTATGCAACTAAAACTTTCTACCGCAAAAGATATGGCAAATGGGCTTGGGGTTGAGGTGGACGAAGTGGGCATATTTGATGTGGATTTGAACATTATGCTTGGAACCAAATACTTGGCGTACTTGCTAGAACTTTTTGACGGCAACGAAACCAACGCCCTTGCCAGTTACAATTGGGGGCTTCAAAATGTTAGGGATTGGATGAGCGCGGGCAATGTCGACGCTAGTGGAACGGTAACAAACATTCAAGTGAAGGAAACGAGGGATTATTTGAAAAGGTATGGGCTTAATAGATTTATATATAAGAATTTGCATGGGGTGTAGGTGTTTTCGTCCAAAATACCGCAATATGCTTCGTTTACTGCCAAAAAAATGCGATAGTTACATATGTTCAAT
>CAYVXW010000019.1:0-28044 GCA_964455585.1 uncultured Christensenella sp.
AAAAAATAACAACAATAAATTGATAGACCTCTCGCAAAATTTTGCCAGAAATTTTTAACCAGAAATAAGAATAGAGAATAAATCCACAAAGGAGACACAACATATGTCAAACGATTATTTCATTCCCCCAACAGTTAGTTTTTGTTATCACAATGGAGAGGTGCCAAAGAAATACCAAGTAAGACAAGTTTTGGGAATTATCTTTACCCGTGACGGAAGAATGCTACTTAGGGCGGACAAAGATAGTCGCGGGAACAACATTTTTTCTCTTGGAGGTGGCACACCAGAGGACTATGACAAGGATAGAGTAGCAACCCTCAAACGCGAATTAATCGAAGAGGTCAACACCACAATCCTTGAACCAATTATAATGGTTGGATACCAAACGGTTACGGGTGACGGCGACCGCCCCATTTATGCCCAAATTAGAATGACCGCGATGATTGACACAATTGGCAAAAAACTCCCCGACCCCGACAACGGAGTTACTCACGATAGGCTCCTTGCCCCACCCGAGAAAGCAAAAAACTTGCTTGGTTGGACACAAATAGACGCACTAATTAACGAAGCAGTTAGACTTGCCAAAGAACACTTTGAAATAGAGTTTACAAACACCCAAGAAGAATGGGTGTAGAAATGTGTTTTGGGGTATACAACAAGTACACAAAAAGGCAAAACAGAAAATTTGTTTTGCCTTTTTGTAAATATCTTATATTTAAAAATTATGTCATCTCAACTTAATGTTATAGTTGAATAATCATAGCAGGAGCAATTCCACAAGATACATCAACATAGGCACCACCAAACACACCGCTGTCAAATATACTAAGATTGCCATTAACTACATTTGCTCCATTTGTACTTGAAGAATCTAGGGGCGAACGCGTCCACACACCACTAAGTGAAAATGCATACACAATATCAAGCACTGCCTTTTGCTCTGGAGTACAATCATCGTAAGTTATAGTTGCACCATCGTCACCATTATAAAGCTTTCCACACGCTTCAAGTACGGCTCCGGTTGTTGCACCAAGCACTTCACACAATTCTTTTGTGCATATCATCGCACCATTTGCTTTAGCATAGTCGGTGGTAGGCAAAAAATAATCTAAGTAATTAGACATATCGATCTCATCATTTCCATCAAAAAATAAAGAGGACATTTCTTGTCTAGACAACACAAATATTTTGTCATTAGTATCGTTGCACGCAAACGGATTATTCTCCTTTCCGGTAGTAGATGCACTATTGTCTACCAATATTTCTTGGATAAGTTCTTTTTGCAAATCTGTAAATGTAGAGTTATAAAAGTCCTCTATTAGATACTTTCTAAGAGTGCTATATTCATAGTTATTTGCATATATTTTATTGCCTTCGTTATCTGTAAGAATGTTGCCTTCGTTATCTTTAGCATAATAACATTTGTCAGTTCCATCATATTTAATATTTGACTGAAAATCTTGAGCTTTAATAATGCTTGTACACATAATAAGAGCCATATTGTCTTCACTTGTCAAAATTCTCCACTCTAAATCCTCTACCTTAAAGTAGTAATCCGTACCTGTTTGCATATGAGTACCATCACTAGCCAAGTTTAAATTATATTCATCAGCGAAGAATATATCAAGTTTCTCGCCATCAATTACACTCCCAAGAGAAGCATAATCTACTGTATATTTTGCATACTTTTTGCCATCTGAACCAGTATAATAGCCATTTTCGTCAACGACCTCACCAACAGTGACGCTACTATCCTTGATAGTTTGTGGATAAGAGCCAAAATAAATGCCAGTGCCGTCCTCTGTATATCTATATGCAAGAGCATTAATTGTGGCGGAATTCGTTGTATTGGTTAAATTAAAATTAAAACTAAAATTCTCTATTTTTGCACTTTTGTTTTTATCAATAATACTAAAGGTAATTATCACTTCTACGTGAGCACCATTCATAGCCAATATGACATACTCGTCAGAATCTTTGATAGAACCACCAATAGTGATAGATTGGCTAACATTAGTATATGTGCCACCGATAGTGCCTACCGATAATTTTAAGTTTTTTTCTGTATGATAATTCAACACCTTAAATGAAATACTAACATCATCACCATTTTGATTGAAATCAATATCTAAATTTGACCACGTTGCAAGTGATGTAGTTGATGCATCCGAAGAATTATTCGCATCAAAAACAACATTTTTAAGTTTGTTTTCAGAATTTGCAAGTGTTCCACCACTAACGGTGCCGTCAAATATAGTAGCATATACATTATTTGCACTGAATGAAACCTCTCCGCCGATATTAAGTAGCGCTGAAAGTTGTGCAAGCACATAGCCTACACCACCGCAAATAAGAAGTAAAGCCACTAATGCCAAGCAAAGAACCACCTGCTTTATGCTTCTTTTTTTCCTTTTATTTTCCATATTTTCTCCTTATATAATATTTAATTTGACTTTTTAAATGTAGGTTTAACCTTATAGATATGCTCCGTTCGGTGGACAAAGCCACCTCAGTCGATATGACAATATTAGTTACTTTGACTTGTCATACCGACCGAGTTGGCTTTAGGCAACGAGCGGAGTGTATCTATGTGATTAACCACTCACCTGTCATACCGAGAGAGCGAAAGCGAACCGAGTGTATCTATGTGGTTGTCCACATACTGCACGTTCTAGATTCTTCCGCTTCGCTTCAGAATGACATATGCTTAAGTTCTCTCACTCTCTTTCTATCATACTGAGTGGACATAGCCCCGAAGTATCACACTAGCACAACTATTTAAAGTCAAATTAATTTATTTAAAAATTAGGTTGCTAGCAAAACAACCAAAATAGCCAGCAACCCTAAGTTTTATAACACTATGCCTCAACGGCATTTGCTAAAGTTAGTGCAAAACTAAAGTTAGATACGGTTGCACTAATATTTTTGTTTGAAACTGAGAATGTTATTGTAACTGTTGCAGATGTCCCGGTTTCGCTACCACTTTTTGCAAGTTTTACTACATTATCTTTTGTCTTTTCAGTTCCATCAATTTTAAGTGATTTAGTAACATTTGTATATGTTCCACCCATATCGCCGACGGTTATTTCCAACTCGTTTTCGGTGCTATTGTTTGTAATAGTAAACGAAATTGTAACGTCTTTAGCATCATCATCAAACGATAGCGTTAGCCCAGTCCAACTAGAAACATCTACGTTGCTACTGTTGTTGGCATTAAAATTAAGTTCTAACATTTTTCCAGACACATTATCACTTGACGAGTTTCCAGTTACAGAACCAGTAGACACAGTAGCGTATACGTGTTGGGCACTAAAACTTATATTTCCGCCGATAGACAAGGATGCTGTCATTTGAGCAACTGCATACCCTATACCGCCACAAAACAAAAGTAACGCAAGTATAGCCGAAACAATAATTACCACTCTCTTATTTGATTTTTTCTTCAAATTTTCAGGCATAATATTCCTCCTTATTTTATTATTAGCAAATAACCTACTAACAATTTCAATATACCACAAATCTTAAATAGTTGCAACTCAATTGAGACACTTTCTCAATTGAGTAGTATTTTTCTTTAACCCAAGAGGTATGCTAGTTGTATAGGAGGAAAACAATATGAATACAGGATTAGCAACCGCTAAAAGAATAAACGAACTACTATTTGAAAGGGATTGGTCACTATACAAACTAAGTAGAGAGGCTTGCCTGCCAATGTCTACACTTACAAATCTATATAACGGGCACACAAAAAGTCCCACCCTTGCGCTAATTTACAAAATATCCGAGGCTTTTGGCATAACACCAATAAACTTTTTAAACAACCCCCTTTTTTATGCAAATAACCTTGATTTGGATTAATTGATTGTGTCTATTAAATATATTAAATTATCATTACTTCAAAAATCTAGATAAACAGTTAAGCCAACCAATTTTAAACCTTATAAATCCACAAAGGAGAACACACACTCCACAACAAACAACAAATAAAACACTACGGTTTTACTTGTAAAATTAATCAATATGTGCTTTAATGATAGAAAAAAATATATACATATACAATTGCGTATTTTGATGGTTTTAAAAGACCATATCGAAACCACGAAAAAAATAAAGCGAGGAAAAGATGAAAGACATTTGCATTACAATTTTTGGGGATAGCATCACATATGGGATGTGGGATAAATCAAATGGCGGATGGGCTCAAAGGCTAAGAGCAAAACTTGAAAGCGACAATGAAAATTATTATACCCTATATAGCCTAGGCATCCCCGGTGATACAACCACAGGCGTTATATCTAGGTTTGAAAACGAAATGAACGCTAGGTTTAGTCCATACTTTAAAAACATAATTATTTTTGCAATTGGAATAAACGATAGCATTTTTGGATACGGTCAAAATGCCGTTTCGTTCGACACATTCAAAGCACACCTAGAAACCCTTTTGTCAAAAGCCCAAAGGTACACAAATAACATTATATTTTTAGGGTTAACCCGAGTGGATGACGACAAAATTCCACAGTCGTACAACCTTCCATTTGAAACATTTATAAACAGCGAAATAGACAAGTATGACGACGAAATAAAAGCCTTTTGCAATGAGAAAAAATTGATGTATATTGATGTGCGAAATTTACTCAAAAAAAGTGACATTGACGACGGCGTTCACCCAAACGATTTTGGTCACGAAAAAATTGCCGAAGTCGTCAAAAACAAACTAAAACAAATTATATAATTTTTAGCCAAAAAAATGCTTAAACACATTTTGGATTATACGCCAAAACAGTTTAAGCATTTTATTTATTTTTACACACGCTCTATTTTTAAAATAACAACTCCATATTTATCTTCTTTTTCTCTTGGATAAATATTCCTATATATCGACAAAATGTCATTATCCTCATACTTATTGTCAAAACCCAACTCGTTTTTGTCAACAAAGAGTAGCATCTGGTCAAAGTTATCAAAAAAATATTTATCCAAAACTTTAACCTTTGTAGTCTTGTTTTCGTCATCAACATTTGAAAAAATAATATAGTCGCCGATATTTATTTTCTTTCGTTTTTCGTCGTTCAGTCTACCCTCTAGGGTCTTTGTTCCATTTGAAATTTTATCAAAATATTCTTTCTTTAAACTAAGGTTATGGGTCAATGGAAGATGGCTTTTTATAGTCCAATTTTTCCACTCATTATCCTCGCTAAAATTATACGTTTTGTAAGTGTTTGCAAACTTTGTCCAAAATGCAATTGCACGCTTATTTTTGTGCCTTGTGGAGAACTCTATTTCGCCATCAAATTTGCTTGCAATTTGTCTTGCAAACCACATAGCATTGTCCCCACCTCTAAACTTTGGCACAACATAAAATTCGGCAATTTCATATGCCTTTTCTCCCACTTCTCTAACCAAACAAATTCCCGCAACCTCATTGTCTACAAGTAAGAAAAATGGATACCTTCCAGCATTGTTCCAATAGAACTCAAACCACTTATAAATCGGTGTTCCGTCGTCATCAAATTTTATATTTTCATCAAACGCACTAAGTTCCACCAAGTACTCATCAAAGTACTTTTTCATAAGAGTCTTTTTACCATAACTCACAATTTCTATTGTTCTCATTTTCGTTTCCTCTAAGCCCAATTATTTTCCGCCATATAGTTTGTTTGTAATGTTTAATAGCCACGACTTTGGCGTAATCCTAGACACAAAATATAGGGCTTTGTACTTTGCTCCAATTATATAAAATGGCTTGGTTTTTTTCTTGGATATTTTCTTATAAATCTTTCTTCCACAAGTTTCCGCCGACATTCTTTTTTCTTCTCTTGAGTCGCTTTTTTCGGTGGCAGTCTCTAGCCTTGTGCCATATCTATCGGTGGTATCAAATTCCTTTAGACGGTTGGCAGTAAAGTTTGTTTTTATGTCCCCCGGACAAATTGCTACAACATCAATCCCAAGTGGGGCTAGTTCCATTCTAAGCGAAAAACTAAGCGTTAGCACTGCCGACTTGACCGAGCCATATATCGCCCTAAATGGAACGGGGAAGAGTGCCATTGCACTAGACATCACAACAACCCTTGAACCTCTATTCATATACTTTAGAGCACTTCTTAGCGGATACAAAACTCCATAGTAATTCACCTCGGTTAGGTCCCTAATTTTTTCGCTAGGCACAAGTTCGGTTATTCCGCTCATCCCAAATCCCGCATTTAGAATAAGGGTGTCTATGTGCCCAAATTTACGTCCAATGCCGTCTAAGGCCTCCGTCATCCTCTTCTCGTCCGAAACGGAGCCCGAATAGTGAAGACTATCCCCTGTTTCCCTTGTGGAAATAGTTATAACCTTGTCGCCATTTTTTTCGTAGTTCTTTTTTAGTTCTAGCCCAATTCCGCTAGTACCGCCTGTAATAACAATAATTTTATCCATAAAACTTCCTCTTATATTCAAAAAGTGTGCCAAATAGTCCATAAGCACACTTTTATTTATTAAACAATTTCAAAATCTATTTCTCTAGCAAGGATATCTGCTCTAACCGACTTAACCCTAATTTTGTCGCCAATGGTATACATATTTTTGTAGCCTTTTAGGCAAAATCTATCCTCAAAATATTCATATTGGTCTTGTGGCAAACTATCTATCCTAATCATTCCCTCAACAGTGTTATCTAGTTCAACAAACACGCCAAAGTTTGTAACCCCGCTAATAACCCCATCAAACTCTTCGCCAATATGGTGGGTCATATAGAATACTCTATATAGGTCATCAACATCCCTCTCCACCGACTCGGCATTATGCTCGGTCTCGCTAGATTGCAAGGATGATAGGTTCACAAACTCTTTTAGCATAAGTTTTTCCCTATCGCCAATTTCGCCCCTCAAATATTCCTTTATTATCCTATGGATAGTTAGGTCAGGGTATCTTCTAATAGGACTTGTAAAGTGACAATACTTTGGACTAGCAATGCCATAGTGCCCTATACAATCGGGCGAATATTTTGCCTTTTTCATACACCTTAGTGCAATTTTATTTAGCACATACTCACAAGGCTCTCCCTTTATGGAATTAAGCAATTTTTGAATTTGAATAGGTTCAACATTCTCGGGGTCATCAATTTCGTGCTTTACACCAAAGCCATTGACCATCCCAATAAGCCTATTTATCTTCTCGGCATCAGGGCTTTCGTGAATACGATAAACAAATGGTGCTTTCTTTTCCTCAAAGTGCGTAGCAATTGTCTCGTTTGCGACAATCATAAATGTTTCTATTAGTTTATGGCTCTCGTTTTGCTCTCTTTTTGTCAAGTTTAGAACGTCGCCCAAATCGTTTAGTGACACTTGAACCTCGGGGATATTAAACTCAATAGCACCCCTTTGAACCCTCTTTTTCTCTAGTTCTTGAGCCAAAGTCCTCATTGTAAGAAGTGCGTCAACCAGTTCGGGGTTTTCGTCCCTGTCGCCCTCAAAAATGGCTTGAACCTTGGTGTAAGTAAACCTACGCTTGCTATTTATAATACTTTCGCAAATTTTGTGCGATACAAGGTTTGCATTTTTGTCAAACTCCATAAAACAAGAAAGTGCAAGCCTGTCCACTCTTTCATTTAGCGAACAAATGCCATTGCTTAGTTCCCTTGGAAGCATTGGCAAAACAAGGTTTGGAAAATAAACCGAAGTGCCTCTTCTAAACGCCTCTTTGTCAATAATGCTATCTTTCTTTACATACTCGCCAACATCGGCAATATGTACACCAAGAACCCTATTGCCCTTGGAATTTATTTCAATAGAAATAGCGTCGTCAATATCCCTTGTGTCCTCGCCGTCAATTGTAAAGACTATATTATTTGTATAGTCAAGCCTTCTTGCAAACTTGGATTTGTCTATGCTCTCAGGCAACTCTCTTGCCACATTTTGAACCTTTTCGGGGAAGCCGTCATACAAACCATAACTTCTAATTATAGCCATAATTTCGGTATCAATTTCGTTTGGACGACCAAGAACCTCTATTATTTCGCCATCGGGATTACGCTTGTTTGCATAATATCTTGTAATTTTGCAAACAACCTTATCCCCATCAGTTGCAGTCAAAATTTTGGACAAAGGAATAGACACATCTTTGCCAAATTTTACATCATCAGGCTTTACAAAAGCCATCTTTTTTACGATATGCAAAACTCCCACAATACGCTCGTTGCCACGTTCTAGGACTTGCATAACCTTGCCTTCTTCACGCCTTCCGCCCGTAGGCAAAACGGACACAACAACTTTGTCGCCGTGCATCGCACCCCCTAGATTTTTTTCCGCAACAAAAATGTCTTCAATTGTTATATCGGTTGGAATTAGAAATGCATAGCCCC
Organism: uncultured Christensenella sp.; assembly: GCA_964455585.1. Taxonomy (GTDB): domain Bacteria; phylum Bacillota; class Clostridia; order Christensenellales; family UBA1242; genus UBA11490. The sequence continues at coordinate 8,342 of CAYVXW010000019.1, forward strand.
TAGAAGTCATTTGAATTTTTCCTTCCACACGCCTTGCTTTTGACTTCGATTTTTCATCCTTTCTCTTTAGAATATCATACGCAAGGTCAACATTTGCGACCCCTTCACCATAAGGGCTCAAAGGGGCAAATTCTCGCCTAGACTTGTTTCTTTTTGCTCTAGCCGATGGGGATTCTTTTTTTTCTTTCTCGGGCACGCCTTTTACACGCAAAAGCCCCTTGGCAATCATTTTGTCCACACGCTCTTTAATTTCGTTGTGGGGCTTGTTTGTAAGCACGGTTAGTTGGCTTATAAGCAAGTTGTATTCCAAATTTCCAAGTTTATTAGTTTTAATTTGTTTAAGTAATGTTTTATCTATTTCCATTATGTCTCCGTAAATTTTAAAAAAGGGCAAGAAAAAGTATTCCTGCCCACAATTCCAATTTTTTTATGCTGGAAAGAAGTGTTCAATAACAAAGAACGCTATTGTCAAAACAAGAATAACTATTGCGGTAATAACAATAATTCTTCTTAGTCTTCCTTCTTTTGTGTTGCCCTTGTTTTGAGCATAATAACTGTCGTTTGTACCGGTGATTACATTCCTTCCGCCATCTGGGTTAGAAGGTTGCAATAGTACGGCAACTGTCAAAGCAATTGCACAAAGTCCCATTAAAATCAAAATAATTGTTCTAATGGTAGTAAGAGCCGTAGCGGTACTAGCCGAAATTGCACACAAATAATTAAAGTTCATATTCTATCTCCTTATCAATATTTGCAAACTATCTTGCAAACTAATACTAAATGCAAATTCATTTTATCACAATTTAATCTGTTTTACAATAAATTTAAGCCATTTATTACTAAACTAAATACAAAATACTTATCGAAAAGACTATTGCAAACACCCAAAACAAAAACCAATTGCCTATAACTTGACCTTTTGGCGGTTTTCTTAGGCTCCACGCAAGGAGCAATATTGACCCTAGCATTAGCCAAGTGCCAATCTTTGTTCTAGTTGCGTCGGGCAACCCCGTCACATATTTATCCATAAGAGTATTCCAAAGACTACTTATGGAACAAAGCAAAACTAGCATAATCTTCTCCAATAATATCTTTTGTTACAATAGTATTGAGTTGCCCGTCATTTCTTCTGGCTTTTCCACTCCCAATACCTTAAGCAAGGTTGGTGCAATGTCACAAAGCGCCATATTGTCTTTTAACTTTGCCCCCACATACTTTTCGCCAATAACCGAGAATGGCACCAAATTTGTGGTGTGGCTAGTGCAAGGCGAACCATTTGGCAGCCTCATAACTTCGGCATTTCCGTGGTCGGCAGTAAGCAAAACTGTTCCACCTACCGAAAGCACCTTTTCAACCATTTTTCCAACACACGTATCAACCGTTTCCACCGCAGTCACCGCCGATGGAATAACGCCCGTGTGCCCTACCATATCGCAATTTGCATAATTTAAAATAATTACATCATATTTACCCACGCACTCAAGTGCTTTGTTTGTAACCTCCACCGCACTCATATCGGGTTTTAGGTCATATGTTGCAACCTTTGGCGATGGAACCAATATTCTATCCTCGCCCTCGTTTGGAGTCTCCACTCCACCATTAAAGAAAAATGTTACGTGAGCATATTTCTCGGTTTCGGCTATTCTTAGTTGCTTTAGCCCAAGTTTGCTTAACCACTCACCCAAAGTGTTCTTTATATCCTTTGGTGGGAAGGCGGTGTGGATGCCCTTTAGAATAGCATCATACTCCGTCATCCCTACATAGTATACATCTTTTTTAATCCTTGCAAAGTGGTCAAAATCTTCATCCAAAACAGCGTGGGAAATTTCCCTTGCCCTATCGGTTCTAAAGTTATAGAAAATAACCGAGTCGCCGTCTTTTACGCCTTGATATTCGCCAATTACTATAGGTTCTACAAACTCGTCCGTAACGCCCGCTTTGTAACTGGCACTAATGCCACCATCGGCACTTTGATATCTTGCTCCAACACCGTTATACACACAATTGTAGCCCTTTTCGACCCTATCCCAACGGTTGTCTCTATCCATATAATAATATCTTCCACAAATTGTAGCAATTGAGCCAAGACCTATGGATTTTATTTTTTCTTCAATCTTTTGGATATAACCCTTTGCACTGTCGGGTGGAACATCACGCCCATCGGATATAACGTGAATGTACATCTTTTTTACATCCTTTTTCTTTGCCATATCCATAAGTGCAAACAAGTGGTTTAGATGCGAGTGTACGCCACCATCGGAAGTAAGCCCAACTAGGTGTAACGCATTCCCTTCGCCCAAATTTTCCATAGCACCTTTTAGTGCAGTGTTTTTGAAAAACTCGCCATCTTCAATTGACTTGTCTATCATTGTAAGGTCTTGATAAACAACCCTTCCGGCGCCAATGTTTAGATGCCCCACTTCACTATTGCCCATAAGCCCTTGTGGCAATCCAACTCTAAGCCCCGAGGCGTTTATTTTGGTCAATGGGTACCTTTCAAATAGTCTATCCAAATTTGGTTTTTCTGCCATTGCAACGGCGTTATTTACGGGATTGTCATTTAGCCCATAGCCGTCCATAATAATAAGTGCAACTGTTTTTTTCATTATTCAACCTTCGTTTCAATTAACTTTTCAAAGTCGTGTATATTTAGGCACGCACCGCCTATTAATCCACCATTTATGCTCTTTTGACTAAAAATTTCTTGAGCATTGCTTGGCTTTAGGCTTCCACCATAAAGCATTATGCAATCGGTTAGCATATAGTTTTCTTTTAGGAATTTTTTTGCAAAAGCACAAATTTCTTCCGCTTGGATAGGGGTGGCATTTTTGCCTGTGCCAATAGCCCAAACGGGTTCGTATGCAAAAATAATCCTTCCCATTTCCTCTTCATCAATTCCATCTAGTGCCGAGGTCAATTGTTCCTCAATTACCGTATAAGTAAGTCCTTGTTCTCTCTCTTCGCCCGTCTCACCAAAGCACAAAATTGGTGTAATTCCGCTATTTAAAGCCGATTTTAGTTTAAGATTAATCATTTCGTCAGTTTCGCTAAAATACTTTCTTCTTTCGCTATGCCCAACAAGCACCAAGTCGCAACCAAAATCATTTAGCATATTCGCACTAATTTCGCCCGTGTATGCGCCACTTTCTTCCCAGTGCATATTTTGTGCACCAAGAAGCACACGCGTTTCCTCTAGCATATATTTTGAAAGATTGATATATACATATGGCACACATACGCCAACCACATTTTCGGTCTTGTCGGCAATTTCGCTAAGTTCGGCAAGATATGGTTCCAAAGCCGAATACGACATATTCATTTTTTGATTGCCAATTAAAAATAGTTTCTTCATTTTTCCACCTACTAATTAATATTGTCTATTACGTCCACACCAGGCAAGATTTTGCCCTCAAATAGTTTTAGGGACGCACCGCCACCGGTTGAAATGTGGGTAATCTTTTTTGAAAGTCCCATATTAATAACCGCACTTGCACTATCTCCACCACCTATAATTGTGGTTCCTTTTACTTTTGTAAGTCTTTTTGCGATTGCATATGTTCCAACGGCAAACTCTTTCTTTTCAAACACACCCATTGGTCCGTTCCAAATTACTGTTTTTGCTCTCTTGAGAGCCTTTTCAAATAGTTTAATTGACTTTTTGCCAATATCCACACCCATAAAGCCTTCAGTTATATTTTGGTCTTTTGTAAGGCTATAGCCAAGTGTGTCGTCAATACTTGTAGTTTCCACAAAGTCGATAGGAAGCAAAAGTTTTACCCCCTTGTCCTCGGCTTTTTTCATTAGCCTTTTTGCCTCATCAACATTTTCGGCATCAAAAAGTGAATTGCCAATATTATAGCCCAAAGCCGACATAAATGTATATGCCATTCCGCCACCTACAATAAGGGTATCAACGGTGTCTAGCAAGCAATCAATTATGCCAATCTTATCCTTAACCTTGGCTCCGCCCAAAATTCCAACAAATGGTCTTTTTGGAGTTTCGATTGCTCCACAAATAATCTTAAGTTCCTTTTCAATCAAAAAGCCAATTGCGTTTGGAAGCAATTTTGCCACCCCATAGGTGCTTGCGTGTTTTCTATGTGCAGTTCCAAAAGCGTCGTTTACATAAACCTCGCCCATACCGCTAAGTAGTTTGCAAAACTCTTTGTCGTTCTCCTCTTCCCTTGGGTCAAACCTTAGGTTTTCAAGAAGCAACACTTCGCCCATTTTAAGTTTTTCGGCCTTGGTTTTTGCATCCTCGCCAATAACATCTTTTGCCATAATGACTTTGTTATTTGGAAGAAGTTCTTCTAGCCTTTTTGCCACTGGCTTTAGGGAATACTTTTTGTTAAACTCACCCTCAGGTCTTCCCAAATGGCTCATCAAAATAACGCTAGCACCTTTTTCTAGCAAATAATTAATTGTAGGCATTGCCTCAACAATTCTATTGTCATCGGTGATTTTCCCCTCCGACATTGGGACATTGAAATCCACCCTTACCAAAACTTTTTTATCGTAAACATCAATATCTTTGATTGTTCTTTTATTCATAACAAAACTCCTAATATTTATTAGTAATATTATATATAATAATATACACTATTAATTATACAATGAAAAAGGCATTTTATCAAACAAATCAAATACCTTATGGCTTAGTCTTTGCCAAATTTTAGCATTTATTTTCAAAATACTCGGCTATTGCCTCTATGCACCTATCCAAATCGGGCTCAGTCGACACAAAAACCTTAAGTTCGCTAACCCCCTTTTCTCCCTTTAAATACCAAAGCAAATGCTTTCTTATGTGCTTGGTTACAAAGTTTTCGGGGAAGTAACTTCTAAGCAAACTTATGTGCATTCTTATTATATCCACCTTGCTTTTTGTAACCTCTTTTCCCACTATTTCAGAAAAAACCTCGGGCGACCCCAAAGCCCCACGACCTATCATTACTCCGTCGCAATTTGTAAGCGATTTTACACGCTCAAAAGTTTCCTTGTCCACAACATCGCCACTTGCAATAACGGGGATATTTACGCTTTTTTTGATATCCGCAATAATGCTCCAATCGGCATTTCCGCTATACATTTGAGTGCGAGTCCTTGGATGAACGGTTATGGCACTTGCCCCCGCCCTTTCGCACATTTTTGCAAACTCTATGGCACATATGTGCTCCAAATCATAACCGCTTCTAAACTTGACAGTTATAGGCTTATTTGTAGCCCCCACGCACGCTCTAATAATTTTTTCAGCAAGAGGCATATTTAGCATCAAAGCACTGCCGTCACCATTGGACACAATTTTGGGAGCCGGACACCCCATATTGATATCAATTATGTCAAAATCTTTTAGATATTCGCTAGCACAAATTTCCGCCATAACATCGGGGTCGTGACCAAAAATTTGAACAATTTTTATCCCTTCATTTGGGGCAATTTTAAGTAAATCCTTTGTCTTTTCGTTGCGATAATGAAGAGCCAAAGCACTGACCATTTCGCTAACGCCCGCATCCGCCCCCATATCTACACAAATTGACCTAAAAGCCACATCGGTTATTCCCGCCATTGGCGCCAAAAGCACGCCGTTTTTAAATTCAATATTTCCTATTCTCATACGCTTATTATACACCTTTACCACACTAATTGCTAGCATAAAAAGAAAAAAGCACAAAAATTTTGTGCTCTTTCAATTGCTTAAAACGCAACTAGATTAAAACAAATTAGTTTAAATTATTTGTTGCAAGCCTCTTTGAATTGCTTTCCAGCCTTGAAAGTAGGTGCTTTGCTAGCAGGAACATCGATAGGTTGTTTTGTTCTTGGGTTGATGCTAACTCTAGCGGCTCTTTTCTTAACTGCGAATTTACCGAAGCCAGCAATGTTAACCTCTTTACCTTTCTTAAGTTCTGCAATGATTGTAGCAACAACAGAATCTACTACTGCGTTAACTTCTTTTTGAGTAAGACCAGTCTCTTCTGCGACTACTTTAACAATTTCTAATTTATTCATAATTATCTCCTTTTGTAGATGATACCCAATTATAGCATAAAATTATCATTTTGCAAAAAGAATAAAACAAATTTTTGGATATTTTACTAAAAAATACCCAATTTTGCCTATTTTTTTGAGTTTTGTGGCAGTTTTAGGACTAGTTCAATACAGTTTTTTGAATTTTTTTGTGTATTTCTTAGCCTTTGTCTACGCTTTTGGGTGGTTTATTTTTGTTTCTACAAAGTTTATTTCTAAAGATAAAGTACTTTTTTTCGCGTGCGGTAAGCACCCGTCCATAGTATATCCATATAATATATGCTATAGCCAAAACTAGTGCAAGCACTATCATCGCAAAGAAATAGTTTATAACTCTAGCCAAAAGGTAATAGCCCACCGCTCCCAAAGTGGCAATTATTGCACTTATAAAAAGGGGCTTTAGCAAATGAAAATATAGACTATATCCAAGCCCAATTTTTTTCTTTATGGCAACTATCAAAACAATGTTTATGCACGCTAGATAAATTAAGTTTGAAATAACCGCTCCATAAATGTTTATGATTCCTATCACAACCAAAGATTTTAGGCAAACAATCTTTAGCGGAAGGAGGGCAAGCGACGCCCAAAACGGAATGCTAGCCCCACCCGTTACCTGCAAAATTGTGGTAAAAGTTTGCAAAAAAGCCGAATAAATAATGGAAACCGAATTAATACGCAAAAGGGTTACGGCAAAAGCAAACTCGTCTAGGTGTGCCCGACCAAGTCCTCCACCATACAAAAACTTGAGTATTCCTTCCGAAAACGCAAAAACAAGTGCAAATGCAAGTAGTGCTATCACCCAAGTAATTTTAATAAAGAATCCTATGCGGTGATCAAGTTCGCCCCTCTCTCCATAGACGACTAGCCCACTAAGTGACGGCACTAGGGATGTGGATATGGCGGTTATAATAATAATTGGAATGCTAACAAGCGACTGCACTACCCCGCCATAAACCCCATATAGAGCGGTGGAAGCCGTGGTGGACACACCAATACTTGTAAGGGTGTTGATAATAAGAAAACTATCAATAAGGGTAGAAATTGGCAAAATCAAAGCCGAAAAGGTGCTAGGAATAGCAATCCTAGATATTATCCTAATCGCCTCAAAAGTGGTGTATCTATGCCTATCCTTTGTGGGATAAAATTTCACACGCTCATCCTTATGGCTTGGTTGCATATTTGCTCTAGGTGCATTTGACGAATACATTTTTCCAAAACCCATATTGTTTGCCTTATATATCTTGTATCCGCCGTCAAACCCATTTTCTTTCAAAACGGAGTTTTCTTTGGGGGAGCGTTTTTCTTTTAGTATCATCTTTCGATAATTGTAGTCTAGCCCGCCTTTGTACAACAAAAAATTGATAACAATAATAGCAACTGCCACAACTTCGCTAATGGTCACACCCAAAATTGCCCCAAGAACAGCGTAATTTATGCCAAAAATCGCTAGTTTATGAGCCAAAACCAGTCCAAAGGTAAGTTTGACCACTTGTTCAATAATAAGGGATATTGTGGTGGGAATCATATTTTCTATCCCTTGAAAATACCCTCTAAGCGTGGCAATAAGGGTGGATAGAATTATGGCGGGAGCAATGGCAACATAACCCACCTTGGCACTCACATTGCCCTGCATTTCGGACAGTACGCCCGAAAGTGCAATTGTCATAAATGTCAAGACCAAACTTAAAATAAAACTAATAACAATCGCCACTTGCAATATTTTTTGTTCGTTATATCTATGTCGCCTTTTTCGACACCTTGCAACCTCAGTCGCTACCGCCACCGAAATCCCACTACTACAAAAAGTTATTATAAGCGAGTAAACTGGAAAAACCAAATAATATAACCCAATCCCATTACTGCCCAAAATGTTTGTAAGCGGAATTTTGTATAGTGCCCCAATTGCCTTTGCAAAAAAGCCACCTGCGGTTAGAATTATTGCACTTATTACAAACGAATGTCTCTTCATATTATTCCATTTGTTTGCTTAAAAATTTTGCAATAAGTTTGAGTGCAAAAATGTGTTCCGCTCCCAAATTCACATTGCCCTTGGTGTCGCAAATAACAATGGTTCCCTCCACTTCTCCGCCAATTATAATAGGCATAATAATTTGGCTATAATATGTATTTTTGTCGTCCTCAATAATGGGGATAATAGTGGTGCCTTGACTAAGGCTTGCGGTGTAGCAATTTTGGCTATCCAATATATCTAGCATTTCGTCCGACACCTTGACCCCAATGGTCATTTTTTTGCTTATCCCGTATGACGAAAGCACCTTGTCCCTATCGGTTACAAAAATAGTAGCGTCGCTCACTTCGCCCAAAATTTCGCAAAAATCATCGGCATAGTCGCTAATTTGCCCCACAAGCGAATATCTGCTAAGCACAATTTCTCCGCTAGATAGTAGCCCAAATTCAATAGGCGACCCTTCCTTTATTCGCATACATCTTCTAATTTCCTTTGGGATAACAAGCCTTCCCAAATTGTCTAATTTTCTTACAATTCCACTTTCTTTCATTATGTATTTCCTCAAGTATCCAAAATTTGATTGGCACAAAAGCACCGCTTTATATATTTAGTATTTGAAAAAGACATTTTCTTATGTAAATATTTTTTAAAAAACAATATATTTTTAAAGCCATTAATATTTGAGTTGGGTATTGAAATTTGGGTAAAGGTGTGATATAATATGCGTAGTAAATTACCTTTAAGGAGCAAAAATATTATGGGAATTTTAGATTACCTAAAAGACAAGAAAAAGAAAAAACAATTTACACCAATCGACCTTTTGAAAGAAAAAGCACAAAACACAAAAAAAGAACCCGAGTGCGATTGCGTAATGTGCAAAAATAACGACGATATAAAAAACATTAGACTAGTATATGTAAGCATTGAAGACGACAATGAAAATGGCGATGAAAACGTAATTATAAACCAAAGCCCCGTATACAAAATTCCAAACAGAATGACCCTAGAGGACACGGCAAAACTGCTTTCGTACATAAACGAAACAATTGAGTTCAACTTTGAAGTCGACACCGATAGTCTTGAGTGTCAAAAGTTGGTACAAAAATATATGCCACACTATGGGTTTGAAACAAATGACGAACTAAACCAAGAGATTATCAACAAAAAGATTGCGTCATCCCTACTAACCCTAAAAAAATCCAATGTATATATCCAAACCGAGTATATGTCAAAAAAACCTGACGCAACACTTGCTATTGACCTAGATACTCCCGAAAAAACTCTAGATTTCTTTACCGTTTCGGGAAATTGGCACGCATTTAAACAAAGCAATATATACAAAGATTATTTCAACTGGTTTACACCATTTACCTCCACAAGCGAGGCACAAGAAATTTATCAAAAATGCCAAATGGAACTTCCAAAGGCTCCCGTTCCTAAAACAATGGGATTATAAATAAAAAACCGCAAGAAGGCTAATATATAGTGCCCTTGCGGTTATTTTTTATCCCCAATTACTTATCACCTTTCTCCTTTGGAGCGGGTTTTGTTGTTTTCTTTGTAGCAGTTGTTTTCTTTTGTGTTGTAGTTTTCTTTTGAGTTGTAGTTTTCTTTGTAGCACCCGTTTTTGATGTAGACCTGGTCGAAGGCTTTTTGCTTGGAGTTTTCATAGCATCTTCCATCTTTTTTTCTACCACATTTTTAGGCTCAATGGCGTCTTCCGCCTCAACGCTCTTGTCGTTATCTTCTTGCGTTTTTGGTTCCGCCTCCGTTTTTTCGCCCAAGTGAGCCTCCGCCATTTTTGCTTGCATTTCGGCTAGCCTTTTCTTTTCGGCTTTTGCCTTTTTCTCTTCCGATTTTCTTTCGTGATACATTAGTGTGTCCTCAAAGAAGATTTGATTGCAAGAATGGAAGTATACGGTAACCATTGTGTACATAAATATAAATAATATCATCATACAAACGGTGCAAATGTATGTAAATAGCATACTCTCTAGCGATAATATATATACTAGTCCCAAGCCTAGCCCTGCAACGCAGAAGAGCATTAGATATACAAAGTAGAATACTAGTTTGTATGAGAACATTGCAAGCCTATTTCTAATCATCTTTCTTGAGCAATCATTGAACGCTTCGCTAAACCTTTTGTATTCAAATTTTTCTTGGAAGAATAACACCATTGAGTAGTAGGAAATTGCAAACCCCGCTGGGATAATCCATAGTGCAAATCCAAACACATACATAATAAATAATAGACCAACAAAGTAGACATATTTAACGGTATTTACCGAGAACCTAAACTGCGAATACACCATACTAATCTTTGGTTGTTTGCCGTCTAGCGTGGCATTAAAAAACTTGATATATCCCACTTGCAATGGACCCGCCATAATAATAAATAGCACAATGCCTATCGAAAAAATCCAAGCCTTGCCCAACAAAATTGCAAGCACTGCAGGCACACCCATAACAAGAATTAGTGGCATACACATTGCAAGCGCACCCATAAATAATACGCTAAAGTTTCCTCTAAGTCTAATTGCACCAAACTTGATTAGTTGCAAACCATTTGCCGACTCTTTTCTATCCATAATAACTCCATAAAAGCCTATTGCTTTTTCCTTTTTTTGTTATTATATCAAAATAATTTAATTATTCAAAATATTTTTTAGTTGGATAGTTTGGGATTATGCCAAAAAATTTATTTTTTAAAGGTTTTTGGGGCTCAATATTTGAAGTCTTTGCACAAAGCAAAAAATTTGTACCCCCTTCAATTTTTACCACCCCACTATCACACTCGTACTATATAATAATTATTGTCTTAAGATTGACTACACCTAATTGGCTTATGTTTGACAAAAAATTACTAGCAAGTTTCCTTGCTAGTAACTTTTTTATTCTGCCGAAACATTGATAGTAAGTGTTAGGGTCGTATCCGCTATTTCTTTCCAAGTGCCATTTTCGTTTTTGCCAACAAGGATTTTGTATGTCTTTGCTTCGCATTCTACTTCGCCACCATAAACTGCGTTAGCCTCATTGCCCACTTCTTTTAGGATAACATCAAGTTTAACTCCATCGTATGTCGTAAACTCAATGTAATCGGAAATATCAATTTTGTCGCTAATTTCAAGCGTGATATTTTTGTCTAACTCGGTTTTGTCTGTTTCAAGATTGCCCGACAAAGAATAGAACATTTTTATTCCAACAACACTTACCGAAAGTTCCTTGTTTGCACTTTGAGTTTTGCCATAAACGGCCTTCAAAGTAATCAAGGTATTTTCTAGTTTTGGAACGCCGTCGCCATAAGCATCAATTACGCCATCAGTAATAGTTACTCCCGAGTTTGAACTAATTATGCTAATTGAAATTGCGTTTTTGATAAGTTCTTTATCGGTAATTAATGTGTCGTACGTTGCCTTGTTTGCGTTGTATCCATAAACCTTGATGTAGTCGTAAATATCCTCTCCATTGTAGATATTGATGCTATTGTTATTATTCCAAGCCTCAAATTTTACAATATATGTAGGGTTAAGTTCAACTTTTAGTGTACGGTCCAGTTCGATTTCCGTTCCATTTACCGTAATAAATACCCTAAATTCCATAAAGTATTCAATTTCCGCGGTTTCCTTGGACGAGAATAGTCTGCCCACACTCAAATCACCCGTTGTGCTATTGTAACTACCCGGCTCAAACGCTTCGTTTACGCTCTTTAGTTCTAGTCTATAATCGCTAAAGCCTTTTGAACCCGCTAGTACGCCACTAGCAATCAAACCACCCTCAAGGTTTCCAAGAATGCCTTTTAGGTTGTATTTTGTAATGCAATTTGAATTGTCGTTGGTCTTATCGTAACCACACCTATTTACTCCATATGCATCAAGCGTTAGTACATAGTGATTGTCGGTGTTTGCAGTTTCGCTAACAAAGTTAAAGTTATAATTAGGAATTATCTTCAAATAATATTCGTGCGAAACTTTTTTGCCCTTGAATATATAACTTAGTTTAAACGAATGCTCTATGTCTTGAGCCCCACCAAAGTTATTGGTAGTTCTAATGATTATTTTTTCGCTATTTTGGTCAACAGAAATTTCAACACCCTCAATTGAGTTTTCGATATCTATATGCCCAATAACATTGGCATCACTTGTTTTTATTCCAATAGATGATGGGTTGGTTAGGTCGGCGTTTGGATTGAATGGAATTTCAACGCTTCCGCCACCACCATTTACGGCTATTCTATTGTTGGATGCATTTTTGCCACCATTTACATACAAATCAAATACAAGTTCTTTTTGGATTAGGTTAAATGACAAAACTTTTGTAATATTTACATCATAAGCGTCTTTTTCTACTGGGATAAAGCCAAAGTTTATAAACACATATGCCATTACACCTTTGGTTTCTTCGCACCTATATTTAGTGCCCATATAACCCGTGCCCGCAAGTGAGAATTTTCCACCCTCAAACTTATACTCTCCATTTGAGTCCTCATAATACTTGTTTGTATGGTCCTCACCCTTTACAAGTGTATATGTTTGATTTTTATCCGTTCCAACAATTGATACATATGATTTTGTTTCGTATTGAACGTTGTTTCCGTTTTCTACCACGCCATCAAGCCCAAAGTTTTTGGAAAGGATAACCGCACTTTCTTGAACTTTTCCAAGTTTATTGGAACTGTGACTAAATAGCGTGTGTCCGTCTCTGCTATACAACTTAAACTCTGTTCCAAATGCAAGCATATAGTTTTCGGAGCCTCTAGAAATTACTGGGAAGTACGAATTGATTGGATAAGTAATTACTCTCTCGGTCCCCTCTCCCGTAACCTCGTAGTCCTCAAAGTATCTAATGCCGTCTAGTTCCAAATACTTCATTTTGGTGCCATTTTTGTCAATAGCAACTTCGTCGGTGATAACTTGACTGTCCTCATACGATTTGTCGCCAATATACCACTTTCCGTCGTCACTAACTGTAAGACGCATTTCGTTTTGAAGAATTGCAAAGTCGGATACTAGAGAATAGGATATCTTTGCACCAAGACTACTCTTTGTGTAGTAATAAATGTAGTTGTAAATATCCTCTCCAACGCCGTCTTCGGCAAGTGTTCCACCGCTTTGGTAAACCGCTTGAGAAGGGTCAACCACTTCGGTATTGACAATATTTGCACCATTTTCCACAGTTATCAAGTTTGTGCTAACCAAATATTTGATATTGTCAATTGTGTAACTAGTGTATTGAGTTGTTGTGCCCTCACCTTGCTCATAGAACTCAACCGAACCCTTTGCAATTTTGTTTTCGGTGTCGTTTTTCTTGTTGGCATAACTAGCCGTCAAACTAACGCTTTGCGAAATTGAATCGGTTTCGTCACCAAGGGTAACGTCCGCAATTTCGATTTCGTTTACTTGAAGTCTTACATAGTCTCCATTTGCACTCGTTGAGTATGGAATGCCCGACGCATTCAACCTAACATTATATATCATACTGGTTGCCGAGTCGCTATCGGCTTTGATTGTGTATACAAAGTATCTATAGTCCTTTGTTACTTCGTCTTGTTCAAAGTCAACTTTTCCCTCAACATTTACATTGGCTATATTGCTTAGTCCATAATAGGTTTGCAAGTTTTTGCATAAATCATTAAATGCAATTTGCTTGTTGTCCGAAATGTTTATAGCAAACTCATAAGTCAAAGTGCTTCCATCCAAGCCAACAATACTAAACTCTTTGTCTATAGCCGTATCGGAAATATTTCCGTCTTTGTCCATTTCAAAGTTGGTTACATAAAGTTTGAAATCTTTATTTTTTAGAAGTTTTAACTTTAGGAAGTTGTTGTATTCGCCAAGGGTATCACCCGTTACATCATAATCAAATGTTCCGTCATTATAGGTGTATGAGCCATTTATAAAGTTTCTCTTTACCCACTCGCCTTGACCATAACTTATTGTATATTCATCAGTTTCGCAAGCAGTCATTGCGTTTGCCATAATTGTATAGAAGTTTACATTGTCCACAACATTATGGATTACTACATTTGTAAAGTTAGAAACGCTAGACATTGCAATTACATATAGGCTTGCAACCGCCTCGGCATTGCTTTCGTCAATTACAATTCTTTCGCCGTTTAGCGAAATTGGGTTGCCGTCTTTGTCGGATAGATATACTACCGCAAAGATTTTTACCGACCTATCTAGTCCAACCTCGTCAAGACCAGAAGCGTTTATTGTTTGCAAATAGAATTGTTTTCTTCCCTCAACTATATTGTATGTTGGAATCCTTTGACCTTCCAAAAGCGAATCGTCTCCGCCATATGTGTAAGCCGTTCCGCTCATATTGTAGAAATTATATCTTCCAACTGCAACAACTTGTTTTGCATCGCCATCCAATGTTTCGTTTGAGGATGCTTCAACAAAATACATAACCGATTTGTATTCAACTTGAGGAACAACCTTTGTGCCGTCCGAGTATGAACTATTGTAGTTTTTGATAGCATCGGAACTGGTGTCAATTGCTAGATTTTGAACGTTTAGTGCATAAGTTGTGTTTTCGGAAAGTTCGGTATTAAGAGCCATTGTCGTATTAAACGAAGACAATGTTCCACTCTCACTTATTGATTTAATACTCAAATGCTCTTCTTCTTTTGAGCCATATTCATATTCGGTATAAGTAATATATACTCTTGTAAACGCTTCACGCTCAATGTTATTGGAATTTTTGTCCACGCCCGCAACCGAGAACCTAAAGAATAGCGCCTTTGTTATTTCGGTCACGCCCTTTTCTTCTTGGAAAGGAACATTGAAGTTTGTCATCCAATACACATCACCATCTTCCACGCCCGACACAACATCCATAAACTTGTTGTTTTTCATTGCGGAAGTGATTTTGTATAGATAGCCAACAATTATATAACTTTCGCCATCATAGTACTCTAGTTTCTCCGATTCACTTAAGGTCTCCCAAATCAAAGGAGTAATTGGTTGGTCGTCCTTAAATCCATATACTGGGATTGTTTCGTCCGAAATGTCGCCTTCGTCACTGTCTTCGGCTTGAACATATAGATATGCACCCATATCAAGCGTATCAAATAGTTTTGCTTCTTCTTCCGAGGTTCCGTCATAAACTTCGCCGTCGTTGTTGTTTAGGGTTATTTTTAGGTTAAACTCTTCAAACACGCTCTTTGCCCTATTGTCGCCAATTGACAAATCATTGGTTTTTGAGAAGTATGTGGTATTGAATACATTGTAGGTCAATGGGTCATTTGACGATTCAATTTTGCTTAGGTTAACCGCCGTTACATCCACTGTTGCCGAGCAAGTTACAAACACATACTCGTCTAGCGCCTCAATCATAGATGCGTCGGTATCAAACCTGATATTTCCGTCTTTATCAACTAGTTCCCTAAAGAAGTTATAACTAGCCTCGGTGTCATCAAAGTACGAAATGTATTTGTTTACAAACTCCGTAAACGAACGCTTCATTTGATTTGCCCTAACCTGATTTTCGTTAGTAAGTCCTTGATTTGCAATTACCTCTTTCAAGTTCTTGAAACCCTTTTCCTCAAACTCTTTTTGAATAGCGTACGACCTATGTGTTTTTGCCGTAAATGTAATTGAACCTGAGTCCTCTGGAATAATTGGAACTTTGTAGCAATATGAGTATTTGTGAAGAACTTCGTCATAAACATTTACGATTTCTAGTTCATTTGAGTCATATGTATAGGTTTTGTCTTGGGCTTCATAGTAGTATGAAATTTGGGTTGACTTTAGGTTTCCCGAAGAGGTAGCAATGTTTTGTGTGCTTACTGGCAAGTAGAATGCGTTGTACAATTGGCTTTTTAGATATACAAACGATTCCTTTTTGCTTCTAGACAATGTAAACACATTACCCGATGAAGTAACCTTATCATTTCCAACGCCCTTTTCCGAACCGGTAAAGTACATAGAGTTGTCGGGGATTGGCACATCGACAACAAGTGTGATTGCAACCTCGGCAAGTCCTGTTGGAGACGTTATAGTTAGGTTTACAACACCACCGTGGTTGTTTCCAAGAGCGTCTTTTCTAATCCTAAGCGAAAACTCCTCACCTGCGATAATGCCCTTTTCTAGTTCATCCTTGTTTTCCAAAACGCCATCAACGCCAGTAATCTCTACATCCAACTTTTTTTCAGTAGCGTCAAGAGGCGTAAATAGAACAGAAGTCTTTACATCCGAAAGGGTATATATGGTTTGGTTCGTCTTTGATTCATTGACGGTAAACGTGGTGTCGTTTGTGTCCTCCGTTTGGTCGTCAAAATAAAGGTCGACAATATCAATCTTTACTTCCTCAAATCCGCCTTTAAGTGCATATATGCCAACACCCGCTCCACAAGCGACAACAATGCACGCTAGCGCTATCCCAACTATCTTTAAGATTCTTTTAAACATTTGTTTTCTCCATTTTTCAAAATACTAAAATTGTCCTAAATTAGGCTTAGAAAATTTCACTTTTTTCTAAAATTTTTGCGTACCTATACTTATTATAACTAATATCTTACAAATAATTATATATTTTGCATATGTTTTTGTCAAACAAATACTCATTGCAAATAATTTTAATTTATATATAAATTAAATAAAAAAGGTGGTCATTACACCACAACCACCTTAAATCTTTTAATTTCTTTCCCACCATATTCGGCAACTAGAGTAGTCTCTCCACGCTCCTCAATTTCAAACTCGTTGTTTGTAAGTTCAATTTTTGTATCCCCATTTAGTGCATACACCTTTACCCCACTTAGTTCGCTATCGTTCATCCTAAAGGAGAAACTAAGGCTATTTACAATTGAATCAAAGGTTACCATATAATTGCCGTTTTGGTCGGCATCAAAAGGGTATATGTTGTACTTTGCCACAACCTCTATTTGGTCAAAAGAATATACACTTATGCTCTTTGTTTTTGAAACCATTTTCGCCGTGTTATCAAAGCGTACTACACAAGAAACAGTCACCTCAAGCATTCCTACATTTTTGGCTTTAAATAGGACAAATTTACTGCCATCCATACCCGATTGAATACCGCTTGAAAGCACCTCTATGTTGTCTGAAAAAGTAAAGTTTTCTAGCGACTCATAATGCTCGCCATCAAACACAATTTTTGCCGTGTCGCTATCAAACATATATTGCAAAGCCTCACCATTTGTACCCATTATCCAAAAGTTTAAATAATCGGGAATATCTTTTATCGTAACCACAAACGACTTGGTTAATTTTTTGCTCGTATTGCTACTTAAGTAGTAATCACAATAAACTGTTGCACTACCAACTCCCTTTGCTTCGTAACCCCCATAAGTGTCAACTTCCAAAATTGTGCTATTTGTATAAAAACTTAGTTGGTTTGCGTTTGATGGAATAATGGTATACTCAAATTTCCCCTCATCGCCCACATACATTGTAGCGTTATATAAATCTAGTTGTTCAACAAAAACATTATTTTCAACCACTACATCAAAACTGGTTTCACATCTTTCAAAAGCCACTCTCACAGTTGTTTCCCCAACCGCTACGGCACGGACCTCGCCCGTTTCGTAGTTGTATGTCGCAACCGCCGTATCACAAGAAATTGTCGGAATTTCGGTCACTTTTTCATTAACGACTATTTTGTTTGTGGCAACTTTTCCCGCCCCTAAATTTATAATCACCTTTTCAAGAGTTGGCTCGGCGTCTTCCGCTAAATAAACGCCACACACCACAAATTTTGCCGTAACAAAAAAATCGCCATAGCCTTTGACCTTGCACTTTACATCGGTATTCCCGCCACTCTTTGGGGTTACAACGCCATTTTCAATTGATAATATCGTTTCGTCCAAAACCTCACACTCAAAGCCGTCGTCACACCCGTCAATCACCACATAATTATTTAGGTCAAGGGTGTCATTTAGTGCCAAAACAAATTCGGTTTTCGTAATGGAAATAGATATGTCTGGAATATCCTTTTTGCACGAGCACGAGGCAGGAAATATTGCCGAAAGTATTAAGATAAAAATTGTCAATATTTTTTTCATCAAAAACCTCTTACACCATATTTTAGCAAATTACGACATTTATTTCAATCTTTTTGTGCTTAGTCCCTTAATTTATTAATGCCAAATTATGGCTTTTTTATGTGGATTAATTGGGCACCAAAAAAGAGAGGATTTCTCCTCTCCAAATTTTTCAAAAAGATATTAACGTTTACGGAATTGAGGTGCTTTTCTTGCTTTCTTAAGACCGTATTTCTTTCTCTCTTTTACTCTTGCGTCTCTTGTTAAGAAGCCCGCTTTCTTGATTTCTGTTTTCAAACTTTCGTCTGCTTTGCAAAGTGCTCTAGCAATACCGTGTCTAATAGCACCGGCTTGACCACTAAGTCCACCACCGTGAACGTTTACGATAACATCGTATTTGCCCATAGTTTCGGTTACTTCAAATACTTGGTTAGCAACTAGTCTATAAACACCTAGTCTAAAGTACTCTTCAATGTTTTGTTTGTTGATAGTAAAAGTGCCTTTTCCGTTTGGAACAAGTCTAACTCTAGCAATAGAGTTTTTTCTTCTACCAGTAGCAGTATACTCTACAGTTTTGTTTGCAGGTATTTTCTTTGTAGTTTTCTTTGCAGGTGCTTTTGTAGTTTTTGTAACTTTCTCTTCTGCAGTCTTTGTAACTTTCTCTGCCATATTAACCTCTTACCCCCTTTAGTTTTAGCTCAACAGGTTGTTGTGCTTGGTGAGGATGCTCAGCACCCTTGTAAACCTTTAGTTTCAAGAACATTTTCTTGCCCAAAGAGTTCTTTGGAAGCATACCTTTAACGGCTTTCTCAAGAACGAAATCGCTCTTTTTCTCCATCAAATCTTTGTAAGATGCTTCTTTTAGTCCACCTGGGAATCCAGAGTGATGATAATATTTTTTGTCTGTTAGTTTGTTACCAGTAAGAACCATTTTGTCGGTGTTGATTACGATAACATAGTCGCCTGTATCAACATGTGGAGTATAAATAGGCTTGTTTTTTCCTCTAAGAACTGCAGCAACTTGACTAGCAACTCTTCCAAGAGGCATATCAGTAGCGTCAACTACATACCACTTTCTATCCACAGTTTCGCTTTTTGCCATAACTGTTGTTTTCATTGAATTTTCTCCTAAAATAATTTAATTTTTAATTAAAAAAATTTAGAAAATAATCAGGACAGGGGCTAATTGCCCAACTATCTCCAAATTTATGCAAGATAATTCTAATACATTTTTCTCTCTTTGTCAACGGTTTTCCCAAAAATAAATTATATTTATCGGATAAAATCTATTTTAGAATCACACAAAACTCTTTTGGCTCTAGATTCTTCCGCTTTCGGATGCGTAATGGCAGGTGGCAACAAAGTTGCCACAAGTAATAGGTAAGAGTGAAAAGTGAAGAAGTATACAATGGGTCAACCACATAGATACACAGTTTTGCCGTGATTACACACAACCTCTCGGTTGATTACATACCACCTCTTGGCGGATTACATACACACTTCGCGTGATTACATTCACGCCTTTGGCGTGATTGTGGATAACCTAATAGATACGCTCCGTTCGGTCGTTTTCAACTCCCTCAGTCGGTATGACACGGAAAGAATATTATGTTGTGTCATACCGACCGAACCGACGATAGGTGGTGAGCGGAGTGTATCTACTTCCAATCATCCGCTTTTCGTTTTGGATTCTTCGCTCCACTT
>CAYVXW010000020.1:0-27055 GCA_964455585.1 uncultured Christensenella sp.
GGATGATTGGAAGTAGAGATTCTTCGCTTCGCTCAGAATGACAATAAGGATGATTACGCTCGGCTTATGTCATTCTGAACGCGTGAGCGGAAGAATCTAGAACGAATAGTACATATTACAACTAAGTAAAACGAACGGCGGAGATTCTTCGGCACTTTGTGCACTCAGAATGACATATAAGGGTGATTGGAAGTAGATTTACTCCGCTCGTGCTACGCACTCGGTCGAAATGACACAGGTGGCAACGGGGTTGCCACAGGTAATAGATAATAGTGAAAAGTGAAGAGGTACAAGAGGATAATTGAAAGTAGATTCTCTCCGTTCGTGTTTTTCAAACACTCAGTCGGAAAGACACATACGATAAACCACCCGTGTCATATCGACTGAGGCTATGTAAATAGCCGAACGGAGTATATCTATAAGGATAATCCTTATAAAAAATTCAAAGTTTTTTGAAAAGATTTGCTAAAATTATTGATTATTTTTACTTTTTATGTTAAAATTGCTTCGTTGAATAATTACACACCGAGTGTATTTTGAGGTGAAGTTGTAAAATTTTAATGCAATGTCGTCTCAAAACGCCACCTAAAAATCTCTAAATTTCGTGGCGATTTGGCGGTTGTTGGCTTTTTGGCTTGCCGCCGGAGGTAAAGCACTTGGGAGGCAAAAACAAGGAGGAAAAAATTATGTCAGTTATTTCAATGAAACAATTGCTTGAGGCTGGTGTTCACTTCGGTCATCAAACAAGAAAATGGAACCCTAAAATGGGTAAATACATCTTCAATTCGAGAAATGATATTCATATCATCAATCTTGAAGATACTGTCGTTCTTATCGACAAGGCTTATGATTATATCAAGGATATGGCAAGCCAAGGAAAAACCATCCTATTTGTTGGTACAAAGAAACAAGCACAAAAGGCTATCGAAGACGAAGCAAAAAGATGCGGAATGTACTATATCAACTCTAGATGGTTGGGTGGTACTCTTACTAACTTCAAAACTATTAGAAGCAGAGTAGAGAGACTAAACAAACTAAACAATATGGAAAAAGTTGGCGAGTTCAACTTGCTTCCAAAGAAAGAAGTTATCAAACTTAAAGCCGAGAGAGATAAACTAGAAAAGAACCTTGGCGGTATTAAGGAAATGACAAAACTTCCTGATGTTCTATTTGTTGTAGACACCAAAAAAGAGCACATTGCAGTTAAAGAAGCAAAAGCACTTAATATTCCAATTGTTGCACTTCTTGACACAAACTGTGACCCAGAGCCAATTGACTATGTTATCCCTGGTAACGACGACGCTATTAGAGCCGTATCTCTTATCGCTGGTGCTATGGCAAACGCCGTAATCGAAGCAAAAGAGGGTGTTAGTCCTGTGACGGAAGGCGAAGAAGTAGTAGAGACTGAGGCAACTGAGGCAACCGAAGTCACTGAAGCAACCGAAACCGTAGAAGAGTAATCTAATAAAAAGGAGCAAAAAATTATGTTTACAACTGAAGATATTGTAAAATTGAGAAAAAGAACAAATGCAGGTATGATGGACTGCAAAAACGCACTAACCGAAACTAACGGCGACCTTGACAAGGCTACTGAGTGGCTAAGAGAAAAGGGTATTGCAAAAGCCGCTAAAAAAGCCGATAGAATCGCTGCCGAAGGTCTTGTATATTCCTACATCCATATGGGCGGAAAAATTGGCGTATTGGTTGAAATCAACTGTGAAACCGACTTTGTTTCTAGAAGTGACAACTTTGTTGCACTTTGCAAAGACGTAGCACTTCACATTGCTGCATCCAAGCCATTATATGTAACTACTGCCGAGGTTCCAACCGATGTTCTTGAGCACGAAAAAGAAATTTTGAAAGCACAAGCACTAAACGAAGGCAAACCTGCAAACATTGTTGACAGAATGATTGAGGGAAGAATTAAGAAATTCTACGAGGAAGTTTGCTTGCTTGAGCAACCATTCGTAAAAGACCCATCAAAGAAAATTTCCGACATTGTTAACGAGGCTATCCTTACAATCGGTGAAAAAATTTCTATTAGAAGATTTACTAGATACGAAATGGGCGAAGGCCTAGAGAAGAGAAACGACAACTTTGCGGATGAAGTTGCGTCGCAAATGAAATAATTTAAAGTTTTTCGTGTGAAAATAAAGCAGTATGCTTTGTCACTAATAAAAAAATACGATAGTCATTTACGCATAGTAAACTCCTATCGTATTTTTTTATTGTTTCTCGCCTTCTACATCATTTTCGCACGAAAGGTGAGCGGGGCAAAGTGCTTCAATTGGTTTTAAAAGAAACGGCTTAATGCCGTTTTTTTTGAATAAGGATAATTGGAAGTAGATACACTCCGCTCGTGCTATGCACTCGGTCGGTATGACACATATAATAAACCTTTTGTGTCATACCGACCGAGTATTCGCTAGAATACGAGCGGAGTGTATCTATGTGATTGTCCGCTTATTCACACTTCGTTTTTACCTGTGGCAACCCTGTTATCACCTGTCATTCTGAACGCGTGAGCGGAAGAATCTAGAACGAAAAGCCTATCTATGTGGTTATCCTTACAAAAAATCAAACTAATGCTTTGGAATTTGCAAAGTTGACCTCTTCTACAAAATTGTCCTTAAATATTGTCAAAGGTTGGCTTAAATGTTTGCCTAAATTATGGTTTTTATAGTAAAATAGAATAGATTTTTTAAATGAGAGGTTTTTATGTACACTGAAGAAATTGAAATGTATCTAGAAGAATACAAAGAGGATTTGGCAAAAGCCCTAAATCATCATAGTGACGAACTTATGCAAATTAGAGCGGGCAGGGCAAATCCAAAAATTATTGAGAGAATTATGGTTGACTACTATGGCACAATGACTCCAATTAGCCAAATGGCAACAATATCTGTTCCAGAAGCAAGAATGATTCTTGTAAACCTTTGGGACAACTCTATGCTAAAAGCAGTTGCAAAAGCAATTGAGGCGGCTAACCTTGGACTAAATCCAAGTGATGACGGAAAAGTTATTAGGCTTGTGTTCCCTCAACTTACCGAGGAAAGAAGAAGAGAACTAGCAAAAGATGTAAACAAATACACCGAACAAGCAAAAGTTGTTTGTAGAAACGCAAGGCGTGATGTTCTTGATGTCTTCAAAAAAATGAAGAAAAATAGCGAAATTAGCGAGGACGACCTAGCAAGTCTTGAGAAAGACGTTCAAAAAATATTGGACGACACTGTTGCTAGCATCGACAAAGTTAGCGCCAACAAAGAAAAAGAAATTATGGAAGTTTAAGAGGCGTACAAATGAAAAAAAGAATAATAACGGGTGGTTTGATACTACTTGTAGAAGCCCTATTTATAGCCTCTAGGCTAGCAACCCCATACGCTATGGATTTCTTTATTGGCTTGCTTGCAATTGTTGGTTGCGTAGAGGTTGCAAGGGTTTTAGAGCGTAAAAGAATGTTTACAAACATTTCAATCATTGGCTCTTTCCCCGCAATTATGTATATCGCAATGGAAATTGGGATAATAAATAAGCGTGACTGGCTATACTTTTTGCTATACTTTTTGGTAATAGTAGTTGTACTATTTTTAGTAAACTATCTTGTAACCATTCTTTACAAAACTGGCACCGAGAAAGAAAAAGACAAATATGGTGTATTTTATAGCGATAGCAAATACGGCTTTCAAAAGTCTATGAATAGCACTTTTGTAATGGTTTATCCGCTTATACTTTTTTGCTCACTTTTTGTAATGAACCACTTTTTTGAGTTTGCGTTTGTAGACACCACTGGGCTTGCAAACACCGACACTCTAACTGTGTTTTTCCTAACATTCACCTTTGCCGTAACCATTATGACCGACACATTTGCTTTGGTTGTTGGAATGCTTGTAAAAGGTCCAAAACTAGCCCCACACATTAGTCCAAACAAGACAATTTCGGGTGCAGTTGGCGGGTTTGTATTCGGCTCGGCTTCGGGAATGTTGGTATATTATTTATTCTCTTTGAATAGTGTATTTAGTGAAGCAATGGTTACTCTTGGGCTAAACATTTGGTCATTTTTGATTATTGGAATGGTTTGCTCACTTGTTTGTCAAATAGGCGACTTGCTTGCGTCCGCACTAAAGAGGTCGGCAAGGGTCAAAGACTATGGCTCAATCTTCCCCGGACACGGCGGGGTTATGGACAGAGTGGATGGACTTATTCTTAGTTCGTTTGCCGT
The DNA here is from genome assembly GCA_964455585.1 of uncultured Christensenella sp. Classification (GTDB taxonomy): domain Bacteria; phylum Bacillota; class Clostridia; order Christensenellales; family UBA1242; genus UBA11490. The sequence continues at coordinate 4,220 of CAYVXW010000020.1, forward strand.
ACTAGTTAGTATGTTTATACTAATCTAAAAAAATTGGAGAACATTTTATGATTATTCTTTATGTATTGCTTGCAATTGTTGTGCTACTAATTATGATTATGATTCACGAAACAGGGCACTATCTTGTTGGCAAACTTTTGCATTTCAAAATTGAGGAATTTTCGGTCGGCTTTGGCAAACCGATTTTCCAAAAAACCTTGAAAAGTGGCGAGGTTTTCTCGCTTAGATGGATACCTTTGGGTGGCTTTTGTGCATTCAAGGGCGAAGACGAGGATGAGGACGAAAAAGAGGTGAGTGAGGAGGAGAAAAAAGAGTATTTCAACTCTCAAGCACCTTGGAAAAGGCTACTTGTTTTGGTGGCAGGTGCAACGTTTAATTTCTTGTCGGCAATTATATTCTCCCTAGTCCTTCTTTTGTCGGTAGGCTCGGGAATTTGCAAGGTTACAAATGTCTTGGACGATAGTTCAAACTTGGGCGTGCTTCAAAAAAATGATATCATTTTGGAAGTTGAGGGCGTGGAGCCAACATTCATAAATGGGGGAATTTCCGCACTTATGAGCGACAAAGAGGCAGGCGAGGATATTGTCATAAAAATCAATCGTGATGGCGAAATTATGGACATTGTTGTAAAGAAATATCAAACCTACAAAACCGACGATGACGGCAACTATGAACTTGATGACAAGGGTGAAAAAATCGTTGAAGACACCATTATTGGAATTAACACCGAATATGTAAAATTAGGCTTTGGTGAGGCACTTTTGAAGTGTGTTCCATACACATTTAATATGGCGTGGGAATGCATAAAAGTGTTTGCAAACTTGATTACAGGAAGCCTTGGATTTAGGGGCACGATAGAGAGCGTTGGTGGACCAATTACCACTGTTTCTACTATTGCCACATCCACCCAAGCAAGCCTTAAAAACCTACTACTTTTGTTCCCACTTATTTCGGTTAACTTGGCGGTATTCAACTTATTCCCAATCCCAGCACTTGATGGAGCAAGGGCAATATTTGTGCTTATCGAATGGATATTCAAAAAACCCGTTCCAAGAGAAATTGAGGGAAGAATACACACAATAGGGTTATTTGTCCTATTTGGGCTTGTAATCACACTAGATTTACTACATTTATTCCTAGTATAAAGGGAGAAACTAATGAAACTACTAGATTATATCAATAGCAAAACAAATAATGCTTACGAGGGTTTTAAACTCGTAAGTGTTATTTTTGATAAAAGTGCCAAAGAGTGCACGTTTAAGTTTTTGTATCGTGACGAGTGCAAAGAGGATGATAGAGTGACGCTTGCAAGGCTTATAAAAGAGTATATGGGCGAGGAAGTTGGCGTTATTGTAAAACTTAAAAAAGCATATATTGACGACGACCTAGTAAAGACCGTTATTTGCAACTATATATCTAGGCACAGTTCTAGTATTAGCGACGGCATTACAAAAGACGACATAACCGTGGAAATTGATGGCAATATTACCGCCACAATTTCGTGCAATCCGTTTGCTTTTGGATACCTTAGTAGTATGGATGCCAAGAGCGAACTTTTGGCTTATGTCCAAGGTTTTTTCTTTGAGCCAGTGTATATTGAACTCAACAAAAAAGACATCCTAGACCTTGAAACAAACGATGATGATTTAATCTTGCCCGAGGCGTTTATTATGGAAGAAGAGGGCGAGAGAAAAAAGACTAGATATAATAAAGTTAAGTTGACCGAAGGCATTGAATTTAAGGGCATAAACGGCAACCCAATTATGATAGAAAGCGTAAATCCGTCAATGGAGAGTATGGAAATTGCGGGCGAACTACTATTTTTGTCCGAAAAAACATTTGAGTCAAAGCGAAAAGATAAGGACGGAAATGCCATTATAAAAACCTATTATTCGTTTGTATTAAAGGATGCAACGGGTAGGATAAATGTTGTGTATTTTCCAACCAAGGAGACTATAGATACCGCCAAAGAACTACTTATTGAGCACACGAATGTAATTGTAAGTGGCGTGGCGGAAGAGTTTAATGGAAGAATGAACTTTAAGGCAAGGTACATTGGCACTTGCGAAATTTTGCCCGAAGAGGAAGAAAAAGAAGAAAAGGTTGAAATAAAAAAAGAGCCTAACGAAAACTATATTTTTGTAAAGCCCGAGCCATATATTGAACTTGCCCAAGACAATTTCCTTGCCGAAAAGGTGGAAATTGGCAAGTATCTATACGAAAACGATGTGGTTGTGTTTGATATTGAAACAACGGGGCTAGACGCACTTACTTGCGAAATTATCGAAATTGGTGCAGTCAAGATTAGTGGCGGAAAAATAACCGAGACATTTGAAACGCTAATTAAGCCAAAAGCACACATCCCCGATGAAATTGTAAACTTAACCGGCATAACTGATGATATGGTCAAAGATTGCCATAATATCAAACAAATTTTGCCTGATTTTTATAAGTTTTGTTATGGCACAACAATAATGGCGTATAACATTGACTTTGACTATAAGTTTATAAACATTGCGGGTATGAAACAAGGGCTTATATTCGATATGCGACAAATTGACGCTATGTATCTTGCCCGTGCATTTATCCCTGGGCTTAAAAACTTTAAGTTGGGCACAGTGTGCAAAAGGCTTGGTGTATCGCTAGAAAACGCACATAGAGCGGTTCACGATGCCACCGCAACTGCCGAGGTTGTAATAAAACTTAGTCCAAATATTACATAAAAAGCGATTTATTTTAAAAAAAGCCTTGATTTATGTTTATTATTATGATATTATATAAGAGTTAATACTAGATTATTAGAGTGAACACTAGATATTGGGTTCACTCTTAAATTTTGCTAGGGGGAGTGACTAATGGCAGAAAGAATTGTAGACAAAGGAATTAGGATTATTAAACCCGTGGTCGAGGAACTTGGATATGTGTTTGTCGATTTGGAGTATAGAAAGGACCATAGCGGAAACGTTTTGGAACTAACTATTGACAAAGAGGGTGGAATTAATATCAACGATTGCGAAAGGGTTTCTAGAGCACTTGATATTCCACTTGACGAAAATGACATAACCGATGGTCGTCCATATAATTTCAATGTTTCGTCATATGGGCTAGATAGAAATTTCAAAACCGATTATGACTATAACAAACACATTGGAAAGGTTATCGAAATCAAGTTTTATGCACCTTTTGAGGGTAAAAAACTAATTATTGCAACTCTTGTCGCTTTTGATAACGACACCCTTAAAGTATCGGTCGATGGGAAAGAAATAAGTATTTTAAGAAAATTAATTGCTAATGTTTGTGCACACATAGAGTTTTAGGAGGAAATAATTAAAATGGTTAATAAGGACTTTTTTCAAGCATTAAAAGATTTAGAAGAACAAAAAGGAATCAATCAAGAGTATTTTATTGAGTCTCTTGAGTCGGCACTTACTAGTGCTTACAAAAAGCATATTGGAGAAGCAAAAAGTGCTTTTGTAAAACTGAACCCAGAAAAAAACACTATCAAAATTTATTCTTACAAAACAATTGTAGAAGAAGTGCTTGATAGCGACAAAGAAATTAGTTTGGCAGAAGCAAGACTTATAAAGAAAAGTTACAAAGTGGGCGACGTCGTTCAACAAGAGGAAACCCCAAAGAACTTTGGAAGAATCGCTGCTCAAACTGCAAAACAAGTTATTATGCAAAGAATTAGAGAAGCCGAAAGAAACAGGGTTATGGACGAGGTTAACACCAAACAAGACGAACTTGTAACTGGCATTATCCGTAGAATTGAGGGCGGAACAGTTTATGTTGACCTAGGTATGACCGAGGTTGAAGGCGTTCTTGGCGTAAAAGACCAAATCCCTGGCGAAAAATATGCAATTAACCAAAGAATCAAAGTGGTTGTAAGGTCAGTAAAAGAAGGTTACAATGCTCCATTTGTTCAACTTTCTAGAAGTTCGGCTAGTTTTGTAAGAAAACTATTTGAACTAGAAGTTCCTGAAATTGCTAGTGGTGAAATTGTTATCAAAAACATCGTTAGAGAGGCCGGCTACAGAACAAAAATGTCGGTTTATAGCGACAACAAAACTCTTGACTGCATTGGCGCTTGTGTAGGCAACAAGGGTATGAGAGTTAATGCTATTGTTAGCGAACTAAACGGCGAAAAGATTGATATTGTGCCTTATAGCGAAGATGCGGGCGAGTACATTGTATCGGCTTTGAGCCCTGCAACCGTACTTTATATCCACACCAATATCGAGGACAAAACTTCTCTTGCAGTTGTTCCTGACGACAAACTTAGTCTTGCAATTGGCAAGTCGGGTCAAAATGTTAGATTGGCAGCAAGACTAACTGGTTGGAAGATTGATGTAAAAGCAAAATCCGCCGTTCCATCTTTAAACCTAGAAGAAACAAAGGAAGAAGAAAACTACGACGACCTATTTGACGGAACAGACGCATTTGATGATATAAACTAAGGTGAAAATTATGGACAAAAAAGTTCCTATGAGAATGTGTGTGGTGTGTAGGGAAAATAAACCTAAAAAGGAACTATTGCGAGTTGTTATGACCGACAATGGTTTAACTTTGGACACCACAGGCAAATTAAATGGCAGGGGCGCATATATTTGTGATAGTATTGATTGCATAAACAAGGGTCTCAAAACAAAGGTCTTTAATAAGGCATTCAAACAAAACATAGCACCCGAACACTACGAAAAAATAAAGGAGCAATATCTTGGAAGAGAACAAAATTAAGTCTTACTTGGGTTTTGCAATTAGAAGTGGAAAGGTTATTTTTGGATACGACAACTTGTTTGTATCCAGAAAAACACCACTTTTAACCCTTATTTCTAGCAGTCAAAACGAAAAAATGACCGACAAGGTCTCAGCATTTTGTTTGGATAAAAAAATAAAATGCATAAGGCTTCCGTTTGTTCTAGAAGATATGCTTGGGCGAAATACCAAGGTTATATCTATTCTAGACAAAAGTTTGGCGGATGCAATATATAACGAATTGAAAGTGGAAAATTAGAAATACTTTATTGATTTTAGGCGAGGTAATTTTGGAAAACAAAGAAACAAACAAACAAAGTTCTAGTAATTTTGAGAACTTAAAAAAATTAAGTGGCATTCTTAGTGGCAGTGAACTAGGTTCTATGGTATCGGGAATTTCAAAGTCAAAAATGGCTTTGGATACTTTTTGCAAGGCACTCAAGTCCCACGAGCAAACTTTAATTAAAAATGCCGAAATGGAGAAAAAGTTGGCTAGTCAAAAAGCGGTAGAGCAAAAATCGGTTGAAACAAAACCTGAGCCTAAAATGGCGGATATTTTTGAAAAGCCACAAACCCAAGAAAAAGCCTTTACTAAGGTCGCTCCTCAAAAGCCACAAAAACCTTTTGAAAAACTACAAAGGGACGGCAATAGGTTTGATGGAAAAGGTGCTAGGGATAATAGGGATGCTAGACCAAATAGGGACGGAAAAACTTTTGCACCAAGGGATGGAAAGCCTGTAACTGGTGACAAAAAGCCATTTGTGCCTAGAGACAACAACGGAATGAAGCCTAAAATTATCAAAAATGACATTCCTGACACACTTTCAATTAAGCAAGAAAGAACCTTTGGCAATAAAAACAAAACCAAATCGTTTGATACCGAGAAAAAAGAACTTAGCAAAAAGACCAAGATGAAGATGGGATACATTGACATTGAGGAAGACTACGACATCGACGGCGAAACTAGAATGGGTAGGGTTAGAACCAAAGCCAAAAAACAAAAAGTTGTTGTTGCTCCTGAAAAGATGGTTATTGACAAAGCCGTTATTGACACCGACAACCTAACTATCAAAATCTTATCCGAAAAAATGGGTAAGCCTGCCGTTGATATCATAAAGAAATTTATGATGCTAGGTATGATGCCAAACATCAATAGCGTAATTGATTTTGAGACTGCCGAACTTGTTGCACAAGAGTTTGGAATTACTTTGGAACACAAAGTTGCAAAGAATATGGAAGAAAAATTGCACGAAATGTTTGATTTACAGCCTCACGACAAAGAGGTTAGGTCGCCGATTGTTACTGTTATGGGTCACGTTGACCACGGCAAAACATCTTTGCTTGATGCAATTAGAAACACCAATGTAATTGAAGGTGAGGCGGGTGGAATTACCCAACATATCGGCGCATACACAGTTGATGTAAATGGCAATATGATTACATTTATTGATACTCCTGGACACGAAGCATTTACCGCAATTAGAGCAAGGGGTGCAAAACTTACTGATATAGCAATTCTTGTTGTTGCTGCCGACGACGGCGTAATGCCACAAACGGTTGAAGCAATAAACCACATAAAAGATGCCGGGGTTCCAATGATTGTTGCGGTAAACAAAATGGACAAACCGGATGCAAATATTGATAGAATCAAACAACAATTGTCCGAATATAACGTTGTGCCTGAGGAATGGGGTGGCGATGTGATATTCGTGCCAATTTCGGCTAAATTTAACCAAAATATCGACAAACTTTTGGAGTCTGTGCTACTTGTTGCCGAAGTGCTTGAACTAAAATGCGATAGCAATCAAGACGCAAGCGGAACAGTTATTGAAAGCAAAGTTGATAAGGGCAGAGGAATTGTGGCTACAATTCTTATCAAAAACGGAACACTTAAGATTGGTGACTTTATTGTAAGTGGTGTAAGTAGCGGAAGAATTAGGGCTATGATGGACTACAAGGGCAATGCCGTAACAAAGGCAGGTCCAAGTATGCCAGTATCAGTTTTGGGACTTAATTCCGTGCCTGAGGCGGGCGATATGGCTTATGCCGTTGATGAAAAAATGGCTAAAGCAATTGTTGATGAAAGAAATAGCAAACTTCAACTTGAAAAGATTGAGCACGGCACAGGAGTTACTTTTGAGGACTTCTTGCAACAAAGTGCCGATAGCGAAATGAAAGTACTAAAGGTTATTATCAAAGCCGACGTAAAAGGCTCGTGCGAAGCAGTTAAGTCCACACTTGAAAAAATCCATAATGATGAGGCAAAAGTTCAAGTTATTCACTCGGGTGTTGGTGGAATCAATGAAAGCGACGTAATACTTGCAAACGCAAGCAAAGCCGTTCTTATTGGCTTTAATGTAAAACCAGAAGCAAAAGCAAAGGCTTTGGCAGAAAGAAACAAAGTTGAAATTGACCTATACAAGGTTATTTACACGGCAGTAGACGACATTACCGCAAAGATTAATGGAATGATGACTCCTAAATATGAAGAAGTTGTTGACGGAAAAATTGAGGTTAGACAAATCTTTAAGATTAGTAGCATTGGAAACATTGCGGGTAGTTATGTGCTAGACGGTGTTGTAAATAGGGATAGCAAGATTAGAGTAATTAGGGGCGGTGAAGTTATTTGTGACACCGCAATTGATACTTTGCAACAACAAAAAGACCAAGCAAAAACCGTTAAAGCCGGCTATGAATGTGGTATCAAACTTAAAAACTTTAATGATATCGAAGTTGGAGACATCTTGGAAGCATATAGCCTAAAACAAATTTAGGAGGAGTTTATGAGCGAAAGAATTTTAAGAGTAAATAGCGAGATACAAAAAGCACTTAGTAATATAATTACTTACGAAATGAAAAATCCGCTAATTAAAGGACTAATATCGGTTACTTCGGTTGATACAACAAGCGACCTTGACCAATGTAAAGTGTATATATCTATTTTTGACGAAAAAAATAGAGAAGAGGTTTTTAATCAAATCAAGCACTCGGCGGGATTTATTAGAAGAGAACTTGCAAAGGCGGTTGACCTAAGAAAAGTTCCATTCCTTACATTTTATCTAGACACCTCATACGACTATGGTCAAAAAATTGAAGAGGCCATAAACAAAATCAATGGTGAAAACAACAAATAATTTTAACCTCCCTTGTGGAGGTTAATTTTTGTAATAACCAAATGTGCCTAGTTGAGTTGAATATATCAACATAGGTAAATTGGGGTTTCATATCAATATATTAATTTATAATCACCTGGGTTTTGATACTATAGTTTGCTACGACGACATTATGACCGATTATCTAAAACAATTTACGCCCAAATAGTTTGATGTTTGGACATAAATTGATATAATAAATATGGTAAAAATAACAAAAGGACTATTATGTTAGGATTTATAAATGTAATTAAACCATCGGGGATTACAAGTAATGCCGTGGTGCAAAAAGTGAAGAAAAAATTTGGGCTAAAAAAGATAGGGCATTTTGGAACGCTTGACCCTATGGCATCGGGCGTTCTTCCGCTTGCAATTGGCAAAGCAACAAGGCTTTTTGAATACTCGCTTGAAAAGGTAAAAGGCTACACTGCAACCTTTGAATTTGGATACTTGACCGACACTTTGGACGCCGAGGGTGTAGTTATCATATCGGGTGGAAAAATACCAACTGAGGACGAAATTAGGGGCACGTTGCCACAAATGCTGGGCGACCAAGACCAAATCCCACCCAACTATAGTGCAAAGAATATAGACGGAAAAAGAGCGTATGACCTAGCAAGAGCGGGTGTGGAGTTTGAGTTAAAACCAAAACAAATAACCATTGAAAAAATTGAACTCGTATCCAAAATTTCGGACACAAAATATGTTTTTGATATCGAGTGCTCTTCGGGTACATATATCAGGTCAATAGGTAGGGATTTGGGGGCCAAATTAGGCACTTATGCCACTATGACCGCACTAAATAGGACAAAGGCGGGCAACTTTACCACAAGCAATTCGGTCACCTTGGACGACCTTCTTGCCCTAGACACTTTTGAAAGCGTTTTGCTTAGTCCCGACGAAATATTTTTGAGCCTTGGAAAAGTTGAAGTAAGCACTCTTGAGTACTCAAAACTAAAAAATGGAATAAGGCTAAATAGAGGGGTAGAAAAAGATTCGTTTGTGTATTGCGATAATAGAATTGTGGGCGTTGCAAAAGCAAGCGACGACACACTAAAACTAGATATATTTTTAGACGAATAAAGGAGAAATTATGGTTACATTCGGACCTGCGGGAAACTGTAAAACATTTTATGACGAGGGGCACAAACGCACGCTTGAAGCCCCAAAATGGCTAAAGGAAAAGGGGCTTGACGCCTATGAATACTCGTTTGGAAAGGGATTTACCTTGCCTGACGACACTGCCGTTGCTATTGGCGAGGAAATGAAAAAATATGGCATTGCAATATCTGTTCACGCGCCATATTATATAAACTTTGCCACTCCCACCGACGAAATGGCGGAGAAGTCGTATGGCTATGTGTTAGAAAGTCTAAGGAAACTCAAACTTCTAGGCGGAAATAGGCTAGTTGTTCATCCTGCTTCTCAAGGGAAAATGACTAGGGAAGAAGCCGTTGAGTTGTGCAAAAAAAGGCTAACTATCCTAAAAGACAAGATAATAGAGGCGGGCTACACCGACTGCTATATTTGTTTGGAAACAATGGGAAAGTCGGCTCAAATAGGCACTTATGAGGAAATTTTGGACTTTTGTACAATATATGACAAGTTTATTCCAACATTTGATTTTGGGCACATAAATGCACTTACCCAAGGCTCACTAAAAACCAAAGCCGACTACAAAAAGATAATAGACAGAAGCATAGATGTTATTGGGAGGGAGAGAACAAATATTGCGCATATTCATTTTAGCAAAATTGAATATGGGACAAAGGGCGAAATTAAGCACTTGACCCTTGAGGACGAAATCTATGGACCCGAGTTTGAACCATTAGCCGAGGTTTTGAGGGAATACAATTTGGATTGTAGGGTTATATGCGAAAGTCGTGAATATATGGCAAGGGATGCCAAAATTCTAAAAGACATATATACTAGCATTAAGTAAATTTATATCGTAATTTATAAATATTTGGAGAAATTTTAGAAATGAAAATCGGTTTTATGGTTTTCATTTCTTTTTTTTAATATAAATTTCATTTTACATAAATAGACTAGGGAAAGAAGGAGTGAGTATGCTAGAAAAGTATTTGTTTTCCGACCTAAGCAGTGCACTAGACAAAATCCCATATCAAAACCTATGTGAATTAAGACTAAGGGAGGGTGGGCAAGTTATTGTAAACATCCTAGGGCAAAATTATTATTTGGGGAAAAATGGGGTTACTAACGAAAAGTCCGATGGGCTTAAGGTATCAAAAGGGTTCTTGGGTTCGGTCATCCAAAAACTTGGCAACAACTCAATTTACACCATAAACGACCAATTAATCGAAGGCTATGTTACTATCCCTGGGGGAATAAGAGTGGGAGTTTGTGGCGAGGTTGTAATTGTAGACGGCAAAGTTAAGACTATAAAAAACATATCGTCGCTCAATTTTAGATTTCCGCATAATATAAAAAATTGTAGTCTTCCTATATACAATTTTGTTGTTTCGGGTGGCGAGGTAAATAACACGCTTATAATTTCTCCACCGGGTGCAGGAAAGACCACTATGCTAAGAGACCTAATTTGGCAACTATCCAAGCGAGAGAACTTATTAAACATTCTAGTTTGTGACGAAAGGTGCGAACTAGCCGAGGTTTACAATGGGCAAGACGTATCCAAAATTACAAACGTTGATATAATATCTGGCTCAAGCAAAAGTTTTGCTTTTTCAAACGGGATTAGGAGTATGAAGCCGTCTATAATTGTAACCGACGAAATTGATTTGGAGCGTGACACGACAAGTATAAAAAACGCAATGACTTGTGGTGTAAAAGTAATTGCAACCATCCACGCACGCTCAGTCTTTGACCTTAAGAAAAAAGACGCATTTTTGGACATTATAAATAACCAACTTTTTGATAGATACATAGTACTTTCAAACGCCGATGGAGTAGGCACAATTGAGGGCGTTTATGACGAAAAACTTTGCTTAATAGGGTACTAAAATGAAAATATATTTGCTTATTATTCTTTTTATATTAATATTACTTTTTGCCATAGTTGTTTATTTTTATTACAAAGAACGAGTGATTATATACAAGGACCTAAAGTATATTTGTGGGCTACTTTCTAGAAACATAAAGTTCAAAAAAAGTAGCATAGACGACATTATGGATTTGGCATTTTTAAAAGTGTCATTTATAACTAGATATATTCTAAAAAACAATAACTACATAAATATGGTTTTAGGAAAAGAGAGTAGCGAGGTTGTACATAAATTTTTTGAAAGTTTGGGGCAGGGCGATGTTGGTTATGAACTTAGCAATATTGAGTACTTTACTTCGGAATTTGATGCTTTTGAGGTGAGCGCCAAGGAAGATTTGCAAAAAAAGGGGATAGTCTATTTTAAATTAATAATTGGCTTTGGGCTTATGGCTTTTATAATACTTTTGTAGGGGTGAAAAATGGATATTGATATAATCTTTAAAATTGCCGGCATTGGTGTGCTAACTGCAATTATTAATCAAGTATTAAAGATGGCAGGAAAGGACGAAATTGCTACCCTTGTAACCCTTGCAGGAGTAATTATGGTGCTATTTACAATAGTTGGAATGATTAGCGAACTATTCTCTACGGTCAAGACTTTGTTTAGTATATATTAGGTGAAATATGGAATTACTAAAGGTTATTCTTCTTGGGATTGTTGTTTCAATTATGGCGGTGTTTTTAAAGTCTATAAAGTCGGAATACTCGGTGCTTTGTGTTATTGTGGGCAGTATAATTCTAATTGTTTACATAATAAACGCTCTAACCGATGTGTTCTCGTTTTTTGGAACGGTGGTTGAAAAAACAGGGGTCGACAAAGACCTATTTGGAGTGCTTCTTAAAATAATCGGCGTTGGCTATTTGGTTGAGTTTTCGGCGGGGATTTGTGCGGACACGGGGAACTCGTCTATTGCAAGCAAGGTTCAAATTGCGGGCAAAATTTTGATATTTTTATTAAGTCTACCCATTATCAAAAATTTATTTGAAATGGTTTTGGGGTTGATATGAAATTTTATAGTTTGAAAAGTACTATGCAAAAACACAAAAAAACTCGGTTTTTAGTGGTATTTGTCGTTATTATTTGTTTGGCTTTTTTAATAAATCCAACCGCGTTCGTTTCGGCAAATACATCGGATGATGACCAAGCACTTTTGGCATCGGTTGGTGACATTGTAGACGCCTTGGATTTGGGTGGGCTTCAAGATATCCTAGATAGTTTGGAGAATAAGGAACTATTTGGCACAGATGTGGATGCGACTGTCAAAAACATCCTTTCGGGAAAATATTTTACAAATTACTCAAGTGTTTTTGAGGGCATTGTTTCGCTTTTGTTTTCAAATATAAAAAGTATGCTTCCGCTTATTTTTTGTATTCTTGCAATAGGGGTTCTAAGTTCGCTTTTGTCATCGTTTAAGACTGAGGCTAGCGAAACTGGCGATATGGTTTATTTTGTGTGCTATGCCCTTGTCGTTATGCTAATATTAATTTCTTTTAAGGATATTTTGTCTAGCGTTTCGGGAGTGTTAAAAGGGATATCCAACCTTATGCAAATTGTATTTCCGTTGCTTATTTCTTTGCTTGTGTCAATTGGCTCGCTATCGTCTATATCAATATACAATCCACTAGTTGCAGTTCTCACCACTATTGTTGATATTATTTTTGATAAATTTTTGTATCCAATTTTTATTTTGATATTTCTTTTTACCGTTCTTAGCAACCTTACAAGTAACGTAAAACTAGACAAACTTACAAACTTTTTCTCATCGGCATTCAAGTGGACAACGGGCATTGTGTTTACGCTTTTTACGGGATTTCTTTCCTTGCAAGGAATTTCGGCGGGCAAGTTTGATAGCATTAGTATTAAGGCTACAAAGTTTGCCGTCAAAAGTTATATCCCGCTTATTGGCTCGTATGTCGCCGACGGAATGGACTATATTGTTTTGGGTTCAGTTCTAGTCAAAAATACAGTCGGGTTAGTTGCCATAATGCTTCTCTTTATTATGATTTTGTCGCCCATTATTTATATTGTTTGCTACAAACTACTTTTGGAACTGACGGCAGGGGTTCTAGAGACATCGGGTTCAAACAAAATGTCAACTTTTGTTGCGTCTATTAGCAAGTGTTTGATGCTACCAATTGTAATTATTGTTGGAGTTGCATTTATGTTTGTAATATCCGTTGCTCTAATTATGTGTACGGCAAATATTTTTTAAAGGAGAAAAGATGAAAGAGTGGTTGCTAAGCATTGTGGGTGTTGTCTTTTTGTCAATACTATTTGACCTAATTTGTCCAAACGGAAAAATAAACAAGTTTTCAAAAAGCATATTTGGCGTGGTTGCTATTGCAATTATTTTGTCGCCGATTTTGAATATAAAGTTTGATATATCTAGTGACGAATATATAGATAGCACACTCATAGAAAATATAAATAAATCAAAGGCACAAGTATACGAAAAACAAATTGAAGAGTATTTAAAAAGCCAAGGAGTTATAGGTACAAGTGTCGAAGTAAATTACACTTTGTCGGAAAATGACTTTGAAATAACATTTGTATATATAGATGTGTCAAATGTCGTTCTAAGCGAAAATCTATTGAATATAAATAAGTATGAAGTTATTGCAAATATGGTTAGTAAAAAATTTAACATAAGTGAGGAAAGAATATTGACATATGGATAACAACATTATTTTGGCACCTACCACCGATAGCAAACTTCCAAATATAGATAGTGGTGAAAAAAAGTTTAAGTTTATAACCCTATTTTCAAAGAAAAATATAAAGATTATTGTGGCACTAATTCTTATGCTTTTTATAATCATTCTACTATTTAATTTGGGCGACAAAAGTAGTACTAGTGCCTCTAGCACAACATCTACAAGTTCGTACATATCAACCTTGGAATATTGCGAAAGGTTAGAAAAAAAATTGGAGGCGGTTATATCCCAAATTGATGGTGCGGGGGATGTGAAGGTTATGGTTACAGTCGAGGGCAGTCCCGAACTGATTTATGTAAGTGACACCGACACCAAAACTAGTACGACCACAAACGGAACAACCAATACTACTACATCTTCGCCAATAATAGTTGGTGGAAGTGGAAATTCAAGCGGGCTTATAAAAACCGAAAAACTACCAAATGTAAAGGGGGTGATTGTTGTATCGGGCGGTGCAGGCGAAATAGGCACCAAGTTAAATATTTTAAACGCAATAGCAACTCTACTAGATATTTCTACCGACAAAATAACTGTATTAAAAGGAGTATAAATATATGAAAAATAAAATCAAAAAAGAAAAGAAAGAAAAAATTAGAAAAAGAATGTCACCAAAAGCCAAAAAGGTATTAATTTTGGGATGCTTTTGTGCCGTGCTACTCATCACTGGTGGTGTAAACATTTATCTAAATAGCACCGCTACCGCAGGGGCAAGTGGTGCCGTTCAATCATCGGCAAACTTCTTTAGCAATTATAGAAGCGATAGAACCGAAACAAGAAACCAAGAAATTCTTTATTTGGATGCAATTATTGCAAGTGAGGCTACAAGTGCCGAGGCAAAGAGTGCAGCGGAAGCCGAAAGACTTGAACTTATTACAAAAATGGATATGATTATGACAATTGAAAGTTTGCTATCCGCAAAAGGCTTTACCGACGCCGTTGTATCTACTAGCAGTGGAAACATTAGCGTAATTGTAGAAACTAGCGGACTTACAACCACCGAAGTTGCCCAAATTACCGATATTGTAGTAAATAATAGCAGTTACGCAATCGACAACATCAAAATTATTGAAGTCTAGTTTGATACAAAAAAATAATAAAATATGATTATATTGTTCATTTTCTAATTGCAAAATTAAGTTTGTTGTGGTATATTATGTATGTATAAAAATATTATTAGAATTGTGTAAACACTCTAGTAAAAGGAAAAATTATGATGTACGATAACAAAAGCAATATCAAAAAACAAACAAAAGGTAATGTTACATATAGCAGTGACATAGTTTTGTCGGTCATCAACCTTGCAACAAAGGAAATTGCGGGGGTTAGTAGCATTGTTACAAAATTTGGCTCATTTTTAAAAAGATGGTTTAGCAACAACTACTATGACGGCGTAAAGATTTCGTATAACAAAGACGCTATGTGTGTGGATGTTTATATCAACGTATGTTTTGGTTACAATGTAACCGAGGTTGCTTATAGGGTTCAAGAAAACATTAAAAATAGCCTTAGCGGAATGATTGATGTTAAGATTAGCAAAATTAATATACACGTTTTGGGAGTAGACTTCCCAAAGGATGAATTGGTATAATTTGAATTTAACCCTTGACACAAAAACAAGGGTTTCTTTCTTTTATTTTAGGAGACAATAGATATGAGTAGAAAAAAGAGTAGAGAATATGCTTTTAGATTGGTTTTTGAAAAGTTCTTTCACGAGCCCGAAATGGATTTGGAATTTGAAGATATGGGGCTTGAGGTTTTGGAAGAAGATAGACCTTTTTTAAACTCGCTTGTTGGTGGGGTAAATACTCACTACGACGATATTATGGATATCATTTCAAAAAACACAGTAGGCTACAAAATGGAGAGGATTTATAAGGTTGACTTGGCTATCCTTGTCCTTGCCGTATATGAAATAAAATTTGATGGCTCTAGTCCTGAAAAGGTTGTTATAAACGAGGCTATTGAACTAGCCAAAAAATATAGCACCGAAAAGAGTCCTAGTTTTATTAATGGAGTGCTTGCAAAGGTTGTAAAATAATGGGTGAAAGTTATATATCGGTTTCACAACTCAATACGTACATCAAAAATATTTTTGAAGCGGAAGTAATGCTTCAAAATATTTTCGTTTATGGAGAGGTTAGCAGTTACAACATTTCAAACGGCATTGCTTACTTCAATCTAAAGGACGAAAACGGGCTTCTTAGTTGTGTGCTTTTTGGAGCAAACAATTTTAAGTCTCCAAAGATTGGCGATTTGGTCTTGGTCAAGGGCAGTATGAGTTATTATGCCAAGGGCGGAAAACTTTCCTTTAACGCATACTCCATTATGCCTTATGGCAGGGGGCTACTTTACGAAAAGTTCTTGGAACTAAAAAACAAACTTCAACTACAAGGCTATTTTGATACATCCAGAAAACGACCGATTCCCCCAAAAGTTAGAAGGATTGGCGTGGTTACTAGCCCAACGGGTGCGGTTATTAGGGATATTATTGATGTAACGCACAGGCGAAACGACACAATAGATATCGTGCTTTACCCCGTAAAAGTTCAAGGGATTGGTGCCGAAAACGAAATTGCAAGGGGTATTGATTTCTTTAGTGAGTATGATGGCGTTGATGTTATAATTGTTGCCCGTGGTGGTGGCAGTATGGAGGACTTGGAGCCTTTTAACACCGAAATTGTAGCCGACGCCACATTCAATTCAAAAAAGCCCGTTGTGTCGGCAGTTGGTCACGAAACCGACTTTACTATTATTGACTTTGTTTCGGACTTGCGAGCCCCAACGCCGTCGGCGGGTGCCGAACTTGTGGCTTGGGACAAAGCCCTTGAACTAGAGCGTATTAGCAAATATGTTTACACAATGGATAAGGAAATCAAAAATAAACTAACTTTTTTGAAAAAAGATATTGACTTATCTTTTCAAAAGATAGATAATTTATCTCAGGTGATTGTCAACGGGTATTTAGCAAGGCTTGATACTTGTGTAGACGGACTTCAAAAGATTGATGAAGTTATCCAATCAAAGCAAAAGTCGCTAGACGAACTAAAAATAATGCTTGACGGTTTAAACCCAAACAAACTATCCACCTTGGGATATTCCAAAATTTTGCAAAACGGAAAGGTTATTACAAAAACGTTGGATATAGAAAAAAATAAAACTTTGACAATATCAATGACCGATGGCAATGTTGATGCCAAGGTTATATAGTAGGAGGTTATTATGGATTTGGAAGAAAAAATAAAAAAATTACAAGAAATTGTAGCAAAACTAGAAACTCCCGAAATGGGTGTTAGCGAATGTTTGAAACTATATGAAGAGGGTATAACCCTATCTAAGGAGTGTTACAAAGAGGTTGACGCCGTAAAAGGAAAAATAAATATAATAAAACAAGACCTTGACAGTTACAAAGAAGACTTGTTTGAATAGGAGAAATTATGAAATTAACAAATATGTTTTTTAAAACATTTAGAGAAGACCCAGCGGGAGCGGAAATAAATAGCCATAGGTTGCTTGTAAGAGCGGGCTTTATAAAACAAATGGGAAACGGTATTTTTATGTATCTTCCTATGGGACTTAGGGTTCTTGACAAACTAAAAAATATCATTAGAGAAGAAATGAATGCTTCGGGTGCAATCGAAGTTCAAATGCCAATTTTGCTTCCTCAAGAGGTTTATGCAAATAGACTAAATACTTTTGGAAACACAATGTACAAACTAAAAGATAGCACCGGAAAAGACTTTTGCTTAGGCCCAACACACGAAGAGCCATTTACTATTTTGGTAAAAGAAAATATCAAAAGTTACAAACAATTGCCTGTAACCCTATATCAAATCAATAACAAATACAGAGACGAAATTAGAGCAAGATTTGGTCTTCAAAGAGCAAAAGAGTTTATTATGAAAGACGCTTATTCCTTTGATACAAGTGCCGAGGGGCTAGATATTTCGTTTAACAAAATGAAAGACGCATATTCCAAAGTGTTTACAAGGCTTGGGCTAGACTTTGTTCCAGTTGAAGCGGACAATGGTGTAATGGGGGGCTCGGGCTCAATTGAATTTATGGTTAAGGCGGATATTGGTGAAGACGAAATAATTGTTTGTGATTGTGGCTATGGTGCAAACACCGAAAAAGCCGAATGCACTTTTGTGCCAATGGATACAAGCAAGATTGAAAGAAAGAAGATGGGACTAGTTAAAACTCCATCGGTAAAAACAATCGAAGAACTAACCAACTTCCTAGGACTTAGCCCTGAGAACTTTGTAAAGGCGGTTATCTATAGCACGGACAAGGGACTAGTTTTGGCACTATGTAGAGGTGATAGAGAAATAGAGGAAGTCAAACTTCAAAACACCGTTGGGGCACTACATATGGAAATGGCAAGCCCTGAGGACATTGAGGCTATGGGTTCGGTTGCGGGATTTGTTGGTGCAATTGGACTAAAGAATGTAAAAGTTATTGCCGACAACGACATCAAAAATATGGTTAACTTTGTAATTGGTGCAAACAAAACCGATTATCACTACATAAACGCAAATCTTGAGGATATCACAGTAGATACCTTTGCGGACATCAAGTCGGCTAGAGCGGGCGATATTTGCCCTAGATGTGGTGGCAAGGTTAAGACCGTTAGAGGAATTGAGGTAGGACACATATTCAAACTTGGCACAAGATACACAAAGGCACTAGATTGCAAATACCTAGATGAAAACGGCAAAGAACAATATATGATAATGGGTTGCTATGGAATTGGTGTTAGTAGGACGCTTAGTGCATTGGTAGAACAAAATTGTGACGATAAGGGAATGTGTTTGCCTGAGTGCGTTGCTCCATACAAACTAGACATTGTTATTGCAAACAAAAAAGACGAAACACAAAATATTCTTGCAAACCAAATTTATAATAGCGTAATTACCAAAGATGACGAAGTGCTACTAGACGATAGGGCAGAGAGTTTTGGTGTAAAACTAAAGGACGCCGAACTTATTGGTGTGCCATATATCCTAATTGTTGGAAAGGGTGCAATGGAAGGCAAGGTTGAACTCGAAGAAAGAAAATCGGGCGAAAGAAAAGAAATGACAGTAGACGAATTTATTAGTTGGTACAAAAACAATTAATTATTAAATAGAATACAATAAATAATCTTGATAATATATGGCGACTGCCAAAAATATTATCAAGACTTTTTTACGCCCACATCAACTTGATTTTTGAGTTTGCGAACGCATTTGAAAATGGGATAGCCTTTGCAAACAAAATACAAAAACCTAGGGTAGGTGATATGCAAAAAGAAAATTAAAAATAAATTTTTTAAAGTAAAGTTATAAAATTATAACTGTGTTTTTATGCAAAAATTATGCATAAAATTGTTTTGGTCGGGGATTTTTTTTAATTTTTCACTTAAAAAACGGCTTTATCTAGCCATTATACATAAAGTTGCATAAATATACATTTTAAAAATTGAGTATGCATAACTATGAATTTTTATGAAAAATTTTATGAATAAATATTCAAAAACCCCTTGCATAAAGATAAAAGTTGTTGTATAATTATAGCAGTCACGAAGAAATGTGGCGGTTGATATTCCGCTTTCTATGGGGAAAATTACGAAATCGGAATACAAACTGGTATTTGCTTTGGTGGAAGGCAAATATCACATATACAAATTAATTACGGATTTTGAGGTGGAAAAATATGGCACGTAATTCAAGACAATCTAAAATACTAGAACTCATATCAACCAAGGAAATTGAAACACAAGAAGAATTGGTATCCGCTCTAAAGGATGCGGAGTTTGATGTGACACAAGCAACTATCAGTAGGGACATAAAAGAATTGGGACTTATCAAAATCCTAACTGATAGCAAAAAGTACAAGTACGCAGTAGTTAATTCTCAAGTACAAGCACTATCAAACAAATGCCTAAATATTTTTAAGGAATGTGTTATTTCAATCAAGTCGGCTATGAACCTAACTGTAGTTAAGGTTATAAAGGGCACTGCCGGAATGGTTAGCGGGCTTATTGACCAACTATCTTTGGTGCAAGTATTAGGCTGTACGTATGGGGACGATACAGTTATGATAATTTCTAGTGATTTGGACGATGCTCACTTTGTCAAGGACAAATTGAATTCGCTACTTAATTAATTTGTTTCTTCTTTTTAAAAATACAATTAGAAATAATTGTATTTTTTTTATTTTTTTGCTAGAATTAAGTTATACGAATATATGTTCTATAAAATATTTTATAATTAAGACGGGTAATAAAAATGTTAGAAAGTATAAAGATTACAAATCTTGCTTTAATATCAAAGTCATCGGTGGAATTTGGTGAGGGGTTCAATGTCCTCACGGGCGAAACGGGTGCGGGAAAATCGCTTATTGTTGATGCGCTCCTTTTTCTAACCGGTGTTCGTGCCGACAAAACTCTTATTAAGTCAGGCGAGGACTTTGCAAAAGTTGAGGGCGTTTTTTCGGTTGATGCAAATAACGCGGAGTTAAACGAAATCCTTTTGCCTCTTGACATCGAAAACGAGGGCACGATTATTATTTCTAGATACTTTTCGGTAAGCGGAAAAAATGAATGTAGGATTAATGGCGATGTGGTTACTCTTAATATTTTAAGAAAAGTGTCCGCCCAAATACTAGATATCTTTGGTCAAAACGATAGCCAAGTGCTTTTGGATAGTAAAAATCACCTAAGACTACTTGACGAAATCATTGGAGAAACCTTGGTGGAAGACAAACAAAAACTAACCGAAAAACTTTCCACCCTTAAAGATATAAATGCGTCTATAAAAGAACTAGGCGGACTGGATAAGGATAGGGAAAACACAATTATGCTCCTCAAGTTTGAGGTTGACGAAATAGAAAAAGCCGAACTATATGACGGTGAGGAAGAAGACCTAAAGTCAAAACTAACACTTATGCAAAATAGCGAAAAAATTTACACCGCACTTAGTAGTATGGTTGATACCCTTGACGGCGAATATAACCTCTCAAACATCCTAAAGAGTGCAATAAACACGCTCTCTAGTGTGGAGAAATTTGACGAAGATTTGTCGAGCGAAAAGGATAGGTTATATTCCATAAAATACGAACTTGACGACATCGTATCGACCATAAACGCCCACATAAACGGACTTAGTTATTCCCAAGAAGAATTGGACATAACCCAAGATAGGCTATCTGACATAAAGGATCTTGAGCGTAAATACGGCAACACCATAAAAGATATTTTAGACAAAAAGATTGAACTAGAAAATAGACTAGACTATTTGCTAAATGCCGACGAAAAACTAGCCGAACTAAAAAATCAAAAAAATGCACTGCTAAGGGATATTTACAATCTTTGCATAGACTTAAGAGAAAAACGAAAAGTGGGCTTCCAAGCGTTTAGGGAAAGTTTGGTAAAAGAACTTAGGTGTTTAGGTATGAAAAATGCTACTTTCGATTTTAGGTTCTTGGGTGAAATTACGCTAGATTTCATCGAAAATAGTGCAAACGAAAATGGTGCGGACGAAATTGAATTTTTGTTTAGTGCAAACTTGGGCGTTGAACCAAGACCGCTTACAAAAATAATTTCGGGTGGCGAAATGAGCAGGTTTATGCTTGCTTTTAAGTCGCTACAAACGGGTGGTGGAAAGACTTGCATTTTTGACGAAATTGACACTGGAATTGGCGGAGAAATTGGCACTGTGGTTGGGCAAAAAATTTGCGAAATTAGCAAAAATAACCAAGTAATTTGTATTACTCACTTATCCCAAATTGCATCTTTTGGCGATAGCAACTTCAAAATTGAAAAAACAGAAAAAGACGGTGTTACCGCAACAAGTGTAAGAAAACTCACCGCCGACGAAAAAATTATCGAAATTGCAAGAATGCTAGGAAATGGAAAAAGCGATATGTCACTTAGTCACGCAAAAGAAATTATTGCTAGTGCAAACAAATATAAGGTTCTTATGTAGCAAACAATTATACAAATTTTACCTAATAAGTTTGTGAATAATTTTGGCTATATTATTTAAAATACTTCTACATTAAGCAAAGTCTTTGGTGAGGAGTGTTTTTTATGAGCAGAAAGAAAAAAATGTTGCTAATAATTGTTATTTTTCTTTTTGTAACCATTTCAATATCTTTTCCTTACGAAATATTTAGTATTTGCGAAAACGGGATGTTTGTAACAAAAGACGAACTAAATTCAATGCTTTCGGATAATTTTTTTGTATCGTCAAAAATTGACTATGTGTCGGCTAGCACGGGCGAAGAATTTGACGAATATGTAATAAAGTACAAACTTTTCAACTTGTTTAACATAAAGAACCTAAAAGTAAATGTAATTGAGCCCGATAGATATTTTGCGGGTGGCGATAGTTTGGGGTTTAGTTTGCAATCAAGGGGCGTTATTTTGATAGGTGGAAACTTTATTGTAACCAAGAGTGGCATATCTAGACCGTTTGAAGAAAGTGGCTTAAAAAGTGGGGATATCATAACCGAAATTGACGGGCAGGAAGTAAATAATGTGGGGGACATAGGCGAAATTTTGCGTTTGTCTAGCGGGGACGAACTAAAGATAAAAGTCATTAGAAATGGTGAAGAATTTGAAACCGAAATCACTCCCGCACTCGATAGCCTTACAAACTCCTACAAACTTGGACTTTGGGTCAAAGAAGACGCCGTGGGCATTGGCACTTTGACATTTATAAACATTACAAACGGGCGTTTTGGCTCGCTTGGTCACGCAATCACCGATGTGGAAAGCGGAAACACAATTGAAGTAAGCGGTGGCGAAATCTACAAAGGCAAGATTTTAGGCATAAAAAAGGGCGAAAACGGGCGTGCCGGCGAACTTATTGGAACATACAATCGTGACGACGTTTTGGGCGTTGTGGACAAAAATTGCGAGTATGGCGTGTATGGATATTTCGACGATGCTAGCAAGTATTTGGAGGGTAGGACATCAATTGATATTGGTGGGCGTGTATCGGTTGTTCCAGGCAAAGCCCAAATACTAACTTGCCTAGACGGCGAGAATATCGAAAAATTTGATATTGAAATAATAAAAACAAATTTCCAATCAACTAGTAGCGAAAAAAGTATGGTGCTAAAAATTACCGACAAAGATTTAATTTCCAAAACGGGCGGAATAGTTCAAGGAATGAGTGGAAGCCCAATTGTCCAAAACGGAAAATTAAT
>CAYVXW010000021.1:0-26950 GCA_964455585.1 uncultured Christensenella sp.
CTTATGGGAACGAAAAAGACCTTTTGGATAAATACTTGCCTCACATCATTTGCTCGCACCTTCACAACAATTTTGGAAAAGACACCCACCAAGCACTAGACAATGGCGAAATAGACTACACGCCAATAGTTTTCACCCTTTCAAAAATTCCACTTTCGTCAAACTGCCTAGAGTGTTTTCCACCAAAGCCAAACAGAATGCTTTCAAAGCAAGAATTTGAGAATTTCGTTTGTCACTGCTATCGAACCATAGAAAAGTTTTAGGCAACAAAAAAGACGTACCGTTTGCGATACGCCTTTTGGTTTATACCAAGAAAATTGTTAGTGCAAGTAGGATTTGTGCGGAGTAATAAAGGGTGTGGTTTATTGCAATGTATGGACGAGAATGTAATTTTCCGCCAAAGTATTGGCTAGATAGCACCGCATCCGACATAAAGAAGAGTGCAAACGCCACAAACGCCATCCACATCCCCGCATTCATAATGGCAAGGATTAGAGTGTATTCCACCATAAAAGCAAGGATGATTGTATAAGCCACCGTTTGCCACAAATAGTCTCCAAACTCTAGTTTCATAAGTTTCTTTCCGCCAATCAAAATAACCGCCGTCACCGCAAGTGCCACGCCAACCGATACTAGCACTGGTAGCCACAAACTCTTCTCGGTCTCATAGGCAAATAGAGTGAGTGCCGAAAAGTACGCCATATGTCCAAGTACAAAACTTAACATTCCAAAGTTTAGATAAATTTTGTCGTTGTCATAAATGACTTTTAGGTCAAGAAGGATATCCCCCACCATTCCAAATAGTAGCCCAATTACAATTAGTGCAAGAGGGATTTTGTTTGTAAGTGTGCTTGTGGCAAGCCCAACGATGCCCATCGTAACAAAGCATAGCGATGCAAGTGTTTTTAGAAGCATAGCGGGTAGTCCCCCTTTCCACGTTCTAATTACAATAAATAGCACTGCAAACGCCACTGCAACGCTTAGAAAAATCCACGAAGTTGTATTCATATTTTTTCTCCTTTTTCTTTTATTGTAGCACCATTTGAGCCTCTCTCAAAATGTTTTAATTTGTGTACGTGGCACAATTTTACAAAAAATTTCAAGTTTTGGTATCTTTGACGCTCCCAAAAGCCCCAAATTAATCACACAATATTTGCCCCACCAAAAACATTTTTCTTTACAAATCGGGCTTTTTAATATATACTTTGGGTATATATTATTTGTAACGCCCCAGATACTCGTATTAAGACATCTAGGATTGTTACACTAGGAGCGATTATGAAAGACTACGGCGATGAAAGAATAAAAAGAATGCTAGAGCACAGACCTGTTGCGCCAAAGCGTGCCGTTATTACGGGCGGAATGCCTTATGGCAACAAGGACTTGCACTATGGACACGTGCTAGGAATGTTTCTTTATGCCGACTTTATGGCAAGATTTTTGCGTGATAGAATTGGCAAAGATAATGTAATTTTTGTATCGGGTACCGACTGCTATGGCTCACCCGCACTAGAAACGCATAGAAAAAGAAAAGAAGCAGGCATAGACGAAACCATTCAAAATATGGTAAAGGAATTTCACGACCGTCAAAAAGTTGACCTAGACAAGTTTGAAATTTCATTAAACTTTTTTGGCGCAAGTGCTTTTGGTGACGCCCTTCCTTTCCACAACGAAATGGGCAAGGAAATTTTTAATAAACTATACGACAACGGCTATCTAAAGAAAATGTCCACATTGCAATTCTATGACGAAGAGCAACACACCTTTCTAAACGGCAGACAAGTTATTGGAAAATGTCCTTATGAAAATTGTGGAAGCGAAAAAGGCTATGCCGACGAGTGCGACCTAGGTCACCAATATCAACCAAGCGAACTTATTGACCCCGTTAGCACCCTTAGCGGGAAACGCCCAACCCTAAAGAAAATTTCCAACTGGTATTTTGATATGCCTAGGTGTTTGCCCTTGCTAACTGAATGGGTAGAAAGGCTAGAAAAAACCGAGGCTAGACCATTCTTTCTAAAGGAAATAAAGGAGTTTTTGAAGAAACCCGAAATATATATCAAAAAAGACCAAATGGATGCTTTTGAAGAGGTTAGATATTTGCTTCCAACCTTTGAACTAAGAGAGGAAAAAAGCAAGGCTTCGTTTGTGCTTGTGTTTGACAAACTAGAAGATAGAGAAATTGCTTGCGAAATGCTAAGTGACGCTGGCATTAGATATCGTACGGGCAAGACCCTAACCCCAAGCAGGCTTACGGGAAACATTTCTTGGGGTGCACCTGTGCCCGACAAGGAAGATATGAAAGGACTTACTTTCTATGTTTGGCCCGAAAGTCTTTGGGCTCCAATTTCCTTTACAAAAACATATCTAAACAAAATCGGAAAAGACAAAGACGAGTGGAAAAAATATTGGTGTAGCAAAGATAGTTACATTTATCAAATATTGGGCGAGGACAACGCATACTTCTATGGCCCTGTCCAACACGCTATGTGGCTATGCACGCAAAAAAACCTTCCACCAACTCTTGACATCCCCGATGGCGAACTAAATATGTCGCATCTTATTGTAAACAAGCACTCTATGTTTATGGGCAACAAGGCTAGTTCGTCTGGTGCCATAAAACCACCAAAGCCAAACGAACTGCTTGAGCACTACACGGTTGAACAACTTCGTATGCATTTCCTAGGCTTGTCGGTTGGAAACACATCGTCGTCCTTTACTCCAAAGGCGTTTGACCCCGATGCAAAACCCGAGGACATCGACCCAGTTACAAAAGACGGAAACTTGCTTACAAATGTATACAATAGGGTTATTAGAACACTATTCTACACTTGGCAAAGCAGGTTTGGGGGCGTGGTTCCAAAAAGAGAAATTAGCGAAGACATCCTAAAACAATGCACTATGACCATACTAAAAATTGAAAAACTTATGTTTGACAACAAATTCCATATGGTTATGTACGAACTAGACTCCTTTATTAGAAACATCAACAAATACTATGTTTCAAACGAAAAATTGGCGGGCGATGACAATGAAAAATTGGCTCAAGTAATTGCCGACACTTTGCATATGGTAAAGGTTGCAATGATTCTACTCCACCCAGTTAGTCCAAAGAATATCGAAGCCCTTGCAAGCGACCTAAATGTACACGAAAATATATTTAGTTGGGACACCATAAACGACCCAATTTACGACTTTGTGGACGACCCAAACAATTACAAACCAAAATTTATTGAAGCCAAATACGACTTCTTCAAAAAACACCCAAGTCAATTGGTTTAGGCTTATACATAGCCTAAAAAACAGTCAAAAATTTGATTTACATCACAATTTTGACCACGCATTATAAGCCAAAAAGATTTGGTCTAGTGTCGCCATTTTAATCGCATAATAAATATAATAAGCCCCAAAAGGTTGGCTTTGCAAAAATATAAAGATTAAAAGGCTTTTAGCCAAATAAAATCTTGGCAACTAAAAAAATAATGTAGCCCCGTGCTACATTATTTTTTATCCATTATTCTTTTTACTATATCTACAACAACATCCAGTTCGCCCGCTTTTTTGAACCTATGGTCGGCACCCTTTATGTAATACAAACTATAGCCACTACAACTTGCCCTATAGAACTCCTCATTTTTCTTAAAGTCCACAATGTCGTCCGCATCGCCTTGGATAATATACAAGTGCTCGTCAAAATGGGTATTGGAAAGCGTATTCATTTTCAAGTCGCCTAGAAACTCCATATCCACATAAACGCCCTTTTCGTGGCTCAAATTTACTTTGTGCTCTTGCAACGTCTCAAACAAAATATGGTGAAGAGGCAAAATGTTATTAACTAGCGTCTCATCCATAAAAATCGCCGGTGAACGCAAAATTATACGGTCAAAATTATATGGTTTTGACTTTAGATAATTTAGACTTAAAAACGCCCCAAAACTAGTGGCAAATAGCGAAATTGGTATGTTTGGATATTTTTCCCTTGTGTCTTTCAAAACGCTATCCAAGTATTCATAGCAGTCGTCTAGTTTAAGCACTTCGTCCTTTTCTTCCCCGTGACAAGGCAGGTCAAAGGCGACCACAAGCGTGTGTTTCCTAAGTGCCTCGGCTACTGCCATAATCGCCGAACTTTCCTTGTCGCCGGCAAAGCCGTGCACCGCTATAATAATTTTCTTTAATTTGCCTTTTGGGTGAAAATATTTGCAAAAAATATTACCCAACTTTTTGTATTCAACCATTGCTACCTCTCTTTATATACATTTTAAAGTCTAAAACCCACAATGTCAATTTATTTGGTTATACATTACAAAAATTGGAAACTTAATTTTTACATAAAACCCCCACATAATTGCCAAAATATAATAACAAAATTTTAAGGAGGGCAAAATGGATTTCGACAAAAAGAAAGTACTACTAAATATTGTATACTACTCCACCATTGGAGTTATGGTTGCGTTTGTAGTGTTTTTGTTCCTATCGCTAGCGGGTGCAACCTTGGCGGTTTGGGAAAGGGTAATGTTTTATATTTTGGTTGGCTTGCTTGTGGGAATTGTGGCATACGACATAGTTTGTACGTGTATCAAAAGCGAAAAATACATATCGGGCTTAATGCTATATGTGGCAACAATGCTAATTATTGTATTCACCCTAGTGGTCTTTGCACTAAATAGCGGAAGCGTAAGACTATTTATAGACATTTCCGAAAGGTTCTTTAGACTAATTCTTATGACATATATAATCAACGCTCAAGCGGTTATTATCTATTGCGTTGGTCAAAGCCTTGTAAAGCACGACACTATAGGGAAATAACTTTGTAGCAATCTCCTCAATAAAACCATATAAGGTGAAATGCAAAAAAATGCTTATCCAAAAGATAAGCATTTTTGTTTGTAATATTTTTGAAGTTTGAATTGTTTTATTTTTATTTTTTTTTGAAGTTGTTTTTATGGAAAATTATTTTAGTTTTTCATTGCCATTGCTTTTATGTCGTTTACGGCAATTTTAATTTTTTGATTGCCTTCCTCAATGGCATTGGCGATCTTGTCTCTGGCATAAATTACCGTTGTGTGGTCCTTTTTGCCAAAGTGTGCACTAATGGTCATTAGTGGCAAGTTTAGAAGTTCGCAAATTACATACATACAAATTTGTCTTGGCTCGGCAACTTCCCTATTTTTCTTTTTGCCAAGTAGGTCGTCTTTCCTAATGCTAAAGTATCTACAAACACAGTCGACAATTCTATCAATAGTAAGGTTTTGTCTATCGGCAAAGTCGTGGTCTTTTAGGGCTTCCCTCACATCATCCATATCGGCGGACTTTTTGCAAAGGCACCTTGCATAGAACCAAACTTTGGATAGCACACCTTCCATATCCCTAATATTAGTATCAAAGTGTTCGGCTATGTATTCCACTGCTTCGTCGGCAACAAGATAGCCTTCTTCTTGAGCCTTTTTCATAAGAATAGCAAGCCTTGTTTCGTAGTCTGGCGATTGGATATCTTGTATAAGCCCCATACTAAATCTTGACCTCAATCTTTCTTGCAAAGTGGCAATTTCCTTAGGTGGACGGTCACTTGCAATAACTATTTGTTTGCCGTGCTCATAAAGTTCATTAAATGTGTGGAAAAACTCTTCTTGTGTGCTTTCGGCTTTTGAAATAAATTGAATATCGTCAATTATTAGCACATCCAAATTTCTGTACTTTTCCTTAAAGTTGTTCATAGCGGACAAGGATGACGCACCCTTTAGAGCATTTACATAATCGCTAATAAACTTGTCGATTGGGCAATAAAGCACCGATTTTTCGGGGAAATTTTTGATAATATAATTTCCTATTGCGTGAAGCAAGTGGGTTTTTCCTAGTCCTACTCCACCATAAATAAATAGTGGGTTTATCATTCCTGCAGGCTTTTCGGCAACGCCACGACAAGCGGCATACACATATTTATTCGAGTTTCCTACGACAAAGTTGTCGAATGTGTATTTGGAATTGAATGTGTTTACACCAGAGAATTTTTTGTTATCGTTCTCCACGCTTAGTTCTTGAGTTTGCTTGTATGCCTCCCTTTCGGCAGGGTCAAGAACGACAAAGTCTTTTACCTCTTCGCTTGCCCCCGTTACGGCAACAAATATTTCGCCCTTATGCAAACTTAGTATTCTTTGTTTTGCCGTTTCGCTAGTAGTAGACAAATAAAGTACGCCATTTCTTAGATTAATAGGCTCAAGCGACTTTATCCACAAGTCAAAACTTACGGCACTCACTTCTTTTTGTAACTTTTCTTGAGCAATTGCCCAAATGTCGTGTATATTCATTTTGCGGTCTCCCTTATGTTATTTATTGCATCCGCTTGTTTTATTATATCACCAAAACAAACCGATGTACATACTTTTGTAACTTTTTATTTTCAAAAATTTTTTGGCTAGCCTTTTCAAAGTTACACCCCGATTATATCACGGCGTGTACCCCAAAAATCAATAAAGTATGACAAAAATTTTTTGCAATCTTTAAAATATGGCTTAATCTAGCCCAAAAAAGTTTTTATTTTTTTGAAAATGTTCAATTTCTTTACGCTCGTTTTCGTATCCTTTCACTTTCAAACACGCTTTTGTATAAATCTTGCCTAGTTCCACCCCTGGTTGGTCAAAAGCATTTATGTTTAGCATTTCGCCCATAAAAGCGGTCATAAGTTCGGATAGCATAATAAGCGCTCCCACGTTTTCTTCATTTATTTCGTCTAGTTCCAAAGTGTAGTTTGGTCTATTTAGGCTTGTTAGCGAGTACGCCGTCGACTGATACTCATAGTCTAATAGTTTTTTTAGCCCCACATTTTTTAGGTGTTTTGCTAGACCATAGTCGTCTTTTACGACCTCATCAAAGGTGGACTTGCCCACTTTTAAAAACATAATAACCTTGTCGTCAAGCCCCTCAGAATAAAGTTGCAATTGGCTATGTTGGTCGGTTACCCCCAGTGCCTTAATTGGATTTTGTCCGGCATTTACCACATTTCCACTTTTGTCTAATTTTTTACCCAAACTCTCCGCCCAAAGTTGAGCAAAGAAGTCGGGGAACAACTTTAGCCTATCGGAATACGGCATACAAACAAGGGATGTCCTGCCTTTCTTTAGGTAATAATTATTTATATATGCTAGCGTATATGCTATGTTTGCGGTGGTATTTTGTTTGCCATTTTCAAGTGCTTTACGTGCTCCCATCAAAAGGGCTCTAATATCAACCCCCATAACAACTGCGGGTAGCAACCCAACGGGCGACAACACCGAAAATCTTCCGCCCACGCCCACTGGAATAGTAAAAGCGGTAACATCATTTTCTTTTGCAAAATTGTGAAGGCTATTGTTCTCGGTGGTGGTTATAATCATATGCTTACTAAGGCTTAGTTTTTTTGACTTTAGTTTGTCTATTACAATAAGCATTTGCGACAAAGTCTCGCTAGTTCCACCCGACTTGGTTATTACATTAAACATAGTCTTTTTTAGGTCAAGGGTATTAAGCAAAGACACAAAGCCGTCGCCGTCGATATTGTCACAAACATAAACTTTGGTTTTGGTCTTTTTGTGAATGGAACTAACAAAGGTGTTTTCTAGCATACTTATGCCTAGAGCACTGCCACCAATGCCCAAAACCACAAAGTTGCGATATTTATTTTTTATGCAATTGCCCACTTTTTCAAGCCTTTCAATTTGGTCGTTTGGCATATTTGGAAGGTCAAGAAAATCTAGCATAACCGACACTTTTTTGTCATAAATTTTTTGGATATTTTTGCCCCTTGTAGCACTTGGAATGGTAGACAAATTTATGCCCAACTTTATGATGTCTTTGTCTACGCCCGCATAATTTAGTTTAATCATCTTTTTGCTCCTTTTTAAAAACATCATCAAAAAGTTTAATTTTTGAAGACTTTAAAATCCAAGAAATTAGCCTTGGTGTGGTTCTTGGAAACCACCTATACCCAATATCCATAAACTTTGCGTCCACGCCCAAGACTAGGCGTTTTTTCTTTCGCAAAATCCCTTTGTATATCTTTTTTGACATCCGAGTTTGATGCATTGCAACCTTACCCACAATGCCAGATATTTTGCTTGCCTGATTTCTAAAAATTTCCGTTTTTGTAAATCCAGGGCAAATTAGCCCCACATAATAATTTTTCTCAAGCCTCAAGGCTTCTACAAAGTTCTTGACCGCCGATTTGCTAGCCGAATAGATAGCAGTGCCCACAAGTGGACAAAGTGCGCTAGAACTAGCAATATTTACAAAAGCGGGCTCGTTTTCTTTTTCGATTATTGGCATCATATAATATGCACTATATACAATCGAATTAAAATTTGTGTCCATAGTACCCAAATATTTTTCGGGGCAAGCACTCTTGCTTGCATTTTCAAACGAACTAAACTTTGGAAGAACACCGGCGTTGTTTATTACAACCGACACGCCTTTGCCCTCAATCTTTTGTGCAAAGTCTTTCCAACTGTCCTCCACCGACACATCAAATAGGTGGTACTCAAAGTTTGACGCAAACTCACCCAGTTCGCCTATCAATTCTTTAAACTTTTCTTCCCGTCTACCAACGCCAATTACTTTGCAATTGTTTTTGGTTACAAAAAGTTTGGTAAGTTCCCTACCAATACCGCTAGTTGCGCCCGTTATTACTATTGTTTTATTGCAAATCCAATTCAAAATATTTTCCCTTTTTCACGCACAAACTTATACATATTTTTATTGTACCAAATTTTTTTTGCAAAAGCAAGACTAGCCCGACAATTATCCACAAAAATAAATTAAAATTTATCAAAATTTAGATGTTTTTGCATTTTTTGATTATTTTTTGTTTTTTAAAATCCAAGTTATCCACAATATGTGGATAACTATTACAAAAAGCACACCACAAAGTCCTTATGCTGAACTTTTTGGTATGCTTAAGTTTTACATTAAAATTGCAAATGAATATGGCTTTAAGTTAACAAAGCCAAGATGTGTTTTGTTTGTACAAAGTTCCCTTTTTTCGCCCGAAAAAGTAACGGAAAAATCTTCGCCACCCAAGTTTATCGCAACGGTTACAACTTCTTTGCCACTTGTTCTATTGTACACAATAACTCCGCCTTCCGCATAAACAACATCTATGTCGCCCTCGTATATGGAGGGAAGTTCTCTTAAAGTCTTTAATTGTTTGTACCACTCCAAAATTTCTTTTCGCTCTCGTCCCCAAGGGAAGGTCTCCCGTGAGAATGGGTCTCTACCGCCCGTCATTCCCACTTCGTCGCCATAATAAATAGTTGGCACTCCAAAAGTGGTGTATTGCAAAATTGTGGCAATTTTAAGAAGCCTAAAGCCTTTTTCGTAGTCGTCCTCGGTCATTATATGCCTGCCTATATCGCCGTCATTTTGACCCACCAAAAGTGCGGTCATTATTCGCATAGTGTCGTGACTGCCAAGGATATTCATAAGGTTATGTTGAGTGCTTATAGGATACTCCGACTTAATCATATTGATTGTGGTAACAAGAGGTGTAACATTTCCAGACTTTACATACTCAATTATGGCGTTTTTCATAGGGTAGTTTGTAACACTATCAAGCTCACCGCCCAAGAAATACTTTTTTCTTTCCCCATAAGCGATTTTGCACGAAGCGTCTTCCCAAACCTCGCCTATAACCACGCCACTAGGATTTACCCTCTTTACTGCCGTGTTTATTTTTTTCAAAAACTCGTCGCTAAGTTCGTCGGCGACATCAAGCCTAAGCCCAAATACGCCCATATTCATATACTTTTCTATAACGCCATTTTTGCCCGCAATAAAGGAAACAAAATCGTCCGTCTCGTTTACTTGTGGCAAGGTTGGAACGCCCCACCACGAACTATATTTGTTTGGAAAACTTTCAAAGTCGTACCAACTAGAGTAAGGCGAATTTTGGCTTTGATAAGCACCAAGGGACGAATATCTACCCTCTTTATTAAAATACACACTATCGCTTCCCGTGTGATTGAATACGCCGTCTAATACAATGTTTATATTGTGTTTTTTCGCACTAGCCAAAAGGGCTTTAAACCCCTTTTCTCCCCCAAACATTTCGTCAATCTTTTGGTAGTCGGCGGTGTTATATTTGTGGCTACTATGTGCCTCAAATATAGGCGACAAATATATGGTAGTAACGCCCAAATCTTTAAGATAAGAAAGTTTGGATATAACCCCCTCAAAGTTTCCGCCATAACACTTGTGGTTTATCCTTTTGTGGTTGCTATCAAATTCGTAGTCAATAGGCTCCGACCAGTCGTCGCAAAGGGTTAGTCCGTCTCTTGCCTTAACCTCACCTTTTCTACAAAATCTGTCTACAAATATGTGATAAATTATTCCCTTTCTAAAACTACAATCCACTCTATTATCTTTGTCGATTATTAGTTCCAAAAAGTCCCTGTCATCATCGCCTATAGCGGCATCCATATTGTCGCCTTGAATTAGCCTTATGGTTTCGTCCAACTTTTTGCACTCAAAGTGATACCAAAAATGTCCGCTTGTTTTGTATTTAAACAAAAACTCAAAGTATAAATATTTGTCGTCGGCAAAGGTAAGAGTCATAGGATAAGCGGTTGGATTTTCGCCGTCCTTATGCAAAAGAAAGTCTACGGAAGTAACTCCCGTACACTTGCTTATTTTTATATTATATTTTATTTCTTTCCCCTTTTTGCAAACGCCCAAGGGGGATTTATCTTTGGTGGGGTTAAAAATATAATCTTTCATATCCGCTCCCTTGCTTTTGTTTTTGCCCAATTATACTAATCAATTGCTTTTAGATGCCAAATATTATCTACATATTCTTTTATACTTCTATCGGACGAGAAGAATCCCGACCTAGCAATATTAATAAGGCTAACCCTATTCCATTCTTTTGGGTTGCGATATAGTTCGTCCATTTTTTCGTGAATAGATATATAACTATCAAAATCGGCAAGGCACATATATGGGTCGGGTCTAGTGCTTTCGATTAGGTAATCGGCAATATCCTTAAAACTCTCCCCGCCTAGTCCGCTTATAAGTTTGTCTATAACCCTATGGATTTTAGGATTGTTTTTGTAATACTCTTTTGGATTGTATCCCGCCTTCCAAGTCATATCAACCTCTTCGGCATTCATTCCAAAAATAAAGATATTGTCCCTGCCCAAAATTTCGGTCATTTCCACATTTGCGCCATCGTATGTGCCAATAGTCAAAGCGCCATTGCACATAAACTTCATATTGCCCGTGCCACTAGCCTCTTTTCCCGCAAGAGAAATTTGTTCGCTAACATCACTTGCAGGTATAATCTTTTCGGCAAGGCTTACGTTATAGTTTTCTAGCATTACAACTTTTATTTTGTCCCTTGCAACTGGGTTTGAATTTATTTCGTCCGATAGTTTGCAAATAAGTTTGATAATCCTCTTTGCCATATAATATTTAGGAGCCGACTTTCCGCCAAAGAAGAATACTTGTGGGGTAACTTCCTTTTCGGGATTTTCCACAATGTCTAGATACAAGTGTATTATTTTTAATACATTTAGTAGTTGCCTTTTGTACTCGTGAATCCTTTTTATGTGCACATCAAAGCGGTGTGTGGGGTCAACCTCCACCCCTTGATATTTCTTTAGGAATTTTGCAAATTCTTTTTTGTTATTCTCTTTTGCTTTTTGAAGCCTTTTTAGAGTAGTTTGGTCGTCGGCATACTTTTCTAATTTTTTAAGTTCGTCGGCATTTTTTAGAAATCCCCTTCCAATCAAGTCTTCAATAATAGACGCAAGTTCGGGGTTGGATTGGCTTAGCCAACGCCTATGAGCAATGCCGTTTGTAACGTTTAGAAACTTGTTTGGATAAAGTTTGTCATAAGGACCAAATAGTTCGGTTCTAATAATCTTGCTATGAAGTCCGCTAACACCATTTACCCTAGCCGAGCCAATAACCGACATATTTGCCATACGGACTTGACCTTGGCTAACAATTGCCATTTTTTCCACTTGGCTTAGGTCAAACATATCCGACTTGTTCTCAAGCAAGTCTTTTGTAAACCTACGATTGATTTCCTTTACAATTTGATAAATCCTAGGAAGCACGCTTGCAAAGATTTTTTCATCCCACTTTTCTAGTGCCTCAATCAATACTGTGTGGTTGGTGTAGTTTATTGTTTTTCCAACCACTGCCCACGCACTATCCCACGACCAACCGTGTTCGTCCATAAGTATACGCATAAGTTCGGGTATGGCAAGAGCCGGATGTGTATCGTTTAGTTGAATAGCCACTAGGTCAGGAAGACTTTTTAAGTTCCTATATCTTTTTATGTGCGTCGACACAATGTTTTGAAGGGATGCCGACACCAAAAAGTATTGTTGTTTAAGCCTTAGCACCTTGCCACTTTCGTGGTCATCGGCGGGATAAAGAACCTTGGATATCATCTCCATTTCGCTACTCTCGGCAGCCGCCCTAACATATTCGCCTTGACTAAAACTATCTAGGTCAAACTTTCCAACCGCCTTGGCCTCCCAAAGCCTAAGCACGCCCACGCCCTCGCAGTCATAACCGCTAAGCACCATATCATAAGGCACTGCGGTAACCTCGGTGTAGTCGTGGTATTCGGGAACCAAATGCCCGTTTTCCATTCTTTCGCTAACCGTTCCGCCAAACTTTACAAGCACCGATTTGTCCGACCTTTTTTGGAGCCAATAGTCGCCCGTATTTCGCCAACTGTCGGTTGCCTCAACTTGCTCGCCGTCAATTATTTTTTGCTTAAAAAATCCATATTCATATAATATACTATGCCCCATATTTGGATAGCCCAAAGTGGCAAGACTATCCATAAAGCAAGCGGCAAGCCTACCTAGACCGCCATTGCCAAGTCCCGCATCATTTTCGACCTCATAGACATCCTCAATGTTTATTTTTCTATCCTTTAGGATTTTTTCAAAAACGGGTGCAATTTTCAAATTGAACATTGTGCTTTTTAGGTTTCGCCCAAGCAAAAATTCCATACACAAATAGTGTATTCTTTTGCCCATCGACTTGCTAACTTTTATGTGGTATTTTTCTCTTTTTTCAATCAAAATATCGTGAGAAATAATTGCAAGTGCCCTATATAGTTCAGATAGCGTTGCTTTTTCGATTGTTTGGTCGGCATCGCCATATTTTTTTATTGTTTCTTCTAGTAATTCTATTGCTTTTTGTTCGGTAAATTTGTTGCTCAAAATTATCTCCTTAAAAACCTAGTCAAATAAACTATGTTTTGTTACATAATGCTTTCGTACAATTGTACATATTCCTTGGCAGACCTCTCCCAACCAAAGTTAATACCCATAATGGTATGCATTTTTTTGTCCCATTCCACTTTGTCGTGGTAGTCGGCAATTGCCCTTTTTACTTGGTACTTCAAGTCCTCGGAATTGTAGTTTGCAAAGGTGTAGCCATTTCCACCGCCCTCGCACCCAAAGTCCTTGATACTATCCTTTAGTCCGCCCGTTTCTCTAACTACTGGAATGGTGCCATATCTACTTGCAATCATTTGGCTAATGCCACAAGGCTCAATCTTGCTAGGCATTA
This sequence comes from uncultured Christensenella sp., assembly GCA_964455585.1. GTDB lineage: Bacteria > Bacillota > Clostridia > Christensenellales > UBA1242 > UBA11490. The sequence goes on from CAYVXW010000021.1 coordinate 13,564, forward strand.
GGAATATATCACTGCCCGCATAGTTTTTCCTTGCATATTCAAGCGAAAATTTGTCCACAAGTGCACGGACTTTTGTTGGGTACTTTTGTTCCATATACTTAAAGTAATCAATAAATCTTTGGTCACCCGTTCCAACAATTACAAATTGAATATCGTCTTGAACAAGGTCTTCTAGTATTCTTGTAATTAGGTCAAGTCCCTTGTGCGATACAAGACGCGTAACCATTGAAATAAGTGGAGTTTCGGGGTCAACAGGTAGCCCCAATTCTTCTTGCCAAGCCTTTTTGCACTTAGCCTTTCCGCTTAGGTCGTTTATGCTATAGTTATATGCAATAACCTCGTCGGTCTCGGGATTATAAAAATCGTTGTCTACGCCATTTATAATTCCACTAAGTTTATATTCATTTCTATAAATTATGTGGTGAAGCCCTCTACTGCAATATGGTTGTTTTAGGTTGTCACAATAGGAGTGGGATACGGTGGTTACTTTGTCGCTAAGTTGAATAGCACCCTTGGTTAGGTTAATGTTTCCGTCGTATTCTAGGTCGTGAGCGTGACCTTGGTCAACGCCAAATAGGTCGCCCAAATTCTCCATTCCATATACCCCTTGATACTCAACATTATGGATGGTATAAATATTTTTTATGTGATAATATCTACTGTCGCTCCACGTACCCGTCTTTAGATAAGTAGACACAAGTGCCGACTGCCAATCGTTGCAATGAATAATGTCGGGGAAGAAGTCTAGGCTAGGAAGCCCCTCAACCACCGCTTTGCAAAAATATGCAAATCTTTCGCCATCGTCAAAATATCCATATAGATTATCACGCTTAAAGTATCTTTCGTTGTCTACAAAGTAGTATGTAACGCCGTCGCTTACATATCTAAATAGCCCACAATACTCTTGTCTCCAACTTAGGTGCACGGTGTAGTTTCCAACAAACTCAAAGTCGCTTCGATATATATCCTTAATCGACCCATAAAGTGGCATAATAACCCTTATGTCCACACCCTCTTTTGCAATCGCTTTTGGCAAACTACCCGCCACATCGGCAAGCCCACCTGTAGCCACAAAAGGTTGACACTCAGTCACCACAAATAGCACCTTCATAGGTTTCTTTTGCTCCGGTCTATACGAACTCTCCACGCCCGAAATTGTGTGAATGCTTTCAACATTTTTTACATACTTTTCTGGTTCGGACAAGGTTTCCTCTTCACCCATTGGCACAACCATACTAGATGGTGTTGCATTATAAACGCCTGTGTTCAAGTTCTTGTCCCCCACCTCAATTTCCTTTGAGTGGATAGACGACACAACGCCCGCCTTGTTCTCGCTTGCGTGCTCGTCACTTCCATATAACGCCTTTGACGGAACACCACTAGGTAGGTCTTCTATCTTTTCTTGTTCTTGGGGCTTTGTTGTTTCCACTTCTTTAGGTTTTTCTTCAAGTGTTATTGCCTCGTTTTCGCTATCCGCAACCAAACCCACTTCTTCCACGCTATTTACAACATCGTCACAAATAGCACCCTCAAGGTTTTCTTGGGCAACATTTTCTTCTACCAAAGCCTTGTCAATTTTTTCCTCAACCACGCTTAAAGTTTCCTTCTTTGGTTCTTCCAAAATAGGTTTTTCTTTTTTTGCTTTAGTTTCGCTTTTTGCTTTTGTGGATTTTTTGGTTGCAGGTGTTTTTGATGCCTTTGCGGGTTTCTCGCTAGTTTTAGATTTGCTCTTGATTTTAGGCTCTTTCTTTTCGCTTGCTTTGCTTGTTGCCTTAAGCAAACCTTCCAACTTTTCTTTTGCGTCGTCTAACTTTTCTTCTTTTGGGGCTTTTGGCATTTTAATCACATCCATAGGGTCAGAATTGGAAACAATATCCACAACGGTATCAAAAGCGTCGTCCTCTTCGGCTTCCTCGCCCACACTCTCTTCCTCTTTGTGAACATCAACATCAATAGCAACATCATTTTCTTCGTCACTTGACGCCATCCCCATACTACCCGCATTTGCGTCCTCTAAGTTTTCTTCGTCCAAAGCAAATTCCTTTAGCACACGCCTGCCAATATTGTCGTCCTCTTCGTCATCGAGCGCGTCTACTTTTATGCCACTAATAACGCTCTTAAACTCACTGTCCGAAATCTTTTTTGTAATAGTATCCGCCTTTGTCTCTTCTTCCTTTTCAAGTGCGGAAATTTTCTCTTCTTTGTCGGAATAGAACTTTGCAATCCTAGCCTCAATGTCGTCTAGTGCTTTAAGCCCTTTCTCCTTTGGGACATCCTCAACTTTATCTTTAGTCTTTGGCACAGACTTTTTTTGAGGTTTCTTTTCCTCAACTGAGTTTTCTAACTTATCATCCTTTTCGTCATAAGCCTTTGGCTCAATGTCGAGCATCTTGCTAGTTTTTTCTTTTAGGTTTTTTATCATATCTTTCAAATTATTTTCCATTTTTAACCCAACCTTATTTCAGATATTTTTTTCTTTAGGAACATTCCACTCATTGCAGGAATATCTAGCGTCAAGGTATAGTCTTTACCTTTACATTTTTTCTTTTCCGCCTTTATCGTGTTGCCACCAAATCCGCTTTCATTATCACCAGTATTGTCGGTCGAGAACACTTTTTGATATTCTCGTCCGTCCACTCCAAACGAATAATTCAATCTATCAACCGTCGAGAAATTGGCAACATAAATAAGTTCGTTTCCCCGTCCGTCCATTCGCTTAAACACAATAATATTTTGAAGATTGTCATCGGGCACTAGCCACTCAAACCCCGACCACGAGAAGTCCTCGGCATAGAGTTCGGGGCTATCCAAATAAAACTTATTTAGCGCCTTTGTAAACTCAAACATATTTTTGTGAGTGTCGTAGTCAAGCAAACAAAAATCAATCCCCGCTTGGTAATCCCATTCTCTAAATTGAGCAAACTCGTTACCCATAAAATTAAGTTTTTTTCCAGGGTGAGCATACATATATGTCATATATACTTTCATAGCCTTAAACTTGTCGTAATACTCGCCAAACATTTTGTTTAAAATTGAGCACTTGCCGTGTACAACCTCGTCGTGAGAGAGTGGCAAAATAAAGTTTTCACTAAAAGCATAGAACATCGAAAATGTGAGTTTGTCGTGAATGCTTTTTCTAAAATATGGGTCGGTTTTCATATACTCTAGGCTATCGTTCATCCAACCAATATTCCACTTAAAATTAAACCCCAGCCCGCCCAAGTGAGTAGGCTTTGTAACCATAGGCCAAGCGGTGCTTTCTTCGGCAACCATTATGGCATTTGGATATTCCCTAAACACACAAGCGTTTAGTTTTTTCAAGAACGCCACGGCTTCCAAATTTTTGTTGTCACCATACTGGTTAGGAATCCATTCCCCCGGTTTTTTATCATAGTCAAGATAAAGCATACTTGCCACCGCGTCCACTCTAATGCCGTCTATATGGTATTTGTCTAGGAATAGCATTGCACTAGAAATCAAAAACGACTGCACTTCGTTTCTTCCGTGGTCAAACTTTCTAGTCCCCCACGTGCTATGCTCTAGCCTATCCCAACCTTGGTTTTCGTATAGCCTAGTTCCGTCAAATTCAATAAGTCCAAACCCGTCTTTTGGAAAGTGTGCGGGCACCCAGTCCATAATTATATTAATTCCATACTTATGACACTTGTCCACAAAGTACATAAAGTCCTTTGGTTCTCCAAACCTACTTGTTGGCGAAAAATATCCCGTTACTTGATATCCCCACGAACCGTCAAACGGATATTCGGTAATTGGCATAAGTTCAATTGTGGTATATCCCATTTCCATAACGTATGGAACAAGTTCGTCGGCAATTTCTTTGTAACTTAAATACTTACAATCCATTGTCTTTTTCCACGAGCACAAGTTGACCTCGTATATGTTCATAGGGCTATGGTAAATATCCCTGCCCCTTTGCCACTCCAAATACTTTTGGTCGTGCCACTCGTAGCCAGAAATATCATAAACAATACTAGCGTTTTTGCCATTAGTCTCATTCATAAAAGCATATGGGTCGGCTTTTAGTCTTTTGTATCCCGTTTTGTCCTCTATTTCAAACTTATACTTATCCCCGCTTTTAGCATTCTCAATTTTGGCTTCCCAAACGCCTTGTTTGGATATCCTTTTCATTGGGTTTATGTCACTCTTCCAACCATTAAAGTCGCCCAAAACCGAAATGCTTTTTGCATTAGGTGCCCACGTACGAAAAACAAAACCACCCTCTTCCATAGGTTGACAACCCATAAATTCATATGCGTGTGTATACGTTCCTTCGTGGAACATATATAGTCTAGTATCTTCTTTCTTCATTTTCCATTTTCCATTTTTCTTTTTCAAAAGGGAGCAGTCGGCTTCTATCAGTCTATCTTTCACTTAGTTTGAAGCGTTTGATATCCCCCCACATCCACTTTAGTCACAACTCTACAAATAGTTTATGTAAAAGTCTATCAAAAAAGTGTTTTTAATATATATTTATATATTAACATACATTTCGACCCCCTCAAAACAAAATCGCCCCCTTTCGACAAAAATCATTACATTCACTCTTTTCACTATGCCATACAAAGAGAGCATAAGCAAAGGAAGTGTATCTTTTGAGTCATCCTCAGACTTTTTGTTCTAGATTCTTCGCATTCGCTCAGAATGACAAACCAGTCTAGCAACCGGAAAATAAAAAATAAGAAAGAAGAAATAAGAGTTGTGGAAGCCCTTAGGGCTTGAGACCCAAAGTAGAGATTCTTCGGGGCTAATGCCCACTCAGAATGACATAGGCTATATGTTTGACCTCTTATACACCTCTTCACTTTTCACTAGCAAGACCCTGTCTTGCTCTGTCATACCGACCGAGGGAGCGTGCGACCGAGCGGAGCGTATCTATTAGGTCATCCACTTGCACTTCTTCACTCTTACCTATTACCCGTGGCAATTCTATTGCCACCCGTGTCATACCGACCGAGTGCATAGCACGAGCGGAGTGTATCTATTTTAATCCAAGCCAACGGCTTCCGCTTTTATGGTTGTACCTTTATAGATATGCTCCGTTCGTGTTTTTACAAACACTCAGTCGATATGACAAAGTGAAAGCACATTCCATTCCTGTCATACCGACCGACCATCGGGAGCGGAGTGTATCTAAGTGGTTGACCTTGTGGACAAATACACTTTTCGTCCTAGATTCTTCGGTCGAAAAAATTTTCTTCCTCAGAATGACATAGGCGGAAGCGATTAACACTCTTCTTATCGGCTACATTTTAATAGATATACTCCGCTCACTCAATTCTTTCGTTCGGTCGATATGACACCTGCGGTGTATTTCCTCTTTTGTCATACTGAGTGGGTGTTAGCCCCGAAGTATCTCACTGCTAAAGCACGTTGCCCCTTTAAGCAAATAAAAAAACATAGCACTTCTCAAAATTTAACATTACAATGTCAAATTTTCAATCTTTGCTATGTTTGTTATTATTAAAAGTCCTTTTCTTCTCTTGTTATAGAGAAAAAATTTTCTTTAAAAATCCTTTCCATTTCTTCGTGTTCTTTTCTTGTTTCTCGTCCTTGCGACCCATTAAATTTATCTTGAAACCTCTTTAAACTACTTGCTTCACGGTTTTGGCTTTTTTCGATTTCGCTATTCATAATCGATTTAATTGTGGCAATATCCCTTGTGCTAAGAACACCTTTACTTATAAGCCCTCTTATCTGTTTTGCATGGGCTTTTTGCATCATAGAAATATTATAAAGTGATGTTTCTAGTCCTCGAACTTGCCTTACTCCACTCATTATTCCAAGCAAGTCGTCCTCTGAGCAACTGCCAAGTGTCCCAAAATTAGATGTATCTTTCATAAATTCTATGATTTCACCGGACTTTATATCTTTAATTTTTGTTCTTTTATTATTGATTGGACCTACTAAAAATTTGTCTTTTGCTTCAAAGCAAACGGCATACCCTAGGTCACTAACTTTGTACAAATCCCTCATATATTTCCCCTTACAAAAACAATTCAATGAAAATTATTAAAACTCTCTTTCTTTATTGGTTAATTCATATGTCGAATGAGTTTCTGTTGTTTTTGTAATCTTAGCATAGTTCTCCGCTCTCATTTGAGTTGCCATTGTTTTTAATTTTTCAATCTCTTCAAGGCTAACTATTGTTTTTGAAATAATCGGTGCTAATTCATTTACAATTAGTGAAAGTTGCTTACCACTTGCGCCGTATCTACCATTTAGAGATACCCATTTTTCGATATTCTTATAAACATAAGTATCGCTAAGGGCTAGCAATCTTGAAAATGGTAAATCCGTTTCGCCTCTTTGAAATATTTCCCCCGACACAACGTCTTTTAGTTTTGTACCATTTTTATTGGATATGCAAACATTAAGTTCGTCTCCCATTCTACAAATTAAATCTTTGTTTAAATAAAATTTTCTTCCTTCCATAATTTTTTACCTCCAAAAAGTTTTTTCGTAAACTCATTATATCATATCAATTTCCAAATTTCAATACCCTTTGTAAAATTTGTTTATATTTTTTAAGACCTCACTTATACACATATTTTGGGGCTTTGCGGTTACAAATCTATTGCATTATTCTCATATTCTATTTACAGTATTAAATTAGGTATTTTCCCTTCATCAATTGATTTTTTGATATAAAAAACATTAATATATCCACCGTACATTTAAAATTTTTGCGTAAATACGCATTTTTTTCAAGAGTTTCAAAAATTCATCTATCGCCAAGGGGATCCCGTTTAGAATGGCACCCACACCATTCATATTTTTTTAACAAATTTCAACTTTTTTTGCAAAAACTCTATTAATGGCTCTTTTTTTGTGATAGAATATAATAAGAACTATGTGTTGAGAGGTTTAAATGACAAAAGAAAAAGACATTGTAGCAATTTCCACCGCTCTTGGCAGTGGCGGAATATCCATAATTAGAATGAGTGGCAAAGGCGTGCTAGAAAAAGCCCAAAAAGTTTTTTCTCCCATAAAAGCAGGCACACCGCTTGAGCCAAGAAAACTAATACTTGGAACTTTTAGATATAATGAAATTTCCGACAAGTGTCTTTGCGTATATTTTAAGTCGCCATATTCATATACGGGCGAAGATATGATAGAATTTCAAGTCCACGGCGGAGTGACCCTAACCAACAAAATTTATGAAAGTTTGGTTGACCTTGGTTGTACTCCTGCCACAAAGGGTGAGTTTAGCAAACTTGCGTTCTTAAACGGCAAAATGAGTTTGGACGAAGCCGAGGGTGTAATTGACCTAATAAACGCCGAAAGCGAAAGCGAGTTGCGTGCGGGATACGACTTGGTTCAAGGAAAACTAAAATCCGAGGTGGAAAGTTTGCAAGCGGTTCTTACCGAAACACTTGCCAAAATTGAGGTAACTCTAGACTACCCCGAAGAAGACTTAGAGGAAGAATCGGCGGAGTTTATTAAAACAAGGCTTATGGCGTGCAGGTCAAAAATCGAGGAACTTTTGTCTACCGCAAGGCTAGGAAGAGCAATAAAGGAAGGCACAAAGATATTAATCTATGGCAAAACCAACGCCGGAAAATCTAGCCTACTCAATGCCCTACTAAACTATGAGCGCGCAATAGTCACCGACATCCAAGGCACAACAAGGGATGTAATTGAAGAAACTTTTGAGTACAAAGGCTACAAATTTATTCTTATGGACACCGCGGGAATTAGAAACACCCAAGATGTTGTGGAAAAAATTGGCATTGATAGATCCAAAAACTCCATAAAGTCGGCAGACATTGTGCTATTTGTGGTGGACGCATCCCTTCCTCTGTCCGATGACGATTACCAAATAATTGACGACATCAAAGGCAAAAATGTAATTGCAGTCATAAACAAATGCGACCTAGACAAAAAATGTGATTTGAGTAAAATCCCGTTTGATAAAAAAGTGGAGTTATCCACAATCAAGGGCGTAGGTGTGGATAACCTAAAAGAAGAAATGCTACATTTTGTAACAAATAACAATGTAAATTTGGGTTCGGTTGTCATCACAAACACAAGACACATCGAAGCCCTAAAGTCGGCTCTAGAAAATCTTGACACCGCCCTTTCTAACCTTGACCTAGGATATCAACTTGACCTAATTTCTATTGACATCAAGGCTAGTTGGCTAAGCCTAGGCGACATCACTGGAAACAGTGACAACGAAAAAATAATCGACGAAATATTTAGTAAATTTTGCGTAGGAAAATAACTTTGGAGGAGAGTATGAAAGACCTAAAAGACGATAAAAACGGCTTAATATGGGTAAATTATTTTGAAAGTGACAGCACGCCCAAAAAGTCTTTTTGGGAACATTTCAAAAAGAGCACTTCCAATAGCCCTACTTATCCCGACCTCAAAGACACTCTAGGTCAACTAGACACTTGGGAAAGCAAAGATATTTCAAAATACATTTTGCCAAACGGCGAGAAATTGGGAAGTCATATATATCAAAAATACTTTGACGAGAAAAGAAAAAATTTACCCGAGCACAATGGCAAAGACTTTAAACTTTGGGTGGCTTTTGATAAAAATAATTTATCTAGTCCCCTTGGGCTAACACTATTTAGTTACGACAATTTTTCCCAAAAAAATTATATTGAGTATATTGTGGTAAATCCGAATAGTCTAAACATAGGCAATGGCACCAAAATGCTAAAGTCTATTGGCGATTTTAGCCAATCAGGCTCAAAAAACTCACCAAACCCAAAACTATATACCTTTATTAGAAAAGATAATACCGCAAGTCTAAAACTATTTAAAAAGTTTGGATTTAACCCAGTTAGAATGGAATATATTGACGGGCTTACTGACGACATTTTAGATAGCCCATATTATGCACTAGAATCAAACGATTTTACAAAAAACCTAGACGCTAGCGACCTTTCAAAATAACATAATAGGAGGAACTTATGGCAAAAAAATCATATACCCTAACCGACCCCTCGTGCTACACTTTTTACGATAGGAAAAACGAGGTTTGTTGGATTATGCAACCATCAATTTCGGAACAAGGGCACAGTAACACTGGTCTAAGCCCAAAAACTTTGGAATACCTAAGGCAAAGCCTAAACAAATGGAAAGACGATGGCGTTGAAACATTTATCATAAACGACCAACCATTAGGCGACTATATGCTTGGCGAAAACCTAACCGAGTTTACCGAAAAGAGCATCGCTTTTGCCGTAAGACTAGACCTTGACAGAAGCGAAAAATTTGCTTTTAGGGACAACCCTTGCGGATACCTATTTGATGTAAACGACGACCTTTGTGACGACGTGGAGGTAGTAGGCACAATGTCATATAGCCCTTGTTCAAACAAAGGCAACTACACTATTGACTATAGCGTAGTAAACGAAAAATTTAGGGGCAAAGGTGTGGGTACTGCAATGCTTAGGTCATTTATTGAAAACCCCGACTTTTTTACATACAATAGACACCTAAACACAGTTTTTGCATCCGTTCGTGACGACAACGCCCGTTGCAAAAAAACATTAAAACAATTGGGTTTTGTGTGCCAACCAAACTATGGAAGGCTTGGTCAAAATAGCGGAAAACGCTATTCCACATACAAAAAAGTTTTAGAAGACGAACGAGAATATTATTAATACCAAACTTATATTTACGAGGAAAATATGAATAACAATTATCAAGCAATTGTAATAGGCTCAGGTCACGCCGGAAGCGAATCGGCTTTGGCGCTTGCACGAACCGGAATAAAAACCCTACTTCTCACACTAAACCTAGATAGCATAGGTTTTCTTGCTTGCAACCCAAGCATTGGCGGAACGGCAAAAGGTCACCTAGTTTGTGAAATCGACGCTTTGGGTGGCGAAATGGGACTAAACGCCGACAAGTCAACCATCCAAAGGCGTATGCTAAACGGCTCAAAAGGCTATGCAGTGCAGTCACTTAGGGTTCAAGCCGACAAAGACAAATATCACAGAGAACTAAAAAAGGTGCTTGAGAACCAAGAAAACCTAGACATCCGCCAAGGCGAAGTAAGCGACATTGTGGTGGAGGACGGCAAAGTTGTGGCAGTAAAAACCAAACAAGGTGGCTACTACCCCACCCAAGTTGCAATTATTTGTTCGGGAGTTTACTTAAAAAGTAGGATTATAATAGGCGAATATAGCAAAGATGTGGGACCAAACGGATTTGCAAATAGCACCGACTTGTCCGACTGCCTAACAAGGCTTGGCTTCAAACTAAGAAGATTCAAAACGGGCACACCGGTTAGAATTGACGGAAAAACTATCGACTACTCAAAACTAGAAATCCAAAAGGGCGAAGACAACATCCAAACATTTTCCACCCTCACAAAGGACAAGCCCGCCAATGTCGCCGACTGCTATCTAACCTACACAAATTTGGACACTCACAAACTCATTCTTGACAACCTTGACAAAGCCCCAATGTACAACGGCTCCATCGAGGGCACAGGGCCTAGATACTGTCCAAGCATCGAATCAAAAGTTGTAAAGTTTGCCGACAAAGAGCGTCATCAACTCTTCCTAGAACCCGAGGGGCTAGACACAAACGAAGTCTATTTGCAAGGCTTTAGCACCAGTATGCCAATTAACCTTCAAGAAGATATGGTGCGAAGCCTAAAGGGACTAGAGAACGCAAAAATTATGCGTGACGCATACGCTATTGAATACGACTGTATTGACGCCACAAAACTATATCCAACACTTGAGAGCAAAGACATTTCGGGACTATATTTTGCAGGGCAAATTAATGGCACAAGCGGATACGAAGAGGCGGGCGCGCAAGGGCTAATTGCAGGCATAAATGCAAGCCTAAAACTAAGAGGCGAAGAGCCACTAATCCTAAAGCGAAGCGAAAGTTATATTGGCGTTCTCATTGACGATTTAGTTACCAAAGAGACCTTTGAGCCATATCGTATGATGACCAGTAGGGCGGAATATCGCTTAACCCTAAGACAGGACAATGCTGACATTCGCTTAATGAAATTTGGCAGAAAGTGTGGACTTATTGACAATAACCGCTATTTGGAGTTTGAAAACTACTTAAAAGAAATAGATGAACTAGACACCGTTCTTAATAAAATCTATCCACCAAGGGAAATAAAAGATTTATTTGAAAAAGTAGGGGAAACTTTGAGCGGAACAAGTGGACTAACTCTTAAAGATATGCTTAGACGAAACAAAATTACCGCCGAAATTTTAAAAGAAAATTTTGGTGATTATTTGCAAAATTATTCCATAAGAGCACTTAAAGAATGGGAAATAAATTTGAAATATGAAGGGTATTTAAAGAGGCAAGATATCCAAATAAATCAAGCAAAAAAATCGGAAGAAAAGACTCTTCCAATAGACCTAGACTATAGCAAAATAAAAGGACTAAGGCTTGAGGCAAGACAAAAATTGAACGACATAAAACCAATGACTTTGTCCCAAGCAAGTAGGATAAGTGGCGTTAGCCCTGCCGACATTTCAGTACTCACAATATACCTAAAAACCATAAATAAATAACCCCAAAAAAAAGCAGTTACCCCGCCAATCAAGCGGACTAAACTGCTCTTTTTTTTCACCTTGATAGCACTTTTATACATCACAAACCATCCCAAATTATGCATAACAAACAAAATAAATATGCACAATAAACAACCACCACTTCACCAAAAACAGTGTAAATTATCTATCACAAACACCATCAAATTACACTCCATAAACAACCAAAAAACACCCCTTAAAACATCCAAAAAACCATAGCAAAAGCAACCAAATTACATATCGAAAGCAAGATAAATTAGGGGAAATAATCAAGTAAAATACCATACCATAACCCCTCAAAATACGCTATAGGTGGTTAAAATACATATTTCAAGCCCTTAATTTTACCCAATATTTCACCTTAATAACATAGTTTAAACAACCATCATTTGCTAGCAAATATCCCTTCGGACTGCTTGCCGACAACTTCCGATAATAATATATATTGCTAATTTTATTACAAATACTTGGCTAATCTTTCTTACATTGTTACAAAGTCATAACAATATAGTATAAAAATATAGCATAAAAATATACCGGTAATTTATTAATTGTATAAGCAAGTAAAATTGAGCATATTGTTATACTTTTATAACAATAATCACAAGTTAATACACCTCTTTGTAAAGACTTGTCTTCATTAGTTATATTTCGGTTATGTTTTAATAACTAAGATATATAATATAACTCATACTTCAACAAGCAACCAAATATACAGAATTACAAAAAATGGCTTTATAAAGCCGTTTTTTGTTTATCAAAATTTTTGGTAATTAATAAAAATTCGCAACTTTCTTCTAAAAATTATTAGTGATTCTCCTATTCAAAAAACTCTTTTTTATAGTTTAAGACTTATGGGTGGCAAAAAAGTTGTGGATAAGTCACCATATCCACAATTAAAATACAAAGGACACCCAAACACAGTCGCACAGTCGTAAATCAATGTTTCACGGGAAACATTAGCAACCGTTTCTTTAAACATTTTATCACAAACACCGGAGCCACCACCAATGTTTCATATGAAACATTAAGCCTAAGGGTAGGGGAGCCCCTCATTACCACCGCCATTTTTGCATATCCTCAACAAAGTAACGCCATAGTATTTATAAATTAATATTTGATTCTGCACATCATTTTGTTTCACGTGAAACAATTGTGTATAAACCCAATATGATTTTGTGAAAAATATTTCAATGTCCACAAAATGGCTAAATAAAGCCATTTTACTCAATTTATTTTTGCTTTAAAATTTGTCTCATATGAAACATTTATTATTTTTTATTACAAAAACTATAGATTATCATATATTCAATAATTAAAACACTTCAAATAATGTTTCACGTGAAACATTACACCTTAAAACCCCACAAATCCAAGTCGTAAACATTTATTATCAATATAGTAGCGTTAGAACGCATTTGTTTCATATGAAACATACATCATATATGCCCCCAAAGCCAAATTAAGGACATTTATCATTAATACACCACCAACACAACCCCAATTGTTTCACGTGAAACAAAGTCCCCACATTATCACTACATTTTAAAATTAATATTTAAAACCAAGTATATTTTTTATAAATGTTTCATATGAAACATTGAAAGCATTGATTATGCGAACCCATTTTCCTATTTACATCGCTACATTTAGCCAATTTTAAAAATATGTTTTATTTGTATAACCAATTAACATATTTACCAACTCAATTGTTTCATATGAAACAGTTTTATTAATATTTTGGCTTTAATGCAACGCATTAAGCCATAGTACTGCTATTACACCGGAATGTTTCTTGTGAAACATTTTTACGCATTATTTATAAACAAATATCA
>CAYVXW010000022.1:0-26389 GCA_964455585.1 uncultured Christensenella sp.
AATACTATGTTGAAAAAGTCGACGGCGTTTGGTCAATGACCGACGCATAAAACCCATAAAAACACAAAAAAAATAGTGACTAAACTTAGCCACTATTTTTGTTTTATATATCAATTCCACAGGTATATAAATAATATATCACCCTATAGGTTACACCTTTTTACATTTCCGCATTTATGCTCCACGCCTAACCGACTGCAAGATATAGTAGCCTTTGTCACGCTCCAAGACCTCGCAGTTGCCAAATAGGGTCGTGAGGTATTTTTTTAGCGAATCGGCACCAAGGTTTTTCTTTATTACCACTGTAAGTGTTCCGCTATCGTTTAGGTGTTTAAATGCATCGTCGGCAAAGGCTAGTAGCAACTTTTTCCCCGTTTTTATTGGCGGATTTGAAACAATGTGGTCATAAGACTTTGTGACACACGAAAACATATCGCTTTCAAAGATTTCACCAACTTGAATGCGATTAGCGGACGCATTCTTTTTTGCCAACATCACCGCCGTGGAGTTTATGTCGCACATATCGGGGCTTATCCCCAAATTGTCCGCTAGCAAAATCCCAATTGTACCATAACCACAACACATATCAAGAACTGTGCCCGAAAGCGAACTATTCTTAATCAAAGTTTTGACAAGCACCAAACTGCCATAGTCTAGTTCGTTTTTGCTAAACACATCGTTGCAACTGTGAATTACATACTTTTTGCCCATAAACTCGGGCGAAAAAGTAAAGAAATCGCTTTCTTTGTGAGCCTTATTAACAAAATAATGATTAAACTCGCCTGCCATTTTGTGCCTTTATGCCCTTTCTATTGTATAGCCGTCCTTGCTATCGTTAATTACAAAGCCTTGTGTTTTTAGTTCTTCACGCAACGCGTCGGCTTCCGCCCAATTTTTGGATAGTTTGGCTTGCCACCTTTTTTCCGCCAATGCTTTAATACTAGATGGAATTTCGTCGGATTTTTTCTCGACCGTCTCAAATTTCAAGCCCAAAACCTCTTCGCCAAAATCCCTTACCAAAGTGTTTTCTTCCGCCAAAAGACCTTCGTTTCCGTCCAAATTGGTTTGAATAAACTTAATAAGCCTATTAAATTCCACTAGTGCAAGTGGTGTGTTGAAGTCCTCGTCCATAGCCGACAAAAATTTTTCTTTTATGTCCAAGAGTTCGGGGTTAGTGACCTCGCCAAAGCCGTCCGTTTTCTCTCTTAGCCTTGCTACAACCTCATTAATTTTGCCAAGTTGTTTGCTTGCAAGGTTTAGCCCGTCTTCGCTAAAGTCGACTGCCGACCTATAATGGAAGCCCAAAATAAAGTATCTAACAACCATTGGCTCAACTTTACTAAACAAATCCTTTAGGGTGATGAAATTTCCCAAAGATTTGCCCATTTTTACGCCGTCAACAGTAACTAGCCCATTGTGCATAAAATAGTTCATAGGAATGTGACCATTTACGATATCGGCTTGAGCGCATTCGCATTCGTGATGAGGGAAAATGTTGTCTATTCCGCCACCGTGGATATCAAACCTGTCGCCTAGGAACTTTTTCCCTAGTGCAGTACACTCAATGTGCCAACCGGGGCAACCTCTTCCCCAAGGGCTATCCCATTGCATAAGGGTGTTTTCGTCCACGGCTTTCCATAAAGCAAAGTCCTCTGGGTGCTTTTTGTCCCCCGCAACCTCAATACGCTCGCCACTAAGTGTGCTATCTAGTTTTCTATTGCTAAGTTGACCATACTTTGGATATTTGTGCACATCAAAATACACATTACCCTCGTTTGTCACATAGCCATAACCCATTTCAATAATTGTCTTTACGCACTCAATCATATCCCCAATAAACCCCGTGGCTCTACACGAAATGCTAGGCCTTAGGATATTTAGTTTGTCCATATTATTAAAGTGTGCCACCTCGTACTTGTATGCAATTTCGTATGCGTCAAGTTTTTCAATCCTTGCTTGCTTTGCAATTTTGTCATCGCCGTCGTCGCCGTCGCCAACAAGGTGTCCAACATCGGTTATGTTTTGGACATATTTAACTTTGTAGCCCAAATATTTTAGATATCTAAAGATGCTATCAAAATTTGTATAACTCTTTGCGTGACCCAAGTGCGACTCGCCATAAACGGTAGGTCCACACACATACATTCCAACAAACCCCTCGGTTATTGGATTAAAGACCTCTTTTTTTCTAGTAAAAGTGTTGTATATTTTTAGCATAAATCAATCTTCTCCCTAATAAGTTTTGTAAGTTCTTTTATTTTGCTCGAAATTTGCTCCTCCGAGCCCCTACAAACAGATGCGTATTGACCATTTAGTTTGTTTTTGTACTCTTTAAATTCCTCCACGCCCTTTGGAGAAAGCCTATAAAAAATATTCTTGGAGTTATTTTCGTGCCTATAGGAAACAACAACCCCTTCTTCTATCATAGGTTTCATTGTGTTTACAAGGTTGCTTTTGGCAATGCAAAGTGCCGAAATAAGTTCGGTTGGAGTTTGGTCGCCACTGCCTAGAAGATACAAAATCTTTGTTCTAATGCTAAGATTGACCATTTTGCTCGAATTACTACTTGAAAAACCATCACACATATTAGTAAGTGCTATTCTCAAATATACCAAATCATCTGCGATATCCATAATTATTCACTCCAAAATTCTTTAATCACAAGTTATTGTATCATAACGAAATATTTTTAGCAAATATACACTCAAATAAATTTACAAAAAAGTGAAGTTGTTTTAAAATATTTATATAAACTATATGATAAATGGAGAAAAAATGAGAAAGACAAAAATAGTAGCAACTATGGGACCCGCTACAAACGAGTACAAAACACTAAAAAGCATAATCCTTGCGGGAGCCAATGTAATAAGAGTAAACTTTAGCCACGGAACGCTAGAAGAGCACGAGGCTAATATAAACCTAATAAAGCAAATTAGGGACGAACTAAACTTGCCCGTGGCAATAATGGTGGACACCCGTGGACCCGAGGTTAGAGTAAAGACCTTCAAAGAAGGTTGTGGCATTCTAAAAAAAGGCAATCTATTCACCCTTTATGGCTACACAAAGGAAGGAAACGACTTGGGTGTTAGCGTAAGTGAGCCAAAGTGCCTAAGCGGACTAAAAAAAGGAAGCGTGGTGCTTGCCAACGACGGGCTTATTAGAATGGTGGTTACCGAGAACAAGGGCTTTGAGGTTGTTTGCAAAGTAACCGCAGGTGGCGTGCTTGGCGACAACAAGGGCCTAAACTTCAAAAATGTTCCCCTAAACCTTCCATACATCGGCGAAAAAGACGAGAGGGATTTGAAATGGGCGTTTGCAAATCAGTGCGATATGGTGTCGGCTAGTTTTGTAAACTCCGCCGAGGACATCCGTGCACTAAAAAAACTAATGCTAAATGAAAACTACAATTGCAAAATTATCGCCAAAATCGAGAGCCTACAAGGAATTAAGAACCTAGACGAAATACTAGACGAGGCGGACGGAATAATGGTTGCAAGGGGCGATTTGGGGGTTGAATTACCTCAAGCAAGGCTTCCTAAACTTCAAGCAGATATGATTGAGCGTGCAAATATGTTTGGAAAAACAGTTATTGTTGCAACCGAAATGTTAGAAAGTATGGTTCAAAGCCCAAGACCTACTAGGGCGGAGACAATTGACGTGGCAAATGCCGTATACAACGGGGCTTCGACTGTTATGCTATCGGCGGAAAGTGCCGTGGGCAAGTACCCCGACAAAGCAGTTAAAACAATGGCGGAAATTTGTGTGCAAGCCGAAAAAGATATCGCATACAAGAAAAAGTTCTTTAGCACAATTTTCAATACTTTTGGGCTTACCGACACCTTGGGACACTCGGCAACTAGTTGTTCGTTTAAGATAAACACAAAAGCCATCGTGCTATACACCTCCACCGGCAAAACGGCAAGTATGATATCCCGCTTTAAGCCAAATTGCCCAATTATTGCCATCACAGATAGCGAGCAATGCTACAACTATCTAAGTATGGAATGGAACGTTCTTCCCGTACTTACAAAGATTGACGGGCTAGACATATTTGACCTTGCTATCCACGTAGCAAAAGCCACAAAAACCGCAAAAGACGGCGACCAAATCATTGTGCTAACCGGCACAACCGACCGCCTAAGCAACGTGATGCGTGTTTGCGAAGTAAGATAAAGACACATAAAACAATAAAAAATACGATAGCCCCTTACCAAAGCGTAAACGACTATCGTATTTTTTTGTTAGAGACAAAGTATACTGCCTTATTTTAACACGACAGTATTCCGCCCCGTGTCATATCGACTGAGGAAACATAAGTTTCCGAACGGAGTATATCTATAAAAATTGTCCTATTGAAATAGATACACTCCGCTCACCGCCTATCGTCGGTTCGGTCGGTATGACACGAATGGCTTATTATATGTGTCATACCGACCGAATATTCGTAAGAATATGAGCGGAGCGTATCTACTTCAAATCGCCCGCTTTTCGTTTGGGATTCTTCGCTACCGCTTCAGAATGACATAAGCCGAGCACACGTCTCCCTCTGTCACATTGGTGTGCCACCCACACCTGTCATTCTGAGAGGGCAACGCCCCGAAGAATCTCGCAACCAAAGTGTTATGATTATACCCTACAAAAATAACATGACTAGTGTAAACCGCTTGGCAGTAACGAAGCATATCGCCTTATCATATCACAAAGCCCTTTTTAGTGCGAAAATGGGGTAGGAGACGAGGAACAATAAAAAAATACGGTAGGAGTTTACTTAGGCGTAAATGACTATCGTATTTTTTTATTAGTGACAAAGTATACTGCCCCATTTTCGCACTAAAAACCTAGACTATCTGGGTTTAATAAGAAATCAAACAACCCCAACAAATACACCCCATCCTCGTTGTAGTGCGAGCGGGACAAGTCTTTGACGATTATGATTTTCTTAAATGAATCGTCTATTCTTCTTAAAGAATTTTGTTCTTGTTCTAGTTTTTCTTTGGTTGGAAGACTGTGGGCAACTTGTATATAATATCGCTTGTCGGACAAATTGCAAACAAAATCCACTTCGGCGCTAGTTAGCGAACTTTTTCCTTCGGGATTTTTTGCGTAATACTCCACCACTCCAACATCCACATTAAATCCCCTAATTTTAAGTTCGTTATAAACCACATTTTCCATAGCGTGAGTTTCTTCCGATTGTCTAAAATTAAGCCTTGCGTTTCGGAGCCCAATGTCAGTAAAGTAATATTTTGACGGGGAGTTTATATATTTTTTGCCTTTTATATCATATCGCATTGCTTGTTCAATCAAAAATGAATCGACAAAGTAATCAAGATACGCTTTTATGGTGTCCGACTTGATAGAAACTTGTTTTACGGTTTTAAAAGTGTCGGAAAGTTTTTTGGGATTAGTAAGCGAACCAATGGCGGACGACAATATGTTCAAGAGTTCCTCTATTTCGGCATCGTTCTTTATCCCCTGCCTATCCTTAATATCCTTTAAATAGGTCTCATCAAAAATACTTTTTAAATAATTTGCCTTATCATACTCAGTATAAAAATCAAATAATTTAGGGAGCCCACCAAAGTTTATATACTCTTTCCATCCGTCCTCAATTGAACCGCTATACACCGACATAAATTCCGCAAACGAAAGTGGTGCTATGTGTATTTGGTCGCCACGCCCACGAAACTCGGTTATAATATCCTTGGATAAAAATTTTGCATTGCTTCCAGTTACATAGGTGTCCACATTTTTTATGTGCAAAAACCCATTTAGAACATCTTCAAACTCGCTAACCATTTGAACTTCATCTAGTAGCACATAGTACATATCGTTGTCTTTGATGGAGTTGGAAACAAAATCATACAAATAATCGGGGTCTCTAAACGCCTTGTTTTTTCTGTCATCAAGGGCAATTTTGATTATATGGT
Source organism: uncultured Christensenella sp. (assembly GCA_964455585.1). Lineage (GTDB taxonomy): Bacteria > Bacillota > Clostridia > Christensenellales > UBA1242 > UBA11490. Next base: position 5,931 of record CAYVXW010000022.1, read on the forward strand.
CTTGTTTAATACCACTTTCCAACAAATGATTATAAAATAGTTCAAAAAGCAAATACGACTTTCCGCATCGCCTAATTCCGGTGACAACCTTAATCATTCCGTTGTGCTTATGCCTTATTAATTTGTTTAAATAAAGGTCTCTTTTTATTTCCATTTTCAAAACCCTCCACTGCTTTGTTATTATATATTATATTTTACAACTTTAACATTGTCAACCCTTCTAGCGGAAATTTTCTGGGTTTACCACAAAAATTTCCGCTAGAACCATTTAAATCTCCCAAAATCCATTCCCTTTTGTCTCATAGGTTTCTAATAAAAAACCTATGGCGAACTCAATTCGCCATAGGAAGATTATATAATAAATATGTAATCAATTTGGAATTATGATCTTGGGTAAAGTTGCATTCTAGCACCCATACCATTAATCAAATAAATATCTAGATAATTTGAATCGCTAAACAAATTCATAAATGGTTGTGGGTTTGATTGTTGTATTTTCCCCAAAGCCAACAAAAAGTCATCACTTGCAACATATTCTGCTATCGCTTGACTAAACCATGTACCATTGTCATCTTCAAAGATCATTCCTTGAGAGTGTGTTGCAGGAAGCAATGCGGTCGTTCCATTCATAACCAATCCCTTCTCGATATCCCTATTTTGATCATTGTAATAGTTTACATAATCAGAATATCCATTTTCGCCATCAAAGAATCTTGCATATCCCGTGCTTTTCATAAAGTTCGTAAAACTAATATCCCCATCTCTCATACTTAGTACTTGTAGATTGAATAGTTGTTTCCCTTCGGACGCTTGCCCTGGATTTAGCATTGATTTGCTTGTTCCAACAGGAGAGCTCATTGCGGAACCGCTTAAAATACCCTCAATTGCAACCAATTGTTTGATTTGAGTATCCGCTCCATATACTTGGAACCATGGTTCTTCTCCTGAAACTAAACTTTCGATTGTAGACGACACAACGTCTATTGAACTAACCCAGAATTCATGGGCTTTAGTCTCGTTTCCGCCAACATAGTCGTCCCAATCTTCGGCACAGTTAAGAACTGATATAATAGCAGGACCATTTGCCTCTTTAAATTCACTATTTGTAACAAGAACGTGTTCTGCACCATTTGAGAAAATTAATGCTTGATAGGATTTTTCACCCTTACAGTAATCTAGTCTATACTCGCCATCTTTATCGCAATCGGTTTCGCCAAATGCAAATAGATAGTTGATGGCAAAGTTTGTAGAAACGCAGTTATATACATCACAGTTTACTCTATAAGATTTGAATAGAATAATTGAACCAGAATATTTTTCCTCATCACTTGTAGAACCATTACCAGTGAAGTTTACATTCTTCCAGTTGATTTCACAATCGTTATCCATTGTGTAATATCTTCCGGTTTGATCATCATCATCTTCATCCATATAAGTATGGCAGAATAGGGTTGAATGCATTGTCATATATACATCATTTTCTTCATCAACATAGCCTGTTGGATTTGTTTCCGATCCACGTTCTGTGCCAAACGATTGAACCACAGCCCTAGACAAATCTCTACAAGAAATGGTAAAGTAGTTGCCAATCATATTAATTTCTCCACCCTCTTGGGTAAAGTTGTAATGATAAATACCAGTCTTGTCTCTATCTACCATAGACCCCGCTAATTTGTCGGATCTGTTGTCACCTTTAATTTTTATAACGCTATTTGCAGCTTCATAATTCTTCGACAACACTCTATCAGTGCTATTATCTTTATCGTGCTCAAACTTAATATTGGCTTTCGACCAAAACATTGTGCTAGGAACGTCTTCGTCTTTAATATCGATATTGTTTTGCAAAATTACATTCTTTGGGACATATGTAGTTATGTTGTCCATATCATATTTTACACCAACAGCAGTCTTGATATCATTCCAGTCAGCCTTTCCGTCCATATCATAGTCTCTTCCACTATTGTCATATACGGCTAGGTCTTTGGCGTCGTGAACATTGAAGCCCTCAATTACGTGAAGTTCGGCAACAACCTTTAATGCGGTTGGAACGCCTTCCATTTTGTTCTTTGGCTCAACTGTAACTCTAAACGCCTTACCCTCTGCGGCTTTAGTAAATTTAAATTTTGCATCAGTAGAACTAACAGAAACCATAGATGCAAGTGTTGGGGTAGAAGTTTCGGTAAGTTCGGTATATGTATTGTTGTCATTAATAAGTTCAACCTTAATAATGGTGCTCACATTCTCCAATCCTACTGCCGTATTTCCTTCGGCATCATATCCGTCAATTTTTAAATCCATAATAAATGGGTTGTCAGTACCAACATATCTTGGCTCAATACCCAAGTATTTGTCTTCGGAACCATCTTCAGTATCCTTTTGAGAATTGTAAGAGTGATTGTAGAAACCAATTGAATTGGTAGTAATATTATCATTATAAATATCGTTTGAGGTACTTGTAAACGAAGCAATATCATTGATATCGTCCGCCGACGCCCTTACCTTTATTGTAACATCAAATGAATAATCACCATATGAAATGGTAAGTTTTGCGCTCTCGGTAACAACCGATGTGTCAACTTGGCTAAATTTTAGGTCTTTAGCCCCAACCTCTTTTGTATCACCATTTGAATAGGTGTATATTACAACTACTTTTGAAGTATCAACCACGTCATTTTGAACAACAGATGTTGTTAATGTTCCGGGTTTAAGTTTATGACTTTTAATCTCTGACTTGCAGCCTGTAGGAATTACAAGAAATGCAAGACAAAGAACTAGCATCATCATTATTCTAGAAACTTTTTTCATATTTTTCTCCTTGTTTTAATTTTAAAATTAATCTCTTTTACAACTTATTAGCAACTCAGTCGAGACCCCCGAGTTGTCATTTGCAATAACTGTAAGCCTTAGGAGTGCTGGAGCAGTAAATATTATTGCACCAGTCTCCCTATCTCCAATTTTGTGGAACGTTACTTGTGGATATTGTTCTCTAGCATAAACAAACCTATAAGATTTGTCGGTAGCGTTGTCAGGAAGCACACGAAATTCCAATTGTAGAATTGTACCCTTCAGCACTTCTCCCGAAGCCAATGCCAACTCACCAGGATGATCGGGATCGTATGTTATTCTAATTTCTTTTACGCTTTTGCTATCATCCACATAGACATCACCCCTGGTTTCATTTACGCATTGAATTTCAAGAACTGGAATGTTAACATTATAAACCACCGCCTTCATTCCAAACATCGAAACAATAACAATGGACGCAACGTATACAAGTGCAATGACTATAAGTGTTGATTTCTTCATTACTGTTTCTCCTTAAAGTATGCTTTAATTTTGTTTATGTACATCCAAACTCTTAGTACAAGGAATGCCGTTACTAATCCCAAAACTTTCCACCAGGCAACAATTTGACTTTCACCTAGTAAAAAATAAAGGATGAACGCAACGCCCGCACTAAACACAAATGCATATAGAGTTGATTTGATATCATTTGGATTATTATGGTGCGAACCATTTGTTTGATATTGGTTGGCTTGAGGATTCATAATATCTAGTTCGGCAGATAATAACAAGTGTGCCACATATACAAACTCAATTATTCCAAATATTTGTAACCACCTTCCAACGCCGTAGCCAAAGAAATTACACATAATTGAAACTGATGCAATAATCGACACCGTAATGGCTATAAAGTTTGGCATAAGTTTTACAATAAGAGTTTGTAAATATGGCTTTGGGCTAGATTTCAAAAGATAATTACTTGCCCCCTCTTCGGAATAAATATGTGCCATACTAATGCTTGAAGATAGTGCTATAAGCAATATCATAAGAACATTGAACGCAATTGTCATAATTGTTCCACTAAGCCTTGTATCCATAGCCGAATAAAGTTTATTAAGTAGTAGTATTGCAATTGGCATTCCAAGAGTAACACCCACTAGCCCATAAAATTTTTCTTGTGTACGATATGTTAATATTAGGTCTTTTTTGATTGCCGACCAGAATGAGTCGTTCTTTTGATTTTTGTATTGTTTTGAGACCTTTATTTTTCTATACTCAAATGGCGAACTTGCCATATGGAAGTAAAGTGGTCTAACAACCAAAATCGCTAATCCAAATACTCCAACGACAATCCCAAGCAAAACCAAACTTGAAATCAATTGTGAGCCTAGGAACATCTTGGTTGCAACACCGTTTCTAATTCCAGTAATCGCAACTACCACATAGTAGAATGGTGAGAATATTTTTATAAAGTTCTCAAGGAATGCTCTAATTTCCCAATACGTCGTTCCCCAACTTCCAATTATATCCAAATCTTCTGGAATGGCGCGGATAATTGCTATTAGCCCATACACAACTAGTGAAATCCCCGCCACAAGCAACACATACTCTAGCCACTTGTGTTGCTTTACAAAATTTATAATATACATCGCTGGAATTGATAATAATGCACCTATTACAACTGGAACCGCTACGATTACAAAGTAAATAGCAATTAACCAAAAGTAAAAGTAAAAAGGCAAACTATTAATCATTCCATAAGCCACAAATAGTGGCAAAATGTATGTGGTGTTTCTTATCAACTCATAAATGTAGTAAACAATAAGTTTGCTAGTAAACACCATATCTCTATTTGCGGGAAAAGTAAGTAACAATTGATTGTCTTTCCCCTCATAAAGTGCTTTAGTCAATCCAAACGTACAAGCAATTATTGATAGCGCGTACATTATGGTAAATACAACCGTCAAGAAATCTTGTGGGATTCCCATAAATGAAGAAACCAACCTAAAGTATGACAAAACCATAAATCCCACATATATAAGACCTGTAATTATGGCAAACTTTAATATTGTAAATACGACTTTAAACAAAGTCTTTTTAAAACTCTTTAAGTATGAGAAATCCACTTTATCTTTGAGTTGCATTAGCACCAAAGTTTTTAGATTTTTCATAATTACTTAGCCCCCAAACTCTCATTTTCGTTTTTTTGCTTTTTTGAGGCTAATTTTTTTTCTGCCCTTTCTTGTTTCTTTTTCGCTTTCTCTTCTTTTGCAAGTGCCTTTTTTTCGGCTTTGTTTTTATTTTTTTCTTGAGCAATTTTTTCGGCATCGCTTTCTTTGAATTGTGCCGATACCACACGGGTATTCGTTGCATCCAAATAGAATTGTTCTAGCGACACCCCGCTTGCTTCAATTTCCGAAACCGATTTGCAAGTAAGAATTTTCCCCTTTTTAATAACCGCGACCTTGTCACAAAGGCTCTCTACAATATCTATCAAGTGTGAACTGAAGAATACTATATTGCCTTTCTTTGCATGCTCACGCATACACTCCTTTACTTGGAATATACTTGTTGGATCTAGACCGGTCAACGGCTCGTCTAGAATCCAAACTTTTGGATTGTGAACAAGGGCTGAAATTATTGTTATTTTTTGTTTCATTCCGTGGCTATATGTTTTGATTTGGTTATCAAAAGCATCGCCAAGTTCAAATAGTTTTACATATTTTTCAATAGCAATGTCTCTATCTTCTTTTGAAACATCGTATAGGTCGGCAATGTAATTTATATATTCCCTACCCGTCAACTTTTCGTACAAAGCGTAGTGGTCAGGAACAAAACCAATATTTTTCTTTGCCATTGTAGGTTGTTTATCTACATCATAACCACACACTTCAATAGAGCCACTGGTGATAGGTTGAATGCCAACAATTGATTTGATTATTGTACTCTTTCCCGCACCATTGTGCCCAAGGAACCCGAAAATTTCTCCACCATTAATTTCTAGATTTGCATCCTTTACGGCATACACATCACTCTTTCCATAACGCTTAGAAAAGTCCCTTAAAATTATTTTATTTACACCATCTTTGTTCATAGGTTCGTCCCATCCTCTACCATTTAACGCCACTTGCAACGCAAGTTCGTCTGCTTTGATTTTTTTCTTAATTTCCAATATATCTAGTACCGTATCCTCTAGCATATACATTGCCTCGTATATAAACCACATACCCGCTCCAAGCAAGCAATATACAAGATAATATATAAATTGATATAATGGATAGAATACCATTGTAATATCACCGATATTAATGGTCCACGTAATATTTCTCAAGTCTTCCGCCCACTTTCCTAGTTTGCTAGCAATAAAGTCGGAGTTGATATAGAAATAGTCAACCGAACCATAATTGCTAAACCAAGCATTAAATATGAGCACTAGCAAGAAATATACCGCAAACCCAGCCATCGAATACTTAAATTGTTTAAGTTTTGGTCTTTCGTAAACCCTAAGCATAACTATTAGCAAAGGCATAAAGAATGCCGTGTAGTGATTGATATAGAAATTAATCAAACTGCTAGCAAAGAAGTCGGAAGCAAAACTATAATTTGGCATTGCCATAGCAAGGAAGGCACCTAGCACGTTTATGAAATATGTAAAGTAGAATAGTTTTTCCCACTTGAATATTAAGCAAAGTGGAATGATGTACATTGCCGTATGGCACAAGTGGAATGGCCAAGCGGTTACATCCAAAAAGTCTACAAATCTATATCTTGACATAAACGATACAAGCGCACCAAGGCTAAGATATAGCAAGCATAATCTTATCGTTTCTTTGTCTTTTTTCCTTAACAATAAATATATTGTAAAAGGAATGATAAACGACAAATACAATATTACTCTATGTGGAGCGCTAAAATCAAGAATGTCGAACGCCGAAGGTAAAGAGCCAAACAAGCCTTGTAACATATAACTTGGCATTGTGCAAGCAAACGCTCCCAAAGCCCATAGCAAACTAACTAAGTCTTTCTTTTTACACTTAAACATTCCATTTTCCATAAAGACCATAAACGACATTGCTATGGTTATGGCAATTTCCACACCAATCAACACGCATCTAGCATCAAAATTTATATATCCCGAGCCACCAGTGATTCCTCTAGTTATAAGTGTCACACTAGCAAGTGTAATTAATGACACTGGGAGTGATACAAATTTGATTATAAGTGTATACTTTTTGTTTTTGAAAAACGGATAAAGTACAACCAAAAGTACATTTGCAATCAAAAGCCAACACGCTATCAAGGATATTGCAACCTGAAACTTTGTGTCAAAGTTTGCATTGACCAACGCCGATGTATCTTTTAGAAAGTCATCCCCCAGCATATACCTAAAAAAGAATGTTAATGCCAAAACTAAGGATAGCGTTTTAAAAAATTTATTTTCTATATGCCACTTATCTTTTTTCTTTAGTACAAAGTAAGTGACAATTAATCCAACTAATATAACAAATATCGTTGCAAGTTGTATTGCAAGCATAAAAATTCCTCTATTTCTTTATTATTTATTTTTTGCAAGTATGCAAAATTTATGTTGCGATATGTAAAATGTGTGCACACCGCAAAAAACACCTCCACATTTTTAAACTACAAAATGAGGACATAGAGAAATCCTAACACAAGAACCTTTGGGTTTGAAGATATGTAAATTGACTATTTTCTAGCGTGTCATTAACCGCACGCGATGCCAACTTTTCGTTTAGATTTTTGTCGCTTCTAACAAAGGTGATGTCCACCGATGGCATAAATGCAAATTTAACAAACGAAATTATGATAACAAATTGAAGAAGATATAGTGGGCTTAGCAAATGGAAAATTCCGTGCGTCACCCTAACCGGCATCCATAGTGCCATAACAATGGGTTCAATGTCGCTGATGTTTAGCATATTGAAAAAGTTTCTTACCCAACATGTAAACATACTTTTGTCAATAAGAAAAAGAGCCACTACAATGAGTAACGAAATTTGATTAAAAAGAAATCTCTTTCTAGTCATAGGCCTCGTTGTCTTTTCTTTTGACGCCTCGCTCATATCCCCTCTCGAAAAACAAAAAATTACTAGTCAAAAATTTATGTACGGGGGGTCAAAAAACCTCTTACATAAACGTTACATACCGTAAATTTAACATAATTTTAACAAATTTTTAACAAATGTGTCAAGACTATACATATAAAAAGACGAAATTTGTGGAAATTTGCACAAAAAAATGCTCCAAGGGCAACATTTTGCAAAAGTTTTCTAGCACCACACAAACTAACGAACCGAAAAACATACTTTTGGGTTTTTAAGGATATTATATAAATGGTTATACGAATTTTAGCCGATTCGCAAAAGTTTTAGTATTACACGAACTAGGGGATTAGAAAAAATGCTTTTTCAATTACCCACTCCTGTCACTCTAAAGCGAGGTTGGAACAACCGACCGAAGAATCTCAAGAGGTCAACCACATAGATACACTCGGTTCGCTTACGCTCTCTCGGTATGACACGGACATGCTACACATTCTAGATTCTTCCGCTTTCGCGTTCAGAATGACATAAGCCAAGTGCTCTCCCCTGTCATTCTAAAGCGAACGCGAATAATCTACTTTCTGTCATTCTCTTGCACCTTTTCACTATTCACTATTACCTATTACTTGTGGCAATTCTATTGCCATCCTGTGTCATACCGAGAGAGGCACCGCCGTGCCGAACCGAGTGTATCTATGTGGTTATCTTAATCCTCACACCGCTCGTTCTAGATTCTTCGGGGCGTTGCCCACTCAGAATGACAAGTATGTTTGTGTCATACCGTATTCGACCGCAAGGGAGAATCGCCGTCACCCACTAGGACACATTATGTAGTGTACACTTGTGACGGCACAAAGACTTGGTGGTTTGCTATTCCATAAAGCAAACAGGGCGTTGAAAACGACCGAGCGGAGTGTATCTATTTTAATCCAAGCCCCAAAGGGGCTTCCGCTTGTAACATTGCACAAAAGTGCAATATCATTATGCCTTGAGCATAATATCATCCGCGAGTAGCGGATATCATTTTTTGCACAAGCAAAAAATATCATTGTAACAATTCTATTACCACTAGTCTTGGTCCAAATCGGTGTCATTAATAAGCAAGTTGCTTGACAAGTTGTACACCGAGTTAATATCTTCAAGTTTCTTTCTAATGGCGGAAATTAGCCTTTTTTGCGACTCAGTCAAAGCCCTTTTCCCCTCAAGATAACTAATCATATAAATTGTATCAAAATAGGTTCTTTGAATTTTTTCGGGTCTTACGCCCGTCATATCAGATAGGTTGTCTAGCCTGTCGGCAAGTTTTATAACAAGCGCATAGTTTGACATATACCTCATTTTATGTGCAAGGTAGTATCGCTTTCCCACAAGGGTTGGCATAAACTTTGCCGAAGTAACCTCAAGCACAAGGCTTGCAACGATGTCGCCAAACTTGTCGCAAAGTTCCTTGTATGATGTGTATGTATCCTCAAGCACATCGTGCAAAAGTGCACCTGCTTGCAAAATATTGCTATTCCAAGATGGTTTGTACTCACGAACAAGCATACTCACTCTAATTGGGTGAGTAATGTATTCCCTGCCGTCGTCACGAACCTGACCTTTGTGTTTTTCGGTGGCGAATGCTAAAACCTCTTCAACATTAATTTCTTCGTTTGCGTCTATATGCATATATGCCCTCAAACCTATTTTCTTTGCAAGCAAAGCGACCAACTCATTTTGACCCCTTCGACAAAATCTTACAAAAAACAAAATAGTTAATCCACTATACCAAACTTTCCCCAATTTGTCAAATATATATCACCCCTTGCACTTCAATTTAAAAAATTGCCTCATTTCCTCTCCTAAGGTAAACCACATAGGACACTCAAAACAAAAAACCCAATAGCGTTGAGGGCGAAACAAGAAAAACTTGTTTCAACGGGTGCTATTGGGGTTTAAGTTTTTGTATTGCTTTTAACCTTGTTTAGTTCTTGTCACAAATAAAATCCCTGGCGGTTAGGCTTTCGCGCTTCTTGCGTTTCTTGTGCCTTATGGCAAGTGGAAGGGCAATGGAGAGGGTGAGGGCTAAGAGGATTGCAATTGGGGTTAGGATTATTGGGATAATGTTTGGAGTGGATTCTTCAACTAGGATTAGGACTGTATTTGGAGTGGCTTTGAAAGTTAGGGTGTCTCCGGACAATGTGCAATCTAGTTTTTCAAGAGTGCCGTCGGAAGATATGGTGTAGAGGGTTATGGACTTAGGCGAACTGGATTTTAGGGAAGAGAGTTTTAGGTGGGTTTCAAGTTCGGCATAATCACCGTCTACGCGGATTTCAAAACTCTCTAAGTTTGCAATGTCTTTATGCATTGTGGTAAGGGAATTTTGGATATTTTTAGAAAGTTTTACGGTCTTTAGCGATGGAGTTTCCCCTGCCGTAAACAGTCCGCCCTCAAGGGTCAAGGTATACTCATCCGAGGTGGTGGTTTTTGTGTTGGTGTGGATATTAAAAGTACAAATGGAAGAGTTCCAAATGACATAGTTTGAGTTGTTTTGCAAGAGCACTTGAGCGGTGTACTCGCCAACTTCTTTTGGCTCGTTAGAATAAATTAGTGAATAGTTTTCGGGCTCTAGCATCCCACTTAGGACGCAAGTAATTTCTTGAACCTCGCCCGTATACACAAGGTTAGAAAAATTGCTAAAATGTGCAACTATTGGCTTTGGTGAAACGGTAATTTTTGCCGTCATTGGACTTGGGCAAATATGGTTTGCGTCGGTTGAAAATGATGCAAGTATGGTGTACTCGCCCGCATTCTTTATCTTAGGATAAGTAAGATTGTATGAAACAACATTTGGCAAAGTTCCCTCAAGCGTTGGGGTATACACGCTTGCGTCATAGGTAATTTCCTTGTCTTGCAAAACCACTCCAGACATATCTATCTTGGCTTTGTGTATTTCGTAAGGATACTCGGTTTGAAAGAGGATGTAATCGTCGTTATCTAAGCCCACAAGGGTTGCCTTATACGCTCCCGCCAACGTATTTTTGTTGCCACTAATGCTAGCGGTTACGGTGTCACCATCAAGCACGCCGTGTAGAACGAGTTTGGTTTCAAACTCGTTGCCCGTGTATGTAAACTCCACTTTTGAAAGAGTCGCCGTAAGAGGTCTTTTTAATATATTTAGTTTTGCGGTAAATGGGCTAGGTACATTGTAGTTTGGGTTTGTCACCTCAAACTCTTGGGTAATGGTATACTCGCCAGAATGCGTATGGGTTTCGAGTGCAAGTGCGGTTACGACACCGGGCAATGTTCCCGTAAGCGTAACGGTGTGTGGGTTGCCGTCATACACGCATTTATCCCCCTCAAGTGTTACACCCGACATATCTATGTCCGCTTTTTGTATATGCAAAGTGGCGGTTAGTTCGGCGTCTCCATTTAGTGTATAGTTTTGGTTCACGCTTGAAAACGAATACGAAATTTCGTAGTCGCCGGCGTCAACAAAAATAGTGCTTGTTAAGGCGTCTACCTTAACACCCACTTCGGGTACATTTTGGGGCTCAAGGGTATACTCATCACCCGTGTAAATAACAAGCATATCTTCCAAAACCACACCACTCAAATCCACAACTTTTGGGGTAATGTGTAAATTCATTTTAAGCGTATCTAAGGACAAAGAAAAGTTGAGTGGGTCAAGTAGTTCAAAGGTTGCAACGACGACATAATCCCCTACCGAATACGATTCGGTGTTTGCCCTAAAACTAACTTTTACACCGCTAGGTACACCCGAAATTTGTGGAACATATTTGGCTCCAGTATACTCAATTTCATCGTTCTCAAATACAACTTTTGACATATCTATTTCGGCTTTTGTAATTGAGTAGTTAAGTGTCAAGCAGAACTCGTCCAACACATATTCTTTTGCATCCTCTCCACAAAGTGTAAGTCTGCAAGAGTATGTGCCAACTGTGTAGATTTTGTCAATATCTACACCACAACTGACAATATCTTTATTACAAATACCACTAAGTGCAACTTCAACACTTGGAGCGTATCCGGTATACGTATACTCGTTTTGTCTTAGTGTAGCCGTCAAAATCCTTGGAGTAATTGAGTATGTTAAAGTAATAACCTTAGATGAGAAAGTGTAGTTCTTTTCCTCATCCGTTAGGCTTACAAACACATTATGTTTCCCCACACTTTTATCTGTAGACTTATCTACTTTTACTTTAGGTACAAAACCATTAATAGCCCCTTCAAAATCCAACTCCAATGTAGGCGTAACTCCACTGTACACAAAAGATTTTTCTTTGAGGCTTGGGGTAATTAAACGCGGAGAAATATTGAGGGTTGCAGTTAGGTTTAAGTCCTCGGGCAAAGAGTAATTTTTCGTGGCATTTTCGGTTAGAGTGCAAACTAAATTTAAAGTATATGTACCTGCTTCCACATACACATTTTCTTCATACGAAACATTTACCAAACCATTTGCCGTGATATATGCTTCGCACTCAATTGGACTGCCGTCAAAAGTCTTGCTTAGGTTTTTAATTTCAATTTCGCTAGCATTAATTTCGGCTTTGGTAATTGAGTATGGAAGAGTTATGGTTTCAGTTTCAAACTTGTAATTTTTTTCGTTCTTATCTAGACATACTTTTAGTTCATACTCGCCAACGTCTATATGTTTTTCTCCCGACATAATATTTACTTTAGGGTTATCCCCGTTTACAAGACCACTTAGAACAATATTGAAATTTGATGTCTTTCCACTATACGCAAACACGCTTTCAACCAAGGTTGGAGTAATTAGGCGAGGAAAAATGGTTAGTGTGGCAGTTGGTTTTAGATTGGTTGGCAAGGTATGGTTTTTACTTGCAATTTCCGTTAGAGTGCAAACCAAATTTAAAGTATATGTACCTGCATTTTTGTAAGCAATGTCCCCATACGAAACATTTACCAAACCATTTGCAGTGACATATGCTTCGCACTCAATTGGCTTACCATCAAAAGTCTTACTTAAGTTTTTAATTTCAATTTCACTAGTATCAATTGCTGCTTTGGTAATTGAGTACGGAAGGGTTACGGTCTCGGTTTCAAACTTGTAGTTTCTCTCACCATCTTCCAAGCGAATGGTTAGCGTGTACTCATCTACATCCACCTTGTCTCGTGAATAAACTAATTGCAACTCAGGATTATCGTCACCAACCACATTTTCCAAATTAACTTTAAACTCTGGAGTTTGTCCATTGTAGACAAATGCATTTTGTTGCAATGTTGGAGTAATTGGGCGTGGTGAAATTGTAAGGGTTGCGGTTGGGTTTAAGTCCTCAGGCAACACATAATTTTTACTTGCCTTTTCAGTTAAAGAATAGGATAGATTTATATGGTATGTTCCTACATTTACACACTTCTCCAAATCCAAATATGTAACCTCAACAAGACCACCTGCCGTGGCGTACGAGGTGGTTATATATGCACTTCCATCATATGTTTTTAAAATATCTTTTGTTTGGATATTGTCAATAGTCATACGCTTTTTGTCAATTGCATATTTCAAAGTGACACTTCCCTGCAATTCGTAATTTGGGTTTCCAACACTCACCTCTACCTCATACGTGCCCGCATTTGTTTCTCTTTCGCCCATTAGTTCCACACTTGCTTCACCCAAAGACGCTTCGTTTTCCACTATGGGATTAAGTTCAATCGGACTGCCAGAATATTCAAATTTTTCTTTCTCTAATTTAACACTTATTCCTCGTTTTTTAATGGTAATTTTGCCCACACTATTTCTTAGTTCAATCTTTCCCAAATTGGGGTCGTCATCTAGCACAAAGAACTCCAAAGTATATTCTTTTGCATTCACCATTTCGGCATCTTCAAATAGCCTAACGCCGAGCGGATAAGACGCATTATCTAACATATAACTTGCTTTTACACTACCAAATTGGTCAGTTCCGTCATAGACAAAGTCGTTTACATCGAGTACCGCTTCAACCACGGTTGGCTCTACTTTCTCGTCACCCTCACTAGGGGTTTCTCCACCTTGATTTTCTTCTTTCTTGTCTACATCTTCTCCGCCTTGACCGCCTCCATTATCCGAACCGCCACTTTGGCTTTCACCCGCACTTGGGTCAACACTTTCGCTACCGTCTTCGTCTCCACCCTCGGGCGTTTCGTTGTCTTCACCTTCAACGACATCTAGGTTGGGGTCGTAGGCTACTAGTATCAAATCGTTACCACTTGTTCCTAGCGAAAACTCCCCTTTCAAACTCTCGTCCAACCTAAACTTATTTCTAACATTCGATGCAGGAAAATCTTTATCCCCTTGTACAATAGTCTTACCAACCTCTTTAAGTTCACTATCCAACTTAAAACTAATTTCAATCACGTTTTTAAGGTCGGTGTTTTGGTTTACAACTATACTACCATTCCTTAAACATATAGACCTTATATTCGTTTTCTCTATTGTAATTGGATTATTAAAATTCTCTATATCAAAATCCACATCATCGGACACGCCGTCCTCAATCGCCAAATCCTCAATTATCATTGGACCTCTAGCATATACCACTCTGGAAACCGACCCACTACTCGAACTCGACCCCACAGCCTTAATGCTAGACCTAATGACTACACCGTTAAGTGTAAGACTACCATTGTTAGTTGCTTGAATAATTCTACCAGATTTACCATTCCCACAAATTTCAACATTTTCAAACACGACATTTTTCGCTTCAACCGAAATCAAAACATCAATATTTGATTCCACAACAAATTTTGTGTTTTTAATCAATTTTCCCTCTTCTATAATAGAGTACTTCTCGGTCAAAATCACCTCTTCCACGCTCCCCGCGCTTACACTCATACTTTGTGCTCCGCACAAAAAGACTAATAGCATTGCTACAATGCTTGCAACTTTTTTAAACATCCCCAATCCTCTCTTCTTTAGTTTTTCTAGACCCCACCGAGTCCCGTTCCCACTCTTCATTCCACCTTTTATATTATAGGAAGATTAAACAAAGTAGTCGCAAAAACACCTTGATTTAATCTGACAACCATTTCAAACTATGTGACCACAACTTATCGTGGTCGTTGCGATTAGCAACATAAAATTTAACTTGCTTAAATTTTAACATCACATAGTTTATATTATCGGAAATTTTGTCTGAATGCACACGAAAAAGCGAAGTGTATATTCAAGCAAAACGATGTTTATTCAAACAGTGATGCCACAATTTCTCGTGACGGTTACGATTAGCAACTTAAAATTTGACTTGTTTAAATTTTAATATCACATAGTTTATGCATTAAGCATTTCATTCCACCTTATGCATCAAGCCACCTAACAAACAATTAGTCACATTGTTTACCCATAAGGCGTAACCTCAAGCCACGGTTTGAACACATTTTAGTCAACTGCGCCCGCCCACAAGCGGGCAAAATAAAAAGGCTAGAATACCATTCTAGTCTCATTTTTCATTTTCCGAATTGATTATATCCCATCCCCAACCACTTTTCAACCCCTTTCCCAAAAATATTTTCCATTTTTTGCCAATTTCTCCACCCAAACCCACCAAATTTGGTTATCTTTTCATAACCACCTTGCAAAATTCGTCAAAAAACCATATTATTTGTTCGGAAGACAAGCAACACCCCAAGTGCCACACTTTTAGTCATCTTTACCGCTGACTACTAATATTTTAAAATTACTTCGTCATCATTATTAAAGGAGCAACTATAACTAAAAGTCAACTGAAGACAAATCTCATAAGGCAAATCATTAAAAAACTATTGTAATTCTAATTATAGAACTAAGATCGGCAACAGTCTTGACGCACAAACAAAAACATGTTTCGATTTTTGTTGAAACCTGTTTTTAGCGAACTTGTAAACCTCATTCCCATTTTATCTCATAAGAAATTATTTAATCGACCAAATAATAGATTAACAATCTGAATCCTTTCCATTGCTTCAAAATAATATTATATCTCCCATTAAGCAACTTTATTAGGATTAAAATTTTTCAATGGCGATTTGTTTTAAAATTTCTTATTTGCTATTCAATTTTTTCAATTCAATATCGTGGTATGGTATAATTTGTTTATTCATTTTAACCACTCCTAACAAGTTTTAGTTCCCTATTTAATTTTGGTATGATATAATTCCGAGGGACCCCAACCAAGAAGTCAAGCAAAAATTAATAACAGGAAAGATTATTTAACATCCGTTTGGTGCATCTAATTTGGTCAAGCAAACATTTCATCAAAGCCCCAAAGGGGATTTTTTGTTGCGTACTTTTTTGCTTTTCAAATTGATTCATTTATCTGACGACACGACATCCGATAAAAACAGAAAATATTTGCCTTTTGGGCATAGTGTTTTAGTTGACTAGTAGTTGACTCTAGCCCACATTTCTTGCATATTTTTGTGAATTATAGCCTCTAAATGTAATTTTTTAGTTGACTAATTATTGATCTCTTATCAACAAAACCACCAAATTACCATTAACGCAAAATAGTGGTCTTTTTGCCACCAATGTCATTCTGAGCGCGGTTGGAACAACCGACCGAAGAATCTAGAACATACAGTTAGTTTTTTATAAGGACAACTACATAGATACGCTCGGTTCGCTTTCGCTCTCTCGGTATGACACAACGCAAGGCATAGCCTTGCAAGTGAAGAAGTAATAGTGAAGGATGAAGAAGTGTACAAAAGGCTAGATTTATATAGATACGCTCCGCTCATTGTCTAAAGCCAATTCGGTCGGTATGACACACGAAACACACCATAGGTGTCATACCGAGAGAGTGCGAGAGCACGAACCGAGTGTGTCTGCTTCCAATCATCCGCTTTCCGTTTTGGATTCTTCCGCTATCGCATTCAGAATGACATAAGCCGAGAGAATACACACTCTTGTCATTTTGCGAGAGCACACACCCCATTGTCATTCTGAGCAAATGCGAAGAATCTCTACTTCAATCCAAGCCCCCAAGGGGCTTCCGCCTCCCCGACTTCAAATATCAAACGGGACTTTTCTACACTTCACCATTCACCACCCCTTAACCCAAGCACCCCTCTATCATTATTCATCACCCTTTACCCCAAGCAACCCTCTATCATTTTTTAATCCAAGCCCCAAAGGGGCTTCCGCTTCTCCCCAACTCCAAATATCAAGCAAGACGAGGCTCGACGGCGAAAACGGCTAGGAGTTTACTTTTGTTAAATGACTAGTCGGGCGAGCCGTCAGTAACAAAGTATTGCGACGCGTATTTGGAGTTGGGACGCTTTCTTTTGGTTACTTTTTCTTTGACACTCAAAGAAAAGTAACAAAGCCATTCACTCCTCTCTCTTCCTCTCTCCAACCACTCATCCCCCCCCTCTTCTTCTCTCCACCTCTTCTCTCTCACTCCCCACACCCTCACTTCTCTTTCTCTCTTTTCCTCTTCCCCATAGTTATGATTTTATAACCACATCCCCAAACCTCTCGTTCTAGATTCTTCGGGGCGTTGCCCACTCAGAATGACACATAAGGACAACCTTATAGATACGCTCCGCTCACCGCCTTTCGTCGGTTCGGTCGGTATGACACGGAAAAAACAATCCAAGGCAAAGCCTTCCTATCTTTCCCCGACTTCAAATATCAAGCAAGACAAAATTCACAAAAACTCACGCAAAAACATAAATACCTAAAGAAAAGGAGTGGACAATGGCGGAAATAAGTTTTGGTGAATTGATGGAAAGGATAACGGCGTTATCGGGAAACCCCAATTTGGACTTTTTTGTGGTGGGCGAAAGCACTATGGGTCAACCAATTTATGGTATGCACATAGGAAGTTATGAGGGAAAACAAATACTTATTGAAAGTGGCATTCACGCAAGGGAGTACCCTGCCGTGCTTGTGGTGCTTGGAATGGCGGAGTATTTGGCTAGCAACCTAGGTCAAATAAACGGTGGAATATATATTTTGCCACTTGTGAACCCCGACGGCGTGCGTATTGTTTTGGACGGAGTCGGCTACTTAAATTGTGAAAATTGGCAAAACTTTTTAATTGGGCTCAATGGTGGGAATGACGACTTTAGCAACTGGAAAGCAAGTGCCACGGGCGTGGACTTAAATGTAAATTTTCCCGCACTTTGGGGCGGAGGTGCACAAAATGTTTTTTGCCCAAATTACGCCAACTTTGTGGGGTTTTATCCCGCAAGCGAAAGGGAAGTTAGGTTGCTTATGGACTTTACATATAGCGTACAACCAAACCTAACGCTTAGTTACCACACAAAAGGCGATGTAATTTACTACGGATTTGAAGTGCTAAGCGAAGAGGAAATTGCTCGTGACCGAATGTATGCCGATATTATTGCTTCCGTCAATGGTTACACTCCCATAAAAACCGAGAACAGTGTGGGTGGCTATTCCGACTGGGTTAGCGAGTATTTGGACGTGCCGGCGTTCACCGTTGAGGTGGGCAGTGCAAGTTTGCCAACGCCAATCCCGCTAAGCCAAGTTGAGCCACAAATTGAACGCAACAAGGGCGTGCCCATAGCCCTACTTGACGCACTGAACGAAAACTCATAATTTAAAGTTATCCACAAAAACCAAGGATATGTGAATAAGTACCAATTTTAAAGGAGATTTTATGGAATATATGGACACCAGTTTACCTACCGAAAAGCAATTTGAGACCCTAAAAAGAGGCTATGTCACCGCACAAAAATACGATTTGGGGAGCCTAAACGAAATACTTGAAAAAATGCAAGACGAAAGGGCGTATCTTGAGAGCGAAAACCTAGAAAATTCGCACCCAAAATTGCTAAAAACTTTGGACAATTGCATTGCAAACTTGAGGGGCATTTTGGAAGCGAGCAATAAAGAAAGTGCTATGGAAACACATAGCCATTCACTTGGTAATTGTGCAACAAAAACCCCAATTTCAAAACTTGGTGACGAACCCCAAGAGGAGCAACAACCAAGCACAAATGACGACACAAATTTGAAAGGCGAAACCGCCGAGCCATCGCAAGAAAATGGCACACAAGAGAGTGCCAAAGATGACAACAATGGCGAGGCTTTTGACAAGCAAAATAGTGCATCTTCCGAGCCTGAAACACCAACAAAAACTCAAAACCGAGGTCGACCCTTTTGGCAAAATCCTCTTGCTAAGATTTTTTCAAATTTTTCGCTAAACTTAGGGAAAAATAACGGACGGACAACAAAAAAAGAAGCCAACGCTCCCCTCGCACAAAGTTATCCACAAAACTATAAGAAAAGTGGAAATTTATACACCTCAAATCTTCAAGCCTCAACACAAGACCAAACGGGCAAAGGTTACGGCTACACGCAAATTAGACAAAGCGTAAAACCCGATAATCATCAAGCCTCAAGGCGTTCCAACCAAACGATTGCAACCGACTGCGGATGCGCGCCAAGTCATAGCCAAGAGCCTTACATATGGAATGGCAGACCACCTATAATTCCCGACTGTGAAAGGCGTTATCCACACAATCCACCAACTCCCGACTGTGAGCCCTTCCCTTGCCCACCACCAAAGCCATTTCCGCCAAGCCCAAGACCACCACAAGGCGGATGCGACCCGCACAAAAAACTAATAACAAACGAACTTGACATAATTAGACTACTGCTTTTGTATATGGCACTACGACCAAACTGCCCTCACACCTATCGCATTTGCACCCTTGCACAAGAACACTTAGAGGCTCTAGGAGAGTTAGTAACAACAGAGCCGTGAGTGGCAACTGAGTGCCAACTGAGTGCCAATATAGTTGCCACAAGTAAGAGGTAAGAGTGAAAAGTGAAGAAGTGGATGAGAGGTCGACCCAAAGTAGAGATTCTTCGGGGCTAAAGCCCACTCAGAATGACAGGTGGTGAGAATACTCGGCTTTGTCATTCTGAAGCAAAGCGAAGAATCCAAAACGAACGGTTTGTCTTTACGGATTATCCATATAGATATGCTCCGTTCGCTCATTTCATTCACTGTTTTCTTTATGTAATAGCGACTTGCCAAGTCTTTGTGCCGTCACGGGTGTACACTACATAATATGCCCTAGTGGGTGACGGCGATTCTCCCTTGCGGTCGAATACGGTATGACACCTGCGGTGTATTTTGTGTCATTTCGACCGAGGGAACACAAGTTCCCAAGCGGAGCAAATCTACTTTCAATTATCCGCTAAATCGTGTTCAAATATGCAAGCAAGACAAGGCTCGACAAGCAATAACGAGGGCGTGTATTGGACATACATAACCGAGTTATTGCGATGGCAGTTAACGAAGTATTGCGATGTATATTTGAACACAAAAAAGCACTAGATTAACCAGTGCTTTTTATTAACTACTAAATATGTAATCTAAAAATCTCTCAATTACCTATCATACCTATTTTTTCTTACTGTATGTTAGGATTTAATGTCGTTATTGTAGGTTCTAGTGAGTTAGAACCTTTTTATTGTTAAAGATTGCTCTTTAAAAGGAGGTGATCCAGCCGCACCTTCCGATACGGCTACCTTGTTACGACTTAACCCCAGTCATTGGTTTTACCTTAGGCAGTTGCTCCCTGTTGCCAGGTTGGCTCACCGACTTTGGGTACCCCCAACTCCCATGGCTTGACGGGCGGTGTGTACAAGACCCG
>CAYVXW010000023.1:0-25892 GCA_964455585.1 uncultured Christensenella sp.
ACTCCTGATTCCGCCGTGAGAGGGCGACGTCTTGACCGCTTGACCAAGGGAGCATCTATTTAAGACTTTGTAAGTTTACCATAAAATTTTGACAATTGCAAGTGCTTTTTATAATTTTTTTTGTTTTTGTAAATTTTATAGCAAATAGACACACCCTAAAAAAGAAATTGAAACCAGAAAAAGCAAACCATCCGAAAAAATCGGACAGTTAAAATTTCAATCGTCAAACGGCAAATTTTATAGTAAACCCACACCAAAACCTATAATTGATAGCACTAAATATACTAGGAAATATGGCAATGTGGGCAAAAAATTTACGCAAAACAAAAGACGGTGGGTTCGTTAAAATCCACCGCCCTATTGTTATCTAAAAATTGCCACAAACTTATTCCATCTAGCCGAAATTTTTTCGGTAAACTTTCGTTTTTGAATGTCTTTTAGGGTAAGCGCTTGGGCATTTGAAATAACTTCGCCAATATCCTTTGAAATATCTTTAAGCACTTCGCCATAAATAAACACGCCACTATTGAAGTGTTTGCTATTGCTAAAGAAATCTAGATTATTTGTAGAAATAAGTGCCGAGTTGTTGTCCACAACAAGCGTTCTACTTGTAATACGTTTATCTGTTATTTCATAGATATGTATGCCCTCTTTTATAAGTTCGCCAAAGAACGATTTTGCAAGGACCCTAACTTTTTGTTTTTCGGTTGCGCCCGAATAAACCACCTTTACATCCACGCCCGACTTGCTTGCCATAATTAAAGCATTCTTTAGTTCGTCGTCTAGTATTACGCAAGTTGTAGTAATAACTATGGATTCTCTTGCGTTATTTATCATACTAAGAAGTGCGTTTTGATTACAATGTCCAACGGACACTGGGTTGGTCGAGTATGGCAAAATCCAGTTTTTGCCCTTTGCCGTGCCACCGTCAACAAAATACTCTTGAAGTTTTATAACCTTTTTTGTAGCATATTGATAGTCCTCAAAGAAACTAACAATCAAATTTCTAACAGCGTTTCCGCCAAATCTAATTCCACAATCTTTTATTGGCGTATAAGCCATATCTTCTTCCAAGTTTAGATAGTCATCCGAGAAATTGAAGCCCGACATAAAGCCAACCTCACCATCAACCACCGCCAAGCGTTTGTAATTTCTGGAACTAGCGATACTGCCACCCATTCCCTTTACTTTATTAAACGGAACGGTTTCAATTCCGTGGTTACGCATTTTGATAAAATCATCATTTGAAATATACTTTGTGCTTGCACTATCGTCGTATACAAGTTTTACCTTAACACCCTCTCTAGACTTTAGTCTTAGTACATCAAAAAGTGACCACCAAACCTTGCTAGGTTTTATTTTGTAACACTCAATTAGAATGTACTTTTTTGCCGACTTGCATGCTTCAAATAAGTCATTAAAATACGCGTCACCCGAGCCATAATACTTTATATCCGCTTTTTCGTAAACGGGCATTCCAATTGATTCAACTAGATATTTGCAAGTCTTATATGCCGACACCGAACTAGCCTTTAGGTCACTAAGTGTTTGGTCGCTAGAAAGATTGGTTTTTCGGTTTCTATAAAGAATGTTTGCCCACTCTCTTCTAATTTTTTTGCCACCACGCCTTTCTCTTTTTAGAACGGCATATGTAATTCCATATATTGGAAGTGCTATAATGAGCAAGAACGCTGTTACTTTGTATGCATCTTTTTCTTTACGCTCCGACAAAAAGAAAATACTAATGCATGCAACAAAAATTGACACTATATAATAAACATATAGATAGCCAAAAATTGCACTAAAAACCACAATTGCGGTGTTAAATAAAAATGCAAAGAACAATCTTAATTTGTTTGATGTAAAGAATTTCTTTGAATTAGTCACTTACATTTCTCCCCTATAATTTCAAAAATAATTCTTGACGACAGAAAAACCTTTTGTTCGTCCAAGAAAACTTTGTGCTAAATTCCATATATATTTTATCATATTATCAATAAAAACACAATTTTATATGGTACTTATTTCAAAAATTATTTATGCAAAAAGCAATAGTTATATGATTATTTTTTAAAAATACCCTAGTCCACACAAGGTTATTAATCAAAAAAACCACACCACAAAAATACACGACTAATCGCCCCAGTGGTATGGTTCTTATGCCCAAACTAAAAACATCTTGTTTTTAGAATTTTGCTATACATATTTACAAGTGTGTCATAACTAAACTTGCTAATAAACTCGTTTTTCTCGCCACTAGTTACAGGACCTGGGCCTAGTAGAATTACCGAACGATTAAGTAGATAGTTTCCGTCAGACACTACGGCAATTGACGACCTTTGGTTGCCGGTCAACTCTTCCATTTCGTTAATAAACGCTTCGGCATAGGTGTTCATAGGTTGAACGTCGTCAATAATTGTTACAAATCCGCCATACTTTTCTGCCAATTGTTTGATTCTGTCAATAATCATCCTATTGTGCTCGGAACTAATTGTCCTATATTCCAAATATGCCGAACAACTACCCGGTACTCTATTTAGCGAAACACCGCCCTCGATTTTGCCCAAGTTAAATGATGTGTATGGCAACTCAAATGATGGGTTCTTTTCTTGCTTTAGTCTATTGTTAAAACTGTATACTTCGCCCAAGAAACCAACTGCTTTTTCTACTGCGTTTACGCCCTTAGTAGGATTAGAAGAGTGAGCCTCTTTTCCACTAATTAGCACGGACATTTTAAGTAGTCCTTTTGTTGCAATAACAGGACACAAACTAGTAGGAGTAGGGATGATGATGTTGTCAGGAATATTTTGTTCTTTTGCAACAATTGTTTTAATTCCCGTAAAGTTATTTTCCTCGTCGAATGTAAAGAATAACTTTAGTCCACGCTTTGGATTCTTCCAATCGAACTTTCCAACCGCTTCCAAAACCGCTGCCATTCCACCTTTCATATCGCTAATACCAAGACCAACAAGTTTGTCGCCGTCAATAGTCAAATCCATAGCGTCATAATCTCTCCAGTTTGCACCAAGAGCAACTGTATCGGTGTGGCACACAAAGCCTAGGTCGGCATCCTTTCCGGCACTTGCAATCAAGCAAAGTTTTTGGGTGTCGTCGTCAACAACATATTTTGTTTTGAATCCAAGCCCCGACACATACTTGTCGATATATTCCATAATCGACCTATTTTGAGCGTCGAACGCCGTGTTAAATTGAATTAAATCTCTAAGAATTTCGTAATTTTCCATTTTCTATATCCTCTAGTATTATTTTGTTTACTCATATATTAGCATAAATTTTGATATTTTCAAAATATTTGATTACAAAATTTCGCTATTTTCTTTATTTTCATTATCGTCTTTTTCTTGACCAATTTCGCTTGTTTCGTTTTGGTCTACACTCAAGTTGTCTTTTGCATCAATCATACTTTCATCTTTTTTGGCACAAGTATCTACCCTTTCTATACCTTTGCTATCTTCTATAGTATTTTTCCTCTGTTTTCGCGCTTTTATGTACCTTATTCCCCAAACAAGTAGTATTGTACTAAGCACCAAAAATAACACAAAGAATGTTATGCTCATAATGTACATTCCCATAAAGTTTGTGTTGGTTTCGCCATAGATTGTTGGGTGCTTTATTCCCAAAACTAGATAACCAATCCACGAATATGTAAAATACAAATCCACTGCACAAAGTATGCCATATATAACTTTTTTAAATACCCTCATAAACGACCTCTCTAAATGAATATTCAATAAACTTTTCGCCGTCATAATATCCAAATGTATCATCGCAATGGATAACCTTGTTGGTCTCGTACGACGAGAAAAGTTTTATTTTACTAGCAATATATGATGGTGTATAGATAAATGGCGTATCAATGCTTTCGCTATCGCTTGCAACTAGGTTATATAAGTTCAAAGCAAAGTACGAACAATTTTTGAAAACGCTCCAGTGGTCACTATCTAGAATATACTTATTTATCTTTTCCAAATCGTCTTTGTCTACCCCAATCGACACACTTATTCTTCCGTCATACTTGCGGTAGTCTTTTGAGTAATTCCCTTCCAAATTGTACCACACACCAAAGTGGGATTTTACCGACCAAGTACCAAGAGCAATTTCACTTATGGGCGACAAAGTCATTTTTCCTACAGTAACATCCTCGTCCGAAATATTTTCAAACGACAAAAATGTATGACCCAAGTTCATAAGCCCAAAGTGGCTCTCCCCCTTTCCGTCATATGTAAATAGTGTAAGTTTGATAATATCGCCGTCATCAACACTTGCTTTGTATTCTTTTTCTTTTCCACAACCAAAACATAGGGTTATTGAAAAGAATAGCACAAACGCAATGCAACACATCTTTAGTATTTTCATTTTTAACTCCCTTAACTAATGCCCACACAACATAGAGAAGTTGTGGGGATAATAATCTTGTAGCACAAGCTTATTAAAAGTAAATTCAAAAATTATACACATTTATTTTAAATATTTTATAAATATTTAGCAAGCGAATAGGTTATTTTGTTGCAAATATACTCAAAAAATATTAAAATAAAAAAGTAAAGACAAAAGGAGTTTTATGGAAGAATATTTTAAATCAATACTCGATGACGACGAAAAAGTTGTAAAAGTTGTAAAGCCAAAGAAAAGTGTAATGTATGCAAAATCTATGATATTATCTTCTATTTGGGTTTTGATTATATTTGCGTTTGCCTTTGTGGGAGTACTTCTAGAAATGCTTGAGGACCCCGAGGTTATAGAACTAGGAAACCAAACAACCGTGGTGTGGGTACTAATACTATTTTGTATAGTTTTGCCACTGGTCGTAAACCTACTATTGCAATGGGTACTTATGCACCTTTCTTACAAAAACACTTTCTATGGTTACACCAACAAAAGGGTTATAATTAGAAAAGGAATATTTGGAGTAGACTACAAATCCCTTGACCTAAAGATGATTGGGGCAAGTGTAGTAAATGTAACCTTGCTTGATAAAATTCTAAGAAAAAATACTGGTTCCATAAACTTTGGAAGTATGGCAAGCCCGATTAGCGGAGCAACAATTGGAAACTTTATATTTGCAAATGTTGAAGCACCATACGAACTATATAAGGAAATTAAAAGTCATATATCTAGTGTAATGGAAAAAGACGAAAAATCAAAAAGCGAATAGTTATTTTTGAAATTATGGGAAAACAAAAATAATAAAAACGGGGAGAAAAAAGGTGGATAAAATATGGGGAAATTTTTTAAGATTATTTTGGCTATAGGATTTTTTCCTGTGGTCATTTTTTACTATTTATTAAAGTGGATACTGTCGCTCACAAAAAGACGCATTACAAAAAAATATATAGCAAGCATTGACATAGAAAAAATTGATGGGCTAGACGGCGAGGAGTTTGAGGACCTACTTGCAATTTACTTTAAAAGCATCGGGCTAAAAGTTACAAAAACCAAACGCTCCCACGACTACGGTGCCGACCTAATTGTAGAAAGGGGAGACGAAAAAGTAGCAATACAATGCAAACTATATTTCAATAGAACAGTAAGCAATTCCGCCGTGCAAGAAATTGCTTCCGCCAAAGACTTTTATGGTGCGGAAAAAGCAGTGGTAATAACCAATAGCCGTTTTACAAAACCCGCTCAAATTTTGGCAGAAAAAATTGGCGTAAAACTAATAGATAGGGAAGGCTTGGTCGCTATGCTAAAGACAAGTTCTATAGATATGTAAAATATGACTTTTTGTCAATAAGTATATAATTATTGACAATTGTAATTTTAATAATGTCACAAAATCACACTCAATACAATTTTAAATATTTGGGTGTGATTTTTATTTTTCTTACACAAAAATCCATTATTTATCAATAAAAACTTTACCACTTTATCAACATAAACTGGGCTACTTTATCATTTCAAAAGCCCCTATACCCCTCACAAAATTTGCTATCCTTTAACCCCCAAAAATAACAAATATTTTATCTAAAAAACAAACTACTGTTGTTTAGTAAAATAGATGTAATATATAGGATTGTATATAAAAACTTATATAACAAAAAGCCATATCGAGCAAACAAAAAACATAGGTATTATTAGCCTATGTTTTTACTAAACTCAATTGACTATTCGTGACCATTTTGCATAAAGAGTGGTAGGGCCCTCAACTACATCTTTGTCAAAATCCCAAGGTATTTCGCACGCCTCATCTTTGCACCAATAAACAAATGTGAAGCCCGATTTTTTGGGGTCCTTTGGACGCTCAATTTTTTTCCCGTGCTTTACAGTTTGATTGTCATAATTAAAACTATTCGCCTCACCGCTATCGGTATAGAATGAGACCGTATAACTATTTAGTCCGTCTTCGGAATCGTTTCCGCCACAATTACACCCGCCAAAAAAGACTACTATGGGTAGCATAAATAGAACTATTAAAATTATTTTCCATTTATTTTTCTTTTCCATTTTTCCCTTTTTTAGAAATGCTAGATTTTTATTTGGTGTATACCTTATTATCTATTTCTATATATATTTTATTCTAAAATTTGCAAGTGGTCAAATAAATCAATATCAAAAAAGAAAAGCAATCGCATATTATTGCAATCGCTTTTCCTAATTTGTTTTGTTATTTTACCATAACCTTTATGTAGTTTTTCTTTCCCTTTCTTAGTAGGGCATATCCGTCAGTTAGACTTATAGCCTCCAAAACCGCTCTTGTGTCGCTCACTTTTTCTTCGTTTAAGTAAACGCCACCGCCCTCAATCATACGCCTTGCGTCCGACTTGGATGCACAAAGTTTTGTTAGAGTTAATAGGTCAATTATTGAAACCACACCTACTTGGTCTTTGGCTAGTTCAAAGGCTGGAACGTTGTCAAGATTGGTAGCACTGCCACCAAATAGCGAGTTGCTAGCCTCTTCAGCAATTTTTGCATCCTCTTCACCCCTTACAAACTTGGTTATCTCATAACTTAGTCTCTTCTTTGCCTTTACAATATCTTCCTTGCAAAGTGCCCTAACCTCGTCCATAGGAATGTCGGTAAAGAGAGCAAACATCATTTCCACGCACGCATCTGGTGTTTGGTAAACACCTTGGTAAAAGTCATAAGCGGAAATTTTGTCTTTACTAATCCAAATAGCGCCCTTTTCGGTCTTGCCCATTTTCTTGCCCTCAGGAGTTAGCAAAAGTGGGTTTGTTGCACCAATAAGTTCTATATTAGTGCCGTTTTGGAAGTTTAGTTTTCTTTGAAGTTCTACGCCCGCTACAATATTTGCCCATTGGTCGGCTCCGCCATATTGGATAGTACAACCCTTCTCCCTATTTAGGTGCACAAAGTCGTAGGCTTGCATAGGCATATATCCCATTTCAAAAAAGGTTAGTCCGCCATTGTCTAGTCGAGAGTTGTAAATTTCGCTAGAAAGCATTTTGTTTACATTAAAATGCACGCCATAGTCACGCATAAAGTCAATGTATGTAAGTTTGCTAAACCAGTCGGCGTTATTTACTATCTCGGCGGGGTTTTCGCCCTCAAAATCTAGGAACACTTTTAGAGTGTCTTTTATCTTTGCAATATTGCTTGCAATTTCCTCTTTGCTAAGCATTTTTCTCATATCCGACTTTCCACTAGGGTCGCCAATACAAGCGGTTGCACCACCCATAAGCAAAAGTACTTTGTGTCCGGCTTGTTGGAACCTACGCATAATGCAATAAGGCACACAATGCCCAATATGCAAACTATCCGCCGTTGGGTCGCTTCCCTCGTATACAACAAGTGGCTCGCCGCTCTTTAACCTCTTTTCAAACGCTTCTTCGTCGCTACATTGGTATAGTAACCCTCTTTCCTTTAGGACATTATATAAATTTGTATCAACTTTCATTTTCTTTCTCCTTGCTTTATATTTTTTGATTTTTTCTTTGGTGGGTACTATCACCCAACCATTCCACTTAATTGTAATTTATAAAAAAACTACACTCCCGTCCCTCAGACTTCTAAAGGACGAAAGCATAGTTGCTTCGTGGTACCACCTTTATTCGATATAGCCCCGTTTGTTGCACCATACAAGCCCGTAACACTTGGTAATGTTTGGCTTTTCCAAACGACGGTCTATACCCTCATTTTTGCCTTTTTTCATAAAGACACAAAAAGTTTGCTCGTGCTTATGTAATTCGTCTATGTCGCCTTGTGGATTTTTCACCAAGCCAATCCATCTCTAGTTGCCAGTGACACGACTACTGAGTAAGCAGTCAAAACAAAATATTTAGTTTTAATTAACATTTAGTTCCGCAATTTGGGCAAAACTTTGCATTTCCTTTTAGTTCTTCGCCACAGTTTGCACAGTGTTTTTTGCTTGTCATACTTGCAATTTTTTCGCCACAATTAGGGCAGAATTTTGCTCTAGCGGTTACCGCTTCGCCACACTTTGGACAAACCGCACCTTGCTTTGCACCACACTCAGGGCAATGCTTTGCATTAGCGCCAATTTCCGCACCGCATTTTACGCAAGTTTTACCTTTGTTGGTTGCGTTTATGGAACTAGCAAACATTGTGCCAACTGAGCCCGCAACGCCCATTCCTACGCCCAAACCCGCCAAGTTATTGCCGTTTGGATTGTTTGCGCTTTCTCGCATTGCATTTGCCGTTTGGTATTGGGTATAGGTACCCATTTTGTCTTCCATAATTCCAATTTTGCTTCTTTCGTCAAGTGCTTTTTCCACACTCTCAGGCAAAGAAATATTCTCGATTACCAACTTTTCTAGTTTTAAGCCGTACTTTTCAAACTCGCCATTTGAACTCTCCGCAACCTTTTCGCTAAACTCCCTATAGTTGGCAGATAGGTCTAGCATAGATATTTTGCTTTCGGCAATTGTGTCCGAAATGGCTTCGATTATCATTGGCCTTACTTGCTCGGCAACATCACTTGCCAAATACAAATTGTTTGTGCCAAACATTTCGTCCATAAATACTTTGGCGTCAATTACTCTATACGAATAAATTCCATAGCCCCTAATTCTAACCATTCCAAAGTCTTTGTCACGGATGGTAATTGGGTTTTGAGTGCCCCATTTTTGTCCTACAAATTGCTTTGTATTTACAAAATAAACTTCGGCTTTGATAGGAGAATTAAAGCCCGTGCCAAGGGACATAAGTTTTGTAATAATTGGCAAGTTGTCGGTGGATAACCTATATGTACCCGGCTCAAAAACATCGGCGACTTTGCCTTTGTGAACAAAAACCGCCACTTGACTTTCCCTAACCACAAGGGTGGAACCAGTCATAATTTCGTATCTATCTTCAACTGGGAAACGATAAACAACAATATTTTTGCTATCATCCTTCCACTCAATCACTTTTTGCAAATTTTTCTTTAAAAAGCCCATTTTTTCTCCTTTTGAAACTTGCCTTTTAGCCCCGATTTTTTATATATTATAATTTTTTTGTGGCATTTGTCAATTGTTATTTTTCGATTTTTCAAAATTTACCCACTTATCCACATTTTCACACTATGTGGATAAGTGTCAATAGAATTGACACAAGTAAGAAGTAATAGTGAAAAGTGAAGAGGTAGAAAAAATGTCAACCAATTTATGTCATTCTGAAGCAAAGCGAAGAATCTACTTTTAATCAGCCTTTCGTGTCATACCGAGAGAGTGCATAGCACGAACCGAGCGTATCTACTTTCAATTATCCGCTTTTCGTTCTAGATTCTTCGGGGCGTTGCCCACTCAGAATGACAAAAGTGAAAAGACACTCAGAAAGACAAGGAGTAAGAGGTCAATCAGAATAACAAAGAACGAGAAGTCACTTGGAATGACAAAAAGTGAGAGGCTACTCAGAATGGCAATTAATGGAATATAACCTTTCGGTTATGTCGCATCATCTAAACATTTTTGTTTTCTTCTGTTTTAATGTGGCACCGTAGACCGTACACAATTGACTTTAACATTCTCACATTTCCGAGAAATCTAAACCGCACTTTATTTTACTCGGATTTTTCTAACCAAAATGAGCGATTTTTGACACTTTTGCCAAAAAGTGGTTCCACTTTTTGGCAAAAGTAATTGATTTTAACGTTTTTTTGTGCTATATTACTATTAACGGAGGATTATTTTTATGAAAAGATTGATTGAAAAACAATTATTGAATTGGAAAAATAGCGTGAACAGAAAACCACTTTTGGTATATGGTGCAAGACAAGTCGGAAAAACGTATTCTATTGTAAATTTTGGAAAAACAAATTACACAAATATTGTTTATTTTAACTTTGAGGGAAATTCTTCTTTAAGTGATATTTTTTCGAAAGATTTAGACCCTGTTAGGATAATTTCCGCTCTTGAAGCATTGGCAGGACAAAAAATTATCAAAAATAGCACCCTAATTATTTTTGATGAAATTCAAGAATGCGAAAGAGCATTAACATCATTAAAATATTTTTACGAAGACGCTCCCGAGTATCACATAATAGCCGCCGGCAGTTTGCTTGGTCTCGCAATAAATCGTGGCAAATTTTCTTTCCCTGTTGGCAAAGTAAATATTATTACAATGTATCCATTAAACTTTGAAGAATTCCTAATGGCTTTTGATAGGTTCGATTTAATTGAATTAGTCACAGACTCATTTAATAAAAATTCACCACTCGATGAACCTTTACACGATTTGCTTTTGCAATATTATCACAAATATTTGGCAATTGGTGGAATGCCTGCAGTCGTAAACGCTTATCTTAATACTAACGACTATGATTATGTTCGTATTGCTCAAAATGAAATTCAAAGCAACTATTATGGCGATATGACAAAATATACCGATGTAAAAGAAAGTAATAAGATAATCGCAACATATCGAAGCATTCCAAGCCAACTTTCCAAAGATAATCACAAATTCCAATATTCTATTATTGGAAGTGGTGCAAGAGCAAGAGATTATGAAAGTGCCATTGAATGGCTAAAGACTGCTGGAATTGTCTATAATTGCAACAAGGTAAGAGAGGGTTATTATCCAGTTAAAATGTATGAGGATTTTACATCTTACAAAATCTATATGAGCGATGTTGGTCTTCTTGCTTGTAGCCTTGATATGACAATTCCAAGTATTCTTTCTGATAACATTTCAAGTAACACAAAGGGTGCCATTGCAGAAAATTATGTTATGCAACAACTTGTGTCGATTGG
Source organism: uncultured Christensenella sp. (assembly GCA_964455585.1). Classification (GTDB taxonomy): domain Bacteria; phylum Bacillota; class Clostridia; order Christensenellales; family UBA1242; genus UBA11490. The sequence continues at coordinate 11,169 of CAYVXW010000023.1, forward strand.
ACTAACCCCTTATTATTGGGAATCAAATGGAAAAGCCGAAGTGGATTTTGTTATTCAATTGGATTCACTTGCAATTCCTGTTGAGTGCAAGTATGCAGATAACGTTCAAGCAAAAAGTTTGAAATCTTACAATCAAAAATATGCGCCTCAATATGCAATTCGTGTTTCAAGCAAAAATTTCGGTTTTGAAAACAATATAAAATCAATCCCACTTTACGCATTGTTTTGTTTAAACAAATAATTGAATTTTATTATCAAAGAAGTCACTTTAAAAGACAAATCCTTAAAAACTGGTTTCGTTCAAAACATTGTCAAGAGGCAAGGAACTACAAAAAAATCTAGCACGAGTTTACTTTGCGTAAATGACTGCTAGATTTTTTAAGCAATAAAGCGTCTTATTGATATACACACCAACACTTTTTGTGTGAAAATAGAGTGAGAGACAAGGAACAACGGCGAGAACGGCTAGGAGTTTACTATTGCTAAATGACTAGTCGGACAAGCCGTTAGTGACAATGTATATCGCCCCATTTTCACACAAAACCTAGGCTAGGAGTTTACTTAAGCGTAAATGACTAGTCTAGGATTTTTTTAGTGACAAAGTATATTGCCTCATTTTAACGCGAAAAACTTTTCGGGAGAAAATGAGGTGAGATGCAAGGCTCGACAAGTGGGAGATGCTAGGAGCATATTTGGCATATGTGACTAGTGTATCCCGCTTAGCAGTAAACGAAGCAGATTGCAAATAACTTCCACTAAACTTTTTTCGTGAGAAAATGGGGTAGGAGACGAGAAACAATAAAAAAATACGGTAGGAGTTTACTTAGGCGTAAATGACTATCGTATTTTTTTATTTGTGACAAAGTATACTGCCCCATTTTCTCACGAAAAATTAGAATTGTGCGTTATATAGTCCGGCATATACCCCACCCTTCTCTAACAATTCTTTGTGTGTGCCTTGCTCTACAATTCGACCGTCTTTCATAACCAAAATTAGGTCGGCATTAACAATGGTGCTTAGTCTATGGGCAATTATGATACTTGTTCTACCTTTGAGTAGTTCGTCCATAGCATTTTGGATAAGGACTTCGGTACGGGTATCTACGCTACTTGTTGCTTCGTCTAGAATTAGCATTGGGGCGTTGTGGAGCATTGCTCTGGCAATAGTTATTAGTTGCTTTTCGCCCGAACTAAAGGTGGTCTCTTCGTTTAGCACCATATCATAGCCTTTTGGTTGAGACATAATTAGGTGGTGAATACCCGCCGACTTACATACATTTATTATATCCTCGTCGCTAACATTTTTCTTGCCATATGCGATATTTTCCTTTATTGTGCCTTCAAATAGCCACGTATCTTGCAAAACCATTCCAAATAGTTTACGCACATTTTTACGCTTTAGTTCTCTAATATCCACGCCGTCAATTTTAATACTACCGCTATTTACCTCATAAAAACGCATAAGCAAGTTTACTAGTGTGGTCTTGCCCGCACCAGTTGGACCAACAACTGCTACTTTTTGCCCCGGCTTTATTTCCACATTTAGGTCGTGAAGAATTTCTTTTTCGGGAGTGTAGCCAAAACTTACATTTTCAAAAGAAAGCGAACCTTTTATGTTTCTAAGAAGTTTTTTCTTGTTGCTCTCGTCCTCTTCGGATGGCTCTTGCAAGAACTCAAAAATTCTTTCGCTTGCCGCCATTGTGGTTTGGATAGTGCTACTAATAGAAGCCACTTGACCAACTTGGTTATTAAACATTTTGTAATAAATTACAAATATGCCAACCATCGAAACGGCTTCAAATGGGTTGGTGGACTTTATTGCCATAATACAACCAAAGATAATAATTAGTGCATAGCCTATGTTTCCAAAGAAATTCATAAGTGGGTGCATAATGCCCGAAATTAGGTTACCTTTAACCGACGAAGTAAATAGCCTGTTATTTATTTCGTCAAACTTTTCGTTTGCTATATCTTGAGCGTTATATACGCTAACAACATTATGCCCCGAATAAATTTCTTCTACGTGACCATTGATGTCTCCAAGTGCATCTTGTTGGGCCTTGAAATATTTTTGGCTAACCTTGAATAGCGAGCCAATAACTAACATACTAATAGGCAAAATGACAATTGAAATTAGCGTTAGTTTCCACGAATAGGTGAACATCATAATGATACTGCCTATAAGGGTGGTGATGCAAGTTATCATCGAACTTAGCGAGTTTGCAAGCGTGTCAGCAAGCAAATCCACGTCGTTTGTAACCCTAGATAGGACATCGCCATAAGGGGTGCTATCTAGATATCTTAGAGGTAAACTATTGATTTTTAGGGAAATTTGACCCCTAAAGTCTTTGGCGATTTTGGCAGTAACACCATTTAGAATAAAGTTTTGGATAAACGATAATAGAAAACTACTAACATAGATAATGACCAAACTAATTCCAAATCTTGTAAGGTCGCTAAACACAATGTCGTTTTTGGAAATCATATTTGTAATTTCTCTTAGCACATCGGGTCCGATAATTCCAAGAATGGTACTTATGGTTGCACAAGCCAAACCGCTAATAATTTGCACGCTATATTTTTTTATACTGCCAAGAAGGTCTTTAAAGGACTTTTTGAAGTTCTTGGCTTTGTTTGTTTGTCTTACTGGAGGTGCCATACTACTTTACCTCCTTTGATTTTTTTGATACTGTTTTCTTTGGGGCTAGTTGCTCTTTTTTTGTTTGGCTATCGTAAATTTCACGATAGACCTTGTTACTTTCTAACAACTCTTCGTGTTTACCCATTCCTACCATTTTGCCGTCGTCAAGCACGATAATCTTGTCTGCCGACATAATTGTACTTACTCTTTGGGCAACAATTAGGGTTGTGGTGTTTTTGATATTTTTCTTAAGTTCGGTTCTTAGTACTTTGTCAGTCTTGAAGTCAAGTGCCGAAAAACTATCGTCAAAAATAAATATTTCGGGTTCTTTTGCTATTGCTCTAGCAATAGAAAGCCTTTGTTTTTGACCACCAGAAAAATTCTTGCCACCTTGGGCAACTGTGTGAGTATAGCCGTCGTCAAGTTTTTCGATAAATGTACATTGTGCAATGCCTAATGCTTTTTCGATTTTGTCGTCGGTTATTTCTTCGTTTGCTATCTTCATATTGCTTTTTATGTCGCCACTAAAAAGATTGGCTTTTTGTGGAACGTAGCCAATTTTGTCGTGCAAAGCCTCTAGATTATATGCCTTTACATCAACGCCGTCTACTAGCACTTGACCGCCTGTTACATCATAAAATCTAGGAATTAGATTTATAAGCGTACTTTTGCCACTGCCAGTAGAGCCAATAAACGCAACCGTTTCACCCTTTTCGACCTTGAAAGAAATCCCCTCAAGCACTGGTTCCTCGGCATCAGGATATTTGAACGTAACATCCTTAAATTCAATAGTGCCCAGTCCCTCGGACTCAGTAACATCCCCCGACTTGATTGAGTTTTCGGTATCCAAAATTTCGTTTATTCTCTTTAAGGAAATAATTCCCCTTGGAATCATTACGAACATTAGGGTTATGAACATAAAACTCATAATGATATGCATACTAAATTGAGTAAACGCCGTAATTTGGGCGTATTGTAGACTTCCCGCATCAACTAGATATGCACCTACCCAATATATTGCAAGGCTCATTCCGTTCATAATAAGCGAGAGTGATGGGTTAAGCAAAGCCATAACCCTTTCTACAAAAAGATTAACTTTAGTTAAATTCTCATTGGCTTTATCAAACTTCTTTTCTTGATACTTTTCGCCATTGTATGCTCTAACAACTCTAATACCAGTTAGATTTTCTCTTGTAACAAGGTTTAGTCTATCGGTATTTTTTTGCATAACGCCAAACTTTGGCAAAACCAAAAATAGCATTATTATTACAATTGCAAGCATTATTACTAGGAATATAAGCGATGTAAGGGATAACTCTAGGCTATTTTCGGTAATTCTAAGAATTGCAAAAAGCGCCATAAATGGTGCGGTAATCATCATATTAAGCATCATTTGAATCATACGTTGCACTTGGGTTACGTCGTTTGTGGTACGAGTAATTAGACTGCTTGTGCTAAATTTGTTTATTTCCACACTAGAAAAATTGTTTACTTTTTCAAAAACATCTTTTCTTAGGTTTCTTGCAATTTTGCCCGATATAGACGTTGCAAGGAGCATTTTTATAAAAGCCGAAACAAAGACAACTAGTGCCACAACTATCATTTTCCATCCCACTGCCCAAAAGTCGCCTGCCACCACTCCGGGATTCTTGACTAACGCCATAAGGTCTGCGGTATAGTCAATAAACTCCATTTCGTAGTAGGTTTGAACAATAACCATCCCTATGGTAATGAGGATGAGAATGTAGTCGTAATATTTCAATTTTTCAAAAATTCTCTTCATACTTTCTCCTCTTTTTTTATTTTTTAAAGTTTACAAAAAATGTAAACATATCTAATTTAACAAAATTTTGTTGATTTTGCAACAAAAATTGACTGGTTTTTGAAAGTCGCAATAAATAATATGAGACAAAAAATCAAAATTGTCAACCGTATTTTGCCTAAAAAAATAAAAAAGGGTATTGAAATGACGAAAAAACTGTGCTATTATATATTTACAATATATAGTTTATTCATAGCACGCATACGGGCGTATGCGAGAGGCTTTGGGTAAATTTAAATTTCAATTATTGACACGGTGGAGGAATAAATATGATTGAAACGGGAAAATACAAATGGCTAGACTATGAGGGAGAAAAGTCTAACCTAAAAAATGTCTTTACTGCCTACTACGGCGAGGACTATAAAGACACAATTGAGGAAAGAATAGATAGCATAAAGTACTTTCCTTATCACACTTATGGGTATGTTAGGGAATATTACGAAAAGTTCTTGCCTTGCTATAGAAAAGAAATATTGAATAATTTCTTTTCCATCACTGGGCTAAAAAGAACCAAACAAAGGGAAGAAGTGTTGCTACCAGAAAAGTCTAAGACAATTTTGGATAGTTATATCCTAAGTTATCTAAGACCCGAAATTTTGATGAACAAAATGAACGAAATATCCAAAGATGTATTTGAAGAGCAAGAAAGAATGGGCAAGTCTATAAAGTCGGCATTTGGTTTGAAGGCAAAAGACGATAATGACTTTGAAATAAAAGTGTCTAAACTTAGATATAATCTAGGAAAAGCAATTACCAAAACAATGAAAGAAAACCCTTGTGACGTATTTGACGACATCCTAAAGGTAAATGAAAACTCCAAAAAAGCCACAAGCGAATACATAAAGTACGCACAAAAATTGGGATATAAGTTTACCGCTCACGACCTAGACTACATTGAGCACTCAAAAGACCTTTCGTCCGATATCCCTACTTTTGACGCAAACGGCATTTTGTTTAGAAACGGAACTATTTCGGAGCCTGGGGTAATCCAAGCATATACTACTTATGCTAATAATATTTTAAAAAGTAAAAAGAAAGACGCAACTGGAAATTTGGCAACAATAATGTTTGAGCGTCTAAAGTATATGAGGTCAAAGGGCGTGGAGTTTGCGTTCCTAGACGGCGATTACTTTGATATTTCAGAAAGTGGAACTTTGCCAGACAATCAAAAAGCACTACTCGAAAAGGAATATGTCTACCAAGAAAAAATGGGAAACATCCCTACAATTCCAACAAAAATGGCAGACCTACTAGAGGTTAAAAGAAGGGGTCTTGTAGACACACTTATTGACGACTGCAAGTTTGATGCAAACCTAAAACCTGCCAAGGCATTTGGCTTTGAGCACGACAGTAGCGACCAAAGTATGCAATTCTTTATGCTACCATACACTAGAAAAAATATGATAACTAGAGAAGGAAGGGATTTGTACTTTTGTGAAGACGAAGTTTGGGATGACGAAGACTCACTTAGTACCCTACTTCACGAAACAAACCACGCAGTTGGCAGTCATATAATCACAAAAGACTTCCTAAATGGAGAGGAAAGGTGTGGACTAGAGGTAAGCGATGTAAAACTTATGGGAGAAAGGATTGTTTCCAAAAGTGCAAGTGACCCTTTCATTGTTGCAATTATGGAAAATGTAAACGAGAGACAAGCAAGAGAACTTACTGACCTATATATTGGAATGTATGGAAACTCTCTTCCAAAGGGCGATAATGTGCTAGAAAAAAGGTCTTTTAATACCTTATACACCTATTCAAACTTTATCACCCAAGAGTTTTATGACCTATTTGGCGAGCAATTCAAGAGGTTTAATGTTGACCCCGACTTTGATATCTACTTCAAAAAATCCACTCCAGATAACCTAGTTGACCTTATAAAAGCAAATGCACAAAGAAAAATAGATAGAAAGTTTAGACCAGCGGAATATGTGGGCAACAACGGAATCCTAGACTTTGAAAAAGTAAGGAAATTAGGCGAGTTATGTAGCATTTGGGAACAAAACTATGTACTTGGAAATGAGAACATTCCAACCCCACTAGACCTAATTATGGGCACAAACCTAAGCGAACTAGACAAAGAAACTACCGACGCAATTTTTGAAATTAGAAAGAGAAAAGACAAACTAGTTAGCGAAATGCTAGAGGATGCATATAAGTATGGCGGATATAGAGAATATAACCAAACCCAAGCACTTATTGAAAAAGCCTATGAGGACGCCGAAAATGGCGGAGACCTTGTGGAACTTTTGAAGGCAATAGGGCTTGAATTTGAAGAAGAGTCATCCGAAAACAAATCCGATACCGAAACCACTCCAAGGAAAGGAAAAGGCGTACACGGAAGACTAAGACAAGAACGCGACGAGAGAGAAGCGCAAGAAATGGAAAAGTAGCACAACTATTTGTGATAGACTTTAAAAAAAATATAGACGACTACCACCTAACAAAAAACAATCTTTAACACCCTAATGTTAAGGATTGTTTTTTTATTCATATCCATAGCGATTTTGACTGATTTTGTTATATAATAATAACCAAGTTAGACCACGATTTTATAAAGTTTAATTTTGGCAAACGCTAAGGCGTTTGGGGAGCGGTTTTACAATTTTATATACCACCGCAAAATCGCTTTATTTAGGCACAAATTTGAGGCGTGTGGAAGTTATACGAGGGACAAAACAAAGACTTGTTTTCTTTCTTTCAAGGGCTCATTTTCAAGCCTAAATAGTTATATAAAAATAACATAATTTTAAACGCAAAACCCATATATATAATATATATATTTATAGGGTTAAAAATTAATAAAATTAATTTTTAAAATTTATTTTTTGGGCTTGAGTATGGGTGGGCGGACTAGTACATATAACATAGTTTAAACTGAAGCAAACCTTCTAAAGTTGTCTAATTTTTTGCACACCATAGACCTTAAATACTTGTCGCTTACAACTAAGTATCGCTATGGAATTTTTTGGTCTAACACACGCCATTGATATAAAATAAAAAGAGGACATCTACAAAGATGCCTCACTCTAATATGTTTTTCGTCCCCCAAACTATAATAAAATTTTCGACATAAAAATACTTATTCTACATTATTTCCACAACAAAAAACGACCAAAAGTGGATAACTACGGGTGGTTAAGCACAAAGTTATCCACACCCAAAACCACAACATATAGTACCCATATATACGATTTTTAGCCAAATCGAAATCAATATGTAGTGTTTTTGGAAAGTTATCCACATTTTCACACGACTAATCACAAAAATAAAAATCTAATAAAACAAAAAGAAAACTAAATTGTCTCCCACGCGAAAAGTTTTTGGCATACGTTATTGAAATCTTGATTTTTCCTGTGATACACTAATAATGTCATCAAAGATTGTAGTCTTTTCCTCATAACATCACATTTGTTTATCTTAATAAACTAACCCACATAGAACCTCTAAAGTTTTTATTCTTAATAAACGCTAAATTCCAAAGCATTATTAAAAATTCTATTATATATTATTATATAAATAAAATATCGTCAACATTGTTCTTTCAAAAAAATAATCTATCCACAAAAGGTGGGCTTATGTGGATAAGTATAACTTTAATCAAGAAAAATTCCCATATTACTAAACCGCCTAAAAGAAATAAATATAAGTGCCAGTATTAGTGTAAGTAATTGTTTGAAACAAAAAAAACAACCCTTTGGGGTTGTTTTAATTAAAATATATCCATATAGCGTTTGTTGGATTTGTGGAAATCAATACTTTTCCAATACTTCAAACTTCAAATATTAAGCAAGACGAGGCTCGTACCGAAAAGCAAGGTAGGAGCATACTTCTCGTATGTGACTATCTTGGTTGAGGTGCAGAAACACAGTATTGCGAAGTATATTTGGAGTTTGAAATCAGCCCATTATTCTCACAGGCAATATCAAATACAAGAACTCGTCGGTATCGTTGCTTGTAATAATACAAGGGGATACAGGTGAAGTAAAGTCAAGTTTCAAGAACTCATCGGTTACTGCTCTAAGTGCTTCGGTAAAGTATCTTGCATTAAACGCAATGCTCAAATCTCCGCCTTTTAGGGAAATTGTGATGTTTTCTTTTATATCGCCAATTTCGCTTTTGCTACTAAGAACCATAACTTTGTCGGAAATATCAAATCTAACTAGGTTGTTTCTATCAATTCTACTTAGCAAACTTGCTCTTTCTAGTGCGTCCAAAAGTTGGTCTTTGTTCAAAATTGCAGTTGTGCTAAAGTTATTTGGGATAATTTGGTGGTAGTCGATAAACTCGCCTTCCAAAAGTCTGGTTGTAATTTTTGTGTTGTCAATGTCTACCATCAAGAAGTTTCTACTAACATTAATCTTGATATCGTTGTCGCTATCGTCCAAAGATTTTGCAATTTCGCTAAGTGACCTAGCAGGAACGATACAACTAAATTCGGCAGTCGTGCTAGAAAGCGGTTTTTTTACAACGGCAAGTCTATAGCCGTCAAGGGCAACTGCGGTAATTTGGTTTTTGGATATTTCTAGTTTTACGCCTTTTAGGATTGGACGAACATCTTCTACTGCTACGGCATATATAGATTTTGTAATAAGAGCCTTTAGGTCTTTTTGTTTCATTACAAAGTTGTTACTATCTTCCAATTTTTTGATAGCAGGGAACTCGCTGGCTTGCATACATTGGATTTTTCCAACGCTATCGGTGTATTTGATTGATAGCATATTTCTATCGTCAACCGAAAGTTCAATTTGTTCGTTGTTTAGTTTTTTGATGTATTCACAGAAAAATTTTCCCGGAACAACCATTTCACCCTCTATTTGAACCATTGCTTTAATAGTTTTTTCAATAGAAAGTTCTAGGTCGGTGGCGCTAAGAGTAACAAAATCCTCTTCGGCAACTACCTTGATACCCTCCAAAATAGGGTTTGTTGTTTTGTTTGAAGTACCTTTGCTAACCTTAAGCACTGCATCACTTAGGTCAGCACCATCACATATAATCTTCATTTGCTCTCCTTATATATATATATTTCTAAATTACTTTTTAAAACTTTTGATACAAATTTATCATTTTTGTTATGATAAAATAACAGAAACACAAATTTTAATCAAAATTAATGATTTTTACCTATATATTTTACCATAAAAAAGTCAATATGTATAGCCCTTTTTGGAAAATAGTTGTATTAATTTTTAGGATATTTCTTTTGCTTTTAGTTTTCCGCCCTCGATTATGTATTTTGTGTGTGGCAAATCGAAATCAAAGTCGGTGCAAGTAAGGATTGTTTGGATAGGTTTTACTATTTCGAGCAGTTTTTGTTGGCGGTCTTTGTCAAGTTCGCTTAGCACATCGTCAAGCAGTAGTACTGGATACTCGCCGATGTTGTCTTTAAAGACTTCTAGTTCGGCAAGTTTTAGTGATAACGAAGCGGTACGCTGTTGACCTTGGCTTCCAAATGACCTAAGATCAATGCCGTTTGACTCAATTTTTATATCGTCTCTATGTGGACCAACGGTTGTAAAGCCAAGTTTTATATCCTTGTCAATTGCTTCTTCATACTTTTTAAGAAGCAAAAGTTTTAGTTCGTTTTCGGTGCTTGCGGTAAAGCCTTGGTAGGAAATATTTAGTTCTTCCTTGCCGTTGGTCAAAAATTTATGAATGGATTTAACCTTTTCCTTTAGGTTTTCAACAAGTGTTAGTCTAGATAAAATTAGTTTTGCACCTAGAGAGGCAAGTTGGTCGCTCCAAATTGAAATTGTTTCTCTTAGTGCGCGTTCGTTGGCAGTTTTTAATAGTTTGTTTCGTTGTTGCAAAACTTGATTGTAACTACTTAGCGTATAAAAATAGTTTTTGTCAAACTGACAAAGGTCGATGTCCATAAACTTTCTACGTTCCTCGGGGCTTTCCTTTATTAGTTTTAGGTCGTCGGGAGAAAAGTAGATGGCATTGAAGTTTCCCATAAGTTGACCAATTTTCTTAATTCCAATTTTATCTATCTTAATTGCTTTGTTTTGGTCTTTGAATAAATAAATATCAATTTCCTTTTTTCCTAACTTCTTTTCGATGTTTAGGTTTATACGAGAATAGGTACAATTCCATTTTATTAGGTCTTTGTCTTTGGAAGTCCTGGGGCTTCGACCTATTGCACACATAAATATTGACTCAAGTAGATTAGTTTTGCCTTGAGCATTTTTTCCAACAATTATGTTTAACCCGTCCGAAAAATCCACGCTTTGGCTTGAATAGTTTCGGAAATTGGTGATGTTTATTGATTTTATTTTCATTTTATTAGTTTAATCTCGCAATTATCTCGTATATTCTATCTAAATCGTCTGGGTTGTAGTAGTTGATAATTATTTTACCTTTCTTTTCGTTTCCGCTAATGCCTACTTTGGTGGAGAACTTTCTTTCCATAATGTCCACGAACTCACGCATTTCTTCCGATAATTCTTTAGATTTTGTTTTTGTGGCTTTCTTTGTGGTCTTGGAAAGTTCCTTGACTGCATTCTCCATATCCCTAACAGTAAGTTTTGATGCCATTACTTGCTCGGCAAGTTTTAGTTGAACTTCGGGATTTGTAACAATTACCAAACTTCTTGCGTGACCGGCGGAAAGTTTTCCTTGCTCAATTAGTTCGATTACCGCAGGGGTTAGGGTTAGAAGTCTTAGAGTGTTTGCAATTGCCGACCTACTTTTTCCTAGTCTATCGGCAAGTTGTTCTTGTGTCCATCCAAAACTTGTCATAAGTTCTTGCATTGCTCGTCCAGTCTCAATTGGGTTAAGGTCTTGCCTTTGGATATTTTCAAGCAAGGCAATTTCTTTTACTTGGGCGTCGGTAAAGTCTTTTACTATTGCAGGGATAGTTTTTTTCTCGGCAAGTTTGCTTGCTCTAAATCTTCTTTCGCCCGCAACGATCATAAATCTATTGCCACGTGGGGTTACTAGAATTGGTTGGAACACTCCGTGCAATTTGATGCTTTGAGCAAGTTCGTTTAGCGCATTTGGGTCAAAGTTCTTTCTTGGTTGGTTTGGGTTATTGTCGATAAGACCCATTTCGATATCTTTTACAACTTCGCCCTCTGGCACATAGGCTTGTTTTTTCTCTTCCTTTTTTTCTTCTACGACTGTAGCCGTCTCGGTTGCTTGCTTTTGTGGAGCGGGTTTTGCTTTTGTAACCTCTACTTCTTCGTCGTCAAGTAGTCCTAACAGTGAGCCCAAACCTCTTCCTAATCCTCTTTCTTTTGCCATAATCTCTCTCCTTATTTGTGTATTTTGTCTTAGTTTTTGTCAATTGATGTGGTGGTAATTTGTAAGTGTTCTTAATTTTTTCCCTATCTTTAGGGATTTTTATTGATAGTGTGTATATATATGGTTATAAAAACATAACCAAACACATATTTATGTTATTAATTTATAACTTAAATAATTATAAAATAATAACAATTTGTGAAACATTTTTTGTTTTTGATGTAAATGTCCAGTAAAACACTGATTTTTAACGAAAAAATCGTTATTTTTGATATGAAACAATGCAATTATTATTTTAGTATAATACATTGATGTGAAACAAATATTGTTTGATAGTCTTTGGTTGTTTATATTAATACTTAGTTTTGTTACCTATTTTTATATTAATATCTAGTTGGGTGTACCCCATATTTATATTAAAAAGTGTTGTATGCTTTATTAATTTATATTAACTATTATAAATTAAAGTTGTTCACATTTTTATTATAATTGTGAGTTGTTTTTTAGGAACTCTTCGGTTAGTTCTTTGTATGCTTTTGCTCCTGTGCATCTATGGTCGTACATTACAATTGGCTCTCCAAAACTTGGTGCTTCGGCAAGACGAACATTTCTTGGAATCATAGTTTTGTAAAGTTTTTTGCCAAAGTATTTTGTGATGTCCGCTGCAACCGATTGGCTAAGGTTGCTTCTATTGTCTTTCATTGTAAGTACAACACCCTCAACATCTATTGCTTCGTTTAAGTGTTTCTTTACAAGTTTTATGGTGTACATAAGTTGGCTCAAACCTTCCAAAGCAAAATATTCGCATTGGATTGGAATTAAGACTGTGTCACAAGCGGTCAAAACATTTACCGTAATTAGTCCTAAAGATGGTGGGCAGTCGATTAGGATAAAGTCATAATCGTCCCTTATTTTCTTTAGGTGGTTTCTAATTATTTTTTCCCTATTGTTCATTTGGACAAGTTCTATTTCGGCACCTGCCAAATCCTCACTTGCGGGAATTAGATATAGATTTTCAAGTTTTGTAGGTATAATTGCCTCTTCAATTGCACAATCATCCACAATTACATCATAAATTGTATGGTGGTCATCGGTTTTTTCTACACCCAAATGGCTTGTTGCATTGCATTGTTGGTCGATATCTACAACCAAGGTTTTCTTTCCGAACTTGGCTAAGTACCCTGCCATATTTACACAAGTTGTACTCTTTCCAACTCCGCCTTTTTGATTAAAAATTGCTACTATTTTTCCCATAATTAAACTCCTTTTTGTTCTTGTTTCCCCAATTTTGTTGTTTTTTGCGTGTTTTTCATTGATTTTTAGTAATTTAATGTGTATTTTTGGTTATGTTCATTTTGTATATGGTTATATATATTTATTACCCATTATCGTATATTTTTAATGTATTAATCACCATTTAATTTTGGTGTTATTTTATGTGTATTGTATATGTATTATATATATTAATTATAAGTAATTAAGTATTATATATAGAAACATTTTGTGTATTGTGTATTGATATGTTGTTAATACAACATATTTAATATGTTATTGTATACTATATGATAATGCTTTTATTATAAGTTATAGTGATTTACCGTTTACTTATTATTTGAGTAAATATACTATGCTTATAGCGGGCATAAACGAGGTTTATTTTGTTTTCGTGGATATTTATTGGGTGTTTTTTCCCTTTTTTCTATGATAATTACCACGTGGTGAGCGTCTATTTCGTCTATATCGTAATTTTTGACCTCTTTTACATTGCATTTTAGTATATTTAGAGCATTTTTTGCGTTCTCCAACTCTTCTTTGTAGTTGCTTCCTTTGTATGCAACAATCTTTCCGCCCACCTTTAGTAGTGGTGCCGAATATTCTATAATTGTATTAAGTGGCGCCACCGCCCTTGATATAACGGTGTCAAACTGTTCCCTATAGTCCGGATTTTGTGCCATATCCTCAATTCTAGCGTTTTTTACTTCCAATCCCGCCAAATTTAGTGTATTTTTAACCATTTTTACAAACTCAGTCTTCTTGTTTGTGCTATCTACCGCCAAGATATTAAGGTTTTTGTTTACTGTTGCAAGCGGTACGCTTGGGAAGCCACCACCGCATCCAATGTCTATAATACGCGTGTTTTCTTCAAAAATGTCTATTGGAGCAAGGCTATCTATAAAATGTTTGTATAACACGCCTTCTTCGTCGGTTATTGAGGTTAAATTGTGTGATTTGTTGTATTCTAGCATCATCTTTTCAAATAAAACAAGGTTATCAACAGTTTTGTCGGTAAACTTGATTTTGTATTTGGCTAATTTTTCCTTTAATAACCATTCATTCATTTTGTTATGCTTTTTGCTCCATTTTTCAGTGTTTTTGTGGTGTTTTTGGCGGTTTTTCTATGTTATTTATCATATGTGGATATAATTTATCGTTTGTAATCATATTGTTTCATATGAAACAATGTTGTTAACTATATAGTGTTTTTGTGTGGTTTTTGAGTATTTATTAAGCGTTTTATCTTAATTAATACATCTTATTTAATGTAAGTGTTTCTTGTGAAACTTCTGGACTTTATTTATATTTTACGTAAATAATACGCTTTATTTTATTAATAAATGTTTCATATGAAACAGTGTCTTTGTGTCTACATGTTATATGTTTTTCAAGATATTTTAACTAAATACTACGTGTTAACTGTAATACTCTATTGTAAATAAAAGTACGGCTATACTTCTATTTTTCTAAGTATATCAAATAAAAAATAATTAGCAAAATGAATTTTGATATGTTTTTCAAAAAAGTTTAATTATTTATGTATTTAGGGGCATATTTCGCCCTTTTTATATAAGTAATTGTGCTTTTTGAATATTATAAGATGTTTTTGATGGATTGACCTTATATTGATTAAAATATTATAATAGGCTAAATTGTTTCAGATGAAACATTATTAAAACCATTTTATGATATTTGTTTATAAATAATGCGTAAAAATGTTTCACAAGAAACATTCCGGTGT
>CAYVXW010000024.1:0-23026 GCA_964455585.1 uncultured Christensenella sp.
AGGGCTATGCCCGTAACTTTAAAACCCCCAGTTCAACTGGGGGATATTTATTGTTACCTATTCTCTTTTGTGATTATTTAATTTTATTGACATTTATCCACTTATTGAATATAATGAAAGAGTAAAACGCATTGAATTTTTTATTCTAGAAATTCAATTTTGTATTGCTAAGGTGTTTATCGAGCCAAGGGCTTTAACACTAGCGAAACAATCAAGGAGGGAGTTATGGCAAAAAAATCGCCACTTAGGTGGATGTGGAAATTCTTTGAAAGTTTTTTGGATATAAAAAGCGAGTTTAGGGACATAAAGTCGGGTGAGGATAGAAAGTCCAGTGCCAAGTTTGGCGTAAAGTCAATTTTATATAGTGTGTTGTTTTTGGTGCTAGTGTCTTTTGGTATTGCACTAGGATATTGGTCGCTCACAATGTTTGATTCCCTTGCCGTAATCTTTGGCATAATTCTATTGATAACCGCCATTGGTTTGCTTTTTTACTCGGTAACCTATCTTATCCTTGCGTTTGTTGCTTGCATTATGCAACTTATCATAAATAGGCGTGCCATTGGTTGGATTGCACTTGCAATAATTTTGCTAATTGTATCGGCAGTGGCGGTCATACTAGTTTTGTTGGTTGGTTAAAATATCGCGTCCCCGAAACTTTGGTGTTCGGGGCTTTTTGTTGTCAATTTATTTGACTTTACTTGTCACCACGGGATATAATAATAAAGGTGGGTAAAACAAATTTTGCTCATCAAATATTTTACTAAAAAAGAGGTTAGACAATGAGAAATTACTTTGAAATCACAGATGTTGTGGGCAGACAAATCCTTGACTCCCGTGGCAATCCAACTGTTGAGGTTGAGGTCGTACTAGAGGACTCTATCGTTGGAAGAGCGGCAGTTCCTAGTGGTGCTTCTACCGGTTCGTTTGAGGCGGTTGAACTAAGAGACGGCGACAAGTCGAATTACTTGGGAAAATCGGTTGAAAAGGCGGTTGAGGCAGTAAATACCGAAATTAGGGATATGTTAATTGGAATGAATGCGCTAAACCAAGTTGAAATTGATAACGCAATGATAGAACTTGACGGCACTCCAAACAAGGGTAGGCTTGGCGCAAACGCTATTTTGGGAACATCTTTGGCAGTTGCAAAGGCTACCGCCGAGGCACTTGGGCTTCCACTATACAACTATATTGGCGGATGTAATGCAACTACTTTGCCAGTGCCTATGATGAATATATTAAATGGCGGAAAGCACGCCGACAACTCTGTAAATGTTCAAGAGTTTATGATAATGCCAGTTGGCGCAAAGAGTTTTAAGGATGCACTTAGATGGTGTGCGGAGGTTTTCCACAACCTAAAAGCCGTTCTTAAAGCAAAAGGCTACTCCACCGCAGTTGGTGATGAGGGTGGCTTTGCTCCAAACCTAAAAAGCGACGAAGAGGCACTTTCGTCTATCGTTGAGGCAATCAAAAAAGCGGGTTATGAGCCGGGAAAAGATTTTTGTATTGCAATAGACGCCGCTGCAACCGAAATGTATGACGAGGCTAAGAAAATTGGCAAAGACGGTTCATATTATTTCTGGAAAACAGGCGAAATATTCACTATGGAAGAAATGGTTGAATATTGGGAGAAAATGGCGGAAAAATATCCTATTATTTCTTTGGAAGACGGTCTTGCCGAAGAAGATTGGGATGGTTGGAAAGTTATGACCCAAAGGCTTGGCGGAAAAATCCAACTAGTTGGCGATGACCTATTCGTAACCAATACCGCTAGACTACAAAAAGGTATTGATTTGGGTGTTACAAATTCCATTCTTATCAAACTTAACCAAATTGGCACTTTGACCGAAACTCTAAACGCTATTCAAATGGCAAATAGAGCGGGCTACACCGCAGTTGTGTCGCACAGGTCGGGCGAAACCGAAGACACCACAATTGCCGATTTGTCAGTTGCATTGAATGCCGGACAAATCAAAACCGGTGCTCCATCAAGAACCGATAGAGTTGCAAAATACAACCAACTACTAAGGATTGAGGAAGACTTGGATGTTGCTAGTAGATACTTGGGCAAAGACGCTTTCTTTAATTTGAAATAGTTATAAATATCTGTTTAGGATAACAAAAACGCACGGAAATCCGTGCGTTTTTTGCTCGTCTATATTATATACTCTAGATAACAATGCGTTTGATGCTTTTTAAAAATGGTATTTGGGTTTAATTGCATATCTAAGTTTGTTAATTTAAGAGTCTTTGTTGGCTATTTTGTTTGGTGCGGTTCTTGTGTAGTGCTATCAATATCTATGACCTCAAAACCCTCTATCTTGTCCGCAATATCGTTTTCGGCAAGTTCCTTTGTGGCATATAGTCCATAGTCCTCTAGCGATTGCCACGAATACACATTGTAGATGGGTCTATTGTCTGGGTACAATGGCAAAAACTCGGATGCAGTTATTCTATATGCGTTTTGCTTTTTATCAAACCAAATGGAATATCTTGTGTCTTTTTCACTATTTATATATACTCTTTTGGCGGTTTCTTCAATCCCATATAGCATATAGATAAACTTATATTTTTCCATTGAAATTTTTTCGACGGCGGAAAATAGTTCGCTTTCAAACTTGTTTGCCAAATGCGAGTAATTTGCCTCAAGTTTGCACATATCATCAAATTCCTCTTCGCTAAGGCTTGTAAACCTTTTGTTGTAATCAAGTGTCTTTTTTGCTCTAGTGCCCGTAAGTAGTTTTTTAAGGTCGTCGGGCAGTTCGGGCATTCCCTTAAAGTCCTTTTTTAGTTCGGCAAACGATATGTTGTAGTAAGTGGCGATATCCTCAAAAAATCTATCTAGTCCACCGCCACAAACGACACATTGATATAGGCTAAAAAGTAGATAAGTTTTCCATTCTTTGTCGTTATTTTGGTCGACACCTGAGGTGACGGCGTAGGATATATTAAGGGGTGTAATTTCGTTGATAGACGAAAGGGGTTTTAGGATGTCTCCATATCGCCTGTAGTTTTTCTTTGTTTTTCGTGGCGTTAAATACGAATAGTTAAACGGAATAAATTTTCGCAAATATTCTAGGTGTTTTAGTTGTCTTTTATATTCGCCACCAAGCAAAAAATATTTTGGATTGTAATTAAGAAGCCCTAGAGTTAGCCACAATATGTATATCAAAAATGCAAAAAGGAATATGAATTCATAAAGCCAAATGGGAAGGCTTGTTGTTGCCAAAAGGACAATGTCAAGCATTGCCATCGCCATAAAAAACAAATGACTAAGATAAAAGTGTAGTCGTTGATTCTTTTGTAATTTTGTTGCTGGAGTTTTTAGTTTTGCCATATATTTTCCCCTTTGAATAAACATCGGTTTTGCTTGAATATACACTTCGCTTTGCTCGTTGTGCATTCAGACAAAACTTTCAATAATACATATACAATTTATGCTAAACTAGTGTGTCAAGTGCCAATAGGTTTTCCACAACCGCTCTATCGGCATACGCCCAATTTAGAGTTTTTAGTTCGTCTAGGCTTAGCCACTTGTAGTCGTTATGCACATTTAGTTTTGGCAAGCAATTTTGGGTTGTGCAAATAAAACAATGCATTGATATGGCTAGGTCGGGATAAGAGTAACCAGTGTCAAAAAAATGACGGACAATGTCTATGTTAATGCATAGTTCTTCGTCAATCTCTCGGATAAGTGCCTCTTCAAAAGTTTCACCCATTTCAATTTTGCCACCGGGGAACTCCCACATATACGAAACATAGCCATATTTGTCTAGTCCTCTTTGGGTGCAAAGGATTTTTCCGTCGTTTATTATTATTCCTGCCACAACTTCTAAGTTCTTCATAATTTCTGTATCCTTTTTGATTAGTTTAGCATAAATAAATTTTTATGTATACAATTATTGGTTGACTTGAAAGTAAATTTGGCAAAATATACCCGATATCAGGTGAAAATTTTGAAAATTGCAATATTTATTTTGAAAATTTGGGCTAGCGTTGTATACTGAAAACAACTAATATCAAAGGGTGATAGTATGGACAAGATGTGGTGGAAACAGGCGGTTGGATATGAGGTTTATATTAGAAGTTTTAAGGACGGAAATGGCGACGGCATTGGCGACATACGGGGCATTGCGGACAAACTTGAATACCTAAAGTCTTTGGGCGTGGACTTTGTTTGGATATGCCCGTTTTATGATTCTCCAATGGACGACAATGGCTATGATGTTAGAAATTACTATAAGATAGCAAAAGAGTACGGCAAAATGTCTGACCTAAAGTCGCTTATATCAAAAGCCCATAGTTTGGGGATAAAGGTTGTAATCGACTTGGTGCTAAACCACACATCAATTACTCACGAGTGGTTTAAACTAAGCGAAAATAGGGTTGAGCCATATACCGATATGTATATTTGGCGGGATGGAAGATGTGTGGACGGAAAACTCCTTCCACCAAACAATTGGCAGTCGTTTTTTTCGGGCAGTGCGTGGGAGTATAGCAAAAAGCGAAAACAATTTTATCTTCATATTTTTTCAAAATCTATGCCCGACCTAAATTACGAAAGCCCCGTTACGCTTGGCGAAATATCCAAGATTATAAAGTTCTATGCGGATATGGGCGTGGACGGGTTTAGGGTGGACGCCGTTGCACATATTGGAAAAGAAGTTAAGTTTGATGATTGCAAATTGAATAAGTTTTTTAAGGTGTATTCAAACTTGCCAAGTGCACACTCTCACCTAAAAAAGTTAAACCAAGTGTTTGAAAGTCATAATCTATTTACAATTGGCGAAATGGGTGGTGAGCCGACCCCAAAAGATATTCTAAAGTACTCGGACGGAGAACTAGATATTATTTCAAACTTTGACCAAATGGGCGCGTTTGGTGATGGACACAAGATAAATAGAAGGAGGCTATTTCGCTCGCTAAGACAAAAAGAAAGGTTATCGTCAGGTGGCGGATGGTCGGCGCTATTTTATTTGAACCACGACTACCCAAGGCTTGTGTCTAAACTAATGGGCGAGGGTGACAAAGTGAATGCGAGTTTATGTATGGCAACCCTTATGTATATGCTAAAAGGCACGCCAATAATTTATAACGGCGAGGAAATCGGAATGGAAAATTATCCGTTTAAAAGCCCAAAAGACTTTAAGGATGTAAACGCCAAAATGATTTTTGAAAACGCCGAAGATATAGAAAAAGAGTTTGAAAATCTAAAAGAAAACTCCCGTGACCATTCTAGAACAGTTATGCAATGGAATGACACAAAATATGCGGGTTTCTCGGAACACATCCCGTGGATATATGTAAATCCAAACTACAAAAAAATAAATGTGGAAAAAGAAGAAAAAAATGAGTACTCAGTGCTTTGTAATTACAAAAAAATATTGAGTGTTAGAAAAAAATATATAGCCGACATTGTGGATGGGAAATATAAGTTTTATTTCAAACACAACGTTTTTGGCTATACAATTTTGGGTAACAATAAAATTGGAGTGATTGCAAACCTATCGGAGAGAACCGTGAAAATAAGTACGATTTATAAAAAGTGTAGGGCGTCTAGGGATAATGTTTGCTATTCCAATATGCCACTTTGTGACCAACTAAAACCATATCAAGTGGCAATACTTAATTTAAATGACTAAACCTCGTCATTTTCAATAAACTTTTTTGTGGCATCTAGGATTTCCTCGGGTGTCATATTTTTTATTGTAAAACCACCCTCTGTTTTGTGTCCACCACCGCCAAAGTAACAAGCAAGCCTGCCGGCTATGTCTCCGTCGTTGCACATCGTTTTCCCAACAATTCGGTCGTCATACACCATTAATAGTAAAAACGTGCCAAGAGTGTCAATTTTTCTAAGTTCTTCCGAAATTTTTTTGGTGAATAAATATTGCGAAACATTGCGATAGTCGTCGGTGCGTTTGTCGGCTATTACATAGTGAAAAATGCCCTCGTAGTCGTGTATGTTCTTTGCTAGTTTTGTGTATGTCTCAACTTCTAGCATCGACCTTTTTGAAAATAGATTTCTAATAAGATATTTATAGTCCACGCCTTTGTTTATTAGCACTTGGGCAATAAGCAAAGTTCTATTTGTTAGTCTTCGTTGAAAACAACACGTATCGGTCATTGCTCCAGCATATAATAGGGTGGAAATTTCAAGGGATATAAGGTTTGGGTCGATGTGTACAAAGATATCATAAAGCATTTCGCTAGTGGAACTTATTTCACCATTTGATATCGTGTAATTTGCCTCGCCCTTGTTATCCTCGTGGTGGTCGATGTTTACGGTTATGCTTGCGGTCTCAAATAGGCTCTGAAATTTGTCAAGCCTAGTCTTGTTGTTGCAGTCAAGCATAATAAATGTGTGGTCGTTTGTTTCGTCCACGGCGTTTATGATGCGAGACTTGTCGCCGTCGAACCACTCCATAAAGTCGTTGTCTTTTTCGTCAAGCAAGGCGTATGCGTCATAGCCTAGTTCTTGCATAAATTTTGCTAGTGCAAGGCTTGAACCAATGCTATCGGCATCGGGTGTTTCGATGTGACCGCCAATGTATATAGTTTTGTCTTTTGGGAGGCGTAATAGAACCTCTGCCATATATTTATATTCTTCTTCCATATCTACCTTGGGTTTATTTTTTTTACTCAAATATTCTATCACAATTTGGCTTTTTGGTCAAATTATTGTGGCGACCATATAGATTAGAAGATTTGCCAACACATTTGTCAACATTTTGTGGATATGTAGCATTCCAACAAAAAAATATCAAAATTAATCTTTAACTTGTCAAAACAATTTTCAAAAATGATGTAAGTGTGCTAAAATAGAAAACGAGGTTAAAATAATGGAAAATAATTTTAAGCAAAACATAAAGGTTTTGTCGTCGATGACCGACTCAAATGCCGAGGTGGGAATAGTCTATGCACTTGCATATTTGCAAGACAATATGAGCGAATATTTTAAGGCCCTAGGTTGCGACGGGATTACAATGACGGGGATATCCAAATGCTTTTGGGTTATGTCAAAAACAAGAGTGGAGTTTGAAAGGCTTCCTCGTTGGCTTGATAATATTACACTAGAAACCCGTGTTCAAAAGATAACCCCCGTTAGGCTAAATTTGGGAAGTAGCATTTTGGATACGGAAGGTTTTGCTATGATTAGAGGGCTTCAAGAAATTTGTGCAATGGATAGCGTAACCCGAAAAATTAGACCCATAAAGTCCACACTTTTGCCTAGCGATTTGATGGGCACAAATGACGAATGTAAAACCGCCACTTTTTTAAAAATGGACTTTGATTTGAGTGGAACAAAGTGCGATAAAGAAATCAAAATTGATAGCACTAGGATAGATTATTTTGGCCACACAAACAATGTAGAATATGCAAAAATTTTGATGTCTACATTTGATGGGAGCGTGCTCAAAAATCTAAAGCCAAAAGCCTTTGAAATTCATTATATTAGCGAAAGCAAAGAAGGCGAAACTTTGCAAATTTATAAGCAAAAAGATAACAATAATTACTTATTTGAAATACGGAATAAAGAAAAAGTGATATGTAAGGCGGTTCTTGAAATGTGACACTTGCGAAATGTTAATTGTCACAAACTACATAGATATTGTCAAAAAGGAGATAAATTTATGAAAAGAGTTGGAATTGTATTGTCGGACGGTTTTGAGGAACTAGAGGCAATAACTGTTATTGATATACTAAAGCGTGCGTCTATAAAAGTTGAAATATTTGCGCTAGGAAATGTTAGGGTCACGGGTGCTCACGATATAACCCTTGAGGCGGATGAAATATTCAATTATTACAATGCTCTTGACCTAGACGGAATTGTCCTTCCGGGAGGGAGCACAAACGCATTTAATTTGTCGTGTGACAAAGGTCTCGTTGACCTTATAAACGAGTACTACGCTCAAGGAAAAATGGTGGCTATGATTTGTGCGTCGCCCGCATATGTTTTGCCAAGGACAAAAATTGATAGGACTTTAAAGTGTACTTGCTTTAAGGACACCGAACTAAAATCTATGCTTGACGGATTTGATTTTGAGGATAGCAACGTTGTTGTTTGCAACAATGTCATCACCGGTCAAAGTCCGTTTACGGCTATGGAGTTTTCACTTGCCATAGTAGACTATTTGGGATTAGATGCCGATGGTCTACTTGGTGGACTACAAGGAAGATAAAAGGATATATACAAATGAAGGTTTGCTCGCTTGCAAGTTCGTCAAAGGGCAATTGCACAATTGTTTATAATGATGACGAAATTTTGATAGTTGATATGGGGATAACCCTAAAGGATTTGGAAGAAAAACTAATTAGGCTTAATCTTAACGCCAACAATATTATTGGCGTTGTTGTTTCGCACGAACACTCCGACCATACAAAAGGCATAAAGGCTCTTAACAAAAAGTACCTCGTGCCCGTATATTGCCATTACGATGCGTTCGATGGCGTGCTTAGAAAAACGGGGATTAGCGGTGGAGCGGTTACAAGGTTTTCGTTTACGCCATTTGGTGTAGGGTCATTTGTGGTTGACCCCTTTAAGGTAAGCCACGATGTGCATTGTGTTGGATTTAATATTTTTGAAAACAAAAACAAAATTAGTATTGTCACCGACCTGGGCTACACAACCAAGGATATTGTCCAAAGGCTTTATGATAGTAGAATGGTTATTTTGGAAGCCAATCACGATGAGCAAATGGTTGCAAATGGTTCTTATCCTCCTGTGCTGAAAGCAAGGATTCTTGGAAGGCAGGGGCACCTAAGCAATATAAATTCGGCTAAGGTTGTGGTTGATATTGCTCAACACGGAGTTAGACAAGTGCTATTTGCACACCTAAGTGAAGAAAACAACACCCCCGAACTTTGTTACAAAACAATTTGTGATTATTGTGTGTCAAAGGGTGTGGAACCTAATGTAAATATTCTTTTGGATATCGCCAAACCTTGTGGTGTGGGTCCAATATTTGTAATTAAATAATTAAATTTTTTGACGCAAGACCAATTAGGTTTTGCGTTTTTTGCCAAATATCAAGGTATTTTTGCCAAAATTCCTTTGCGTAATAAATTAAAATATAGTAATATATTATATATATGCCCTAGTGTAATATGTGGGGCTTGTGGGGATGTCTTATGAAAAATAATGCAAAAGAATACAATAGATACACCGTTCTTGACGCCGTAAAGTGCTTTTTTTGGTTGCTTGTTATAACCGCACTTGTGTCAATTGCGTTTCAAATAGTTTTGATGATTGTGGGTAGTGCTACAAAAATTGAGTACTCCGACCTTATTAAAAACGATGTAGTGCTAGCAATAAGTTCGATTTTGTCACCAGTTACGATGATAACATTTTTCTTTGTGTACAATCACAAACGAAACATAAAAAACACCGAGGCGGTGACTGATGGCGAAAAGGTTAGCCTTCTTCCAATTTCGATTTCAATCGTGCTAGCCATAATTTGTATATTCTTGTTTACACCATTTATGAACCTTATAAACAATGCGTTTATATCGTGGGGATATGTTGTTGACAACACCATTCCTATGCAAGACCTTATGTCCGAAAATGGTTGGTATTTTCTTCTTGGGCTTGTGATATTTGCCGTGCTTCCCGCTATCGCCGAAGAACTTATTTTTAGAGGCATTATCCAAAAAAGTTTGTCGTCTAGATACAAAGGTCACGTGGTTGTTATTGTAACCGCACTAATATTTACCTTTATCCACGGCTCACTAAACCAAACCCTTTATCAATTTTTGGTTGGCATTATGCTAAGTTTTTTGTCGCTAGTTGGTGGTTCACTTGTTTATTCGATGATTTTGCACTTTTTGAATAACGCCCTAGTGCTTGTATTTAGTTGTTTTGATATTGTTCCATACTTGTCGGCAAGCGAAACAATTTATTACAACTTCTTTAGTATGCTTTTCCCATTTATGCTATTTGTTTTGGGTGTGGCTCTTGTTTGTATTTTGCTTTGGGTTTTGAAATATCTTAGAAACAAAAACTTCTTTAGACTTGATGAAAATGGAAATTTTGTAACCATTGACAAAGACGCTTTTGCAAAGATTAATGATAGCAAGGTGGGCTTTAAGGGTTTTGTTACAAATATGACTTATAGCGAAAAACTATACGGCGTCGTCGCCATTGCAATTACACTTGTCATTTGGCTATCAAATACAATTAGTGGATTTATGTAAAAACAAAAAAGCCAAATAAGATTTTAAGGAAAAAATAAATGAAATTCTATACCATTGAAAACGAACACAAATCAATATTCAAAACCTATGGCATTTATTTTGTATCAATGTTTCTTTTTTGCATAGTTAGGATTGTGGCGTCTTTGGGGCTTTTCCCCGACGGGAAGTGGGGGGATGTGCTATCCTCGCTTGTTATCCAAGTGGGCATTCTATTTTTGATTCCCGCAACCCTTTATGCACTGCTTTTACGCGTAAAGCCAAAACAAATAATAAAGACTTGCAACTATTACAAATGCAATATCGTTGTCATTTTAATTAGTATTTTTATAGGGATTTTATGCTTTTTTATAAACATTGCCGTGTCGTCGCTATTTAATGGAATACTTAGTTTTTTGGGCTATGATTTTACAAAGTTTTCGTCAAGTGTCGACGAGGGGTCTATGACGGTTGGGAATTTCTTTATTGACCTATTTATTGTGGCAGTGTTGCCGGCTATGTGCGAGGAGTTTTTGCATAGAGGGCTTGTGCTACAGGGCACAAAGCACGCGGGCTACAAAAAAGCCATTGTAATTTCTTCCCTACTTTTTGCCCTTCTTCACTTTAATATCAAACAAGTTTCCTATGCGTTTGTAATAGGGCTTATTTTGGGGCTTGTGTCGGTTGTGGGCAAAAATATTTGGCCGTCCATTATTATTCACTTTATAAACAACGCCATTAGTACATACATTGACTACGCCCAATACAACAACTGGTGGCTAGGCGATACGATGGAAAAAATTTCGGATATGCTCACCTCCAATAGTGCCATAATTGTTTTTGTTGTGGGTGTAGTGGTGCTTCTTTTGGTAATTGCACTTTTGTGCTTGTCAATTTGGCTACTTTACAAACAAAGTATTGTAAAAAGTGTATACAGTGCAATTGACAAAGCGTATGACAAAGAGAGGGCAAAAAGCGATAGCCCAATTGTGGTGAGCAAGGCGGAAGCGGTTAAGGATGTTATAGAAAATTGCACCCTTTTAAACCTAGACTATCACACTATGCAAAACCCAATTGATGCCGTTTTGCCAAAAGAAAATAGCAGATACAAAACAATTCCAAAAGACAAAATATTTATGTGGGGAGCAATAGTTATGGGTGGACTAGTAACGCTATTTACCTACATTTGGGGATTGATATGATGAAGATTAATATTGTTGCGGTGGGCAACCTAAAAGAAAAATATTTGGTTGAGGCTTGCAAGGAATATCTAAAGCGAATAAATAGATATCACACCATAAAGGTGTTTGAGGTGGAGGAAGAAAGGCTTCCAAAAAACTATTCCGATGCGGATATTTCCAAAGCCCTTGTAAAAGAGGGACAAAGGATAGAAAGGCACCTTTGTGGTTATGTGGTCATTCTTGACCTAAAAGGCAAGCAAATGGATAGTGTGGAGTTTAGCAAAACAATTGATGCAGTTAGCCAAATTAGCGACACTATTACATTTGTTATTGGCGGAAGTTATGGAATGAGTGATGAGGTGAAAAGCAAAGCAAAACTATCGCTATGCTTTTCAAAAATGACCTTCCCTCATCAACTTTTTAGGGTAATGCTACTAGAGCAAATATATAGAGCCACCGCCATTTCAAATAATGTACTTTATCATAAATAGGTGGATAGGATGAATAAAATTGATTATATGACGCTTGCAATAGCTGAAGCGAGGAAGTGCAAAAAAACGGGCGATGTGCCCGTTGGTGCGGTTATTGTAAAAGACGGAAAAGTTATTGCAAAAGCGTATAACAAAAGAGAAAAAACACACAAAACCACCGCTCACGCCGAAATTTTGGCAATTACAAAAGCAAATAGGACCATAAAGGATTTTAGGCTTGAGGGGGCGGACATATATATTACAAAAGAACCTTGTCTTATGTGTATGGGGGCTATCCTTAGCAGTAGGATACATAAAATTTATTTTGGTGCTAGCGACAAGCGTTTTGGCACAAAAGAACTAGCCAAGGATAACAAATTCAATCACAAATGCGAGATTGAGGGGGGAGTGCTAAAAGAGGAGTGTGAGGAGTTGCTCACAAATTTTTTTAGGAGTATTAGATAATGGCGGTTGAAACACTTTCGGAAATCAAATTAAAGCCCATTAAAATAAATAGAAACAAGACTTTTTCGGCAATAATACTAAATAAACTTGGAACTAGTGATAAATTATTGGGGCGGGAGCCAAAGTTTTGGGTTAAGTTTGCGTGTGGGGATATGCCTACACGGATAGTGGATTATGACGGAAAAACTCCCGTTTTGGACGAAGCAAAGAAGTATGTAAATCTAAATACCGACTATACATTTATTTTGCTTTCAAGCACTCCGCTACTAGAGGGAAAAGATATATTGACCCTAAAAGATTATGCCACATTCAAGGGTATTGGACTGTGTAAGTTGCCTGTTGGGTATATTGTAAACAATAGATACTTTTTGGACGCTACATCGTATCTGATTGACAGCGTCTATACGGGGGACATTGATAATTTTTATATTGTCGAAAACAAAAAACAATTCAAACACGCTTTGGGAGTTTTGCAAGATAGAATAAACACTTTTCATATGGAAAACGGGGTGGAGATAATAAAACCAAGTTCGGTTTATATCGAGCCCGAGGTGGATATTGTGGCGGGCGTTACTATTCATCCAAATGTGTCCTTAAAGGGAACTACTTTAGTTGGCGAGGATACAATTATTAAAGACGGTGCCGTAATTGACTGCTCCGAGGTCGGCAAAAACGCCTTTATTGGCAGTTCGCAAATATCGGGATGCAAGATTGGTGCAAATGTGTGTATTGCAAGTTTTTGCGAAATAGAAAATAGCAAAGTGGGCGAGGGGGCTACAATAGATAGTCACTCTAGCATCCATAATTACAAAGTAAAAAAACACGAAAAAATAAAATCAAATAGTGTTTTGGGAGATTCAAATGATAGCAGTAGTAGGTCTAGGTAACCCAGGGAAAGAATACGACAAAACTGTGCACAATATGGGATATATGGCACTAGATCATTTTGCAAATAGCGTTGGTGCAAGTTTTTCTAAAAAGAAATATTTTGGCAGTGTTGCCGAAGCCTATATTTCGGGCGAAAAGGTTATTTTGTTGAAGCCCGAAACTTTTATGAACCTTAGTGGCAAAAGTGTTATTGAAATGATGAATTCACTAAAACTTGATATAAAAAATGTGCTAGTTTTGGTTGATGACATTGACCTAGACTTTGGGACAATTAGGGTCAGGTCAAAAGGCAGTGCAGGTACACACAATGGGCTTAGAGATATTGTTTCAAGGTGCGGTAGCGACTTTCCTAGGATTAGGCTAGGGGTGGGAAAGCCCGAACACGGTGACCTGATAGGCTTTGTGCTAAGCAAACTAAGCAAGGAGAAGTTGGAAAGTTTGGACAAAACATTTGAAAAAGTGGACAAAGCAATATCGCTTTTTATTGCAAACAAAAGTGTAGAAGGAATAGATATAAATAGATTGTAATGTTTAGAAAATTTATGGAAAATGGCAATTTTCGCTTGCTTTTGGAAAGTGTTGAGGCGGGCGAAAATTGTAGCGTGTTTGGTCTTAATATTGGCGAAAAATTGGCAACAACCGAAAGTGCCGATTTCCTTTTTTATGTAGTGGGCGATATTGACGATACGGTTATGATAGAAGAGCGTCTTGTGGCAATGGGGCGAAAGTGTGCCGTTCTTCCTCAAGTTATAGATGTATTCTTAGGTAAATTTTCTAATTTTGACCAAATCCTAAAAACTCTTTATGGCATAAAACGAGGAGAAATTGATGCGGTAGTCTTGACTCCCGAAATGCTAACCCAAAAGGTTCCAAGTATGGACGACTTGTCCCTAATTAGCCTAAAGGTTGGCGACATTGTCGACTTAAACAAACTCACAAAAACCCTTATAACATTTGGATATAAGCGTGTTGATATGGTAAGTTCAGTGGGTGAGTTTACGCTAAGGGGCGACGTACTAGATATTTATCCTTTGGGTGGCGAGCCAACAAGAATAACCACCGACTTTGATACAATTGACGCAATAAAGTTATATAACTCGGTGACTATGCTTGCAAGCAAGAGTATAGCGTCAATAGACATCCCTCTTTGCAAGTTTTTTATGACCTCAAAAGAGGATGTGGACAAGTATTACGAAAAGTTTGATTTAAAAAAAGATGGCGGATATCTTGAAATAATTGATAACCTTGCGTGCGACGATTGCAAAAATATGCTATTTGATACTAGGCTTTCGGTAACTATATTCGATTACGCCCCAAATGGAATGATTGCGTTTGATGGTGCAAAAAATATTTTTTCAAAACTAAAAGACTATGTTCAATTGTATAATGAAAAAATTAAAAGCGTAGACCATCCATACAAAAAATCTTTTGAAAAAGCCATAATTTCCGAAAAAGACGCTTTGTCATTTTCTAGTACACTTACGCTTATTGCCTTTCAGACCATCACCGAAGCCAATAGGCTTTTTACGCCTAAAAAGGTCTTTAGCATAAGGACTTTGCCTGCCGTAAACTATGTAAGACACACAAATATTTTGGGGTTAGATTTGACCAATTATTCTCGCCTTGGCTACACTGTTATTATGTGTGCGGGGAGCGATGAAAACAAGCAAAGGCTTATGGGCGAACTGAACAAACTTGGCATCAACTACTCGGCGTTTGATATGGTTTCGCAGTGCATAAAGTCGGGAATAAATGTTGTTAGAAAAAATTATCCGCTAGACATCCTTTTGCCCGAAGAAAAGTTGGCGGTTGTGTCCACAAAGAGTTTGTTTGGGTTTAGAAAAAAAGTTGTGGAGACCGAAAGTGTTTCGTTTGAGGGCGATGTGCCAAAGGCGGGCGACTATATTGTCCACAATACCCACGGTGTGGGAAAGTGTTTGGGTGTAGAAACTCTTAAGATTAGTGAGGGCTATAGGGACTATGTCCTTATGGAGTACAAGGGTGGCGACAAGGTATATTTGCCGGTTGAAAACCTTGACCAAGTTTCAAAGTATGTGGGTGGCGAAAAGGCTCCCGCACTTAATAAAATTGGTGGGGCGGACTTTGCAAAAACCAAAGCAAGGGTTAAGTCGGCGGTCAAGAAAATTGCCTTTGACCTAATTGCTCTTTACAAAGAAAGGCTTAATGCAAAAGGATACACATATCCCGTTGACACCGATATGCAAGCCGACTTTGAAAATTCCTTTCAGTTTGACGAAACGGTCGACCAACAAAAGGCGATTGACGATTGCAAACTCGATATGGAAAGTGGCAAGATTATGGATAGGCTTGTTTGTGGTGATGTGGGGTTTGGGAAAACCGAGGTTGCCTTGCGTGTGGCGTTTAAGACCATACTATCTGGCAAGCAAGTTGCGTTTATGTGTCCAACCACCATTCTATCCGAACAACACTACAACACCGCTCTTTCTCGTATGTCCGATTTTGGTGTAAAAGTTGCCGTGCTAAATAGGCTAAAAACCCCTAGACAAGTGGAACAAATAAAGCGTGAAATTGGGGAGGGGAAAATTGACCTTGTTTGTGGCACTCAAAAACTTTTGGCAAGCGATATAAACTACAAAAATTTAGGGCTACTCATATTGGACGAAGAACAAAAATTTGGTGTTGCGGACAAAGAAAAAATAAAGAACATAAAAAAGCGTGTAAATGTGCTAACTCTATCCGCTACCCCTATCCCACGAACGCTAAATATGGCACTTATGGGCATTAGGGACATATCCATTATTTCCACTCCACCCGTCATCCGTCAGTCGGTAGTTGTAAATGTTTTGGAGTTTAACGACGAAATGCTAAAAACGGCTATATCTAGGGAACTTGATAGAGGCGGTCAAGTGCTAATTGTGTATAATAGAATAGATTCGGTGTACAACTTTGCAACCCATATAAGAGCACTTTTTGAGGGCGTAAAAGTGTCGGTTGCACACGGGAAAATGACTAGCACCGAAATGGAAACCGAAATACTAAATTTGTACTCGGGAAAGACCCAAATCCTTGTGTCAACCACCATTATTGAAAATGGCATTGACTTGCCAAATGCAAACACTCTAATTGTTATAAATTCCGACACTTTGGGGCTATCCCAACTTTATCAACTAAAGGGTAGAGTAGGAAGGTCGGACAAACTTGCTTTTGCGTACTTTACTTTTGACGGCTCAAAGGCTTTGAGCGAAACGGCGTACAAAAGGCTAGAAGCAATTGAGGAGTTTAGCGAAATGGGCAGTGGCTTCAAGATTGCAATGCGAGACCTAGAAATTAGAGGTGCGGGAAGTGTGCTTGGCGCCGAACAAAGTGGGCATATCGAAAAAGTTGGATACAATATGTATGTCCAAATGCTTGGCGATACAGTTAGAGAACTAAAGGGCGAAGAGGTCGAAAACAGGTTGGAAGTTAGGGTGGAAACGACTATATCGGCATATCTATCAAAAGAGTATGTGGAAAGCACGGGTAGGCGTATGTCTATGTACAAAGATATTGCAAGAATATCTTCTCCTTCAGCACTAAGTGAGTTTTTGGCTAGCACTGAATCTATATATGGCGAGCCACCTAGTGACCTTGTCAACTTGTGCAAAATTTCGCTTATCAAGAATTTGGCTTCAAAGATTGGGGCTACAAGGGTTGCTATCAAAAAGACCTCAAAAATAATTTTGGAGGATAGAGACAGGCTTACCGAAAACATTATTTTTGCTTGTGAGGCTTATCCGAATAACACATCGCTTGACCTATCAAACACGCCAACAATTGAAATAAAGGGCATAAAAGAGGACGAAATGCTAGACTTTTTGATTGCACTATTGCTATCAATATAGGTTAGTAAAAATGATAAAACACCATTAAAAGTTGGACAATCCTAGTTTGTTCAACTTTTTTTGTGGGGTTTTTATAAAAAATATTAAAAAGTAGTGCATATTAGTTGTTAAAAATATTTGCAATTTGGCTATTATTATAGTAAAATAGTTTAGTACAATTATAATTGTGAGGCAAGAAAGTGAAAAAGCGTTTTAAAAAGATATTAACAACTGTGTGTGCGGGAGTACTAAGTTTGGTGCTTTTGTCGGGTTGCAGTTGGGCAAAAATAGATAATGCTAGATATTACAATATGCTAGTGGCTACCGTTGGTGATTTGGAGTTTACAAAGAAAGATTTGATTGACGCATTCAATAATTACGGCTATCAATATTATCAAACTTTGGGCTACGATATGGAGACGGCAGTTGAACAAACAATTTCTAGTATGATAGACAGAACCCTTCTTTTGGAAGAAGTTAAGTCTATTGATAAGTTTGCACTAACCGACCAAGAGAAATTGGAACTAAAAAAGCAAGTGTTTGATTATATCCAAGATTCAGTTACTTCATATGAGGAAAAGGTTAGAACCGAGTGGGATATGGAACTAAAGTCCGAGACGGCCGAAAGTGTAAGCACGCTTAGAGCAACTAAGACTGAGTATACTCCTTCTACCGAGTCCGTTTGGGTAACCGAAAACGACAAGTTGGTTCGTAAAATCAAAGTGAAAGAAGAGGAAGATGAAGAGGTTATTGTTGATAGCGATATCACCCTTGACACACATTTTTCAAAATCTAGACTTGTTGTAACCGACCAAAGAGTTACCAACGAGGCGTGGACAAGATATGTAAAAGCACTTCAAGACAGTGCCAAAAACGAGGGTAGAAAGTCGGATGAGGCAAGTGTACTTAGATATGAGGAAGATAGGCTATACAAACTAATGGAAGACAACAAATATTTGTCTAAGTTTAAAGCCGATTATTACTCAAGAAACTACTATGATGTAAGTTCTGTGCTTAATACCTACAGAGCCAACTACAAAATGCAAAAGGCTAGGTTTAATGCAAAGGAAAGTGCATATCACACCGCTATGGAAAGCGCTTCGTCTACTTATGTTTACTATCACGCAAATAGCGGAAACGAGTATGTAAACACCAAACATATTTTAATTAAGTTTAGCGACGCTCAAACTCAAGAAATAAGTGACCTTAAAGCCGAATATGGCATTGGCGATAGTTATGAGGAAGGAAGCAATCTTGAGTACGAAGCAAGACTTCAAAAGATTACAGACGCCACTCTTACAAAGACTACATTTGAACTTGATGGCGAAACTTTGACCAAAGACGCTTCGTGGGTTTATAATTATGTAAAAACTCAAGTTGAAACCCAAAGAAAAGACAATAGAAGTAGTGAATTTGACAAACTTATTTATGTATTCAACGATGACGACGGAATGATGAATAGCGAATTTGACTATGTTGTAAATTTGGATACAAATGTTACTGACAAGATGGTCAAGAACTTTGCAAATGGCGTAAGAGCACTTGATACATCAAATGGTGGAGAGGGCTACACTTCTATGGATATGGTTGTAACCGAGTATGGTTGGCATATTATTTTCCACGATGGAGTTGCAAAAAACATTGTTGGCGAAAACGAAATAGACAATATTTCTGACGAAGAACTTTTGGATAGACTATGCAACACATACACAACTCCAAGTTCAAATAAAACCGTCTTTGATTATATCTATGACACACTAAACTCTAGTTCGTCTACATCTTCTTCAGATACTGCCTACAATAATATGACTGCCGAGCTTGTTTCGGATATCAAAAATAGACTAAACGAAGACGATATTGTAATCAAACTTTATGTAAAAAATTACAAAGACCTAATTGGTTAAAAAATAACTATCCACATTCAATCAATTGATGTGGATAGTTTTTTATTTGAAATATAATTTACCCTAAAAGTGTTTCGATAAAAGTTCCAACTCTAAGCACTTTTGTGTATAAAGGTTTCAATAAAACAAATTAATATATAGACACTTATAAATAAACTTAATTTTCCAACCAAGACGGCTCCACCTCAAAGACCTTTTTGTTTAGATATGATAAGTCTTTGTCGGACACACTAAATGAAAGTTTGTAGGCGGTTAGATAGTAGCCTTTGTATGTGGAATTTTTGAGTTCTACGCCATATTTGCTATCGTTTACAACGGGATGACCAAGATATGCCGACATTGCCCTTATTTGATGAGTTCTACCTGTTTTTAGGGCTATTTCGACCAAGGTGTTGCCGTTTATGGGCTCAAGTATACTATATTCAGTTATTATTTCCTTGTACCCGTCTGCCTCTATGGAGGATATGCTTACTTTGGATAGTTTGCTATCTTTTTTTAAATACGCAAGGTGCTCGCCTTGGGCGGTGAAATTGCCTGATAGCAAGGCTTTGTATGTTTTTTGAACCTCGTGTGCCTTGAATATCTTTTCAAACTTTGAGGCTATCAATTTGCCCTTTGCAAGGATGACTAATCCTTCAGTCAATCGGTCTAGCCTATGTACAACTACGGCATCCTTTTCCTTAAATACTTCTTCTAGCGAATATGTGTTTTCGCTACTTTTGTCCCTAGTTGCACATTCCATTCCGCTAGGCTTTTTAACTACCAAAATGTTTTCGTCCTCATATATTACGGGCACCTTTGGAAGTGATTTTTGTGTGCCTACATACACCGACACCGTGTCGCCCGCCCTTATGTCAACATTTTCCTTTGTGCGTTTTCCGTTTACTTTTATGTCCCCACGCCTAAGCATTTTTTGTGCCGAACCAAAACTCACCCCGCTTACCGAGTGAATAACAAACTTTATTAATTTTTCGTTGCTTTTTGCAATAATGTCCATAAA
Source organism: uncultured Christensenella sp. (assembly GCA_964455585.1). Taxonomy (GTDB): domain Bacteria; phylum Bacillota; class Clostridia; order Christensenellales; family UBA1242; genus UBA11490. The sequence continues at coordinate 19,918 of CAYVXW010000024.1, forward strand.
ACTCCGTCCTTTTTAGATATATTAGCACAAAAACGCCAAAATACAAACCTTAAAAAATTAGATTTTCCAAAAATACTTGTAAAAAGTATTTTATTTGTTGTATAATCTAAAAAGGTAATACTTTTGTGCCATAGACGGCTGTGAAGTGCAAAGGTTATTATCTTTCTTTCGGAACGCGGTTTTCCTCATTTTCCATTTTGGACGCAATCTTTAGGTGAGGGACTAGTTTCAAATTTATTTAGGGAGAAAAAATGTTAAAATTAGAAAATGTTTGCTATGATGTAATAGAAAATGGCAAGAAAAAAAGCATTTTGAGTGGCATTAGTTTTGAAGTTAATGCGGGCGAAACCGTGGTTGTCACAGGACATAATGGCAGTGGCAAAACTTCGCTTATGAAAGTTATTATGGGCATTTATCCGGTGACTAGCGGAAAAATTTATTTTGACGGCAAGGACATTACAAATATGTCAATCACCGATAGGGCAAAACTTGGGATGTCGTACGCCTTCCAAACGCCTGTTAGGTTCAAGGGACTAAAGGTGCGTGACCTAATTTCCACCGCTCAAAAAACCAATAGTGCCGTTATGGAAGTTTGCAATTATCTAAGTCGAGTAGGGCTTTGTGCTAGGGATTATATAGATAGACCTTTGGACGACAAACTTTCGGGCGGAGAACTAAAACGAATTGAAATTGCAACCACTCTTGCAAGGGGGGCTAAGTTAAATATCTTTGACGAACCCGAGGCGGGAATTGACCTATGGAGTTTTGATGGACTAATTTCCGCATTTGATGAAAACAAGAAAAAGTTTGGCGGAACAAATATTATAATTTCGCACCAAGAAAAAATCCTTGGCATTGCCGACAAAATTATGGTTATTAGCGGAACCAAACTTGAGCGTTTTGGGGCTCGTGATGAGGTTTTGCCATATATAAATGTGTCGGGAGCAAGATGCGGAAAACTTTTGGGGGGTGAGCAATATGAATAAAATTGAAAAAGATTTGTTAGCCCAAGTTTCCGATTTGCACGCCATTCCATCGGGGGCGTTTAATATTAGGGAAAATGGTGTTGCGGTTGACAAAAGAAGCACCGCCAATATCCAAATTGAGCCAAAGCCCGAGGGCAAGGGCATTGACATTTATGTAAAAGATGGCACCCAAAACGAGAGCCTACATATCCCTGTTATAATTACAAAAGCGGGGATTAAGGAACTAGTGTATAACGACTTTCATATCGGCAAAAATTGCGATGTGCTAATAGTTGCTGGTTGTGGCATTCATAATACTGGAAGCAAAGATAGCGAGCACAACGGCATTCACTCGTTTTATGTTGGAAAAAACTCCAAGGTTAGATATGTTGAAAAACATTTGGGCGTTGGCACAAAAGGCGGAAAGATACTAAATCCAATTACAAATGTGTATTTGGAGGACGGAAGTGAACTTATGATGGAAACCACCCAATTGGGCGGAGTTACATCGTCGGTGAGAGAAACTAACGCAAAAGTTGGAGAGGATGCAAAACTACTAATAACCGAGAAAATCTTGACTAATGAAACACAAGTTGCCGAAACTAACTTTAATGTGGAACTTGTGGGCGAGGACAGTTCGGTCGATGTTGTTAGCAGATCGGTGGCAAAGGGCGAAAGCAAGCAAAAGTTTTATAGCAAGGTTGTTGGAAAAAACAAATGCTTTGGGCACGTTGAGTGCGACGCCATCCTTATGGACAAGTCCACCATTCAATCCACACCCGAAATTTTGGCGGAAAGCACCGAAGCCACCCTTGTTCACGAAGCCGCTATTGGCAAAATTGCGGGCGAACAAGTTATTAAACTTATGACAATGGGGCTAACCGAAAAGGAAGCCGAGGATATGATTATAAAAGGCTTTTTAGGATAAAAAAACATCACTTCAAGTTGAATTTCAATTTGAAGTGATATTTTTTTTGCTCGTTTTGTGGAAATATTTTGTATAAATTGTGGTTAGACGACTACAAATTTTGCCGAACATCGCTATAGGTGTTAGGTGTTTTAATTTTTGTCGGGGTGGTCTCTTGGTCATTGTTTTTGTCCGCCTTGTTTCAGTATATGCAATATTTGATTAACTACTCAAGCATAACATTTTCACCCGTATCGCTATCTTGATACATAACCCAATATCCGCTAGTGTATGGGGCGTGTGGGTTGGTTGGAAGCCACTGGCTATACCCCCTTAGTTCCCTTGGTGGCTCCACATCATAACTCCCCGGCACCCCATAACAAATGTATCTAATGTCGCCGTCTTTTTTTATAATCCCAACGACATAAAATCGCCCCTCGGTGTCGCTATCTATTTTGCACCACTCGCTTCCGTCTACTAGGGCTTCCAAGTTTTTTTCTCGAGGGTACCTAGCAAACAGTTCGGCTATTTGGTCGGAAATTAAGTCGTAGAAATTGTGCGTATTTATCCCTCTATCAATTTCGCCCGTTAGTTCCTCTTCGTTTGTTTCAAATAGTTCGGCTTTTGTTTCTTCGGCTAGGTCAAACCCCGTGTTATTTGTAGTTAGTTCCACACTTGCCATAGCCACTTCGGAGTCACTATTTTTGGGGATAGAACTAGTTTTTTGTGATGCGTATTGACTATTATGTACACACCCTGACGGCTTTTGGGTGCTAGGGGCTTTTGATTGTTGACACAGTCCCTTGGAGAGTTTTCCTACACTTTCTTTAAGGGAAGATATTAGGCTTTTTGTTGAGTTTGCTTTTGCGTTTCCCCAAAGAATCGGCTCAAAATCCTTGCTTGTGTCCACCATTACGCAATCAATGTCTCCGCCAAGGTCAATAGGGTCGGAGAGTTTGAATTGACATTTTTTGTCCACAAAAGATATGTTTTGCTTTACAATTTTTGTTCCACTTTTTATCCCTAGAATAAGGTCTCCCAAGTACTTTTGGTTATAAGATTTTAGGCATCCAAACACCATACTGTTTTTGTTTTCGAGTTCGAGCACCATTTGGGGTTTGTTTTTGCTAGTTTTATCTGATAATATAATTGTCTTTTTTATTATGTTCATATCGTCACCCTTGTTTAGTATTACTTTTATTGTATATTATTTAACTCAATTTTTTGTGACATTTTG
>CAYVXW010000025.1:0-20367 GCA_964455585.1 uncultured Christensenella sp.
AACTCGCGACATTCGCCTTGGCAAGGCGACGCTCTACCACTGAGCCACTCCCGCATATTGTTGGTCACCTTGGCAAGTCAACGCTCTACCGTGCGTTACTGCCGCCACTCCCGCATATCTATTGACCACTTTGATAACTAAATACTCTAGAGCCTTTCGTTATCACATATAATCAAAAAAATAAAAGTGGTGGGAGTTATAGGGCTCGAACCTATGACCTCCTGCTTGTAAGGCAGATGCTCTCCCAACTGAGCTAAACTCCCACTTTTATCCGTAGCCCTATTGACTACTTTACTAATATACCAAATATTGAAATAAAAAGCAAGAGTTTTTCATAAGTTTTTTAAAAAAAATTTAAAAATTTTTTGGGGCCCGATTTTTACTCATTTTCACCAAAAACAAAAACCCATCATAAATATGAGTATAAAATATTTACAAAAAAACTTTTAGCCAAATACTTTACTTAACAAAAATATTGTGGTATAATCATTTTGTTAAGCGTATGGCACCATAGCCAAGTGGTAAGGCCCGGGTCTGCAAAACCCTCATGCCTCAGTTCGAATCTGAGTGGTGCCTCCAATTTTGCTGGTGTGGCGGAATCGGTAGACGCACAGGACTTAAAATCCTGCGGTGTAACAACCGTACCAGTTCAAGTCTGGTCACCAGCACCAAAGAAACGAACTAAAAGTTCGCTTTTTTTGTGCTTATACCAGACTTCATAAACTATCGTTTATAGTGAGCCTTGCTCACGAACTGGTACTTCGTACCTGTGACGCTCTAAACTTTGTTTTTCGCTAATTTGTCGTACTTTCAGTACGCCTGCACCAAGTCTGGTCACCAGCACCAAAGAAACGAACTAAAAGTTCGCTTTTTTTGTGCTTATACCAGACTTCATAAACTATCGTTTATAGTGAGCCTTGCTCACGAACTGGTACTTCGTACCTGTGACGCTCTAAACTTTGTTTTTCGCTAATTTGTCGTACTTTCAGTACGCCTGCACCAAGTCTGGTCACCAGCACCAAAGAAACGAACTAAAAGTTCGCTTTTTTTGTGCTTATACCAGACTTCATAAACTATCGTTTATAGTGAGCCTTGCTCACGAACTGGTACTTCGTACCTGTGACGCTCTAAACTTTGTTTTTCGCTAATTTGTCGTGTTTTTAATCACACCAGCAATAATATTGATGATTCATAATCATATTTTATTAAATAAATTGCATTGTATTGAATAAAATGATATAATTAACGCGATGATTATATGCATTTGATATAATTTTTTTCAATTAATTGAATGTGTTGTATCGTTGTAAATTATTAATTAATGTGAGGGTAGAGAAATTAAATGGCGTATTCAATGGCGAAGGTTCCTATTCAGGCAGAGTATGGAAATATGAAGTATTTCGGATATGTTGATAGAAATGGTCAGCCGTCTGGGATTGGGTTAATGTATTACGATAATGAACCAGATGTGAAGTTCAGGCAATATTTTGTTGAAAACATATCTAGTCTAAAAGTAAACAAAAAAAATTTTAGCGATAAAGTTAATGGGATGGGAATGGAGTCTATTGATGACCTTCAATCTTATGGATTTTATAAAGATTGTGAATATCATGGACCTAGGATTTTTTGTAAACAAAAAGAACCTACTCATTTTATTAACTTTAATAATGGAAAAAGAGATGGGTTCGCTATTGAACTAAATACAGACGATACATATCTTATTACTTGTTATAGGAAAGGCGAGATAGTAGATAGATGTATCCATTTTAATTCAGATGGAGCGATATACTTTAAAAAACTTATCCAAAACGAGCCTACATGTGTAGGTGTTCGTAAATCTATGTGGGACTATAAAGTTAATTATGGTTTAACTCATTATATGTTGCCGTTTTCATTTTCTAAGGCTGTTCAACCATTGATTTCTAGAAAGGTTGCTAGGGGTAAAATAGACCATGCCGATGTTTTTTATGAGTATGGCATTCAAAGTTCAGGTTGGGATAGATCGTGGAAATATGATTATGATTATGAAAATAATGAAATACGTGGAGACCATTCATTTGGACAAGCAATTTTTAAGTCGAAAAATATGACATTCTTTGGAAGGGCAGAAAGAAGTTATCCCAATACTGCCGACCCTCTTGAAAAGGAATTGGGGTGCTTAAGAACAAACAATTATACTTTTTTAGGTTCTTTTCGTAAAAACAAGAGACATTTTGGGCTTAACATTTCGGGAGATTGCGTTCAATTTGGATTAATTGATGAAAATGAGACAAAGTTTGAAATTTATAAAGATTATCTCTTGATAAAGTCTAGAAAGAATAAATCTAATTATATAAAAATCCATAAAGACTCTTTATTCTTTGAACAGTACGAAAATGATAAACTTGTTTTTTCTGCCGATTTAGATAAGTTGAATGAAAGGGTGGATGATGTTCCAATTGGCATTGAAAGAATAGATCCCATTAAACTTATCGCATTAAAGAATTACGATATCGATGTGACTGATGACGGTAAAATATATATTAAAAAAGCCTGTTTTGAAGACGTTGACGCAAAAAAAATGTGTCCAATCATTATAATTCCAAGTGCGGTTTATGGAATTAGGTCTGGTGCTTTTAGTAATGTTAGAAATGCAGTTCAATTAACCATTGCCGGTCCCAATCTTATTGACATAGAAGATGGCGCTTTTGATGGTTGTGATGTAAAAAAGATGGTCTTTGGTACTTTGCCTAAGAATCTATCATTGAATGAGAACACTTGTACTAGCGAAAATCTTAAGGTTTTAGAACTAGGAGGGTCTATTAAAACCATCAAAACTGGGGCTTTTAGTAAATGTGTTAAATTAAAAAGTGTTGTAGTTCCTTTGGGATGCGTGGTTGAAGAGGGTGCCTTCCCTTTGGATTGTTTAATAGTCAGATATGGAGTAAATAAAGATGAAATCGAAGAAGTAGACGCAATTACTCATGCACCCAAGAAAAAATACTATTATGCTAAAACTAAAAAAACAAAGGGGAATGCTAGGGGAAAAAGTCATTCATCAAAAGAGTATTTGGGTAAATCATTGCGGGGTATTGGTGGCTTTTTTGGTGCAATTTGGAAAGGAATAAAAACATTCTTTGTTTCATTATTTAAAGGGATAGTCTTTATACCAGTTTTAATTTACAAATTGTTTGCTCGACTATTTGAAACTGTGTTTAAATCCGAAAGGAGAATTAGATTTAGTTGGCAAACAGTTCTTGATATTCTTCCATATATAATAATGATAACATATATTGTTCTTGCATCTACATGCACAATACAATTATTTGGTGTATCAAGTACTTATGTGAGTTGGCTAAGTGGTTGGTTGGAGGGCTATGGATTAACTATAAGTAGTTTTGCAGCCGGCTTATTTGAGGGGGCAAGTTTTTTACTTTACATTTTTATATTGGCATTTGTAATTGTTGGATTCATTCTTGATGTTGTTGTTAATATATTACTATTTTTAGCATTGGTTCTTGCATACATTCTTATGATTGTACTTTATTTTGCGATTACATATATTGTGCCTGTTCTTGTGCCAGTTTACTTTATTGTAATGCTATGTAAACGAGACAATAAAATTTATGATTCAATATTGCTTTTACTTTCAATTATTGTTTGTGTTTTGTACTTTGTGATTTACTTTAAAGTTGGCTTTGCAACATTAATGTAGAAAAAAATAAGGTTTTAATTTTAATCCTATGGATTAGATTAGACCTTATTTTTTATTGAGAACAGTTAAATTGTGTGCATAAATATGCAAAACAATTGATTTTTATTGCTTTTCGTATTTTACCATCATTGATTCTATTTTGTCGTTTAGAATAAAGTCGGATATGTCTTTGTAAACTTCGTCTTTGTTTGTTTCGTTTAGAATTTCGTGACGAGCACCTAGATAACTCTTTAAAAACAATTTCTTTCGTGCACCGGCATATTCATAGAATAATTTTGGTATCCCATTTTTGCCTGCAACTGGGTCTTCGGTGCCGGACACAATTAGAATTGGTAGGTAATATGGAATGTTGTTTAGATTTCTATAGTTGTGTCTTGCGTTTTTGAAGAAAGAGTAATAAAAGTTGACAGGGAAGGGCTTTCCGCAAAGTTCGTCTTGTTTGTATTTTTCCCAAACTTTGTCGTCTCGACTTAGCCAGTTTCCATACTTAAAGGCTTTTCCATATGAACCAAACGCCATTTTTTCTATCATTTTTGCTCTCTTTTTCTTTAGTCCAAAAGCCTTTTGGATTTGTGCTACTCTAAATCCCGCTCTAAATGCCATACTATTTGAATATGACGAGCCAGACAAGATTACATTTTTTACCTTAAACCCGTTTTCTACCATATATCTTTGGGTAATAAACGAACCAAACGAATGCCCCAAGATGCTAATTGGTAATTCAAATTTTTTGGATAAATATTCGGTTATGATAATTTGGTCGTTTACAATTTCCATAAATATATCCCCGTCCGAGTATCCCAAAGGCAAGTTGTGGAGTAGGGCGGTTTGACCGTGACCCCTAAGGTCGCTTGCAAAAACTATTATTCCAAGGCTATTTAGATATTTTGCAAAGTCGGTGTATCTAAGTGCGTGTTCTTGCATACCGTGTATTATTTGTAGCACGCCTACGGGATTTTCGACCTTGTCCCATAGGTAGCCAACTATTTCAAATTTATTATATCCTTCAATTTTTATCGTTTTCATTTATTCTCCTATTGTGCTTTTTACGGCGTTGTGCCATCCTAAAAGCAATTTTTTTCGTGTACTTTGTTCCATTGTGCTATTATATTCTTTTGCTACAACAAATTTTTCTCCAATTTGTTTTAGCGATGTAAAGTATCCAAGGGATAGTGCCGTCATATATATTGTGCCTAGCACAGTGCCTTCGCTTGTGTCGGTTTTTATAACTCGTCTATTTAGTATGTCCGACTGGAATTGCATCAAAAAGTCGTTTCGGGATACTCCGCCATCTACTCTAAGTTCGGTGACCTTTGTGCCACTATCTTTCATTGAGTCTATTATATCGGACAAATTGTATGCCATACTTTCTAGTCCCGCTCTTATTATATGTTCTCTCTTTGTGCCCCTTGTTATTCCACTTATGTTGCCTCTGGCATAAGGGTTCCAATATGGTGCACCCATTCCCGTAAACGCCGGTACAAAGTAAACGCCGTCGGTGGATGGGGTGTTGTAGCATATTTCGCTACTTTCCTTGTTGCTACCAAGTATTCTTAGGTCGTCTATCATCCAGTTTACAATTGTTCCCGCATTGAATATGCTTCCTTCAAGCGCGTATGTGGTTTTGCCACCAATATTCCAAGCAATAGTGGATAGCAGTTTTGGGCTTGTTACAAGTTTTTCGCCTGTGTTTGATAGTATAAAGCATCCCGTGCCATAAGTGGCTTTTGCTAGCCCCGTAGTTGTGCAACCCAAGCCAAATAGCGAAGATTGTTGGTCGCCTAGGATGGAGCCGATTGGGATGTCACCAAGTTTGGTGTGGGCAGTGCCAAGCACATTTCCGTTTGATACAACTTCAGGCAAAATTTCCTTTGGAATGCCAAAATATTTAAGTAGTTTTTCGTCCCAAGATAAGGTTTTTATGTTATATAACATTGTTCTACTTGCATTTGAGTGGTCGGTTATAAACTTTTCGCCTTTGGTGAGTTTGTATACTAGATAACTATCTATTGTGCCCACGCACAAGTTGCCTTCCTTCAATAGTTTTTTGGAAGCAGGGATGTTGTCTAGTATCCATTTTATTTTCGTTGCCGAAAAATATGCGTCAACAATAAGTCCGGTGGTTTCCTTTATATACTTTTTCATCTTTGGGCTAATGCTATCGCAAAACTTTGCCGTTCGTCTACATTGCCAAACGATTGATGGACAAATAGGTTCTCCCGTACGCTTGTCCCACGCCACCACGCTTTCGCGTTGATTTGTAATTCCTATGCCAATTATTTCGTCGACAGATATTCCCGCTTCTTTTATGGCACCATACATTGTTTTTTCTTGTACTTTCCAAATTTCGTTTGCGTCGTGCTCTACATAGCCCGGAGCGGGGAAGTATTGCTTAAACTTTTCGTTTACCGCACAAACTATCTTGCTTGACCCGATGTCGTACACAACCGTTCTTGCCGATGTTGTGCCTTCATCCAAGCCTATTATGTATTTTTTCATATAATAACCCCTTAATTATTTTATACTTTCAATATATCAAATCTTTAAAAATTTAGCAATTACATTTATTATATTTGACATAAAATAATTATTTTTGTACGATTATAGTAATGATATACAAGCGATGATAATAGGTTATTTTTGTATTAGTGGAGTGGAATTATGGTGTATGATGTTGCAATTGTTGGTGGTGGTATTGTAGGAACCGCCGTTCTTAATAAACTAACTAGGCTTGGTGCAAACGCCGTTCTTATCGAAAAGGGGCTTGATGTGTCTGTGGGTACAACAAAAGCCAATAGCGGACTTGTGCACGCGGGCTTTGATGCCAAATCTGGCACGCTTAAAGCAAAACTAAATGTCCGTGGAGCCGAACTTTATCCAACGCTTTGCAAGGAACTAAATGTGCCATATATAAATAATGGTGCTTTGGTTATTGGAAACGACTTGGATGTGGTTATGAAGTTGTATTCTAGGGGTATAAAAAACGGGGTTAGAGGCTTGGAAGTTTTGGATAGAAAACGGATAGTGGGAATGCTTCCAAATGTTGCGGATGGCGTTACTTGTGGGCTCTTTGCAAAGACCTCGGCGATTGTGTCTCCATACAAAATGGCAATTGCTTTGGCGGAAGAGGCGGTTATAAACGGAGCAAGGGTTGAACTAAATTTTGATACAACATCTTTTGAAAAAGTAGATGATTACTACAAAATTTCCAATGGCAAAACTGACATTCTTGCACGAAAAGTTGTGCTTGCGGTGGGCAATAGTCACAATAAAGTTGCAAAGATTTTTGGCACAAAGGAGTATCCAATTACATTTAGGCGTGGTGAATACTACTTGCTTGACAAATACGCGTATGACACAGGTGGTTTTACTGTGTTTCCACTTCCAAGCAAGGCTGGGAAAGGCGTGCTTGTTAGTCCAACAACTGCCGGCAATGTCATTGTGGGACCAACATCGTGCGTAACCGATAGCGATAGCACTGTTACTACAAAAGAGGGACTAGAGGAAATTGCGACTAAAACTCAACTAACGCTAAAAGACATCCCTTTCAAGAAAAATATTAGGGTGTTTTCGGGGGTTAGATGCGTTGTTGGCGACGATTTTGTAATTGAAAAAGACCCTAATAATAGCGATGTTATAAATGTTACGGGTATTTGTTCCCCTGGGCTTAGTAGTGCACCTGCTATTGCTGAAATGGTGGCGGATTTGCTTGAAATAAAGGGCAAGAAAAAGTCCACTTGGAAGACCTTGAAGCCTAAAAAGCAAATAAGCAAAATGACCACAACCGAACTTAATAAACTTATAAAAAAAGACAGTAGGTATGGCAAAATTGTTTGTAGGTGCGAGTGTGTAAGTGAGGGCGAAATTATTGAGGCGATAAACTCTCCACTAAAGCCAATATCTTTGGACGGAATAAAGAGAAGAACAAGAGCGGGAATGGGCAGGTGCCAAGGCGGATTTTGTTTTTCTAAGGTGATGGAACTTATTGCAAAAGAACGAAATATTCCAATAGAAGAAGTAACAAAAGAGAATGCAAATAGCAATATAATTGTGGGGGACATAAACCTATGAAAAAATATGATGTTGTAGTAATTGGTGGCGGACCTGCGGGAATGGGCGCTAGCATTGAGTGTAGTAAAACGGGTGCAAAAACGTTGCTTATTGAAAGGGATATAAGGCTTGGTGGCATACTTAATCAATGTATTCACAATGGCTTTGGTTTGCACTATTTCAAAGAGGAATTGACGGGACCGGAGTACGCACATAGGTTTGAAGAATTGTTATCCAAAACCAATGTTGATGTGATGCTAAATACTTTTGTTACAAAAGTTGACGGAAAGAGGCTAACTATTGTAAATGGCGAGGGTGCATTTGAAATTGAGCCAAAAGCGATTGTGTTTGCAATGGGTTGTAGAGAAAAGACGGCGGGAAGCATTAAACTTAATGGCACTAGGCCTACTGGCATTATGACGGCAGGGCAAGTACAAAAACTTGTAAATTTTTATGGAAAGTTGCCGGGCAAAAAAGCGGTTATTTTGGGTAGCGGTGACATTGGGCTTATTATGGCAAGAAGGCTTACTTTTGAGGGTGCAAAAGTGGATATTGTGCTTGAAATTATGCCTACATCTAGCGGACTTCCACGAAATATTAGACAATGCCTAGAGGACTATAATATTCCTATTTATTATAACACCACCATAACCGAAGTTGTGGGAGACGAAAGGGTTGAAGGAATAAAATATGCAAGGGTGGACGACAAGTTCAATATCATAAAGGAAACCGAAAAATATTTGCCTTGCGACTTGGTGGTTTTGTCAGTTGGGCTTGCACCCGAATTTGATATTGTAAATAATCCAAACATAAACCCTATTACGGGTGGCTTTAGAGTAAATGAATTTAGGGAGTGTAGCGAGGGCGTGTTCGCTTGCGGAAATGTGCTACAAGTACACGACCTAGTAGACAATGTTACTGCCGAGAGCGTAACCGCGGGAAGAAATGCGGGGCTCTATGCATTGGGCAAACTAAAAAGAGGAAAAGAACACAATGTCGTCACTGGTGATGGAGTTAGATATACTGTTCCTAGCACATACTTTGAGGGGGACGGCGAACTAGAAATATTCTTTAGAGTTGGCAAAAAGTATAGGGATGTTAAAATTGCCGTGGATTTGAATGGAGTAGAGGTAAAATCCAAACCCGTGCTAGCCTTAAATCCGGGAGAAATGACTAGCATAGTTGTAGACAAAAAAGGCTTGAAAGGGGATATAACCATATCCATTAAGGAGAGGAAATGAAATTAGTTTGTATTAAGTGTCCTAGAGGATGTGAACTAACTATTGATGGCGATAGTGTTACGGGGAATTTTTGCCCACGTGGGCTTACTTACGCAAAGGAAGAAATGTCGTGCCCTATGCGAACGGTGACTGCACTTATTAAAGTAGATGGCGGAGTTGTGTCCGTAAAAACCGACAAAGAGGTGCCCAAAGCCAAAGTTTTTGATGTGTTAAACGAAATATCCAAACTAAAACCTAAGAGCGTAAAATTTGGACAAACTGTTCTCAAAAATGTTTGCGACACGGGTGCAAACATAGTGGTGACGGGGGATAAGTATACAAATACCGCAAAAGTTTTAGGCAAAAAATAAATTTTAAAATATATTTTATAGCCCTTTGCATATAATAGATGTAAGGGGCTTTTTATGTGGGAAATTACACTGCTAGGAAACATTCAAGACTATCCATATTTTGTCGAATTACAAAAAGAAATTTTGCTTAAAAAACTAGGTGCGATTGTATCAATTGGGTTTGGAAAAAATTTGGCAATTAGCATTGGTGCAAGTAGGTGTATACTCAAAAAAATTGAAGACCTACTTTTGGAAACGATTATAAAAATAAACAAGCGAGAGTTTTTGATAGAACATTTGAAATGTTTGGGTGTGGGGAATTATGGCGAGTTTGTGTTGTCCACTCTTGTGTATCTGGACTTGTCCGAAGAAGTGCATTTGGCAAAATACTATGCAAAATTTGAAAAAACCAATTATATTAGGGAATTTTTAAGATTTAAACTTCCTCAAATTTATGAGGCGTGGAAAAGTGAAATTAGGGCTATAAACCTACTTTTTGAGGGCAAGGACGAGGGACTTTTTTATTTGGATTTTCTTAAATATTTAGTGAATGTAACCTCAACAAATTATGATATAGTCTATCTATTAGATAATATGAAAAACTTAATTTTGGTTGATGAAAAAAACAAAATAACCAAGCGTGTTAGGGGCAAGGACGAAATAGATGTGCTTGTGAACTTGGTTATGTATTCACCCCAAAAAATTGTTATAAAGGCTCAAAGTTATAATGAGAAAATATTTAGTGTAATAAGATACATATTTGACGAAAAAGTTAGTTTTGTTTTATGAAAAAATTTTGCTTTTTATACTTGACAAAGGGTCACTATTGGATTACAATTGTGTTGTAATAAAAATTTATTGCAAAGCACATTGACTAAGGACAAGTAGGCTTTGGAGAGTTTTCACAGAGAGTGTAGGTGGCTGAGAACTACGCAAAATATCCTTTGACCGAAACCAACTTATGAGTGCCAAGGGCTTAGACTTGATAATTTTTAAGCAAAGAGTGGACTTGATTTTCAAGCCAAGTAAGGTGGAACCGCGGGTAAAACTCGTCCTTATGTAATATTTTTGTGCATAGGGCGATAATTATATTGATTTTAATTTCCTTTATGTACAAAATCATAAAGGATTTTTTATTTGTAAGGAGAAAATTATGAGCGAAAAAGAAGAAAAGCAAACAATGTATAGGCATAGTATGAGCCACGTACTTGCCAAAGCAATTAAGGAACTATATGGAAAGGAGAATGTAAAACTTGCTATAGGTCCTGCTATTGACAATGGATTTTATTATGATTTTGATATAAACAAATCCATAACCGATAGCGATTTTGAGGCTATTGAAGCCAAGATGAAAGAAATTATTGAAAGAAACGAGGACTTTAGAAGAGAGGAAGTTAGCAAGGCAACTGCTCTAGAAATGTTTAAAGACGAGCCATACAAGGTTGAACTTATAAACGACTTATCCGAGGGTGAAACCATTTCTATTTATTACACCGGCGACGATTTTGTTGACCTATGTAGAGGACCTCACGTAGAAAATAGCAAGTTCTTGCGTGGATTTGCTTACAAAGTAAATAGAGTTAGCGGTGCTTATTGGAGAGGCAATGAGAAAAACAAAATGCTTCAAAGAGTGTATGTTTATGGTTTTCTAGACAAAGCCGACCTAAAAGCATACATTCACCAAATGGAAGAGGCTCTAAAGCGTGACCATCGTAAACTAGGAAAGGAACTAGGGCTATTCTTTGTTAGCGACTATAGCAAGGGTATGCCAACATATATGCCAAAGGGACTAACTCTTAAAAACCAACTTATTGATTATTGGAGAGAAATCCATAAAAAAGCGGGTTATGTCGAAATCGAAACTCCAATGGCTATGAATCGCAAACTTTGGGAGACTTCGGGACACTGGGACCACTACAAAGACAATATGTATACTTTTAAGTGCGAGGATGACGCTTTTGCAATCAAGCCTATGAACTGCCCCGGTGGAATGTTATATTATATGCAATCTTTGCATTCCTACAAGGAATTTCCTCTAAGGGTTGGTGAACTAGGAAAGGTACATCGTCACGAGGCTAGTGGAACGCTTAGCGGACTACTTAGAGTTAGGTGCTTTACCCAAGACGACGCACACATCTTTATGTTGCCAAGCCAAATTGAAAGCGAAGTTAGAAATGTAATGAAACTAGTAGACGAGGTTTATTCTACATTTGGACTAGAGTACTCGGTTGAATTGTCTACTATGCCAGAAAGCCATATTGGAGAGGTGTCTGAGTGGCAACTAGCCGAAACCGCTCTAGCAAACGCACTTAAAAACATCGGCTTAGACTACAAAATAAACGAGGGCGATGGCGCTTTCTATGGTCCAAAGATTGACATTCATATCAAAGACTGCATTGGAAGAGAGTGGCAATGTGGAACTATCCAACTAGATATGCAATTGCCAAAGAGGTTTAATTTAACATACATCGACGAGCACGGAGAAGAAAAGGAACCTGTAATGATTCACCGTGTAATATATGGTTCAATCGAAAGGATGATTGCTATCCTTATCGAAAACTTTGCAGGTGCATTTCCAACTTGGCTTGCTCCAGTTCAAGTAAAGATACTAGGAATTGCCGATGCTCACCTTGATTATGCAAAATCTGTTGCCGAAAAACTAACTCAAAACGGCATTAGAGTAGAGGTTGATACTCGTAACGAAAAGATTGGCAAAAAGATAAGAGAAGCCCAACTTGAAAAAGTTCCATATACTCTTGTTGTTGGTGACAACGAAGTAAACGACGGCACTGTTTCGGTTAGAAAAAGAGGCGTAGGCGACACGGGCGCAGTGGCTCTAGACGACTTTATGTCAAGCATACTAGAAGAAATCAAAACCAAAGCACTAAATTAATTTTATAGGCGGACGAGCGTCCGTCTTTTTTGTATAAAACAAAATTTTTCTTTATTAATAATATAATATATAATATTAATATAATATTTAAATACAAAATTTACCAAAAAATTTTGCCAAAAAGGTTGTGTTAAAGTGTTTTAGTATGTATAATGGAAAAGTAAGAATAAAATTTACCAAGGGGAGAAGTATGCTAGCAACAGTCAGAAGTTATGGTCTAAATGGAATTGATGGTTATCTTATAAAATGTGAAATAGATATAAATAGAGGGCTTCCGGGATACGATATCGTAGGTCTTGTAGGAACTGCCACAAAGGAGAGCAAGGAAAGGGTTAAGTCGGCTATTAAAAATAGTGGATACAAATATCCAATAGAGCGTGTTACCGTAAACCTTGCACCTGCCGATACAAAAAAGGATGGTCCAGTGTACGACTTGCCAATTGCCCTTGGAATTCTTTCGGCAATGGAACAAGTAAAGCACGAGAATATGAAGAAATATATAATACTTGGCGAACTAGGCTTAAATGGCGAGGTTAGAAAAATAAATGGCGTTCTTCCAACCCTTATTTCGGCAAGGCAAGATGGCTACAAAAGAGTAATTATCCCAAAAGAAAACGAAGTGGAAGCAAGTTTTATTGAGGGGATGGAAATGTACGCCGTCTCAACATTAAAGGAAGTTGTAGAGTTTTTGAACGACGAAACGGAACTTAAACCAGTTGTATACAACGAGTTTGAGTTGGTTAAGCAAAAAAAGAAAAAAGCCCTTGACTTTAAATATGTAAAGGGTCAAGTACAAGCCAAAAGAGCCCTTGAAATCGCTGCCGCAGGTGGACACAATGTAATAATGATTGGACCTCCGGGGAGCGGAAAAACAATGCTTGCAAAGTGCTTTCCTAGCATACTACCCGAACTTACTTTTGAGGAAGCACTTGAGGTTACAAAGATACATAGTGTGGCAGGTGTGCTAGATAGCAAAGAGGGAATTGTGACCACAAGACCAATTAGGTCACCTCATCACACTGCTACTATGCTATCCCTTACAGGTGGCGGAAAACACGCAAAACCGGGCGAAATAAGCCTTGCTCACACGGGTGTGCTATTCCTTGACGAAATGCCCGAATACAAGCGTGACGCTTTGGAAACGCTAAGGCAACCGCTAGAGGATGGGGTTATAACGGTTACAAGAGTAGAGGCGACTATAGAGTATCCTGCCAACTTTATGCTAATTGCCAGTATGAACCCTTGTCCTTGTGGAAACTATGGCAGTAGGGACAAAGAGTGTAAGTGCACTCCCGCAGCGATAAAAAAATATCTAAACAAACTATCGGGTCCGCTTATGGATAGAATAGACTTGCATATTGAGGTGGATAGTGTTACTTATGACGAACTCCAAAGCGATGTGCTAGAGGAAAGTAGCGAAAGTATAAAGGCTAGAGTAGATAAGGCAAGAGAAATTCAAACCGAAAGATACAAAGAAACGGGCATTCACTCAAATGCCAAGATGAATGACCACTTGTTAAAGAAATATTGCAAGATTACTCCTGAAAGCGAAAGTATGCTTAGAATTGCTTTTGAAAAACTAAACCTTAGTGCAAGGGGCTATAGTAGGATACTAAAGGTTGCAAGAACCATAGCCGATTTGGATGGCTCGGCGGATATAAAAGACGAGCATATAATCGAGGCAATTTCGTATAGGTCGCTTGACAACAAGTATTGGAGTTAAGATATGTACACGAATGTAGAAAAAATAATTATGTGGCTAAATTCCTTTGAGTTTTTGTCATACAAGAAGATAAAGGCTATTATAGATAACTTTGAGGACATAGAGGACGTGTTTTATAACCTTGAGGATTACAAGGCGGATATGCTTAAGATTATTAAGCCAGAGGAATACACTAGTATCAAAGAAAACAACAACCTTGTCCAAATTGATAGAAGTATTGCCGAATACGAAAAGTTGGATATAATTGCATTAACCATAAAAAGCGAAGGTTATCCCGAACTACTAAGGGAGACCGACGCTCCACCCGTAATATTATATTGCAAAGGAAATATTGACCTTCTTAAAACCGAGTGCTTGGCGGTTGTGGGAACTAGGCGGGCTACCAATTACGGAAAGTCTATGTGCAAAAAGATTGTAAATGATATTGCATCCCAAGGCATAACCATTGTTAGTGGACTTGCCGATGGCATTGATACAGTTGCACACAAAAGCACTTTGGAAGTAGGTGGCAAGACCATTGCGGTTTTGGGTGCGGGACTACTAAATATATATCCTAGCACAAACGAGGGGCTATATAACGATATTATAAAAAATGGCGGACTGATTGTTTCCGAATACAAGCCAAGTGAGCCTGTGGTCACATATCACTTTCCAGTTAGGAATAGGATAATAGCGGGGCTTAGCAAAGCCACATTTGTGGTGGAGGCGGGCGAGAAGAGCGGAAGTATGCACACAAAGAACTATGCTCTAGATTATGGACGAGAAGTGTTTGCATTGCCGGCAAGGGTTAATGATATCTATAGCGTTGGTTGCAACAAACTTATAAAATGCGGTCAAGCACGAATGCTACTAGGCTCGGATGACATAATCGAATTTTATGGAGCAAATAGACCACAAGAAGAAAAAGTAAAAGTACTTTCGCTTAGTTTTGACGAACAAAAGGTGTATGATGCACTTGAACTAAACGAACTAGGACTTGACGAACTAAAGTCAAATACGGGCATTGAGCCAAAAGTATTACTCACTACACTTATGAGATTAGAAATAAGGGGAATTATAAAAAAATTACCAGGTAACATATATACGATAGACAGATAATGGAAAAGTAAGGTGAAGAAATGAAATTAGTAATTATAGAAGGTGTCGGAAAAAAGGACACAATCAAAAAATATTTAGGCAGTGACTATGAGGTCGTTGCAAGCAAGGGGCACGTAAGAGATTTGCCACAAAAAACCTTGGGAGTAAATCCAAAGAAAGATTTTGAAATGACATATAACATTATGCCCGACAAGCACGATATAGTAAAGATGCTCAAAGAAAAGAGCGCCAAAGCAGACAAAATATATCTTGCGACCGACCCGGATAGAGAGGGAGAAGCAATTAGTTGGCACTTGTGCAATATTTTGGGACTAAACCCAAGTGACCCAATTAGAATACAATTTAACGAAATTACAAAGTCGGCTATTATGAAGGGACTAGAAAATCCAAGGGCTATTGACCTAAACCTAGTAAACGCCCAACAAACCAGAAGGGTCATAGATAGGCTAGTAGGTTATAGGGTGTCGCCAAAGGCTTGTAAACAAATTAGACCAAACCTAAGTGCGGGTAGGGTTCAAAGTGTTGCACTAAGGCTAGTGGTGGATAGAGAGCACGAAATAAAAGAGTTTGTGCCACAAGAATATTGGACACTAGTAGCAAGCCTAAAAAAGGGCGATAGCGACCCATTTAATGCAACTTTAAACAAATTCAAAACCAAAAAGATTGTGCCTGCTAGCAAAGCGGAAGTTGACGAAATTCTATCTAAACTAGATGGCGGAAAATACACTGTAAAGAATGTAAAAAAGAGCCTAAGCAAGGTTCATCCATCCGCACCATTTACAACAAGCACAATGCAACAAGACGCACTAAACAAAGCGGGTATGTCGCTTAAAAAGGTTACATCTTGTGCCCAAGAATTATATGAGGGCGTAAACCTTGGAAACGAAGGGAAAGTGGCACTTATTACTTATATAAGAACGGATAGCGTGCGTGTTGCACCCGAAGCCCAAGCAATGGCAAGGGAGTTTATCCTAAAAAATTATGGCGAAAAGTACGCTCCAAAAACATATAACTATTACAAAACAAAGGGCAATGCTCAAGACGCCCACGAGGCAATTAGACCAATTAGCCTAGAGCGAACTCCCGAGAAAGTTAAGCCATATCTTAGTCCAGACAACTACAAACTATATAGGTTAATATATAATAAATTCCTTGCAAGCCAAATGACCGAGGCGGAATTTGACTCGGTTGCGGTTGAAATAAATAACTCCGACTACATCTTTAAGTGCTCGGGTAAAACACCTGTGTTTGATGGATTTATGGTGCTTACAAAGTCGGCAAAGACTACCAAGTCTAGTGACGAAGAAGAGGACGAGGGCGAGAACTCAAAGTTGCCCGAACTAAACGAAGGCGACATCCTTGACTTTGTTAAGATGACCACTACCCAAAAGTTTACAAAACCACCTGCAAGATACACCGAAGCGTCTTTAGTAAAGGAAATGGAAGAAAAGGGGATTGGCAGACCGGCAACCTATACTCCAACAATTACTTTGCTAACCTCTAGAAAGTATGTTGACAAAGACGGAAAATATTTGGTTCCAACCGAAATTGGTGAAAAATTGACCGAGTTTTTGGTTAAGAACTATGGCGGACTATTCAACGTAGAGTTCACCGCCGATATGGAAACCAAACTTGACCAAATAGCAAGGAACGAAGTGGATTACTTGGCGGTTATGCGAAAGTTCAACGACTATCTAGAAAAACTACTTGGTCAATATGTTGAGCCAGAAAAAACGGGAATTATGTGCGAAAAGTGCGGTCATGAAATGGTCAAGAGAGTTAGCAAGTATGGCGAGTTCTTGGCTTGTAGCAACTATCCAAATTGCAAAAACATCCACAACATTGTTCACAAAGTTGCAAAGTGTCCAAAGTGTGGCGGTGATGTAATTGAGCGTAGGTCAAAAACGGGCAAAACTTTCTATGGTTGTGGAAACTATCCAAATTGCGATTTTATTTCGTGGGAAATTCCGGTTGATGACAAAAGGTGCCCAAAATGTGGCAGTTACTTGACTATGAAAGAACTCTATGGCAAGCCTAGAATAAAGTGTTCAAACGAGGTTTGCGACTACACCGAAACTGCAAAAAAAGGTGGCGAAGTTAGTGAAAATAGTTAATGTAATAGGCGGTGGTCTTGCGGGATGTGAGGCCACTTACCAACTAGCAAAGCGTGGGGTAAAAGTAAGGCTTTATGATATGAAACCCAATAAATTTTCTCCCGCACACAAAAACAAAAACCTAGCCGAGTTGGTTTGTTCAAACTCGCTAAAAAGTGACGATATAACCACTTCGGGCGGACTTTTGAAAGAAGAATTGCGTACGCTTGATAGCCTTGTAATATCGGTCGCGGACAAAACTAGGGTGCCTGCAGGCTCAAGCCTTTCGGTCGATAGAGAAAAGTTTAGCGAGGAAATTACAAGAGTTATATCTTCTTTTGATAATGTTGAAATTATATCAAAAGAGGTTACAAAAATCGACACTTCAGTGCCAACCATTATTGCCACGGGTCCGCTTACTAGTGAGGGGCTATTTAAAGAAATATTTGAACTCGTTGGACAACAAGGACTATATTTCTTCGATGCAATTGCGCCAATTGTGGAGTATGATAGCATTGATTTTAACAAAGCATATATCCGCGATAGATACGACAAAAACGAGGGCGAGCCTAGTTATATAAATTGTCCGTTTAATAAGGAAGAATATTTGAATTTTTATAACGAACTTATTTCCGCTCAAACCGTACCGCTAAAGGACTTTGAAAAGCGTAAAGTTTACGAGGGTTGTATGCCTATCGAAATTTTGGCTAGTAGGGGCGAGGACGCCATTAGGTTTGGACCACTTAAACCTGTTGGGCTAAAGGACCCAAGAACGGGGCTTACGCCATATGCCGTGGTTCAATTAAGAAAGGAGACTTTGGGCACCGATTATTACAATATCGTGGGCTTCCAAACCAACCTAACTTATCCCGAACAAAAGCGTGTGTTTAGGCTTATTCCGGGGCTTGAAAACGCCGAATTTTTACGCCTTGGCACTTGTCACAAAAATACATACATTTCCTCTCCCAACACCCTAAAAGAAACCTATCAAATGATAAAACATCCAAACATATTCTTTGCCGGTCAAATAACGGGCGTTGAGGGCTATGTAGAGAGCATTTCTAGCGGACTTGTGGCGGGACTAAATATGTATGCCTATGTGTCGGGTTTGGATGAGGTCAAATTTGATAAGTCTACGCTTATTGGAGCACTAGGAAAGTATGTTAGCAGTGCAACGGGTGATTTTCAGCCGATGAGTGCCAATATGGGGCTTATTAACTATGGCGACATAAAGATTAAAGACAAGAAAGAAAAAAATGGGAAACTAGCGGAAATTTCGCTAAATAACATTAAAAAAGCAAAGGAGATTATAGATAAATGGAACTAAGAGGAACCACTATTTTGGGGGTAAAGAGAAATGGCAAAACCGTCATAATTGGTGATGGACAAGCCACCTTGGGCGAAAGGGTAATTATGAAGAGTAATAGTAGAAAGGTGCGTAGAATTTTTAATGACAAGGTTGTAATTGGCTTTGCGGGAACGGTTGCGGATGCATTCGCACTTGAGGCAAGGTTTGAGGAATTGCTCCAAAAGTTTAGCGGAAATTTGCTAAGAAGTGCCGTTGAAGTTGCCCTTGGCTTTAGGGACGACAAATACACCCGTAAACTCGACGCCCAAATGATTGTTGCCGACAAAGACACAATGCTTGTGCTTTCGGGCTCGGGTGAGGTTGTTGAGCCTGATGGCGATGTTTGTTCTATTGGCAGTGGCAGTTTGTATGCTTTGGCTTCGGCAACTGCACTTATGGAAAACACCGATTTTGAAGCCATTGACATTGCAAAAAAGAGTATGAAAATCGCAAGCGATATGTGCGTTTATACAAATGACCATTTCACAATTGAGGAGTTGTAATATGAATTTATCACCAAAAGACATCGTAAAAGAATTAGACAAATATATAATCGGTCAGGGGGAAGCCAAAAAAGCCGTGGCAATTGCTCTTAGAAATAGATATAGAAGAAGCAAGTTGCCCAAGGAAATGCGTGACGAAATCACCCCAAAGAACATAATTATGAAAGGACCAACAGGTGTTGGTAAAACCGAAATTGCAAGAAGGCTTGCAAAACTAGTAAAAGCACCTTTTGTAAAGGTTGAAGCCACAAAGTTTACCGAGGTTGGCTATGTGGGCAGGGACTGCGAAAGTATGATAAGAGACCTTGTTGAATACTCGGTTAGAATGGTTAAGGAAGAGAAAATAAACGAGGTAAAGGACAAAGCCACACCAATTGTCGAGCACAAACTTGTTGACGCCATCTATCCTAGTAGGCACGAAAAAGAGCCAAATATCGACCCCGAAACCCTTAAAAACACAATTTTAGAGGAATTGCGTGCGGGAAAACTTGACGGCGACACAATTGAAATAATGATTGCCGAACAAGCCAAACCAATTGGCGTCATCCCAGGAATGGGACCCGATATGGATTTTGGCAATGTTTTGGGTAGCATTTTCCCTAGTCAAAAGAAGAAAAAGAAATTGACCGTGGGTAAAGCATATGAACTTATGCTAAGCGAAGAAAGCGACAAACTTATCGACACCGACGGGCTTAATGCCGAGGCTATTAGAAGAGCCGAACAAGACGGAATTATCTTTATTGACGAAATTGACAAAATCACTGGTAAGAATGTAAAAAGCGGTCCCGATGTTAGCCGTGAGGGTGTTCAAAGAGACATTTTGCCTTTGGTTGAGGGCACAACTGTAAATACCAAATATGGCGTGATAAAAACTGACTATATTCTATTTATCACCGCAGGTGCGTTCCACATTAGCCGTATGGAAGACTTAATCCCAGAGTTCTTGGGCAGGTTCCCAATCAAAGTGGAATTGGATAGCCTAAACGCCGACGATTTTTTCAAAATCCTAACCCAACCAAAGAACGCTCTTACTATTCAATATACCGAACTTCTCAAGGTTGACAACATTTGCTTGCATTTCACCGACGACGCTTTGCGTGCTCTTGCCGATATTTCCGAAAAGGAAAATTCCACAAGCGAAAACCTTGGTGCAAGGCGTTTACACACCGTTATGGAAAAGTTGCTTGAAGATATTTCTTTCAATGCCAACGGCGAGCACCAAATGATTGACGTTACTATTGACAAGTCATACGTCGACAAGGTGTTTGTGGAGACCACCAAGAAGTTTGATTTGAAAAAATATATTATATAAATCATATGTTTTTGTTTTCGTTCAAAACACCGCAATATGCTTCGTTTACTGCCAAAAAAATGCGATAGTTACATATGTTCAAT
>CAYVXW010000026.1:0-18605 GCA_964455585.1 uncultured Christensenella sp.
GTGTCATACCGACCGAGTTGGCTTTAGACAACGAGCGGAGTGTATCTATAAAAAATAATCCTTATTTAAAAAATATATATTACAATTGTGTTACTTAAAAAATAATACATATTATTACATTTTTCAATAGGACAACTCATATAGATATACTCCGTTCGGCTATTAGCATAGCCTCAGTCGATATGACACAAAAGGATAATTACATAAACCAAACCTAAAAATAATATATACAATTACATTATAATAAAATAAATTAAAATCTTTGATAAAAGGCTTGACAAAGGGTGGAAGAGGGTATATAATTATCCCGTAGTTTAAAGAAGAAGACCACTTCTCACCCATCGAATTCCGTTTTGATGGCGTCAAAATAATAGATTTTTATATTTATTTTGGGAGGTGGGTAAAGTTATTTGCTCACTTTTTTTATACTATAAAATATTTTTGGGGGTACACCACTATTAAAGAGTTACTTATTAATGAACAAATAAGAGCACACGAAGTTAGGCTTATTGGTAGCCAAAGCGAAGCACTTGGAATCGTTGGATACAAGGACGCTATGGCAAAAGCCGAAGAAGAAGGTTTGGACTTGGTTTTGATGTCGCCAAATGCAGTTCCACCAGTTTGTAAAATTATGGACTATGGAAAGCATAGATTTGACACATTAAAAAAAGAAAAAGAAGCCAAGAAAAAACAAAAAACAAGCGAAGTAAAGGGAATGCAACTAAGTATGAATATTGCCGACAATGATATGCAATTTAAGGCAAAAAATGTTAGAAAATTCTTGGTCGCTGGCGACAAGGTAAAAGTTTCGCTTAGAATGTTTGGCAGACAACTTGCCAATCCTCAAATGGGTCTTCCTATTATGGACAAGTTCTACGAAATGTTATCCGATGTTGCGGACTTAACTTCCAAACCAGAAATTAATGGTAGACAAATTGTAATGGTTCTATCACCAAAAAGCACAAAATAAATTTACAAGGAGATAAAAAATTATGCCTAAGCAAAAAACACATTCAGGTGCAAAGAAAAGATTTAAACTTAAAAAATCGGGTCTTATCAAAAGAAACAAAATGAACAGACGTCACATTCTTGCTAAAAAGAGCCCAGATAGAAAGAGACACCTAAGAAAGGGTACTTATGTATCTAAAGCAGACGAGAAAAACATTAAGGGATTGCTATCAGCATAACCTAAAAGGAGAGACTTATGAGAATTAAAAGAAGTGTAAACGCATTAAAGAAAAGAAGAAAAGTTCTTAGAAGTGCCAAGGGTTACTGGGGCGCTAGAAGCAAACAATATAGAGTTGCTAAACAAGCAGTTATGAAAGCAGGTCAATATGCTTATGTTGGAAGAAGACTTAAGAAAAGAGACTTTAGACAACTTTGGATTGCAAGAATCAATGCAGGTTGCAGACTAAACGATATGTCTTATAGCCAATTTATGCACGGTCTAAAGGTTGCAAACATCGACCTTAATAGAAAGGTTCTTGCTGACCTTGCTGTATCTGACGAAAAGGCATTTGCTAGCCTAGTTGCTACTGCAAAAAACGCTTTAGCAAAATAATTTAACAAAGGTGTAGTTAAGACAAGTATTTTTTGCTTGTTTTAACTTTTTTGTAAATAGCCTAAAAAATGGGGTAAAAATGATTAGTAGCAAAGAAAATGATTTAATCAAACTATGTAATAAAATCAAACAAAAAAAGCACTCCAAAGAAATGGGGCTTGCTTTGGTTGAGACCATAAAACTTGTAAACCAACTATATCTAAAAGGCAGACTTACACATATTCTTGTTGTTGAAGACAAATATGACCTAGTTTCGGGATACAAAAAGTGTAATGTTGTGCCAATTAGCAGGGGGATTGCCGAATATTTGGCGGATAGTGTCACCACCGACGGGATATTTGGAATATGCAAAATAGCACCCAATAGCACTCCAGATTTTTCTAGGTGCCTAGTGCTTGATAGGCTCCAAGACCCAAGCAACGTAGGCGCAATTATTAGGTCGGCGTATGCGTTTGGTTTTAGCACAATATTTGCTATTGATTCGGTTTATCCATATTCGTTTAAGGGCATTAGGTCAAGTATGGGATATGTGTTTGACATAGACTATATCGACCTAGACCTAAGCGAACTAAAAGAGTACAAACAAAAATACAATTTATCCCTAGTTGTAGCCGATATGTCGGGTGAAATTATTGACGACTTTAAACCTAGTTCCGATAACATTGCTTTGGTTATTGGAAACGAAGGAAGAGGGGTTAGTAGGGAAATTATGATAATTTCGGATGCCACAGTTAGAATTCCTATGCAAAACGATGTCGAAAGTTTAAACGCTAGTGTTAGTGCCGGAATTATAATGTTTAATTTAAGAAAATAAAAGAGGTAAAAATATGTCTGGACATAATAAATGGACAAAAATTAAAAACGCCAAAGAAAAAAATGACCAACAAAACGCCAAAATGTTTACAAAGATTGGTAGAGAAATTGCAGTTGCAGTAAAGGCAGGCGGTGCAGACCCAAACTCAAACTCCGCACTTAAAAATATTATTGCAAAAGCAAAAGCAATCAATATGCCAAACGACAATATTTCTAGAAGTATCAAAAAAGCAAGTGGCGAACTAAGCACAGTAAACTATGAATCTATGACTTACGAAGGCTATGGTGTTTGTGGTAGTGCCGTTATTGTTTATGCACTAACCGACAACAAAAATAGAACTGCAAGCGATGTTAGACACGTATTTGATAAGTTTGGAGGCTCGCTTGGAAGCAATGGTTGTGTATCATACTTGTTTACAAAAAAGGGCGTAATTTACGTTCAAAAGGGTATGGGAATATCCGATGACGATATGATGATGATTGCACTAGAAGCAGGTGCCGAGGATGTAAATATCGAGGACGATATTTTTGAAATTTACACCACACCAGAAGACTTTGATAGCGTTAGAGAAAACATAGAAAAAGCAGGGGTTACTATTGCCGATAGCAATATTGATATGATTCCTTCAAACTATGTTACTTTGCCAAGCGACAAAGTAAACACTTTCCAAAAAATGATAGATTTGCTTGAGGACAACGATGATGTTCAAGAAGTTTATCATAACGTTGAGTTGCCTGACGAAGAATAATTGAATATAAGGGGCTTGCTATTTTTGCAAACCCTTTTTTAGTGTTGAATTAATGCCAATTGTTTTAAATCCCAAAACTTACTTAAATCTTTGGCTTGATTTAAACAAATATTTTGTCCCATCTAAAACATTTGTTTGACTTAAAGTGTTTTAATAGTTATACTATTAATTGAAGGTGAATTATGATTATTTTAGGAATTGACCCTGGGCTTGCAATTGTGGGCTTTGGAGTTATTGAAAAAGGAAAATTTAAAACAAATGTTGTTGATTATGGGGTTATAAACACACCAAAAGAAGACACTCTTCCTATTAGATTAAAAAAGATTTATGACGGAATGTGCCAACTAATCGACACCTACAAACCCGAGCACGTAGCACTAGAGGAACTATTTTTTAACACAAATAGCACCACCGCTATTGCCGTTGCGGAGGCAAGAGGGGTTATTCTTCTTGCGTGCATACACAAAGGGCTTAAACTCTTTGAATACACACCTCTTCAAATAAAACAAGCACTTACAAGCAATGGTCGTGCCGACAAGCAACAAGTGCAATATATGGTCAAGGCGATTTTGAATTTAAAGAGTATCCCAAGACCCGACGACGCCGCCGATGGGCTTGCCGTTGCACTTTGTCATAGCCAAACCAACTTGATGTTATCTGGCACGGATATCAAATAACAAAAATATAAGAAAAAGGAAAAAATTATGTTTGCATTTTTAATTGGAACAATTGAAGAAAAAGGCAACAACTATGTTGTAATAAATGCGGGTGGCGTTGGCTTTGAACTAACCGTTAGCGACACCACAAATTTTGAATTGCCAAATGTGGGCGAGGTTGCAAAAATTTATACATATATGGCAGTTAGGGAAGACGCCATAAACCTATTCGGCTTTGCCACGCTAGAAGAAAAATCGGCGTTTTTAAAACTTACTGGAGTCAGTGGGATTGGTGGAAAAATGGCAATAACTATTCTATCCGCAATGCCTGTATCCGACCTAATTGACGCCATTCTTAGCGAAAATATTAGGCTTATTTCGTCCATTAAGGGTTTGGGTAAAAAGACCGCCGAAAGAATGGTGTTGGAACTAAAGAATGCCTTTGACGACTTGCAAATAAGTATGCTAAAGCCAAATGCAAAACTTATTGGCAACACAAACGCCATTGAAGAAGCCATCGACACTCTTGTTGCAATGGGGCTTACTAGATTTGATGCAACAAATATTGTAAAGAAGATTGCCTCGCCTGAAATGAAGAGCGAAGACCTAATCAAATTGGCACTTAAAAATATGAATAAATAGGAATAGAGTATGGAAGAAGAAAGATTTATTACATCGACCAAAAATATGAGTGAAAGCGAAGTTGAAAACACCCTTAGGCCTACCACAATGGACGACTATGTTGGTCAAGAAAAAATTAAGAAAAACCTAAATATTTACATAAAAGCCGCCAAAAATAGGGGCGACGCTCTTGACCACGTGCTTTTGTACGGTCCCCCAGGGCTTGGAAAAACCACGCTATCGCACATTATTGCAAACGAAATGGGCACAAATATAAAAATCACAAGCGGACCCGCTATCGAAAAAGTTGCCGACCTTGCATCTATTCTTAGCAATATGCAACGAAACGAAGTGCTATTTATTGACGAAATTCACAGGCTTAGTAGGTCGGTTGAAGAGGTTCTTTATCCCGCTATGGAGGACTTTGCTTTGGATATAATCCTTGGCAAAGGACCGGGGGCAAGGACAATGCGTATTAATGTTGAACCATTTACACTTATTGGAGCAACCACAAAGGCAGGAATGCTTACTGGTCCACTAAGGGATAGATTTGGCGTGGTTTGTAGACTAGAAATGTACAACACCGAGGAACTAGGCAAGATTATTACGCGTAGTGCAAACATCTTGGGCACCCCAATCGAGCCCGATGCGTGCTTGGAACTTGCAAAAAGAAGTAGAGGCACTCCAAGAATTGCAAATAGGCTACTTAAAAGAATTAGAGACTTTGCCGAGGTTACGGGCAGTGGGGTTATTACAAACGAAATTTGCAAAAACGCCCTAGAAGTATTGGAAGTCGACGACTTGGGGCTTGATTTTACCGATAGAGTTTTGCTTGAAACCATTATTGACAAATTCCACGGCGGTCCCGTTGGGCTTAATACCGTTGCGGCAGCAACTGGGGAAGACGCCAACACAATTGAGGACGTTTATGAGCCATATTTATTGCAACTTGGTTTTATTGCAAGAACCCCTAGAGGAAGGGTTGTTTTGCCTAAAGCATACAAGCATTTGGGTAAAAAATTATCCAAGAAAAACCAAGAGTTTTTAAATATTTTTGTTGAGGAAGAAACAGAAGATGAACAAGAATAATCTAGATATTTTTGACACAAAAACATATTTTTATAATTTGCCCGAAGAGCAAATTGCCCAAACTCCCGCCGAGCCAAGGGATTCCTCAAGGCTACTTGTTTATCGCAAGGATAGCGGGGAAATTGAACACAAAGTTTTCCACGACATTATTGATTATCTAAAGTCCGGTGATGTGCTTGTAGTAAACAACACAAGGGTGTTGCCCGCAAGGCTTTATGGAAAAAAAGAAACAGGTGCGGTCATTGAAGTATTGCTTCTAAAAAGGCTAGATATAGCCACTTGGGAGTGCTTGGCAAAACCGGGTAAAAGGC
Source organism: uncultured Christensenella sp. (assembly GCA_964455585.1). Classification (GTDB taxonomy): domain Bacteria; phylum Bacillota; class Clostridia; order Christensenellales; family UBA1242; genus UBA11490. The sequence continues at coordinate 5,801 of CAYVXW010000026.1, forward strand.
TAAAGACGGGTACCATTATCAACTTTAGTGACGACTTAAAAGCCGAAATTATGGGAGACACCGACTTTGGCGGAAAGGTTATTAAGTTTATATTTGACGGAGTGTTTGAAGAAATTATAGACAAAATTGGCGTTATGCCATTGCCACCATATATCAAGCACCAATACAAAGACAAAGAGCGTTATCAAACCGTTTATAACAAAGTAACAGGCAGTAGTGCCGCACCAACCGCCGGACTTCATTTTACAAAAGAATTGATGGAAAAAATTAAGGCAAAAGGCATTGAGGTGGTGGAAGTTCTTCTTCACGTGGGGCTTGGAACTTTCCGTCCTGTTAGCGAAAATAATATTTTAAATCACCAAATGCATAGCGAATATATTGAGGTAAGCGAAAGTAGTGCCGACAAGATAAACAAGGCAAAAGCCGAGGGAAGAAGGGTGATTGCCGTGGGCACAACAAGCATAAGGGTGCTAGAAAGTGCCACTGATAACAACGGAAAACTAATGCCAGTCAAAAAAGAAACAGATATATTTATTTATCCGGGGTACAAGTTTAAGATGGTGGATGGGGTTGTTACCAACTTCCACTTGCCCGAAAGTACGCTTATTATGTTGGTTTCGGCATTTATTGGGCTAGATGAAACCCTTCAAATGTACAATATTGCAGTGAAAGAAGGTTATAGATTCTTTAGTTTTGGCGATGCCACACTGCTTATATAAAAGCCCATTAACAAGGCAAATACAAATACAATTAAAAGGAAAAAATAATGGACAAATTTAGTTTTGAAACAGAATATGTATGCAAACAATCGGGGGCAAGAATTGGAAAGTTTACTACCCCTCACGGAGTTATTGAAACACCAGTTTTTATGCCAGTTGGAACTCAAGCAACGGTAAAAAGTTTGACTCCCGAGGATTTAAAGAGGGCAAATGCTCAAATAATCCTTAGCAACACATACCATCTTCACTTGCGTCCCGGTGAGGATATTGTAAAAAAAGCAGGCGGACTACACAAATTTATGAATTGGGATAGACCAATCCTTACTGATAGTGGTGGTTTTCAAGTATTCTCACTTGCGGACCTTAGAAAAATAAGTGACGACGGTGTTCAATTTAGGTCACACCTAAACGGCGAAAAATTATATATCACGCCTGAGAAATGTATGGAAATAGAAGAAGCGTTGGGTGCGGATATTATAATGCAATTTGACGAGTGCACCACCTATGGCACTAGTTATGAAAAAAGCAAAAAAGCCCTTGATAGAACCATTTCGTGGCTAGATAGAGCATACAACTATCACAAAGTAGACACCCAAGCCTTGTTTCCAATTATCCAAGGAAACTTCTATAAAGACTTGCGTCTAGAGGCGGTTGAAAGGGTTAAGCCTTATATCAAATATGGCGTAGGAATTGGCGGACTATCTGTTGGTGAACCAAAAGAACTTATGTACGAAATGCTTGATGTTATGAAGCCACACTTGCCCGAAAATGTTCCACACTATCTAATGGGCGTTGGCAGTCCTGACTGCATTTTGGAAGGGGTTATTAGGGGAGTTGATATGTTTGACTGCGTGCTTCCTACTCGTATTGCGCGTAATGGCACGGCATTTACTCACGATGGAAAGGTGGTTGTAAGAAATGCTATATTCAAAGACGACTTTACGCCACTTGACCCCGAGTGCGACTGTGAATGTTGCCGTAATTACACCAAAGCATATCTTCGTCACCTTATTAATGCCGACGAAATTTTGGGTGCAAGGCTACTTAGCATTCACAACATTAGGTTCCTAACAAAACTTATGGAAGACATAAAAACGGCAATTAGAGAAGATAGACTACTTGACTTTAAGGACGAGTTTTTGGCTAGATACAACTCAAACAAAATCCAAAACGCCATAAAGAAAAAATAACACTAAAATTTCATATAAAAAAACAATAAAATACATTTTTTTGTTTGATTAATTGAATATATTTGATATAATTAAATTATTAAAATTTTAAGGAGAACAAAATGAATACATTATTATCTGTAGGGGATTGGTTTGCACAAAATTGGTTTATTCTTTTGATTATTGTTCTAATGATTGCTATGCTTGTGCCTGCTTATCTTAGACAAAAGAAAGAAATAAATGCAAAAAATGAACTTAATGAAAAATTAAAAAAGGGTACCAGAATTATTACAACCGCAGGTGTATATGGCGTTGTTGAAAGCATCGAACTTACTACCGACGGAAAAGTTGTAACTATCGTTACTGGCAACTCAAAAAATCCTACAACTATGACAATTCACATCAACGCAATTGGCGGAATTGACAACAAAACTCCAGTTGTAGAGGACGAAAACGGCAATGTTATTGAAAATAAAATTGACGAAGAGAAAGCAAAAGAAGTAATAAAGAAATTGGAAGAAGAAGCAGAGGAAGAGGCTAAAGTTAGCGAAGAAAAAGAAACTGAAACTAAACCTGCTACAAAAAAAGCACTTGCAAAGAAAACCACATCAAAAGGTCCTTTGTCCAAAAAATCTACAAAATAATTAACCAAAACCAACCAATTATATACGGTTGGTTTTTTTGTCGAAAAAAGTAACGTTAGTAATAGATTATTTGCTTGATTAAACATATATAAAATAGTAAAATATGGAGAAACTATTACGAGGTAAAAAAATGAATTGGTTTGAAAAGTTTATTAGTATTTTGCAATTCAAATGGGAACAACCTACAATTTATGGTTGGAAGCACCTAATGTTTTTGGCAATTATGGTAATTGGCATTGTGGTCGTTTGTCTCACTTGCAAAAATTTAACCGAAAAACAATTTAGGATAATAATGGTTGTGTTTGGTAGTGTGCTAATGGTGCTTGAAGTATTTAAGCAACTTGTTTTTTCATACAAAGCGGATACAAATACTTGGGAATACGACTGGAAGCAATTTCCATTTCAATTTTGCTCGGTTCCAATGTATGTAATGTTTTTGATAGGTATTCTAAAAGACTGTAAGTTTAGGGATTATTTATGTAGTTTTACCGCCACTTTTGGGTTGTTTGCGGGGTTTGCAGTTATGCTACTTCCTACAACCGTTTTGTCCGAGGTTGTATTTAGATTTTGTCAATCTATGATACACCACTTGTCGATGGTGGTTGGGGCTACGGTTGTTATAGTATCAAAAAGGATAAAATTTGAACAAAAGACTATTCTAAAAGCAATGGCGGTCTTTGGGGTAGTTATGGCAGTGGCGGTCGTTATGAATATAGTTTTCCACTTAAGCGGAAACGAGGCGTCGTTTAATATGTTCTATATTGGTCCATTTGATGGTTGTGATATCCCCGTTTTCAAGCAAATTGGCAATGCTCTAAACATCGACGCCGACTATATACACTTTGGAAACTTTGTATTCATCCTTCTATACTTTATTGCGTTTAGCACGGCGGGATATCTAATTTTGCTTTTACTTATGTTTTTAAATAAAAAGTTTGGTGCAAAGGATACAAATAACGAACTTCCTCAAAACAAATAAATATTTAATTACTCTTGCCAAAAGCAAACGACCTTCACTTTGGCCAGAGTATTTTTTATATACTTTTGTCGAAAGAGGATTTTTATAAATACTAACTGTGCTAAATCAAACTTCCCACACATATCATATAAAAAATACATAGGTGGTAACTTTATGAATGCTAGTTTAAAAGATAAAAAACAAAATGGGTTATTAAAAATAATTAGTGGAGTAACAATAGGGATTTGTGTAACGCTTATATCTATTTTATTATTTGCAGTGGTTATTAGGTTTGTGGGGATTGATGACAAATTCATATTTCCAATAAACCAAATAATCAAAGCCCTAAGCCTATTTGTGGCTATGTTTGTATCCCTAAAAGGAAACAAAGAAAAGGGGCTATATAAAGGCTTGATTGTGGGTTTTGCATACTACATACTAAGTTTTCTAGTCTTTGCAATTTTGCAAGGTCAAATATCTATAACAATGTCAAACATCTACGACCTACTACTAACAACCCTAATGGGTGGAATTATAGGACTAATAGTGGTACATATCGAAAAATGACAAATTAATTTCGCTCTTTAATTAGGGCGATTTTTTTATATAAAAAATACAAAAATTCTTTTTTTGCTTTAAAATAAATTGACTACAAATATTTAGTAATGTATAATATCTAAGTGAAATTATTTCGTTGGTTTTGAAGACGACAACAAAATCTTTAATAATCTAGTCTAAATAGAGGGAATAGTGGAAATGATTTATATGTCATTCCCTTTGAAAATATTAGACAAAAGTGTGTTTCGTTTTCAATATCAATAATACAAATGGAGAGGACAAAATGAAAAAGAAGAGGGCAATAAGAAATTATGTACTAACTAGTATTTTTGTCGTACTAGTATTTTTGCTATCCTTTATCTCTTTTCCAGTACCTGGGACAAGTTACAATTTTTTGGGCTTAGGAAACTTGCACTTGGGTCTAGAATTGGGTGGGGGTGTTAAAAATACCTACGACCTAGAGGTTGCCGATTGGTACGATGGTACTAAAGAAGAAGCATACAAGGAAGCAGTTGATAGAATTCAATACTTGCTTGACAAAGACTATGCCGATGCAAAAGCATATCTAGACAAAGACAACAAACTTACAATTGAGGTTCCCGACACCGCAATTTCGGACAACTACCTAATTGGTTTTATCGAAATGAAAGCCGAATCGGGAGAGGATGCCGAGGCTATGGTTACGGGCGAGGATATCGAAAAAATTGAGTATATGCTTAGCGGAACCACCCACGGTGTTTATATCAAATTTAACGACGAAGGAAAAGAAAAGTTTGAAAATCTTACTTCCACTGTTGCATCCGGTGGTGGAACAATGTATATCTATATGAACAAAGATTACGAAAACGCATTCTCAACTCCTACCGTTACAGAGAAAAATACTATGGGCTACACCTTTATTTCAGGTGCGGGCATTACAAGCAAATCAACTGGAAAAACTTATGCAAATAGGCTTGCCGGCTCTATGATTGGTGTCAATATGACCACAAACACCGAGGATATTGAGGTTGTTAGCGAAAACGGAAACTTGGTTAGAACTATGATGACTGTTGTTAGCATTGTTTTGATTGTTGCAAGTATTCTAGTTGCATATCTTCTATTTAAGGAATTGGGACTAGTATCATCTCTTTCTATGATGCTATCTTTGGCTATTGCAATTATATTCAGTGCAATATTTGACCTTCAAATAACGGTTGCAGGTTGGCTTGGCTTTATGCTAGGATATGTACTAAACTTTGCACTTCATATGTATTACCTAGGCGTTATTAAGCGTGAGTATGCAAAGGGTAAAAAGTTTATTGTATCATTTAGTTCGGGATACAAGGGTGCACTATTTAATATTCTTGACACCTTACTTCTAACAAGCGGTGTTGCACTTCTACTAATAATTATCCCAAGCAACTTGGTTAGAATGTTTACATTCAATTTCTTAATGACAATTCCGGGTACTGCATTTACTAGTATGCTTACAAACAAAGTATTTGCCGTAAACTATACCGCATTCAATTTAAGAAACGAAAAGAAAGTTAACTTTACTAAGGAGGAGACCGAAAATGAAAGCAAATAATAGTAAATTTAACTTTGTGTCATTATTCAAATATATTATGATTGTGCCTGTTGTTTTGGCACTTGCTAGCATTATTATTGGTGCAATTTGCGGATTTGGCTTGGATTATGATTATAGAAATGTATCCGAATTTACCGTAAAATTCAATACTACTGTTAGTGAAAAGGAATATTCACTTTTTGAAGACAAAGTTGATGGTGTTCTAGAAAGATATGACTTTGATAGTTATAGAGTAGAGCGTATTGGTGAGGATGCCGAAAACGCTTTGCTTATAAAGATTGTCAATGAGGACGGCGTATATGACGACCAAATTGAAGCACTAAAAACTGAGTTTGAAGATAGCCTATATTCAAGTGTTCAATCAAAACTTGATAGAGACATCTATATTTCCACATCTGACACAATTACAAGCACCCCAATCAATTCGTCAAGAATGATTTGGTTTGGCGTACTTTCGCTAGGTTGCATTTTGCTATTTGTATTCCTTTATATGCTAATTAGATACAATCTAATGGCAGGGGTTACAAACATCCTTGGAATACTTTTGTCACTTGCAATGCTTACCGCTTGCAACATTATATTTAGAATACCTCTAAATATAGGCTTTATGCTTGCTTATGTTGCAACAACACTTATTGGTGCAATTATATCTATCGTCATTTGCAACCGTCTAAAACCAACCCTAAACGACGACGCTTTCTCAAAATATAGCAATGAAGAAAGAGTATACTTTGCCGTAAATGTTGACTTTATTATAAAAGTTTTAATTTTGCTAGCATTTGTTGCACTTCCACTTGTAATACTTGCTATATTCTCTAATATCTCCACTGTTTTCACAATTATTTCGGTTCTTGTTGGTATGATTATTTCCGCGTTTACATCGCTAATTTTTGCTCCATCTATTTGGGCATTTTGGTACAAACGCGACAAAGACATTATGCTAAAAAGAAGAAAAGAAAGAGAACAAAAGAAGTTGGAGAACAAAGACAACGACGAAAAAATATTGGTATAAATCTTAAGCCCCTTAAAATCTTTTTAGGGGCTTTTGTTATTCCAATCAAAAGGGTTACATATGGAATTTGTAAAAAAATATAATGAACAATTTAATATAAAAGAACTGGAAAGAATATCAAAAAAGTTTGATTTGAGTATTGATATAGTAAAACTTCTATTTTCTAGAGGGGTGGACACTGACGACAAAATTACAAATTTTATGGGCAGTGGTGTAGGCTCGCTAAACAACCCATTCTTGCTAAAGAATATGGACAAGGTTGTTGAAAAAATAAAGTACTACATAGATAACAAAAAAAGTATTCTTATTATGGGCGACTATGACACCGACGGAATTAGTGCTAGTGCCATATTATATAAATATTTTGAAAGCATTGGCGTCAAGGCTAATGTGTTTTTGCCAAATAGATTTGTAGACGGATACGGGCTAACTATAGAGAGTTTGGACAAGGTAAAAAGCCTATACAATCCCGACCTAATTATAACCGTCGACTGTGGAATTACTTGCGTGGACGAAATTGAACATTGCAAAAAAATTGGCATAGATATCATCGTCACCGACCACCACGACATCCCAGCGGTTATTCCAAATACTCTTATTATAAACCCTAAACTTGACGACCAACTTTATCCGTTTAAAGAACTTTGTGGTGCAGGTGTTGCACTTAAACTTGTTCACGCTCTAGCAGGACTAGAAGAAAGTCTAAAGTACACAACTATTGCGTCTCTTGCCACTGTTGCCGACATTGTGCCACTTGTAGATGAAAATAGGGCAATTGTAAAATTGGGCTTAAGCAATCAAAAAGAACAACTACCAAAAGGACTAAAGAAGTTGTGTAACACACTTAAAATGTCCTTGCCTTTGACAAGTTCGGATATATCTTTTAAGTTGGCACCAAAGATAAATGCCACGGGAAGAATGGGGGATGCAAGTATTTCGTTTAATCTTTATATCGAAAAAGACGATAGCGAAATTGAAAAGAACATCAGTCTTTTGCTTGAACTAAATGACAAAAGGGTCAATGAAACCAATGTTATTTTTGAAAGTGCGTGCGAAATGCTTGAGGACACAAATGTCTCAAGGCTTGGAATGATTGTGCTATATAACGACAAGTGGGAGAGTGGAGTGCTTGGCATTATTTGCTCCAAACTAGTCGAAAAATACAACAAGCCCGTGTGTCTAATGAGCAAAGTTGACGACGAGTACAAAGGCAGTCTTAGGAGCATTCCTTCGGTTAATATTTTTGACGCATTGTCGTCCGTATCCGACCTACTTATTAGGTTTGGTGGACACAACCAAGCGGGTGGACTTTCTATTGAAGGAAAGAACCTAAAAGAATTTAGGCGAAGAATAAACGAATACGTTTTAAAAAACACAAACGAAAGCGATTTGGTCACCAAAAAATATTATGACCTAGACCTAACAGGAACCACCGTTACACCAAAGTTTGTGCGTGACCTAGACATTTTTGAGCCAACTGGATTCAAAAACGAAAAGCCTTTGTTTAGGCTTCAAATAGATAATAATTCAACTATTCGTATGACCAACTATCCTCAACATCTAAGGCTAAAGTACAAAGATTTGGGACTAATTGCTTTTGGAAAAGGTGACTATTATTACAATCTAAATGTCAATTGTATGAAAGAAATTATTGTTGAATTGTTTATTGAAAAATTTAGTAAAAAAGAAAAAATTAGTGGATTTGTGCGTAATATAAATTACTCAAAACTAAACACTGCCACAAAAAGCGAAATTGTTGGAGCAAACTATCTAACCCAACTAAAAATGATTAATTTTAAGTCGGACGACCTAAGTTATCGCACCATAAAGTTTGATGACGCCATAAGAAAAATAAACGAGGTGACCTCAAAAAGTAAGTTTGGCACTGCTGTTTTGATAAACGATATGGACACCTACTTTGCTTGCGTAAAAATGCTTCCTCAAATATCCAACTACGAATTGTTCGACATCAAAAACGCTTGTGGAGAAAATGTTATAGTTTTTTCGCCAGACGCTAGCACAAACCTAAAAGATTATGATAATATATTTATGTTAGATAGTTTTTTGGTTGAAGGCTATCTAGCAAGCATTAGTACAAAGTTTAATAAAATTTACGCCGTCCAAGACAGGCTAAATATGTCGTTATTCTCCAATTTGGACGCCTCAAGAGAGACTTTTGGGAAAATCCATAACGCAATAAGGCTAGCAAACATCACCGTTCCACAAGCCGATTTGGTAGCATATTTCAATATGCTTAGAAAGCAAAATTTGGTGGAAAAAACCATAAAATACAATGAGTTTGTGTTCTTTGTAATGGTTATGGAAGAACTAGGCATTATGAAGTTTAATGGCGGACTTATGGAAATAAATAGTGGGGTCAAAACAAACCTAAAAGACTCGGCAATATACAACTTTGTAACTGAATTTATAAAAATAAAATAGGGGAAAATATGGAAGAGTTATTTAAAAAAATAGAAGAAAATTTTTCAAAAAAAGATAGCGAAAAAGTCCAAAACATTTGTGCGGAAGTAAGCAAGCACTATGCAAAAGAGGGACTATATACTCGTGGCTTTGCTTGCACAATTGCAAACAATCTAATAGACAACAAACTAGACATTGATTCAATTATTATTGGTCTTATTTATCCTGCCTACAAGTGCAACCCAAAAGTAATTGAACTAGAAATAATTAACTCCGAAATAAAGGGGATTTTTGAGCGTTTGGAAAAAATTGAAAACCTCAACCTCTCCACCCACCAAGAGCAACTAGAAAACATTAAAAATATGTTTATCGCCCTTGCAAAAGACATAAGGGTAGTTATTATAAAACTTTGCATTGAAGAAAGCAAATTGCACTACTTAAACCAAATGACCGATGAAAATATTGCTATCTTTATGCAAGAAATAAACGATGTATATTTTCCAATTTGCCAAATGCTTGGTCTAAGCAAAATCAAAAACACTTTTGGAAACGCAACATTCAAGTATTTCAAGCCAAAAATGTATGAGGAACTAACCGAAACCCTTAGCACCTATGTGGAAGAGCGAAACGATGAAATCAATTCGGTTATTTCAAAACTAAAGGTTGAAATGAAAAGTGTTTGTCCCGACGCCGATGTTTATGGAAGACAAAAACAACTATATAGCATTGCAAAAAAGTTGCAAATGAAAAATATGGGAGTTAGCACCATAAACGATATTTATGGCAGAAACAACTATCTAAATGCCGTTGCAAGTGAGGGAACTTTTAAGGAAAACAGGCTTAACCAAATTATGGACATTTTGGCGGTTAGGATACTTGTAAACACCATTGACGAGTGTTACACCGCACTTGGAAAAGTATTTACTTTATACAAACCTCTTGGAAACTTTAAGGACTACATAGCAAACCCAAAAGAAAACGGCTATCAATCGTTGCATACGGCAATTGTATTAGACAACGGTGACCCTGTAGAAGTGCAAATTAGAACATATGATATGCACACCTATGCCGAATACGGTTTCGCAGCACACTGGGCGTATAAGGAAAGGAAAAAACTTGACCAAAGTGGCGTAAAAATAAACTATATCCGCTCCATTATGGACTTGCATAAGGAAAAGTCAAGTGACGAACTGCTAGAAATTATGAAAACGGACGTTTATAGCGGAAAAATTTTTGTTCAGTCTCCTATGGGCAAAATTCTTGATTTTCCCGAGGGTGCCACCCCAATCGACTTTGCATATGCAATTCATAGCAAAATTGGTGATACTTGCGTAGGTGCAAAAATTAATGACAGAATGGTGCCTTTGACAACTCCTATGAACAATGGTGATATTGTCGAAATTATAACCAACCCAAATGCAAAGGGTCCATCAAGAGACTGGCTAAAGGTTGTAAAAACCAGTTCGGCAAAATCCAAAATTAACGCTTTCTTCAAAAAAGAAATGAAGGAAGAAAACATCAAAAAGGGCAAAGCAATTCTTGAAAATAACGCAAAATTAAAGAGCCTTCCTCTAAGCAAATTGCTTGTTCCAAAGTACCTAGAAGATTTATACGAAAAGTATAGTTTCCAAAGTATCGACGATATGTATGCTTCAGTTGGCTATGGTGGAGTTACCGCAAACCAAGTGCTAAATAAACTAATCGCACTATATAGGGACGACAACGCCCAAACGGACTACAACAAAGAATTTAAACTAAGCGAATACAAAAACGACGGCGATGTTGTAGTAAAGGGTTATAGCAACCTTATGACAAAACTTGCAAAATGTTGTAATCCGCTTCCCGGTGACGATGTTATTGGATATATTTCTCGTGGGAACGGAATTACTATCCACAAAAAGGACTGCGACACACTAAAAACTTGCGAATTTGAGCGATTAATTGAATGTGATTGGCATCCAAATTCCACAAAGAAATTTGTGGGTTCAATATCCATTGTTGCCAACGACGCTCCAAACCTAATTGCAAAGGTAACCAAAAAACTAAACGACGAAAAAGTAGCACTTGTTGGAATGGTTGCAAAGAAAAAGGATGACGGCAAAGCCATAATCACCGTTCAAGTAAGCATATCAAATAAGGCGGAATTGGATGGACTTATGGCAAAACTAAACCAACTTAGTTTTGTATTAGATATTTATAGGACTGCATAAAAATGATAAAAATAAATTCAAATAACGAAAAATTAATAGATGAACTAACCCTTGTTGCAAAACTTTTTTACACCGAGGACAAAATGGAGTCTTTGGACTATGAGTTTACAATAAATCAAACTGTTGTGGACAATGATATTCACACCACTTGTGTGTCGTCAGAACTAGATAGAGTATATGAAAATGACGGCAAAATTTTGGACGAAAAATTTCCACTTAGATATCAAAAAAGGTATGCCAAATTTTGTTTGTTTTCGTGCTTGCAAAACTTGTTTCCAAGGGTTAGATTGCCTTGGGGAAGCCTAACGGGTATCCGTCCAACAAAACTATACTCCGAACTAATAAACGAGTGCGGGGGAGACGAAGAAAAGGCGTTTTTTAAACTTATGAACGACTTTAAAGTCACTTACGAAAAGGGGCTTATGGTAAAAGAAATTCACAAAAACCAAGCGGGCGTTATAAAAAATGACCACTTAGTCGACCTTTACATAAACATTCCTTTTTGCCCATCAAAATGCTATTATTGCTCCTTTATTTCGCTTCCTATAGACAAGTGTAGAGACTTGCTTGAACCATATCTAGAGGCTCTTATTAAAGAAATTGAAGCCACAAAAGAAATGATTGAAAGGAAAAATTATATTGTAAACACCATATATATTGGTGGTGGAACTCCAACCATTTTGTCTGCCGAGCAACTAGATAGGCTACTTAGCCATATTGGATACAAAGTAAACGAGTTTACGGTGGAATGCGGAAGACCTGATACAATAACCGAAGAAAAACTAAAGGTTCTAAAGGCGCACGATGTTACAAGAATTAGCATCAATCCTCAAACCTTTTGCAACAAAACCTTAAAGGAAATTGGGCGAAACCATACAAGCAAGGATATTATGGACGCATACAAATTAGCCCTAAAATACGACTTTGTTATCAATATGGATTTTATTGCGGGGCTTGGTAGCGAAACGGTTACAACATTCAAACGCACAATAAACAAAGCCATCGAATACGCTCCCGACAATATAACTGTCCACACCCTTAGCATCAAGCGTGGAAGCGACCTAAAAACAAACGGTGGAAACACCTCTGAAGCCTCCGACGTATCCAAAATGATTGAGTATTCCACCCAAGCACTTATGAAAGCGGGATATAAGCCATACTATTTATACAAACAAAAAAATATGCTAGGAAACCTAGAAAATATTGGGTATTTCAAAACCAGTCCTTGCATATTCAACATAAAGAGTATGGAGGAAATTGCTTCAATTGTGGCTTGTGGAGCCAATGCCATTTCAAAAAGATATTATTCTACTTTCAACAAAATTGAGCGTTTTGCAAATCTTAAAAACATTCAAGAATACATAGATAGAATAGACGAAATGATTGAAAAGAAAAACAATTTGTTTAAGTAAAAATAGGTGAAAACCCAAATATATTTTTTGAAGTAAACACCTTTATAGTGACTAATTTTATTTATTAAAATGGTCACTTTTTTATAAATGTCAAATGTAAATGCGAATATTTTTAAAAACTGACAAAAAAGTGTA
>CAYVXW010000027.1:0-18308 GCA_964455585.1 uncultured Christensenella sp.
TATTATCAATAGTCGAAACTCTCAAAGACAACTTTGTATAGCCACCAACATTTATAACATCAGAACAACGCAAAGCAATAGCACCCTCATAAGCAGATAAAGAACCATTAAACTCTTTACCAACAAGAGTACTTGGCAAATTCAATACATTCACTGGAACAAACACTCCGTCACTCTTTGTTTGGTCTTTATTTACTTTGATTGTAAGTTGTTTTGCATAACCACTTTTTTCGTACCAAGAAATTTTACTATCTTCGTTTGGAGTGATTACAACTCTACAATATTTGGTATCTTCGGGCATATTTGTCTTAGAACTATCGAATGCATCAGTTAGTTTTGATGTGCTTTCAATAAATGAGTTATTCTCATTATAAAAGTATAATCTATAACTGATGTTGTTGTCAAACTCTAAACTGGTTTTTAACCCATAACACTCAAATGCGTCTTTGGTGTATATGCTTTCTTTGGTTTCTAAGTATGCACCAGTTTCAGTTAGTCCACCAATAGCCCAACTAGGAGAGATTTCCTTTGTGGTTTCTTCGGACTTTCTAAATAGGGCAGTTAGTCCAACTATTGCACCTATAAGTGTGATAACTGCTAGTCCTATGACTAGAATATTCTTCCAAGTCTTTTTAGATTTCCAATTTATATTTCTAAATTTCGCCATACGCACCACCTTATTTGCTTACTTTAACATCTAGTTGACTAGTATATTTGCCAACATTAAAGATGTTAAGTTCTACGGCTTCTCCGTCTACTGCAAGTGGAGTTACTACAATTCTAAATTCAGTTGCAGTTTCTGGAATATTGGTTGTATCAAAGTCTTCGTCTAGTGCTTCGGTCATTGATACAAATTTGCCGTCTTTATCATAAAACGCAACTTTGTATGTGATAGTTGCAGTTTCTTCGTCTATATCAATAGACATGTCTTCGGTCTTATATGTATTCTTTGTATAAGCCGATTGTTTACTATCTACTACTTTTCCGTCTTCGTTGATAGTACCGATTGCATAATCGCTATTGCCTAATGTCTTAGTACTTGCTAGATTACCCAAGCCAACACAAAGTGCTACTAGTGTAATTACCGAGAGTACTATTGAAACAATAGACAAAGCCCATTTCAATTTACTTTTCTTTTTCTCACTTAATTTTTTCAAAATAATTTACCTTACCTTTATTTTATTTGCCCTAGATTTGTAAAACATATAGTCGGGGCAAGCTCTATATGTTCTACCAGATTTATCAAAATACAAAACAGAAAGCCTTTTTTCATATTCAGCCATTATACACTTTCTAACAATATCGTCCTTATCCTTAAAAAGTGCATTAAGCACAAGAATAGACAAGTTTGTATCATTCATATTATCTAACAACATAAGAACCTACCTATGAGACATTTTTTAATATTCGTTTCTTAATCTCGACATAAAGTTCTTTTGTAAAGATACCTATACTATTGCCGTCAAAGTCAATACTTGTTTCAATAAAAGCCGTTAGGTCTTCGTGTAATTGAGATATTGACAATATCTTGTTTAGGGGAACTAGCACTTTTATGCCAGTTTCCTTTTCGTGACACTCTATAAACTCCATAGACACCACCTTTACTTGTTAGCCAAGGCTTTTAGTTGGTCTATAATCATTTGTAGTAGTGCTTTGTCACTATCTTTTGCAGGTTTTACACCACATTCGAGTACACCAAGTTCGTCTTCGTTTCTTACTTTGTATGAAACATACTTTGTCTTCTTGCCATTTGCGTCAGTCATTGTTTCGGTAGTCATTACTAGTTCTGCATTTGGTTTAATACTAAATACAATGTCTAGTGGCTCATATCCACCTTTATCTTTTGGAATAAAGTCTACTTTTACATCTCTACCACGAACTTGACCTTTTAACAAATAGCCATAGTATTCATTGCCGTCAGAACCGAACCATTTTTCTCTTTCTACAAAAAGTTTAAGTCCTTTTTCTTCCGTTACAACATTTTGCACATCTGCTTGTGCGATTTCAGTTTCTTTTACGATTTCCTTAGTTTTAGTTTCCATAATTTTATTTACCTTACCTTATTTTATTTTTTATTTTTTTGTTTGGTGGGCTTTAACTACCAACCTTGTGCGTGGAACTTATACCACGACTTATAGTTTTTGTTTAGTTGTTACCACTTTTTGCGTGGCTTTTCGTAATGGTTAATCTGCGAACGCAAATAGCCTTTACTCTCTGACTTGTATAAGTCATTTAATGTATTTGTTGCAGATTGATAACCATAAGTCACACTTGACACACCAGAACCGATACCACGCCACTTACGAGCATTATTCTTGTATCGTTTGCCAGTCAGTTGAACTTGATAACCACCATAAGCAGAACCGACTTTCAACTTGTTTTTAGTATTCTTACAATACTTTGCGTTAAATCGTTCGACTTCTGCATACAAATCTTTTTTAGTTGCCAAAGTTTTACCCCCCCTTAACAAAAAATTCGCATAGTGAACTGATTTCACTATACGAACTCATAATGAATACAAAGGAGTTAAAATATCGTTACAAGCCGTTTAGTTACTTTCAGTTACTTTACGACTTGATTATATAAAACTAACACCCACAAAAACTTTTTAAATTATTTTTGATTTTCTCTTGATTTTATCCAACTAATATGGTAGAATAGCCTTCGTCTGACCCAAAAAATTAAGGAGGAAAAATATATGTGGTTTATACTTTTATTTATTGTTTGCCAACTAATTAATGTTATTCTTAGCACCATAAAAAGTATAATTACAATCAAAGGCACCAAACTTACCGCGTCTATTTTTAGTGCAATAAACTATGGTTTTAATACAGTTATTATAAAGTCGATATCGGACGTTGACCTTTGGATTGCAATTGTTGTAACCGTTCTTTCAAACTTGGTGGGTGTGTATGTAGGAATGCTAATTACCGAGAGAATGAGAAAAGAACAATTATGGAAAATAACCGTAACAGTTCCCGCAAACAAACTAAGTGAGTTCAAAAAAGAACTAAACGACAATCATATTGACTTTATTGCTTATGAGACCAGTTGGGACGACTTTAAGGTGGTAGATATATTTTCAAAACACAAGTCAACTAGCAAAACAATCAAGCAAATATTCAATAACTACGATGTAAAATACACAATTAGTGCAAATGTTGGCACTCTATAAAACTAACCAACAAAAAAGGCAAACCGTAAAGATACGGTATGCCAAATGTGGTTAGTTTTTTTTGCATTACAAAAGTCTACTTTTCCTCAGTAGATTCAGTAGATTTTGTCTCTATTTTCTCATCACTCTCTAGGGTTTGCTTTTTGGATGACTTCACCTTTTTGTCGCCCTTTTCCTTGTCAGATTTGTGATTTGCCACATTTCTTTTAAATAGTGCAACTAGGTCGTCTTTTTCTAGGTCAATTGTTTTTTTCTTTGTGATTCTAACCTTTTCAACACGCTCTTCCAAAGGCTTTTCAATAATAGGCATTTTAACCTCGTCGATTCTTTCTCTAACCTCAATTTGAGTATGAGGAATAGTTATGCCGTTTCGCTTGAACTCGTTGTATACATTCTCGATTACATAATAGTAAACATCCCAATAATCCTCGGAGTCCACCCAACAATTTGCAAAGAAATCTAGCGAATTTGTGCCAATGGTTTTAAGCCTACAAAATGGCGCTTTTTCGTTTATTCTAACTTTTCCGTTGCTACAAATTACATCCAAAATAACCTTTTTTACAAGTTCGACATCGCTTTCAAACGCCACCGAAAAAGTAAAGTCCACACGCCTAGTTGGGTTTGCCCCATAGTTTATAAGAGCCCCATCAACAATAGTCGAGTTTGGCAAATTTATACGCTTGTTGTCGGTTGTGGTGATTGATGTAAACAAAAAGTTTATGTCCTCAACGCTTCCGCTTACTCCGTCAACCTCAATAAAATCACCTTTCTTAAATAGTTTTGACGACACAATAACTATTCCGTTTGCAAGGTTTGCAATGTTGTTTTGAAGTGCCATACCTATTGCAAGAACGCACGCGCTAAACGCCGTTACAATGCCCGTCATTGATATGCCTAGCATACTTAGCAAAATCATTACTAGCACCAAGTACAACAAAAATTTGACAATCTTATAAATAAAACTTTGGGTAACCTTTTCCATTTTCGTGTTGCCAAGTAGCCTTCTTAATAAATTAAGTGCAATTTTTACAACTACAATTCCAACAAATAGCACCAAGAAAAACCACAAGATATTCCAAATATTATCCGAAAAGAATGTCTTTATAGAATTCCATATTCCTGCCCAGTCCATCAATTTTCTCCTTTTGTATTTAATATACTTTTATTATATATAAAACCATAAAAAAATCAATTAATTTAATGGGCTAAAGGTAAAATGGTACCCACTCAGAGCCAATTTGTGCCAACTTTTAATTTCTATTACCCCCGTGGCAATATTAACAAATTGCCTTCTCTTTTTTTCGGCTAAGCAAAATATTCCCATTTATATTTGACATTTTTACTGTTTGTAATTCTTTATCTTGCTTGCAAATTCTTTGTTATTGTTTTAAAGAAGTCCGCACTCCACAAATCAAGTTTAGATTGGCCTTTTATGAATGGTAAAACATCTTCTTTTGCTTGTTCTATGTCTAGGTTTTCAAATCTTTCGTTAAGTAGTGATTTTAAATTCTCAATAGTTAAGTCATAATCTTCGCTAATAAATTTTGATTGAACCAATTTGGCTTTTAAGTTTTTAAGATTAACTTTTGCACCTATTGACAAGAAAAAAATGTAGTCATAAAAATCTCTGCCTTTAACTCTTGATTTCCAGTTTCGGCAAAGGCAAGCGTGAATTTTACCGGCAAACAGTGATTCTTTATCGTAAAGTCTAACTTGATAAGGCGATGGCAACAAGCCAAATTTTGTTTCGTAAGTTGCCCCAACTGGTGGGTTTACATCAACTTCAAACTTAATTTTTATAAGTTCATCTCTGTTTATATTATTTACATCTTTCCCTTCATAAAAAGTCATTATGTGTTCTTTTGTGTTACCTTTTAAAAATGCTGACTTTATGTTTGAATCTACGGATTTTTCTTTTTCTGCCACAACAAAATTTAGTCCCAAAGACTTTGTTTCATTTTCAATATATGGAAAATATTTGGTTAAATCAAAGTTTGGATTTTGCGTAACCAGTGAAAAATCTAAATCTTCACTAAATCTATCTAATCCATAAAAAATTCTAAGTGCAGTTCCACCATAGAAAGCAACATCTTTAAAAAATCCACCACGAGAAAGTCCACAAAGAACAATTTCTTGAACAACTTCTTTGATTGCATTTTTTCTATCTTGCATTGTGTGAATTTCGTATTTTTCTAACATCTGACTTAAAACTTGTTGCATTTTACATTTCTCCTTTAATCATTTTTGCAAGAAAATTTAGATTTGTAGAATGATAAAGTGGAGCAATCTCCAAAATATCATTCTTGTTGAGTTTAGAAAATTCATACTCATCAATTCTTAAATCTTCAAACAAAAGTGCTTTCAATTCTCGAATACTCTTTACTGGTGAAATGGTGTATAACTTATCACAAAGTGCCTTTTCGGGTGTTGCGATTTGGTAAACATAATCCCCATCCACTTTTGCAATAACCCCGTAACTAAACACATCACTTGGAACATCACGATATACAAAAGTTCCAAACTTATTTTCATAAGTTTTAATTTTCCTTTTGTTAAAAGTTGCACAAGTAAAAGTGTAAACAGCTTCAGGTATCAAACCATATTCAGCCAAAGCATAATCAAAGGAAAGATAAGATGGACCATAAATTATTTGAGCAAGCCTTGAACCGTCTGTGTCGGGATTGGTTTCATAAACACCCTTTACCAACGGAAACAATTTTCCTTGCTTTACATCTCTGCCAACTTTTGTTATTGGATTGGAATAATTATTATATTTTTCTTTTAGTTGTTGAACTGTAATTATCATAACATTTTCTCCAGATAACATTATTATATAGTATTATTTGGAGAAAATCAAGCAATTATATCAAAGTCTATAAATTATTTATTTGACAATCCCATCTTCACCGCAAACCATAAAAATCATTTAAAGGACTACAAGCAAAAAGCCCACATACGCCACGGCTTTGCTCATTTTAATAGGCCAATCCCATTTGTGGCAACATTAATTATTTGTTTTTTCTTCATAACCGCATATTTCATAATTTTATACGCACCGCTCCCCTCGCTATGGTCAACATAAAAAACAACAAAATCGCTCCGATTTACCATTTCCACATTGCGATAATAAATCCTAGAATACCAATAATCAAAATTCAAGTCAAGATAGACTATTTCTTCATAGTCTTCATTTTTTATCCACTTTGGTCTTTTAGACGCCCTCTGGTGCCGTGGGTCGGATAAGCAAAATATTCGCTTGATATCCGGATATTTCCATTTCAAGTCAGTTACCACCTGCCAACACAAGTCGTCAAATTCCCCAAGCCCACCAAAGTAAAAATAACCAACATTTTCCCGCTCAACAAGTGTTTCAAATGTCAGATATATTTTTTCTTTTAAACTATCCGTGATTTCAATTTTGCTATGCCCAAATATAGAGCAAGATTTGTGTGTTTGCATAATAAAAATTCCCCAAAGTATTCATTTTGAATACTCACGCAAACAATTATAACATAATTTTATGTTTTTGTGTATTCAAAATCACTATTTTGAGAAAACTTTATGTATGTGACTTTCCAATCCCAAACAACTCTTAATTTATAATTAATGTAATAATAGTTACCAAAGGAGTTTTTATGGAAATAAAAGAAATTTTAACGAGAATTGGTTATGTTAGGAACAAAGCAAATTTGTCGGCAAGAGAAGTTAGTCAAAGAATGGGAATGAGCCCACAATATGTTGCACAATTGGAGAGTGGTAGAATTGTTTTAACGGTTGAAAAGTTGTTGAAAATTTTAGAAATTTGCAAATTCCCTATTGAAAGATTTTTCAGTTCCAACATTGCCGATTACAATACTGATAATGAATTAAAATCTTTAATTGAAGCCTTGCCAACCGATAAAAAGAAAAACA
Organism: uncultured Christensenella sp.; assembly: GCA_964455585.1. Taxonomy (GTDB): domain Bacteria; phylum Bacillota; class Clostridia; order Christensenellales; family UBA1242; genus UBA11490. The sequence goes on from CAYVXW010000027.1 coordinate 7,088, forward strand.
TTATTGAATTTATTAGAAAATAAAAACAATATATGGTGAAATTATGAAGACGATAGCAAAAGCGGTTGTGGCAAGAATTAAAGAAATAATACTAGAAAAAGATATGTCGATTTATCGTTTGTAGAAAAATACGGCTATGTCACACAATACAATGCAAACATTAATGAGAGCGGACAACAATAGTGTAAATCTAAAAACAGTTTTACTTATTTGTCGTGGACTAGGTGTAATGGCAGAATATTTTTTCTCGTCACCGCTATTTGAAGATGATGAGTTGGAAGTTGACTAAAATACAAAATATTTAGATGTAGCAAGTTAAAGTATGCAAAAAAAAAATGAAAGAATTTAAAAAAAAATCACAACATTATTTTTTATAAATTGCTAAACTTAACTTGTAGATACATCATTAGATTGTGGGAGAAAGTAAGGTTATGAAATTACACGAAGCGGTTGGAAAAAGAATTTTAGAATATTGCAAAGAAAGAAACATTACGCCAAACAAACTTTGCACGATGTCGGGCATTATTCAATCAACTGTTAATAGTATTTTTTCTGGTCGAAGTCAAAATCCAAAACTAGCAACAATTAGATATATTTGCGACGGCTTGGGTATTACACTAAAAGAATTTTTTGATAGTCCACTTTTTGATAATCTTGAAGATTAACATTTTGAAAAAACCGAGGACACACGATGGAAATATTTTGCAAAAGACTAAAAGAATTAAGAAAACAAAGTGGAATGTCGCTATCCACACTTGGTGCCAGATTGGGAGTAAATCACTCCACTATTGTTAGGTGGGAAAGTGGAGAAATGTTGCCAAGCATTGAGCATCTATATAACATTGCCGTTTTGTTTGGCGTGTCGTCCGACTATTTAATTGGACTAGAGGACTAGTGCGTGTTGTCATACACCACACAAACACATTTATATTTTTAAACACCTCACTTGAGAAAAAGTGGGGCGTTCTTTTTTATATTTATTCCCAAAAGAAAAAGCATATATAGGTCGCCCCATATATGCCAAATAAATTAAAATCTTTTTACATTTATGCCGTAAGCGGTTTTGGTAGTTTTATCCACCTTTAGTTTGTCCGAAATTTCCACCCCTGCAATAATGTAGATTTCGTTGTCAACTGCAAGTACTGGAGTGGTGTTTCTAAGCCTTACAGGCACTTTTTTGTCAATCAAATAATCGCTTAGCGACTTTGTTCCGCCACCAAATTTTTCAAAGACATCGCCATCCTTTCTAAATCTCCAAACGGCATTCTTAGGAAGTTTTCCCGCATCAATTAGGTGAGAATATGCATCCAAATCAAACTTTCTTGTTATAACCGCGTCAATTACGCCAAAGCCCGATATATCCAACTTGCCCTTTGTAAACGGATAGGTCTTTTTGCTCTTTTTTGACACCCTATTTGTAAATGTAATATAACTATATTCCTTTATTACGCTTAGCCCATTTGGCAAACTTATTTTTGTGCCGTTCTCCGCCTCAAGTGCCATTTCTTTAATCATTTTTAGATGCTTTTTTTCTATATTTTGAGTAATTCCAATAGACTTTAGTGCCTTTAGAATTAGCCTAAAGATATAACTATCGGGATAAACAAAGTAGGTTGAATAAATCCTAACTAAGCCATCTTCCTTAATCATTGTATCATCGCTAATTTGCGACCTAATATACTCCTCGTCCGCCCTACAAGTTGCACCAAACTCGGCAATTGCACTATCGGCATTGGGCCATCTAAGCCTAATAAGTGGCATAATCTTGTTGCGAATGTAGTTTCGGTTGTAGTCGCTATCATAATTAGTTTCATCCTCAACAAAAGGAATGTCGTTGGAGGAAATGTACGCCCCAATTTCGGCTTTTGTCACATCCAAAAGTGGTCTTATGTATATTTCGTCCCTCGAATAATCCATTCCGCTTGCACCCGCAATTCCCGTGCCCCTAAAGATGTTTAGGAGTATTGTTTCGGCTTGGTCTTGCTTGTGGTGTGCAAGGGCAATTTTGTTGGCAATTTTTTTGGTAATTAGGCTTTTGAAAACTCTAAATCTACACTCCCTAGCACCTTGCTCTAGCGTGAGTTTGTGCTCGCTTGCAAACTTTTCAGCATCGACTTTGAAACTATATATTTTAATCCCATTTTTGTTGCAATAATTGATTACAAATTGGCTATCGTTTTCGCTAACCTCTCTAATGCTATGGTCAACATTGACTGCAACCACATTTATCCCAAGTTCTTCCTTAATGGAATTTAGATAATGCAAAAGCGCCATACTGTCTTGTCCGCCCGAACAAGCCACTGCCACCGTTTCACCTTTCTTTATTAACTTTTTTTTCTCTATCAAACTTTTTACTTTTTCCATAAATATTTCCCGCTTATCCAATTTTAAAATACTTTTCAATTATTCCACTTAACATTCCACTTGCAACCAAATACACAAGTCCACCTACAACCGCTAGCACGCCCAAGGTTATAAGCACGGTTTTTAGTTTTGTACTAGGCAACCTTCCGCCCAGTTTTCCCGTTTGACCATTTAACAACGGCGAATACTCTTTGCCCTTGAAGGTAAACTTTATTTTGTATGTAGGAAGTAACATATATGCATATTTTGAGTCTTCGTACTTATACGACATATTAAAGTAGTCAATGCCGTCATATTTATATCTTTTTAGCGCCTGCCTTTTTAGTCGCTCTTGCATAGTCTCCCTTGCAATCTTGGCAGAATCCTCCACCGTCCTATTGTAATACTCCACCGAATACCCGCACACAAACTCGGGCATAAAGGCTTTTGCTTTGTCCATATCAAACGGCTCAATTGACTGGAGTTCACTTTGGGTAATATGCTCGCTACACTCCACCATTATGTCATCATAGTCGGCATATTCCGTTCCGGATATCGCAAACCTTCGCTTGCTTGTGTTTCCGTCACTATCGGTTTCCCTTTCATAAAGTTTTCCATTATACTCGCCCTTTACATTGGACGAAAAGGAGAACGCCGGAATATATATGCTCTCCACACTACTTGCAATTACGCCTTTCTTTAGTGCCTTTGGAATAAAGTGCTTACGCCCCAATTCTTCCTCAAACTTTTTTAGCGCCATAGCCTTATCAAAAGCGTATGGAACACACCCGTCGGGAGTGGAAGCGAAGTCCTCAGGCACCATAGTTGCACCACAATACTCACACTTTGAAGTAATGGACAATATCTTTCCACCAAACGACGCACCACAACACTTGCACTTTGGAACACTTGCAACATCGCCACTTAGTTTGTTTGACGCCATAAGAGTTTCTAGATTTATTGACCTTCTATTAAAACTGGCTTTGGTTTCAAACGGATATAGTGTTCCACACATATCGCATTTTAGGTCACCACTAGACGGGTCAAATGTCAAATTTGAACCGCACGATTTACATTTTTTCAAAATGCTTTTTGCCATAGACCCACTCCTTATGTTTTAGCCTTCCAAAATTTTATTTAGTGTAGCGTAATATTCTTCTTCGCTAATTGCGCCCGTTTTTCTAAGTTCATTAAGTCTACTAACCGCTTCGCTCATTGCGGTCATTTTAAACTCGCTGATTCCCGCTCTTTTGCCAATTTCAACTCTCTCTTCGTTTACATCAACTATCTTTGCGACCTTGCCGTTCTTTACTCTAACGCCCGCAATAATTGCAAAGATTGCAGGTACAAACGACGCAAACAATATTTGCAAAACGCCCATAATTATAATTGTTTTGCCCGCCTCTTTTGGCAAGAATATTGACTCATAAACTCTACGATAAAAGTTTGCAAAATATATTTCTACTACACCACCAATAATAAATTCCAATGTATAAATAAATATTTCGGTGTCAATAGTAGACAACTCATAACCCATATCCGCAAATGCTTCGACCACGATGTTATATAGGTTAAAGACATTAAACCCTAAAAACACTCCGAGCATAATTGAAATTCCCGCAAACACATATGAAAGTATGCTTGCAGTCAAAATAAGTTTGTTACCATTTTTTTTCATAATTTCTCCTTTAATACTAATCTTGATACGATTCTATTTCCTCATACTCTTCCGCACTCTTTTTCCTTTTTAGGCAAGTTGCAATAGTAGTAAGTATGGTGGATATAAATAGTGGCGACACAATCCAACTAATAACAGTCAAAATAATAAAGTGTTTTTTTCTAAACTCATATTTATCAATTTTTTTGCTATTAATAAATTGGAAAATTGCAATCACAATCCAAATTATGGCAACTATCCCCATAACCACGCCAAATATGGTTGCCGTGTTTAGAATAAATTGAACGGCTTCGTCGTGAGTGTAGGACGATAGATATTCATAACTTTCCGACGACTCAATAAGGGACGATATCATTTCTTGAACCGACTCGGGATTTGCATCAAACGAGGCTTTTAGCACACCTCTGAGCAAAACCATAAGCGCGCAAACCAAAAACGAAAAACCTCCAACAATGGTCTTTATGATACCCGAAATTATATAGAGCGTCTTTTTTGCAATAGCCATAAACCTTATCCACTTTTTATATTTTTATCAAGCACAGGATAAAACCCACATACCTAACATACAATAAGTATAACACTTAATTATAAATTTAACAATAGAAAAAGCAAAAAATCGCACGACATTTTTCGACCAAAACCACCATATTTTGGCGTATTCGTTTGCCAAATGTCAAAATTATGCTAAACTAGATATATGGAAATATGTATTGAACTAAAAAAACTTGCACAAGAAGTATCAAAGACCTCACACACACTATATATCGTGGGTGGGTTTGTTCGCGATAGCATTATGGGGAAAAGTCCCGACGATATCGACATCACATCAAGTATGCCGTGTGATGACATAAAAGCAATATGCAAAACCTTGGGATACAAGTGCATCGAAATAAACAAAAACCTAGGCACTCTTCAAATATCGGTAAACGGCAAAGTGTTTGAGTATACGCAGTTTAGAAAAGAAAGTTATTTGGACCCCGCCAATCACACACCAGAAAATGTGGAATTTGTAGACGACATTATGGACGACTACAAAAGACGAGACCTAAGCATAAACGCAATATATTTTGACATAGAAGGCAATAAAATTGTTGACCCGTGTGGTGGGGGAAAGGACATTGAGCGCGGGATTATAAAAACCGCAAATCATCCCAAAATCACTTTGCGTGACGACGGGCTAAGGATACTAAGAGTAATTAGGTTTGCCTCCCTTCTAAACTTTAGGATAGAAAAAAAAACGGCATCTGCACTCAAGCACTTTGGTGCAAACCTAAAAAAGATTTCCAAAGAACGCATCCAAAGAGAACTAAGCCAAATTGTGGTCGCCGACCTAAAGTACAATAACTCCAATACTTTGGCTTTGAACCTTATTCAAAAAAATGGACTACTAAAGTACATCTTCAATATCCGACTAGAGAATGTAAAGTTTAAACAAAATGAAATAAAGAATTTTTATACCCTATCCTCTGACGCAAGACTTATGGGATTTTACTTTTTGGTTTTGAAAAATTATCTAAACGGAAAAACTAGCACAGACCACCTACTTTTTGCTAGCAATATGCTTCTTGGAGGGGATGGGCTAAAAGAGAGCAATTCAAATATTGCAGTGCTAAATAAACTATATATGATTTATCAAAATTTAACTTTTGAAGTCGACCACTTTACCGCAAGCATAAACTATTTAACCCTATCAAATGCCGAGCGTGAAATTATAGATACAAACCTAGATATTGACACCAAGGCACGACTTTCTGCCAATATCAAATGGATAAAAGACAAAAAGTTGCCATTATCCGTACACGAACTACCCATAAGAGGTGGCGACTTGAAGGATGCCGGAATAGAAGAAAAGTATATTGGAAAGATTCTTTCTACTCTATATAACCAAGTCCTTGCAATGGAGACAAAAAACACAAAAGAAGATTTATTAAAGAAAGCAAAAGAAATAAATAAAGCATTCTTGGACTTGACAAAAAATAAGTAAATTTGCACACGAATTACCCCTTTGCAAAAAGCATATTTTGCAAAGGTTTTTTTGTGCAAACATTTTGACCAAAGTGGTATAAAAAAATAAAATTATCTAAAACTAAACATATATATTTTGGGGAGCAAAAAATGAAAGGAACATACACAAAAGGAAGAACTCTTAGTGCAAAAGAAAAAACAAATAGAGTACTAATACTTTTGACTATTTTGACTATTTTATTAACCGCAATAATAATTGCACAATTTGTTTTCTTAGACACAAAAACCAACAAAATACTAGAGGACGGAACGGTTATAAACGGCTACAACTTGTCGGGTATGTCAAAAGCCGAAGCGAACGTAATCCTTATGGACAAGTTTAACAAAAAAGCCGATGACTTTTCGCTAACAATATCGGATAGCGAAACGGGCAAATCGTGGACAATGGACAAGGGGGACTTTAGCGTAAATAGCGACCTATACACTGTCCTCGACCTAAGCCAAGATAAGGAAGCACTCACGGGCGAAGTGGGTGAGGTCAACCTGCTTTCGCAATTTGAAAAAATTGGCGGAAATGTTTCTATGGCTTTTAATTACATTTATGTGGGGCTAGACGAAAAGATTGAAAAAATTATTAGCGAGGTCGAAACGCCACCAACGGATAGCACCATAACTTTTGATACAAGCAAAAAAGGCTTATTTGAAATAACCGATTCGGTAAACGGCAAAAGGGTCAACAAAACAAAACTGTATAGCGACATAAACGAACAATTCCTAAGTGGCGACAAAATAAGTGTCACACTTGAGTATCAAGAAGAGGTTGCAAAGGTTACAAAGGAATATAACCAGTCCCTTACAAGCCTTGTGTCCACATTCACCACAAATGTTTCGGATAGCACGGGCGGAAGGAAACACAATGTAAAGTTGGCACTAAGTGCCTTTGACGGAATGATAGTGTCCCCCGGTGAGACGGTCTCGTTTAATGATATCGTTGGCGAACAAACTTTGGAACGCGGATATAAGACGGCAACAATAATATATAACGGCGAATTTACCGACGGCATTGGCGGTGGCGTGTGTCAGGCAAGCACCACCCTATACAACGCCCTACTTCTTAGCGGAATAGAAATAAACGAAGTCCACAAACACACCTTGCCCGTAAAATATGTCCCACCCGCACTTGATGCAATGGTTGCCGAATACACAAGTGACCTAAAGTTCACCAACACCCTAGGCTATCCAATATATATCCACACATATAGCGACAAAGATTCAGTAAGCGTAGATATCTATTCGCACGCTAGCGAATATACCTTCAAAACTAGGAGTGAGGTTATCGACACTATTGAAAGCACAGGCGACAAGATTATCCCCGATACCGAGGGAAAGTACACAAACAAAATTTTGTTCAAGGGCGAGTACTTTAGAAAGTCCTATCCAAAATCGGGACACGAAGCAAAAGCATATCTTCAAAAGTATAAGGACGGCGTACTAATTGAAGAAAAAGAAATCCGCCACGAGGTATATAAACCTCAAATGGGTATAGTATACGAGGGCACAAACGAATTGCCCGAGGGCGTAAACCCAATAGATAATGGGGTAAAAATATATAACTAACCACTCACGACAACGCAAAATCACAAACAAAAACGCACAACGAAACTGCAACAAAAACACTTTCAATCCAACCACCCCAAAACCAAGTATCTAGCATATCACCATTTGAATAGGTTGGATACACACTTAAGCACAAACCCTTCCACCCAAAATCAAATACCCCCATATTCACCCACACCAACACAAAATGTATTTTATACAAAAAAATGGCTTGCATATATTCATTGCAAACCATTTTTTATGCACTTTATGCATAAAATTTATAAAAATTCGACTGATTTTTTCATAACTATCGCCCCTAATTTTCACCAAAACTATGTGGATAACTTGCTCATTTTTTGAATTATAGGCGTTTTTTGAGCATTTCTCGAAACTTTATCAAACTTCAATTGTGGATAACTCACATTTTTGATGTGGATATGTGGATAACTTTGGTGGATAAATATGAAAAAATATTCATTTTGAGGTAAAAATATGTCAAAATTAATAAATATTCATTAAAAACAATAAATATTAACTTGTGAAAATGTGGATAAGTCATAATTGGCTTTAATTGGTCGGTATTTTTTAAGCCAGTTTTGTGGGCGAATAATTATTAATTTTCTCACCCTTAGTACTCCATTTCTTCAATTTCACATAGAGGTTTTAGGGTCTTGCCACTTTGCATTGCCTCCACCACGTCCGAAAAGTATTTTTGCGAAACTGGCAAATTTGTAACAAACTCGCCCGTGCGGTCGATGACAATCCCGTCGTCCAAGCCCTTTAGTTTATCTTGCCAACTATCCACACCCAATTTTTGGTCGGGCGCATAGCAGTCGCAAAGCCTTAGAAGATATTGCTTGCCCTCTTGCGTGGATTTTTTTACAATACTCTCTATTGCCGTGCAAGGCTTGTCGCCCACAACAACATCAACGCCATCAAGCGATGTATCCATATCAAAAAGGGCGTCCACCTTAATCAAATTAAGTTTTTCCATAGCCTCGTTCGGCAAGTTTACCCTACTATCCATTGCAACAACTGGCTTTTTTCTACCACTTGCAATAAGGCTTGAGGACAAAGGAATTTTTCCGCAACCAACATCAAGTACGGTCTTGTCACTTGGCACAAAACGATTTACTAGCCCCGCAAACATTTCTTGCTCGGCAACATAATTTGTGGAATTTTCCACATTCAATGCCGAGTAGTCCTTTACAACGCTTTGCAAATCGGACTTTAGAAGCAAGTATTTTTGTGCGTCACTCCCGCCTTCTAAGTTCGACTTGTCCATAGAATCAAAATTTTGCAAAATAAAATCCACAAAACCCATATGCCCGTGAGTCAAATCATTAACGGAAGAAACCTCCAAAGCCAAGTACTTTTGAAATAGCCCGTCAAAGCAAAAATCTTCCCAATCGTCGGGACTATATGCGTTGTTCCTTATTTCATTTAGTAGCATTTCCATTGTCTCTTTTTTCATAACAACCTCGCTTTTCTTAAGTATATTATACCACATTCTTACACACTTTTCAAGAGAACAACACACAACTATTTGCTCTTTGTGGCATACCCGTAGAGCACAAAAAGAGGGGCTAACCCCTCTAATTATCCTTCCATTTCTTTTTCAATTAGTTCATAGGCTTTCTTTACGTCAAGCTCGTCGGTAGTTTCAATTCCCAAAGCCCTAATTTCTTTTAGCATTCCCCTCTTTGCCTCTAGAATTTCTTCGGCGGACATATCCTCACAGTCGACCTCACTTTCATACTCAATAAGAAGCCCTAGGTTATCCACCCGTTGCAAGGCTAGTTCAAAAGCCCCCTTACCAAAAACCACATACCTATTGCAAACCCCAACAAGCCTTTTGTAATCCATCACCGACAAAAGCCTCTCCGCACTTGCCGCATCATCAACATTTACGGACACTTTTTCTTCGCTTATGGTTATGCCGTTTTCAAATGTTTTATGCTTGTAGGTAATCATCTTGTAGTCTTCATATTTTCCGCCAAACTCTCCAAAAATATGCCTAATAAGCACGCTTTTTGCTAGCACATTTGAGATATTGTCTTTTGTCAAAAGGGTGTCGCCGGGGCACATATATATGTCATCAATTGTTGCGTTTTTTATTTCCACGAACCCCAACTTTTCTAGTTTTGCTCTTGTACTTTCAAACGATTCTAGAACCCTTGTAGTTATTTCAAATTCTCGCACACCTCGCTCCTAAATAAAGAACAACACAATAATGAATATCAAGCATAGCGTGCCTAAAATATAATACCAACCCTCTTTTGTGGTAAATAGATAACTTACAAACTTTTTGAATTTTTCAAACCTAGGCGACCTATCATATTTCTTTTCGCTAATAATTTTCGTTTTTTGTGGCTTTTGCGAAAGCCCAACATAATTTCCGCCATCAAACCCGCTCAAGGAATCGTTTCCATAGTTATTCTTTGAAAACTCTTCAAACGAGCCAATTTTATTCACGCTCGCATTATCTTCCGCCTCGGGCTTGGTGCTACTAGTTTGCATTTCTTGATAGTCCTCTTTTACCCCTCTAGGCGTAACGGTTTCGCCTTCCGCCTTGTTTGTTCCAAAGAACGGCGTTGTGTAAGCATTCTTCATAGGCGCAATGGTTTCGCTTGGCATTTTTTCGTTCGCACTGGCCTCTTCCGCCACCTCATCTATAGTAGCATCCTTGTCGTCCGCATTTTTGCGTGTATCACGCCCATTTTGCTTTTTGGAATAAAGTGCAAGCACCTCTTCCCTAAGGGCTTCTTTCCTAGCCCTTTCGGCGTCCGCATTTTTGCTAGACACAGACTTGCTCGTAGTTACTTTTCCCGTAGTTTTCTTTGCAGTTTTTGTCGTCGCCGATGTCGTCTTTTTCTCTCCTGCCATTTTTCACTCCTTTTGTAAGCATTGGATTTTGTGCCCGCGCCACTTTTGACACCACATTTCACCCAAGCCCAAAACAAATATTCACTCTTAGTTGAATAATAAATAATTTTGTCCCATTTGTCAAGCAATCACACAAAAGTTGGAAAACTAACAACAATTTCCACATTGGCATACAAAAAATCAAGCCCGCTTTGAAGTGTCCCCTCAAAGCCACCTCGCCCTCAAACTTGATTTTAATATAATAGGTTAAATATTTTATCACCCCAAAATTATTTTAGCCGTTTAACACATTATTTAACCACTCTGTAATTGGTTTTTCGTAGTTCCATGTATTGCAAAGTTCATGACAGATGTAGTATTTATCACCAACCATATCTTTTTCAGTATAATATCTAGCTCGTCCATCACCCGAATACTTTTCCTCATCTGTATCACACAAAAACAACCATTGTTTATAATTTGAAATACATCATTTCCACACCTTATTGCAACTTGAGATAAATAAAAAATTACACAGAAGCCATAAAAACAACTCACCCCACGCTCCAACCATCGGCGAAAATAAAAAAAATCGTGCAACACGACAATAATTGCACAAAATCTATTGACAAAACCCAATTACATTTGTTAAAATACTTTTGTCTTTTGGATAGTTTTCAAAAAATCCAGTCGACAAACTCAATAAATTTTAATATCGGATATGGAGAAGTACTCAAGAGGCCGAAGAGGCGCCCCTGCTAAGGGTGTAGG
>CAYVXW010000028.1:0-16326 GCA_964455585.1 uncultured Christensenella sp.
GTCTTGGTCTAGGTGAGGCTAAAGCCCTTGTTGATGGCGCTCCTAAGGAGATTAAACAAAACGTTCCTACTGAAGAGGCTAAGGCTCTTGAGGCTAAATTAAAAGAAGCAGGCGCTTCTGTTGAACTTAAGTAATTTAAGTAAATCCAATTAGTTAAAAAATACTCTAAGACTATCTTAGAGTATTTTTTTGTGGAAAAGTTAAGGGGATAATTTTTGACAAGAATACTAATTGCTAAATAGATAATATTGTGACGTGTAAGTGGTCTATTGAAAGTAGATTTGCTCCGCTCGTGCTATTGCACTCGGTCGAAATGACACAATATAGAGTGAGTTTGGGATATTCTTTGCTATTAATTGCGTAAAAATATAGAGTCTTTGCCAGCTGTCATTCTGAACGCGAAGCGGAAGAATCTAGAACGAGCAGTTTGGTGTGTCATTTCGACCGAACGAAGTGAGCGGAGGAAATCTATTAGATTTAGACCAATAAAAAATATTGGATTTGAAAATACATATCCAACAAAAAAGACTAATAAGAGTTTTGCTTATTAGTCATATTTTTTATTCCGCTACTATGTCTACCTTTAGTTTTGCAACCACGGTAGGGTGGAGCCTTACTTTTATTTCATATAGACCGATGGCTTTGATGGTGTCGGTTTCAATTTTTTTCTTGTCGACTTCTATGCCTTGTTTGCCTAAAGCCTCACTAATTTCTTTGTTTGTGACCGAACCAAAAACTTTTCCAGTAGCCCCGCATTTAACTTTTACAGTTACTTGGGTTTTCTCCAAAGTTTCCTTTAGTGCAACGGCTTTTAGTCTATTTTGCTCGTCGTGATACGCTTTTGCTTCTTTTGCTTGGTTTGCTTCGTTTAGGTTGCTATTTGTCCCCGGCTTTGCAATACCTTGAGGAATCAAAAAGTTTTGGGCATAACCGCTTGAAATTTCAATTACGTCGCCCTTTTTGCCTTTACCTTTTAGGTCTTTTAATAAAACTACTTTCATACTTTTATCTCCTTTATGTAAATAGTTTAAAGGTTATGTGGCTTTTTGTCAACCAAATAAAAAAGTTTTTTGTTAATTGATGTAATTGAATAAAAACCCAAAAGAGTGTTAAGAATAAATAAGAAAAGAGGTGAATATGGATTTGAAGTGTAAAAAACTAAATTGCAAAAGCAACAATGCTTGTGCGTGTATGCGAAAGGGGATAAAAATTGACGCAAGGTGCGAGTGTGCGTCGTTTGAAAAGTGCGACGACTTGGACGAAAAGCAAAGACAAGATATAAGCCGTGATATGTTTGAGGTGGCACCCGATTTGCATCCATTTAGGCACAATAAGGACGTGAATATTGAGTGTTCTGCCGAGTGTTTGTTTAATCGTGACGGACATTGCAGGTCAAACGGGATTTCGGTTATGAACGGCAAGAATTCGGGTGTGTGCATTACAAACATCGAGCCATAAAGGGAGTATAAAAAAACGCTATGATTTTTGCTCATAGCGTTTTTTGACACTGTAGTGTAGTGATTTATTTTTTCTTTTTTATATTTCCCAAGGCTTTAATTGGGTGGGCGATAGTGTTTATGGTTTTGGCTATTTTATCAATATTTTTTGCTCCCTTTTTAACCATATCCACACTATCTATTCCCAGTTTGTCGTCGACAACTCCAATAGCGTGTTTTGATTTGTCCACAGTTTTTTCAAATGTTCTTTCCAAAGTATTTCTGCCGGTTACTAGTTCAAGTGCAACACTAGAAAACTTTTTTGCTTCTTTGTTGTTTGTTAGGGAAAATTCAGTTTCGCCGTTCAAAAAGTATACCTCTATTTTACTATCTTTTCTAATTATTTGTGGTGTATTTTGGTACACTTTGACTTGCTCCATCGGATAAGTTTTTACAGTTACTTCTGGCTCTGAAAAGAGTTTCTTTTTTGTGGTTATTAGCACAAGGTTTAGGTTTGTTAGAATTAATTCGGTTGTTCCTTTTTCTTTATCTAAAATTGCACTCCCTTTGTATAATACAACCTCATTTTCTTCTAATTTGTAATTTTCCATAATTTTTTCTCCTTTGAATACGCTCTTTGCGTTTCATAATATGCCTTGTAAATTTCGCGAACTAGTCTCTATCTTTGGTTCTAATTAGAATGGCTAGGATAAATCTTAGTAAGTTTAGAATGGATACTAGTAGTCCTGCCACATATGTTAGAGCGGCGGAGTCTAGAACTTCTTTTGCTTTTGCGGTTTCGTCTTCGTTTAGGATTGTGCTATCTTTTAGTAGTTGCAATGCTCTATGGCTTGCGTTGTATTCTATTGGCAAGGTGAGTAGCGATAGTAGGGTGGATAGGGCAAATATGCCGACTGCAACCCAAAGCCAAGTCATACTTGATGTCGCATAGAAGATAAAGAAGCCGATGGCAATAAATATCCAAATAAGCGAGTTTACAAAGTTTACAATTGGAACAAGCACATTTCTTATCATAATAGGGGTATACTTTGTTTTGTATTGCAAAGCGTGTCCCACTTCGTGACAAGCCACGCCGAGTGCGGAAATTGATGTGCTATTATATGTGGACTCGGACAAGGCAAGGGTCTTTTTGCTATGGTTGTAATAGTCGCTAAGTTCACCTTTGACCTTTATGATTTTTACATCATTAAGCCCCGCATAGTCCAAAAACATTCGTGCAATTTCGTGAGCCTCTTTTCCACATTCGCTAGGAATTTCTTTGTACTTTGAGAATGTACTACTAACTTTTGCTTGAGCGTAAATTGCAAGTATGATGCCCGGTAATAATAAAATTCCAAGCAAATAATAATCAAAATAAAATCCCATTATTTTTTTCTCCTTTTCTTCTTTTTGTTAAATACGAACATACTATCAAATAGGTTTGCAACATAAGTAAGTGCCGCCACGTGCAAAAGTCTTTTGGCTTTTTTGAGTTCGCCGGGTGTTATAAAATTGTTTGACTTTAGATACTTTAGTGCTCTATGGCTTGCGTTGTATTCTAGTGGAATGGTGAAAATTAAGTTTAGAATATGTAACCCAAATAGTCCAAGGGACACAAGCATTAGGGTAGTGCCAAGGGTGTCGTTTGGATACTTAAACAAAAACGAAAGCAAACCCAAAATCAAAACTGGAATAATAAACTTGTTTGTAAAATTTGTAAGTTTTACAAGTGCTTGATTTATAAAGAATAACCCCGAATCATCACGATGTTGCATAGCGTGACCAAGTTCGTGAGACACAATTGCAATGGACGAAAGGGACGCCGTGTTACACACTTCTTCGCTAAGAATGAGTGTTTTGTACTTGGGACTATATGCGTCTGCCAACTTGTCCTCGACGAGAGCAAATTGTAGGTCTTTTAGTTCAAGTATTTGTTTGGAGTGAAAAGCAAATTCTTTGCCCGTCATACCAACTTTGTTGTCAACCTTCATATACTTTTGATAGGTTTTGAAAATCCTAGATTTGCTAGAAAAAACTATCAAAATAAGCACAATCAAAATTATCGCAACTATTACTAATATTCTTGCAACACTTGTCTCCATTTTTTGTTCCTTTGATTTTTTTATTTATTATACAACAAGTAAATGTTTTTTCAAAAGGAAAATATGGGGTGGGATATATTTTTGTTATAATTATTTAATCTAAGACTACTTCTTCTATGTCTTCAATTTTTCCGTCGTTTACAAAGAAGTTATAATTTTTGTATGTGTCGGATTTGGTCGTGATGTTTACATAAGTGGTAGTGGAGTGTCTATTTAGATACACATTTTTTATATCGCCAAAGTAGTGTTTGAACTTGGAGAGTGGGGAGCCCACGATGCCGTTTGAAAGCACAGATTTGCACGCCTTTTCGTCATTCACTTTGAGTGCATCAAGAAAGTAAAGAGGGACAAAATATTTGCTCTTGGGCGGTACTATGCAATCTTTTTCGTAAACATAAAAAATTTCCTTTGTATAGGGCTTAAATGTTAGTTTGCATACTACTGCGTGGTGGGGAAGATTGTTTAGATATTTTAGAATTTCAAGCCCGCTATCCTCCTCCTCAATTGAAGCAAATTGGTCGCTATATATTACCTCAAAATTGGTGGTGTCAATTGCTAGCAAATAGTACTCGTCACTCTCTAGTACGCCTTTTATTATAAGTATATTATTTTTTAGTTCGGCGGTGGCGTTTGTAAATAGCGGAAGGGTTTTGGTAAACATAAGGCTAGTGCCCGAGTAGACATTTATAGTGCTTGAGTGGGTTGAAATAATTGACACAAAAAAGTTTCCCAAGGGCTTATTTAGAATGACCCTTGCGTCCCGTAGTTCGTAGTAATAAAACGGCTTTAGATTTATGTCATAGTTGTTATTTGGGAAAGGGATAATTTCTATGTATTTATTTTCGCTTGTGGGGATGTCGCCAGTACAAATGCTTGCCGTATATGGAATGAAATTGTCTTTGCTTGATAGAGGCGAGTATTCCACAAAAATTCTATCGGTTTTGGTGAGTATGTCGCACTCAAAATTGTTTTTGTTGTCTATAATCCCAAGAGCCTTTCCGTTTACCGAAATTTTGGCGGGAACTTCGCTTAAAAAGTGTAAAAAATTTTCTTTCATAATTCTACCTATACTATCTATTTTTTTAAAATATGTATATGATTTTTGTTTTTGATATATGATTTTTGGTCAATAATATGATATGAAAAAAGTTAGGTGTAATAGGTGTCAGCGTGGAGTGTATTTTTTCTCTCCTAGAATAATTCGTTTTGAAAGTTATGAGGGAATTTCAAAAGCGGACATTGAGGGGCTATTTCTAGGTGCTTTTAGATTGCTTAGGGCTAGTATCAAAAGGGAAGTGGAAAGAGAATACCAAGAACGGTTGACGCTTATGAGTAGGGAACTTGAAAGATACAAAAAATAATGTAATTATTTTTCATAAGATATTTTTTGTCGTACTTTAGATTAATTGCAAAACTTAAAATTATTTGTTAGAATTAATTTGGGAGATTGATAAAAAATATCAATAGTTATCGGATGAACATAAATATTATAGCGGGCAAAAATAACGACAGATGTAGCCAAAAAATTTTTGACATTCTAAGGTCAAGAGACAAAACAAAAAAGCATATAATTATTGCTCCAGATAGGAGTCTTTTTAGCATTGAAAAAATGCTTTTTGAAAAGTTAAACGAAAGTGCATTTTTTGACCTAAATGTAATTTCGATGTCAAGGCTATCCAAAAGTGTTTTGGGGGCGGGCGACGACAAAAAGTTGCTTACAAAAAACTCGGGTGTAGCACTTGTTAGAAGGCTTTTGGGTGAGAACCGTGACAAACTAAAATCGTTTAAAAAGTCTACCGAGTTTATGGGCTTTGCAAAGACGATTTTTGAAACAATTTGTTTGTACAAAAGTTGTAATATCACGCCAAGTGAAGTGTACACTGACGACTCACAAAACTATTCCAACCTAAAGCAATGCGACATAAAACTAATCTACTCGCTTTATGAGGAATATTTGCAAAATGAATATGCCGATAGTTTTAATAGACTAATGCTTTTTGCAAGCAAGATTGACAAAAACACCTTCAAAGACACTGTTTTTTATCTAATGGAGTTTGACGATTATACTAGCATTATGTACGACATAATCTATAAACTATCTAGGTTTAGTGACGGGATGTATATTTCGGCTACATATGGAAAGGGGAGCAATAACTCAAATATTTATAGCAACAAAATATATTATGACCTAGTTGGAATGTATAAAACATACGGGCTTGATCACAAGGTGATTGTGGCGGATGAATATTCCGACAAAACGCATAGCCATATCGTAAATAACCTTTTATCGTATAACCCTTTTAAAGTGGAGCAAACAAACGACATTGAGGTCACCTCATTTGATAGTGTTTCCGATGAGGTCAAATACACGGTTGCAAAAATTTATAGTTTGGCACTTAGTTTAAAACTAGATTATTCAAACTTTGCTATCTATGTCCCAAGTATTTCTGACTACAAAACTAGACTTTCAAGAGAAATGGACAAATACAAAATTCCATATTATTTTGACGAAAGCAAGGTTTTGAGTGACCACGCTCTTATTAGGACATTTGTGACCATTTGGAAAGTGATACTCGGTGATTATGTTGTGTCCGATTTTGTAAATATGCTAAAGTCGCCACTTATGCACTTTGAGAGCGATATGCTATTTGACTATGACCACTATCTAAAAGTATCTTCAGCCACACCCGACCTTATTCAAAATGGCGAATTGGTGGGGGAAGATACAAGGGAATTTTTTGACTTTGTGGAGAAAAAGAAAACCGAAATATTGGGCGAAGAGAGCACCAAGCAATTTGTTGACAAGTGTAAGGAAATTTTTGAGTATATACTAGCAAGAGGCGAGGAATACACCCTAGGACTTGATGAACTAGAAAAGCGTGTTTATACCCAAGTTTCCACCAAGTTTGGTGCAATTTTGGATGATTATACTTTGATTTTTGGAAGCGTCAATCAAAGTCCAAAGATGTTTTTTGACACTCTTTGTGTGTATTTTGAGGGCACAAATATAGGGCTTCCTCCAATTAATAGTAATACAATATTTGTTGCAAGCGAGGACAGTTTTTTGTCGCCAACACCATATCTATTTGTGCTTGGCTCAAACGAAGGGAAACAACCTTCATACAAACTAGACAACGGACTTATGACCGACGACGAAATTGCAAGGCTTCCTAATGCCGAAAAGATAAACCCAACAATTAGTGCAATAAACGGTCGAAAAACATTTAAAATGTTTGAAACTATTTTGAAATATACCAAAAAACTTTTTATGTACTATCCGCTTAGTGGAACGGAGAGTGCTTTGTATCCTAGTACTATGCTTCTAAGCCTAACTAGGTTATTTGACCTAAAAATCACAAATGGTTCAAGTGCTCTTGACCTAATAAACAACTCAAGCCAAATGCTTGATGAGGACAATGTTATCTTTAATAATCTTAGCGAAAGGGTTCTATCCGACAACTTGCTTATGCTAAAAAAACAATACCACACTTTTGAGGGAAGCAGGGGATATAGGGAAATGCTAAACACCCTTTATTCGGTAAACCAAAACCAACTATTAAAGTCGTACTTTGATGGCGTGGTGGCGTCGCCAAAACTACTAAAACCACATAACTTTTTCAAAAACGGGCGAACTAGCGTAAGTCAAATTGAAACATATTATGGGTGCCCATACAAGCACTTTGTGACCTATGGCTTAAAACTAAAAGAGAGCATAAAACAAAGGCTTATGCCAAACGATATTGGAACAATTTTTCACCTTGTCCTAAAGGACCTTTTGCCATATATCCTAAAGATTTTGGATAAGAGCGATGTTTATGATTTGGCAACTATAAAGGGGCAAGAATTGCTAAAGATTGTGCTTGAACAAGAGACCTATGCAAATATGAAAAAGAACCCTAAAAATAGCATTATTCTAAAGGCTATGGCAAGCGAACTAAATAGGACTATTGGGGCGATTATTTATGGGTTAAAAGTTTCTAACTTTAGACCAAGGTACTATGAATATAGTTTTAGTTCCAAGGCGTATATGGTGTCGGGTGTGGGCTTTAGTGGTGCCATTGATAGAGTGGACACGCTTGACGATAAGTTTGTGATAATAGACTATAAGACAGGAAGCAATAGTTTTAGCGATTTCACCGACCTATATAGCGGAAAAAAATTGCAACTACTAGTGTATGCAAAGTTCTTTGAGGATAGGACGGGGCTAAAACCGGCAGGCGTATTCTATTTGCCAATTTCAAACAAGTTTCAAGGGGAGAGTGGATACAAATATAACGGCGTAATGCTTGGGCAAAAGTCGAATATTGTGGATATTGACTCTACCCTTGTTGACCCTCAAGTAAAGAGTAAAGTAGTCGACCTTAGCACAAAAGCGGACGGCGAAATATCGTCGAACAATTGCTACAAAAGGCTTTGCTTGACCGAAGAAGAGTTTGAGTATATTTTGGATTATTCAATGCTTCAAGTAAAGCGTGCCATATCGGCAATAAATGCTAGCGACATATCCGCTCATCCACTTTGTTTGAGCGGAAGGAGTACTTGTGAATATTGTAGTTATAAGTCCCTTTGTAATTATATGGGCGGAAACGATAGACGGGTAGAAAGCGTAACAACCGTGGAAGAATTAAAGAAAATTGAGGAGGGAAAAGATGGGCAAGTTTGAACCAAATGACGACCAAAAAGAGTTTTTGAAAGACGGAAAATATAATGTGCTTGTGTCGGCTTCGGCGGGCTCGGGAAAAACAAGCACAATGATTCAAAAGTTGCTTATGTTACTTGATAAATATAAGTTTCCTATTTCTTCTTTGCTTGTGGTTACATTCACCAACTCCGCAGGTGCGGAAATTAGACAAAGGCTATATCTAGCAATTAGCGAGCACTTGTCTACTCTAAGCGACCCTAGTGACAAAGAATATTTTCAAAAGCAACTAGAAAACATCGGCAATGCCGACATCGGCACCCTTCATTCCATTTGCAAAAAATTGATTGTTAAATATTTCTATGCAATAGAGCAAAGTCCCGACTTCAATTTGATTGTCGACAAGGAAACGGAATATTTGTTTGATAGTGCAATGGAAAGCGTTTTTAAAAAGCATATAATATCGGGTGACGACGAGTTTTTTGAACTATACAATAGTTACAATTCAGACAGAAGTGATTCTAACCTTAGAAGTATTATAAAAAGCCTACATAACTATGCGGGGTCAAAGCCCGACTACAAAGAGTGGCTAGCCAAAACCACAGCGGATAGTTATGACCCAAATTTAAACACAAACGCTACTTGCAAGTATCTAATGGACGAATATATCCAAAAGTTTTTGGATTGCAAAGATATGCTAATTTCGCTTAGTCAAGAGGCAAGTATGTTGGGGCTAGACAAGTGTAGCAATTTTTGTAACATTTGGCTTCAATTTGTGGACGAAATAAGCAAAGCACAATCGTTTGAACAGGCGTTAAAGATTTATAATAATTTTTCCGCACCACGAAAGCCGTCAAAATCAAAAAAGGCAAGTGTGGATGAAGAAATTTTTGATGAAAAACTTGAGTGGGGAAAGGAACTAATAAAGGGCATTTATAACGACTTCGGCTCCGACCTAATCCACAAAGAATACGACAAAATAGTCGAAGATGTGTTGCGTGCAAAACAAAACCTAGATAGGGTTATAGGGTTATGTGACGAAGTGGAAGAGGCGTATGCAAAACTTAAAAAAGATAGAAACGCAGTCGACTTTAATGACCTTGAATTTTTGATGCTAAAAATTCTTGAGGACGAAAAAATATTAAACGAACTAAAAGAACACTACAAGTTTGTTTTCTTTGATGAGTATCAAGACATAAATGAAAAACAAGAACTAATACTATCAAAACTAACCAGTGGTGACAACTATTATATGATAGGGGATGTAAAGCAAAGTATATATGCTTTTAGACAAGCATCGCCAAAGATTTTTATATCCAAATTTCAAAAGTTCTATGAAGATGGAAAAGACAACAAACTTATAATGTTCAATAGAAACTATCGAAGCGAAAAAAATATATTAGGATATTGTAACCAAGTTTTTGATACCCTTATTACAAACGACACAATAGGTGTGGATTACAAAAAAACCGCAAGGTTCATAAGCGACAAACCGCTAGATGGCGGAAGGGTAAAACTTTCTATTCTTAATACCTTTGAAAGCGAGGAAAATAGATTAGACGCCGAGGCTATGGTTGTTGCAAACGAAATTGTGTCGCTTATGCAAAAAACAAAGGCGGACGGCACTAGGTTTAATTACTCGGATATCGCAATAATTTTGAGGTCTAGGGGAGACTTTGCGTATTCGCTATTCAATACCTTGACCGACTTGCAAATTCCTGTTACAACCGAAATTGATGCCGAACTTTTTGACACGGTTGAGGTTACGGCACTTATTTCCATTTTGAAAGTTTTGTCCAATTACAAAGATGATTTGGCGGTGGCAACAACGCTAAAAGTTTTATTTGGCTTGACCGATGACGAACTTATGTGTATTCGTGAAATGTCGGAAGAAAAGTTCTTTTTTGAGTGTGTTCTAAGGTACAATGCAAACGACGAAATCTTGGCTAAAATAAGCAGGTTTTTAAAGTTTATTAAAGAGTACAAAGTTTACCTTGCGTCACACACTTTGTCCGAAACGCTTTGGGATATTGTCGACAAATACAACCTTCTACTTTACTACAAAAGTATGCCAAAGGGAATGGAGAGAGAAAACAACATTTTGGAGTTTATTTCCTTTGCAAACAACGAAAACTATAAGTATAGCCTAGACAAGTTTATTGAGTACATTGACTTTGCGTCAAAAAACAAATTGAAGCAAAGTATTGGAACAAAGGGCAATGCCGTTCAAATTATAACCATTCACCATAGCAAAGGGCTTGAGTATCCGGCAGTTATTTTGTGTGGGCTTGGAAGGAAAATTAGAACCAATGTCGATAGTGGAAACTTGATTATTAGTGGCAAATTTGGCGTGGGGCTAAAGAGTATTAGTTTGGACGAAAGAGAGGTTCAAGAAACTATTGTTAGAAAGGCTAGCAAGTTATATAATTATAGGTCGGAATTTGACGAAGAAATTAGACTTTTGTATGTGGCTATGACAAGACCTAGAGAATATTTAAGGCTTGTGGGAACATACGACCTAAGTAGGCTAGAGGACAATTATTCTCTCCCAATTTATTCGTCCCAAAGTATGTTAGATATGATACTAAAATCTTATGGGGAAAGCGATATCAAAAAAATTGTGGGGGCTAGTAATATTGTTATAAATAGTGGCGAGGCAAGCGAGAGCGAAATTGAAGTAGTAAATGTGGACGACATAAAAACAAACTCTTCTAGTTCTACTAGCGACGTCGTTGTGTCCAAGGGAAGCGAAACTTTGGGCAAGAGGTTAAAGGATATATATTCCAATCCTCCAAGCACCCAAACATTTACCATAAAGAATACCGTTACAAACATCCTAAAGGAAGAGGTGGATTATGAAAATCTAATATCTTCACCCAAAGACTTTAAAATAACCGACAAGATTGACGGCGTGGACGCACTAAAGTTGGGAACGGCATATCATAGCGTTATGCAAAGGGTTAATTTTAATGAGTCAATTGAGGATATTGAGGGGCTAATTTTGGGGCTTGTTGATAGTGGTGAAATTGCACCGGAATACAAAAAATACATAAAAGTTGATGAAATTTTGGACGCTTGCAAAATTGTTGGAGAGGTTATAAAGGGTGCCAACAAAGTCTATAAAGAAAAGCAATTTTTGATGCAAGAAAGTTATAATAAATTGGTTAAAAATAGCGATAATAATACTAAGGTTATAGTCCAAGGTGTAATTGACTTGGTTGTAGAAAATGACGACGGGGCAATTTTGATTGATTACAAAACAAACAAAGTGTCGTCCCCAAAAACCCTTGTGGACGAGTATGCAATGCAACTAGAAATTTATGCTCACGCATTTGAACTAGCAACAAACATAAAGATAACAAAAAAATATTTATATTCGTTCTATCAACACAAATTGATTGAAGTAAAATAAATTTTTTTGAAATATGTAATTAATTCACTAGTTAAAAAAAGAGTAATGTGATATAATCTTTAAAGATTATAGAATGAAAAATAGGAGAAAATTATGTTAGGTAAAAATTTTTTGTCTGCCACAGTGTTTGACTCAGTTCTTACTGTATTTAAAAACTTGGGCACTTTTGCCGGTGGACTTTCCGATGGACTACAATACATTTTGTTTATATCCTTAGCGCTTTTTGTGCTTTGTATTGCAATTTGCTTGTTGGCTATTGGCAGAACTTATGAATCCAAACTTCTTAAATCGGTTACGGGGTTTAATAGATATTTCAAAAAGAACCCTTATGTAAACGAGGACAACTTGGTCGAGGTAAATAGTAAGTTTAAGCAAGTGCCAAAGACCTTAAGGCATTCGTGGCACGAATATATGCTAAATAGGGATAGACAACCATCCGAGTACATCAATACTGTTACTTGTATTGACCAACCAACTAGGAGTAGTGCGTACAAGAATATTTCAAACACCGTTTTGTTTATTTCTATTATGATATCTGTTCTTACACTTTTTGCAAACCTTGTTTGCAACTATGCTTTGACAGTAGGTGTAGATTCTTCCGTTCAACAAACAATGACTTTTGACGATGGAATTTTCCCTTGTCTTGTTATGCCACTAATTTATATATTTGTTGGTGCGTTTATTGTAACAGTTCTAAAACTTATGGAATCTAGCAGATATGCAGACTTATATTTTGAGTTCCACGAGTTTGAAAGATATCTAGATAGGGCTTGTTCCACAATGCCTTCGTTTGTTGACTATGAAGTATTGTTTACTCCAAAGGAAATTAGAGAGGCTATCCCAGTACTTCAAGAGTATCTAGAAAAAAGAGCCATTATGGACCAAAAAGAGGCGGAAGAAGCCGAACTTAATGCCAATCATTTTGAAAACTTTGACTTTGACCCTGTTGGGGTAGAGAGTGCGTTGCTTCTAGATAGAGCAATGTTTGAGGGTGAAAAATACTTCAATTTCAAAAGAGGCTTGACCGAAAGAATTGTATCTAAGGAACAAGAGAAATTCAACTTCCAAAAGAAATTTGACGAAGTTACAAAAGAGTATGATAGAAAGTCGCAAGCGGTTAGAGAAAATATGCAATCATTAACCGAACAATTGAACGCAACAAGCGTAAAAATTGAGGCAAACTATCTAAAGAAAAGACTTAATGAAGAGCAACAAAAACAACAACAACTTGAAAAAGACTATGAGTATGCTCAAATTAACTTTAACAAACAACAACAAGAAATGGAACAAGAAATTGCTCAAATGAACGCCGAAATCAAGGACAAAAAGACCCAAGTTGAGGCAAATATGATGAGTGAGTGCCGTAACTATTCCAACAAGGTTTGGGGCGAAATCAACAAGACTTTGACCGCTCAACAAGAACCTATTGTAAAAGAAAAAGAAGAGCGTGCACAAGCACTTCAAGATGAAATTGACAAGATGACAATTTTGGTTGCCGACCAAGATGCCGACATCAAGGCAAAGCAAGAGTATATCTTAAAACTTGAGCAAGATATTAGAACAAAACTAGCCGAAATTGAGGCTATAAACAACGTTAGAGATTATTTCAATACCCCTGAATTTAGACAAAGAGTAAGCGACAAGAAAAAGAGAAGAAAGGATGACGGTTTTGAACTTGAGGCATATGCTCCTTCTTCCAACGACTTGGCTAAGGTTGTGTCGGTAAATAGTAGGGAAAACCAAATTAAGGAAGAGGGCAACGAACTTCTTGACAAATTAAAAGAAGTTAATATGCAATCTTCTCCATACAAAGACGAAGTTGAACAAATTAAGGAAAGAGAAAGAATCAAAGACGACCAAGAAAACAATCCATTTGCCGCATTTACAAATATCCAAAAGGATATCGAAAAAGAAAATGAGGCATATATAAACAATCAAAACGACCTAGTAAACTCTATCAATACGGCAAGTGAAGTTGTAGAAACAAAGAGCGAACCAAAGGCTCCAACTGCACCTGCAAAAGAAGAAGTTTCCAAGGCAAGTGAGGCTCCAAAGGAGAGTAAACCTGCTAGCAAGGCAAACCGTTTACAAGGGCTTTTGAACTCGGCAAAAAACCTTAAAAAATAGGTATTATGCAAACATACAAAAATATCCGCAACAAAGCGGATATTTTTTGTTTTAACGGGCACGCAATTATCACGATTTTGAGTTGAATAATTTTTCCTTTTCCATTAGATTTTTGATAATAAAAATTTATTTTTAAAAAGTGGAATAATTGCGTTTTGCTAGAGTGCACCTATTTGTTTGTGCTAAACCTTGCTACTTCCAAAAGTTTTCCATAACTGCTTGCTTTGTGCAAAATTTCTTTAGTGATTGTTCCGCCATTTTTCGCAATTATTTCGCCGTTTGAGGCAAGGATGTCTTGCAATATTTTTCGCCCCATCAAAAACCTTGAGTCGGTTATTAATTTATTTGGGGTGCCTTCTTTTGTGTTTGCTTGCGTGGTTAGAATTGTCACCTTTTCTTCGCCAGTACTTTCCTTCTTTTTTATTTTGGTCTCGGGTTTAAATTTGCTTATTTTTACGCTTTGGTCGCCCACAATAATAACTGAGCCGATGTTTGCAATTTTGCTTCGCTCAATCGTTATGTCGTCCAACACCAAGTTTGCAATGTTTCCGCTATTGTCAATTTCTATGTCTCTACAGTTACCCAAGTATTCCCCGTCAATTGTAAATACCTTTTTGTTTAGTGGTGACGAAAGGGGGTTGAGTATGGGTGCAAGGTTGTCCATTGGCTCAATTGTGCCGATGTTTTTTATGTAGGTGCAATCCTTTCCAAAGTTTACAACATCTTGATATTTTAGTGCATACATCATATTGCTCTCTTCATCTAGGACGAATACATATTTGCATTTTTTTGTTTTGTAGTCAAAAATGAGGTTATAAATTATGCCTATTTCGTCGCTTTCAAATAGGCTAATAACGCTCGATGATATTAGTTGGGATATTTTTTTCATTTTATGTCTCCATTTTATTTCTCGTATACTAATTATATTAAAAAGTTTGTCGCCTTTATGCCTTTAAAAAAATAATTATTTACAATAATTTGTAACTTTTTATTTATTGTGATAGAATATATGTGATATGGGACTAATTTCTAAATTAAAAAGCATTTTCAATAAAAACATTGAATGTGGCGTTGAGGCGGAGAACCACATAGTTTTTCCGCTCAAAAAGAAAAAATATTTGTATTTGAAGAAAAATATCGTTGTTAGGGATGGATTTTCGTGTGTAATTGTGGTCAAGGGTAGGGTCACAGAGGTTTTAAACCCAGGGAAGTACAAGATAAATAGCGAAAATTTACCCGAAACATTTGAGCGTGCAAAAAAGAAAAAGAGCGGAAATCTGAAAAAAATTAGGGCAAATATTTATTATGTCAACAAAAGGGAGTTTAAGGATTTCTATTTTTGCTCTAACGAGCCTTTTGTTGCAAAATCCCCCGAAACGGGCAAAATTAAGGGTTTTTTGCAAGGAACTTGTGTAATAAACGTAATTGACTCGGCTCAAATGATGAAGGCAATTATTAATCATATGCCAAAAGCCAACGAAAAGGGTATTGCCGATTATTTGTCGCTAAATGTTGGAAATGGTATAAACAAAAAAGTGAAAAAACTAAAAATTCCTGCCGGTGAACTTTTGTCAAACGCGGGGTCGCTTGAGGGGCTTATTAATAGGGAAATTGAGGATGCGTACGATAATATTGGTGTGTTTGTTAAAAATGTTAAACTAAAGGGCATAAACTTCCCACGACGATACAAAAAAAGAGTGGGCGAGTATATGGCTAGACACGGTCGAGTTGTTAAGCCCGCCTATATTCAAACCCAAAAGGTTGAAATTCCAAACTTACTTGGCGGAGAGGTGAGGGATACAAAGGAACAAGTGCTTGTAGAAAAAGAGCGTGCCAGTGTCGTAAATGCACCTAAGTCGCCCGAAAGTTATGCTCCCGAGCCACCCAAAAGGATTGTAATTTGCTCTAGATGTGGTGCAAAATGTGATGAGGGAACTAAAATTTGTAAATATTGTGGCAATATTTTGGCAAACGATTGATAAAATTTTGCTACTGTGCTAAACTACTTTGTGTAATGAAAATATAAGGAGATATGTTATGGCAAAAATAACTAAAGATACAACAATTGGCGAAGTTTTGGATCTTTGTCCAAATGCCGAAACCATTTTGCAAGGTTTTGGAATGCATTGCTTCCATTGTCCAATGAGCCAAATGGAAACTCTTGCCGAGGCGGGTGAGGTTCACGATGCAGATGTAAACCTAATGGTAAGCAAACTAAATGAAGATATGAAAAAGTAATTTTTTCTTAACCGCTCCTTTCGTGGGGCGGTTTTTTATGTAAAATGTGTTGTGGTGGCTTTGTTCCTACGCCACAGTCGGGTAGGGGCAATGTGTTTTTTTCTAGTTATGGAAGTTTTTTAAATAA
The DNA here is from genome assembly GCA_964455585.1 of uncultured Christensenella sp. Lineage (GTDB taxonomy): Bacteria > Bacillota > Clostridia > Christensenellales > UBA1242 > UBA11490. The sequence continues at coordinate 16,082 of CAYVXW010000028.1, forward strand.
TTAATTTATTTTTTAGTTATCCTCTTGACAAAGTCCTGTATATGTAATATAATATATTATATGTAATAAAAACATATTAAATATATGGCAAAAGTTCACCTCTAAAAATTGCTCTCAAAAGGGAAAATTTTTAAAAAGTATAACTTTTCGGAAAAAAATAAATTTTTTTGAAAAAAGTGTTGACTTATAGGAACTTTTGTTGTAAACTATGTATGCTGTAATATATTGCATAGTGTGAAGTTACC
>CAYVXW010000029.1:0-16310 GCA_964455585.1 uncultured Christensenella sp.
TAATTTCCATTTTTTCCTCCTTCTTAAAAAACCTTGACCAAATATAGCAAAACTGATGGCTATATTTCTATAGATACGCTCCGTTCATCGCCTATTGTCGGTTCGGTCGGTATGACACATAATAACCACAGGTGTCATTCCGAATGAGACTATACTAATATCGAACGAAGTAAATCTATAATGTCGTTTTTTAAACACATTATAATTTTAACAAAATGAACTTTGCAAAAAACAAATTTCTTTAAATAATGTTGCCTTTGTTTGTCGAAAAAAATTTAGCAAAAAATAATTAATAAATTTACATAAAATTCTTGACATTGGTCTGAATTTATAGTAAAATCATCTTGTTATCGCTTAAAGGATAAGTGAATGACGGGGTGTAGCGCAGTTTGGTAGCGCACTTGATTTGGGATCAAGGGGCCGGGAGTTCGAGTCTCTTCACCCCGACCATTATCATTTAACGATGATTGGGCCTTTAGCTCAGTTGGTTAGAGCAACCGGCTCATAACCGGTTTGTCCGGGGTTCAAGTCCCTGAAGGCCCACCACAATTTAATATTTGGCCTGGTAGTTCAGTTGGTTAGAACGCTAGCCTGTCACGCTAGAGGTCGTGGGTTCGAGTCCCATCCAGGTCGCCAATATATGTTTGCCTCGGTAGCTCAGTCGGTAGAGCAAGGGACTGAAAATCCCTGTGTCGGTGGTTCGATTCCGCCCCGCGGCACCATATTGTTTTATATAGGGTTATTTAGTAATATGAACCGAGATAGTACTAATAACTAAATTATGCTGGTGTGGCTCAACGGTAGAGCAGCTGACTTGTAATCAGCAGGTTGTAGGTTCGATTCCTATCACCAGCTCCACATTAATATGGGAAGGTTGCAGAGCGGCCAAATGCAACGGACTGTAAATCCGTCGACTCAGTCTTCGATGGTTCGAATCCATCCCTTCCCACCAAACAATAAATCCTTATCGCTAGATATGGATTTTTTTGTTTGTATTCTTATTTTTTCACTTTTCATTTTTCATTTTTCACTTTTCATTTTTCACTTTTCTTTAAGCAATTCGGATTTTTTATTTGCTTGGTTCGGGATGGTGTGAGCATTTTCCACCAAGCAAAAAGCCCTATCTTTCGATAAGGCTTTGTTTTTTAATTTCCTTTAATTTCTTTTTTGTAATCTTTGATGTTTACATTTCTTAGATAATCCATTTTTTCGGTCAAAACCTCGGACGCCCTATTAAGAATGTCTTTATCAGGCTTTTTTACCCCCTGAAACTCTTCCATATCCGAAAACCTAAACGGCTTTCCTATTAGCAATCTATTAAACCTAAATGGCACTGGTTTTTTTCTAAACGCCATTGGCACAACCAAACAATCAGTTCTAAGAGCAAAGAACACAAGTCCGTTTTTATATTCCGCCGATTCTCCCGCTTTCACCCTTGTGCCCTCGGGGAAAATGACGATATTTTTCTTGTCTTTGAGTAGTTTTAATGTGTGCTTAACCGATTCAATATCATTACCGCCACGCTTTACGGGATATGCTCCAATTGATTTAAGCACCGCACCAGATAGTTTGTTCTTAAAAAGGCTATCCTTTGCCATAAACTTTAGGCTCCAGTTTACCCTGCTCTTAAGCACAATTGCGTCATTTATGGATTGGTGGTTACAACTATAAATTGTGGCTTCCTTACGAGCCTTTTTTAGATATCTTTTTCCAATAATTCTTGTGGGTAATATTAAAAAAACAAATGGTGTGCAAATAACAAGTGCTATCCAACAAAACATTATTTTATTTCTCCTTTAATTATTTTATACATAAGTTCCACTTCGTCGTCTAAGGTCATATATGAGTTGTCGATATGTATTGTACCTTCCCTCAAAATTAGCGGACTAAGTTCCCTTTGGGTGTCTCTTTTGTCCCTTTCAATAAGGTCGGCTTTAACCTCTTCAAAAGTGATTTTTTCGCCATTTGCGGTTAGTTCGTCAAATCTTCTTTTTGCTCTAATGTCAATATCCGCATCCAAGAAAAACTTAAAGTCCGCATCGGGCAAAACGTGGGATGTAATATCCCTGCCTTCCATAATTAGGCTATATTTTTTTGCCATAGACCTTTGGATGTTGGTTACAAACTCCCTACACTTTGGATATGGTGCAATAATTGAGCAAATATCGCTAATTTCGCTTGTGTGAAGTTTGTTTGATATATCCTCGCCATTTAGAATAGTTATTTGTTTTCCGTCGTTATGTTTTAGCGACACATTGATATTTTTAAGCGACGCAACCACCCCACATTCATCACACGGGTCAATGCCATTTTCTTTTACATAAACCCCAAGAAGCCTATATATTGCCCCCGTTTCAAAGTGTATTATTCCCAACTTTTTTGCAAGTCTTGTGCAAACCGCACCCTTGCCCGACGACGAATAGCCGTCCACCGCTATTGTTAACATATTTTATCCCCCTGAAACACCATATCTATTTCATTTGGCTTTAGATATCTAAACTTGCCCATTTGCAAATTTCCAAGTTCCAAAGCCCCAATCGAAAGCCTCTTTAGGTTATAAATTTTTAGATTTATCGCCTCAAACATCTTCCTAACTTCTCTATTTCGCCCCTCAAAAATGGTTATATTTGTAACATAGAAATCGCCGTCTTGCCCCATAGGTTCCACAACCGCCGGCAAAGTCTTTTTTCCATCAATCACAATACCGCGACTAAGTTCCCTTATTTCCTTTGGGGTGAGTTGGTATTTTGTTTTTACCTCATAGGTTTTTGAAATGCTCTTGGATGGATGGGTAATATTATTTGCCCAAGTGCCGTCGTTTGTAAGTAACAATAAGCCCTCCGTGTTGTAATCAAGCCTTCCAACCGGAAAAACATTGGCATCCACCGACCTTAGCAAGTCCATAACAATTCGCCTGTCTTTTTCGTCCGACTTTGTGGTGATATAACACTTTGGTTTATTAAGCATAATGTATACTTTTTTCTCTTGAGGAAGTACTCTTTTGCCCTTATATCTAACCTCATCTTTTTCGGAAATATCAAGCCCGAGTTCACGGACAACTTTGCCGTTTACCGAAACATCACCGCTTAATATAAACTCTTCAACTTTTCTTCTACTGCCAAGTTCACAACTTGCCAAAAACTTATTAATTCTCATATAAACTCCTATGCTAATTTTACTAAAAAAAGTGATTTTAGGCAAACATAATGTGACACACTAAAAAATAAAATGCAAATAAATTTATCTTTTCAATTGCAAAGAGCAACAAAGGTAAATTAATTGCATTTTATTTTATATAGTATTTTTGGCTTAATATAGGAAAAATTGCAAACTTTGCATAGTACTATGAAAACATTAGAACCACCTGTCTATAATTCCATCTATCAAATATCTAATATCGGTGTTTTCAACGCTTTCAATAGATACTAGGTCACCCGAATATATAATATCGTCACCATCAAAAACTTCTACTTTCCCCACAACTTGATTTAATTTTATAGGAGCCTCCAAATCGTCAAAAAGTGTATATTTTACATCATAATTATCTATGCTTTCTTTTAAAATTGGAGTCATAAACCCACCTATAGTAATAGCACCAATTTCGGTTTTGTCACCGCTATTTACCGCCACATTTCCAACAAAGTTATATGGTTTTACAAACTCCTTCATAATATAGTTTTCATATGCCAAATCGGTGAGCCTTTGACACTCTTCAAACATAGGTTGCGAGTTTAGAACAACCGAAATTACTTGCATATTATCTTTTTCAACCGCATTGACAAGACACCTGCCCGCATTGTCCGTAAAGCCCGTTTTTACGCCAATATTCCCCTCTTGAGTAAAGAGTAATTTGTTTTTGTGTTTTAGATATCTATCGGGATAAATTGGTGTGCCGTCAATTACTTTTCTTTGAGTGGACACAATGTCTCTAAAAAGGTCGTTTTTAAGCGCATAAGAGGTAATAACGGCTAGGTCATAAGCACTTGTGTAGTGAGTGTCGCTGTCTAGCCCGTGTGGGTTATCAAAATGAGTGTTACGTAAGGACAAGTCGTCCACTAAACCATTTAACATATCCATAAACTCGCCGTTTTCACCAAAACTTTCGGCAATAGCAACCGCACAATCGTTGCCACTAGCAAGGATAAGCCCATACAAAAGTTCACGCATACTAAGTTCTTCGCCCTTCTTTATATAAATGCTCGTCCCCTCAATACCTATTGCCTTGTCGCTAATTTTTATTTTTTTATCAAAATCATCGGTGTGCTCAATTGCTACAATAGCGGTTGCAATTTTTGTTGTACTCGCCATAGGAAGCCTTGTATCTTTATTCTTGGAATAAAGCACAGTGTTGGTGTTTCCCTCAAGCACAACCATCCCCCTTGCAATTGCCGAAATTTCGATTTCTTTTGCACTGACAATGTGTGTATTTACGCCTAAAAATAGCGACATAAGCAAAAGCAACACGGACAAAAAACTAATCTTCTTTTTCACTTTGCACCTCCGTACTTTGCTTGTTAGAAAGCACTTCGTACATCTTAAAAATGCCATCCAAAACCTTGTTTACGCCCACCTCGTTGTTGACGGGCAAATAGTTTACTATGCTATCCGAAATGGTTATAAACCCTATTGGAATGATATTAAACCCCGAGCCACTACCCGCAGACAAACTAGTTTTCTTTGGCAAATTTCCGCCTCCCGACACAATACCTACGGATATCTTGCTTATTGGCAAAATGTGGGTGTTACCCAAAGTGATAACTTTTCCCACCACCGTATTTGCATCCAAAATATCTTTTAATTTTTCAAATGTGTTGTCTATTACTTCGTCAATGCTAAGATTTGTTTTTTGAGATTTCTTTGACATATTTCCCTCTTTTATAAAAACTAATAATTAGTGCAAAAACCATATCAAATATTGTAAAATGCACATTTATCCCAAGCGATAATATTATGTTTTGCGAAGCAAAATTTGGAATAACCTCAAACTTAGCAAGGACATCTTTCTCCCTTAGGCTTTCGCTAACGCCCCTTCCAAACGCCCGTGCCAAAGCAACACTAGTGGCTATTGTATCCGCTTTTGGCATACCAAAGTTTGTGCTTACATATATTTTGCTTAGGAATAGTTTATCCAAAATACTCTTTTTTATTTCACCAAAAAAGTAATTATTTTCTTTTGAAAATATATCGGAAATTTTCTTTAGTTTTTTGCTATTATTAACCTTGTAATAAAGCCCAAAAATGTCAAAATCAATGGTTATAATTTTTATACCAAACACTTTTATCACGGCGACTATTTTGCCCGCTACGACATCAATTTTGGCGTTTAGGGATATGTCCAAAGTGACACTTAGAACAATTATTAAAAGTGATAAAAAAATAATAGTATTATTCATACTACTATTTTTATCAATAAAAAATATATTATGTAAATCTTATACAAAAGAATCGTCGTCATCCATAGAATTTAGTTCAAAACTAGGAATGCTATGCAAGTCTTCCACAAACTTATTAAGCACTTCATCAAGTTTTGTTCTATCTTCCATAATTTCTTCTTTTGTTTCCTTAATGCCCTTAATAACTGCCTCTTGTTCTTCCTCAGTCATATTGTCGGCAATGTCGCCCTCTTCTGGGATTTCCCTAAAGTCAAATAGCGAATTGTCGCTTTCTTCGTGAAGAATCTTGATTCTCTCTAACAATTGTTCATAGTCAGGAAGGTCGGATAGTGACGAAATATTAAACTTTTTTAAGAAGTTGTCGGTTGTGCCAAAAAGCAAAGGTTTTCCAACCGCATCCTTTCTGCCAACAACCTCAATTAGATTATTGTCCATAAGAGTAGAAATTGCATAGTCACAATTTGCCCCACCCCTAATATTCTCTATTTCTAGCCTAGTGATAGGTTGCTTGTATGCAATAATTCCACAAACCTCAAGCACCACCTTTGTAAGCATTTTTTCCTTAATCGGATTAAGCACTTCGCTAATGGTATCGGCAAACATTCTATTTGAACAAAGTTGGGCTTTTTCATTAAAAATCATTACTTGAATGCCATCGTTGTTTTCGGCTCTTGTTTTTTGAAGTTCCTTTACGGCGTTCTCAACTTCTTTCTTTTCCAAATTAAGTTTTTCGCAAATGTCTACAAACGCCACTGGCTCGCCCGCTACAAATAGTAGCCCCTCTATAATCTTAGATAAGTTCTCCATTAAACTCTTCTCCCGTTTTTTCTATTTGAATATCGCTAAAAATTCCGTCTTGGTTGACCCTAATTACTTGCATCTTAATAAGTTCAAGTAACGCCATAAAAGTGGTTATAACCTCGTCTTTTGACGACGACTCAAGGAACAACTCGCTAAACTTGAGTTTGTCTCTGGATATAAGCACATCTTTTATGGAAGAAATCTTTTGCTCAACCGTAAATACCTCTTTTACAATTTCCTTGCTTTCTTTTGCTTTTTCGACCCTATTGACTTTGTGCATAACATTTACAAAAGCGTCAAGGAGCCTGTCTAGTTCCATATCCTTTATGACAATCCTAAACTTGTTTGCTTCCTTTTCGGGAGCCTTGTAGAACTTGTCGTTGGACTCTAAGTTTTTAAGTTTTTCATTTACTTCCTTAAACATTTCGTACTCTCTAAGTCTAAGTTTCAGTAAGTACTCAGGGTCAAGTTCGTCCTCGTCCTCAACTTGAATTTTTGGAAGCAATTTTCTACTTTTGATTTCAATCAAAATGGCGGCGTACTCAATAAATTCGCTGGCAACCTCCATATCCACTGTAGATATGTCTTTCATAACTTCCAAATATTGCTCGGTAAGTTTTGAAATTTCGATTTCCTCAATGTCCATTTTGTTCTTTTTTACAAGCGAAAGAAGTAGGTCTAGTGGCCCACTAAAATTTTCTAGTTTGAATGTTAATTTTTCTATTTGGTCGTCATCGTTTTGTTCCACAACCGATTCATCAACCACTTTTTCTTCTAGTTTTTCGTCTTCCATACTTTTTCCGTTTATCTAAAATATTAAGCCCCAAAACCAAGTTATAGGAGCACAAACCCACGTAATCAATTGCACAAGCACACTATCAAGAAGTAGCACAAATAGTAGCAAAATCCAGTTGCCATATTTATGCATAAAGTTAACATAGCCGTTGTTGTACTTTGTCATAGTTTCAACAAATCTAAAGCCGTCCAATGGATATATAGGCAAAAAGTTGAATACCGCAAGCGAAATGTTCATAAAGAACATATAATAAAAGAACACACAAAGGAAAGTTACAAATAAATTATTGATAGGAATAATGCAACACAAATAATATAGTCCGCACGATAAAAATCCCAAAATCAAGTTCATTGTAACACCCGCAAGACTTGTAAGAGCCGAGCCCTTTTTTACATTGCGGAAGTTGGAAGTGTCTATTTGGACAGGTTTTGCCCAACCAAAGCCCAAAAATACACAACACAAAAAGCCTATTGGGTCAATATGCTTAAAAGGGTTTAGAGTAACCCTTCCTTGAATTAGTGGTGTGTCGTCACCGCACTTGGATGCCACATATGCGTGAGCAAACTCGTGAAGACTAAGCGAAATTAGTGTTGCCAAAATAAACGACAACGACACCAGTAGCAAATCGGTGCCATCTAGCGATTGTAATAATGTTAGCATCGCATTCTCCTTTATTATATATTCATAAGTATACTAAATTTGCAAAAAAGTTGCAAACGATTGCTCTTTATTTATTTAACCACATAACACTATGTGTAAACAATTAAGCCTCGGTGCTATAAATAATTCTATGACACTCGCAAACAATGCTCTTTTCGGTTTTTAGTTTGTTTGCTTTTGCCATAGGAATTTCTACCCTACAACCCGAGCAATGTCCGCCCACCATAGGCACAATAACAGGAAGTTGAACATTTTCCGACTTCAAAGTCCTATACTTTTCCAAAAGTTCGGGCTTAATTGACTTTTCCATTTCCGCCATCTTTTGCTCAATTTCTTTTATTCTAGGCATAGTGGCTTTGATGTCTTGCTCGTATTTAGATTTATAAATATTATACTTTTGCTTTGCCTTTATGATATTTTGTTTTGCATTGTCAAAATCTTTTAGGCTTTCTTTTATTTTTGTAATTATAATATTTATGTTCCTATCAAGCGAAAAAAGTTCGCTACTTAGAGCATTGATACTAGATAGTATTTCATCAATTTCGTCTGCCGAAACTTTTGATAAATCGGTAGCAGTTATCTTTTGAACCTTTTCTAAATTTGCCTCATATAGTTTCTTTTGTTTTTCATAATCGGCAAGAAGGTCTTTTGCACCCGCTTCCAAATTTAAGCCTTTGTTTTGTGCTTCGGTTATATATTCCCTAAGTTTTGCCATATTGCTTTTTTCTACACTATTGGCATTGCCTTTTTTTAGTTTATTTAGTTCAATGTCCAATTTTTGATATTCTAATATTTCTTTCATTTCTTTCCCTTCCTTTTACTTGCATTACTCAATAAATCCAAGTAATTAGTTAATTCTTGTTTTCTCTCGCCTGCCAACGAAAAAATAATATTGTTTACTTTGTTTGTTTCGTACTCCACAAAGTCAAAAAAGTCTTTTGTTCCAAAACTATCCCGTCCAAACTCAAGTTCGATTTTGTCTTTTGGTTTATCACTGCTCCCCTTTACGCACTTAAACACTCTATAGAATTTCCCTTTGTCAAAAATGATTTTGTCAAACTCAATTCCGTAGCCAAGCCCTAGCATAAACTCTTTTACTTTTGTTTCATTTTTTTGTGGTGACAAAATAAACTTGTTTATTTCAATGGGTGAAGATGATATAATCCCCATTATTTCTTCTCCCCCCATTCCCGAAATAACACACTCGTCTATTTTTTTCCCTTTATAACCCTTTAGCCCGTCGCAACATATTGCTTCAAAGTTTTGAAATCTTCCCAAAAGCACTTGGGCTTTTTTTAGACTAGGAGCACTTATATCCGACACGTATACAAAATCGCATTTTTTTGTATCCAATAAAGTATGGGCAAGTTTGCCGTGGTCACACCCAACATCTGCCACAACCTTTTCGTCTACTAAGTCATAAATTAATTCTAATCTTTTTGGCAACTTATACATAGAAGTCTTGCAACTTTTTGCATCTATTTGGATTTCTTAGTTTTCTTAGTGCCTTGGCTTCAATTTGTCTAATTCTTTCCCTTGTTACATTAAACTCTTTGCCAACTTCCTCAAGGGTTCTTGCGTGACCATCGTCAAGACCATATCTAAGTCTAATAACCTTTTGTTCCCTTGGAGTAAGAGTTTCAATAACTTCCAAAAGTTGTGCTTTTAGGATATCTTGCGAAGCGTTGTCGGTTGGTGATTGGATGCTTTCGTCCTCAACAAAGTCGCTTATTCTACTTTCGTCCTCTTCGCCAACTGGGCTTTCTAGCGACACTGGGTCTTGAGCAATTTTTTGAATTTCAACTACTCTAGCCTCAGTTAATCCCATCTTTTCGGCTATTTCGGCATTTGATGGGTCACGACCTAGTTCTTGCATAAGTTGCTTGCTAGTTCTAGATAACCTGTGAATAGTCTCAACCATATGCACTGGAATTCTAATTGTTCTTGCTTGGTCGGCTATTGCACGAGTAATGGATTGTCTTATCCACCAAGTTGCATATGTACTAAATCTAAAGCCCTTTGTATAATCGAACTTTTCAACTGCTTTTAGCAAACCCATATTGCCCTCTTGAATAAGGTCCAAAAACGACATACTAGACCTGTTTACATACTTCTTTGCAATACTAACAACTAGTTTTAGGTTTCTTTCGCTTAGTTGCTTTTTTGCCCATTCGTCGCCTTCCAAAATTCTTTTGGCTAGTTCAATTTCTTGCTCGGCGGTTAGAAGTTGGGCTTGTCCAATATCTTTTAGATAAAGTTTTACGGGGTCATCAACCCTAACTGAAGCAATGATTTCTTTTAAATCTTCGTCCTTAATTGCTTCGTCAACCGATTGTTCAATTGTAATTCCCTCGTCTTCTAGCATACGTTTTATAAGAGTAACGTCGTCTGTTGTTAGTTCGTAGTTAATAAGTTTAACACCAATGTCGTCTTCGTTTATGCAATTTCCGTCTTTCTTTGCATTCTTTAATAGTTCGCTAATTTCGACCTCAATGCCTTTTGCTTTTTCCATCAATTTTTCAATTTCACTAATTTTTACTTTTGCCATTTTTTGTACCTTACTTTTTCTTTTCTTTAATTATTATTTCGTTTATTTTTTTCTTAAGTTCCTCTCGGACTATAGGGTCTTTGGTTTTTGCCAATTCTTTTAGATATTTTTCCTTTTGCATCTTAAATCCACTTTTTAGAATAATATCTATACAGTCGGCATAATACTTTTCGTTGTCCTCGCCCTCAATAAATTCAAAGTTTGCAATGTCGCCAATATCCTTTGTGCTTTCCACATCAAACATATCCCAAAGTTTTCCAACAATTGGTGTCCTGCCCGCACTTTTTTCGCTTGCAACATAATCAAAAATTTGAACATAATCGGGGTTTAGGATATATTCCCTAATTTCCTCGTTTACTTTAGCGTAATCTTTTTTATAAATCATCGCCGATATCACAAACTTAACCGCCTTTACATAGGCGTTTTCTACGGTGATTTGATTGATTGGTTTTTTGTTTATTACAATTTCGTCTTTTGAGGAGGAATCGTTTGATGAGCCGTTTTTTAAGTCGCTCTTCAAAACTGCCACCTTGACCCCCGTCAACTCTTCAATCATCTTTAGATAAATTTCTTGTTCGCTAACGCTATCTAGTTTTCTAACAACTGCTAGTGCGTCGCTAATAAATCTAGACTTTTCGTCCATTTTTTCAAGATTGTAGCCCGTAGCCAAATCCCTTATTAAAAACTCCACCCAATAAAGTGCGTTTGAAATAAGTTTGTCCCACGAATCCTTTCCAAAAGCATTTACATACTCGTCGGGGTCGTGACCATTTGGAATGGTGACTATATAGACCATAAGCCCCGCTTTAACCAAAATTTCAATACTCCTAAGCGTTGCTTTTTTGCCCGCACTGTCGCCGTCAAAGCATAACACAACTTTGTCGCTAAACTTCTTTAGGTCTTTTGCGTGGTAAGCGGTAAGTGCCGTTCCCATACACGCCACGGCATTTTTTACGCCCGCCTTATATAAAGATATTACATCCATTTGCCCCTCAACTAGGACAACTTCCGAAATATTTCCTTCGGTTTTTAGTTTCTTTAATTGTTTTATGCCATAAATACACTTGCTCTTGTCAAAAACTAGCGTTTGGGGTGTGTTTTTGTATTTTGCAAAATCGGTTTTCCCTAGCACCCTTCCGCTAAAACCAACAATATCGCCATACAAACTAAATATTGGAAATATTAGTCGTTTGCCATAAAAATCGGTAAGACGACCGTCCCGTTGCTTGTCGGCGAGCCCCGCATCAATAAGTTCCTCATCACTAAAACCTTTGCTCTTTAGATGTGTCACCACTTCCGTCCAACCCGTGCTATAGCCAATGCCAAATTCCTTGACCGTTGCCATATCGAGTTTTCGGCTTTGCAAATATTCAAGTGCAACCTTTGCCTCGGGAGTTTTTAGGTTCAAATAATAAAACCTGCCCGCCTCCAAAAGCGCCTGATAAATTCTTTCGCGTTTCTTTTTGTTTTTTAACAAATTTTCGTCCGAATGAAACTCGGGCAATTCCATACCCGCATATTCGGCAAGCCGTTTGCACGCATCATAAAAATCTAGTGACTCGTGCTTCATAACAAAGTTTATAACATCACCACTTGCCCCACAACCAAAGCAATGATAAAATTGCTCCACTTCGTTTATAGCAAACGACGGGGTTTTTTCAAAGTGAAAAGGACAACACGCCCACCAAGTTTTTCCCCTTTTGTTTAGGGTGATATACTTGCTAACAATGTTTACAATATCGCTTTTTGATTTGAGTTCTTCAAGCCATTTATAATCAAAGCCTTTGTCCACAAAATCCTCCTAAGTAGTTCACTCAATAAATATATACGATTTTTTTTTGAAAATTCCTCTAAAAAATACAATATTTTTTAAATTTTTTCATAAACTAATGCCACAAAAAACAAGGACGGCTCCAAAATTTGGATATTTTTGACAAAAATCGCCCATCCTCGCAAATGTCACACCTAAATAGTTACACTATTTTTCTTCAACATTACTATCACTCTTTGCTTTTTTGCACGCAATAACTGCATTAAAAATTATGGAAATTATCCCGCAAGTTAGCCCTGACGATGGAATGATAATCCATAGTGGATGTAGCACACTTGGAACAATTACTCCCACCACCAAAAACACAAGTATTGATAGTAGCATCAAAACACCACAAATGGCATCACAAATTATTTGTCCTTTGCTTCTTTTCCCCATACAACCTCTCCTTTTTTCTTAAGTATTTTATCACAAATCCCCCCTCTTCGCAAATAAAAATTCCCACCAAAAATCCATATTTATTTTAAATTTGGGTATTGACATCACACAAACGCTATGCTATACTTTTGGTGAAAAAATTAGGGGGAACAAAATTATGGAAAAAAATTATATTGATTACAAAGGATTTACTAACCTAAACCTAGTTATTAGCAAGAAAAATTTTGACGCACTAAAAATACAAATGCTTGACGCAAACAAGTACTTTACCGCCTGCCAATTTACGCTAGACCCAAACGACAAATACGACAAAGAACTAACCAACCTACTTGACAAGGCAAAAAGAGCAAATTGGGACTATATCCTAAATGTTGGAAACCAAATATTTGCCCAAACTGGCGACAAGTCGGCAATGAGTATTCCCTATCCAGATGAACTATCCAAACTACTTGGAATGCCAAGAGAAGAACTTTTTGATATGGCTTTAAGGAACTCTCAAAAGGTTGTAAACACACTAAACAATCACCTTGATGGTCACCTTACCCGCAAAGGCGTTCTAGTAAAAGGACAAGTTTCTATTCCCGCCAACATTGCACTATGCGAAGAGGCAAATGTAAAAAACACAAGCGAGAGCCTACTAGGCTACTTTGTTCGCGGGCTTGAAAACGGGAAAGAAATGTAACCAAATCCCCTTTGGGTTAAATGCTATGCAAAACACAAAAAACGCCCTATACTTAGGGCGTTTTTTGTTGCTATTTGTCACATCAAAATTTACCCCATTTCAATAAACCATATTGAAATTAAACATATTTTAATAGATTGGACAACTATATTAAATTATTGATTTTTTTACACCTAGGACATACAAACAAAAATATCACACTAGTTTCTTATCATATCTGCAACATTAATTCGTCATATATTCAAATAATTACACTATCCACAAATCTTAAATCATAAACACATTGTCATATACACAGGTAAATACGTGTATTTGCCATCAACTTTTAAATTTTTAGAATAAATTATTATTCCACCATTCATATATTGACGATATCTACTACAAAATTCATCTATGCTTGTATGCGATGTATATCCCGAAGACTTAACTTCTATTGGATAAATCTTGTTACCCTTTTCAATAAAGAAATCTATTGAGTATTTCTTATTTGTGTTATCTTTATAAAACGAAGCATATTTTAGGCTGTGATTGTTTGCCTTTAATTCCTGAGCAACAACATTTTCATACAAAAAGCCTTCATCTACGGACAACTTATCTAAAATAATTGATTTATAAAGTGCATTATCTAAAAACGACTTATCGTAATACATTTTTGAAATCAAAAGACCTGTATCTCCTGAATATACTTTTACCCCTGACAAATCGAATCCAAGTGATAACGTTGCATCAATATTTTTAATTTCATAAGCCACATTAACAACCTTACTCGATTCGAGTTCCTCTACATTATTTAAGCATGTATACAACTTTGTATTTTGAGAGAAAGAAGAAGGGCTAATTTCAAAAGAATGGTTAGCAAACATACTTTGTATCCTATCATATATGATAAGTGGTGTGATTGACGATGATTTTCTCGAAATCTTTCCTAAATCCTCTCTATATAATTTGATAATATCTTTTTTAACATCATCTATTTTTTCAAAATCATTTGTTTCGATATATTTTTTTACTGCTTGTGGCATACCTCCAACGGCCATATAAGTTCTAAACAACTTCATTGCCTTTCTATGAACGGGTTCAAACAATGGTTCCAATCTATTATAGCAATCAAAGATATTATTCAACAATTCTCTTTCCCCTATAGCAATGAGAAACTCCGAAAATGACATTGGGTGCATCTCCAATTTTTTTTCTTCTGAAGGAATTAAAATTTTCTTTGAATTTTTTTTTAACGTTATTAAAGAACCTGTTTCGATAAAGTCATATCTGCCATCAATGACAAAATGCTTTATCATTTCTCTTGCCTTTACATATTTTTGAACTTCATCAAAAATAATAACAGATTCTCTTTCATACAATTTTATACCCTTCACTAATTGTATCATTGTAAAAAAATCGTTATAATCCTTTGATTTTTCAAACACGTCTTTAACGTCTTTATTGAAAGAGTTTTTAGTATCAGAAAAGTCAATCATAATATATGATTTGTATTCATTTTTAGCAAAAGTTTCAACTACAGTGGACTTACCGATACGTCTTGCCCCCTCAACAAGCATAGCCGTCTTGCCGTTACTTTCTTTTTTCCACTTTAATAAGTCTTGATATATACTTCTTTCAAAAATCATACTATCACCTCACGCAATATAATAGCATACAAAAAAGAAAAAATCAAGTGTTTTTTAAAAATGTACCGATTTCCCTAAAATGTTTTTTGTAAAATTATGCAGGTTTCCCTAAAATATTTCCCGACAAATCGTGCCATACCATTTTGGCACTATCTTTTTCACGATAACATCCATCAAGTTTGACTGCCTTATTGGCTTATTTTTTGGCAAAAAACACAAAAATAGAGCCTGCATCTAAAGTATACAGGCTCAAAACCATAATATATGGTGTTTTTATTGAGTTAGATTACTTATTTTTGATTGCGGCTTGTGCAGCGGCAAGTCTAGCAATAGGTACTCTAAATGGAGAACAAGATACATAAGTTAGTCCTAGTTTGTGACAGAACTCAATGCTCGATGGGTCTCCACCGTGCTCACCACAAATACCAAGTTTGATATCTGGTCTTGTCTTTCTTCCGCCTGCAACTGCCATTTCCATAAGTTTTCCTACACCATTTTGGTCTAGTCTAGCAAATGGGTCGCTTTCGTAAATCTTCTTCTCATAGTAAGAGCCCAAGAATTTACCTGCGTCGTCACGGCTAAAGCCAAATGTCATTTGAGTTAGGTCGTTAGTACCAAACGAGAAGTATTCTGCTTCCTCGGCGATTTCGTCTGCAAGAACGGCTGCTCTTGGGATTTCAATCATAGTACCAACTTTGTAGTGCATATCTACCCCTGCTTCGCTAATTAAAGCGTCGGCAGTGTCAGTAACAATTTTCTTAACATAAGCAAGTTCCTTAACTTCGCCAACAAGTGGAATCATAATTTCAGGAACAGGATGCCAATCAGGGTGCTTTTTAGCAACGTTGATAGCGGCTTTGATTACTGCCTTAGTTTGCATAACTGCAATTTCTGGATAAGTAACTGCAAGTCTACATCCTCTATGACCCATCATTGGGTTAAACTCGTGCAAACCATCGATGATTTGTTTAATTTCTTCAACAGTTTTGCCTTGGGATTTAGCAAGAAGTTCAATATCTTCCTCGGCAGTAGGAACAAACTCGTGTAGTGGTGGGTCAATAAATCTAATGTTTACTGGCTTGCCTTGAAGTGCTTCATAAAGTTTTTCAAAGTCACCTTGTTGCATTGGCTCAAGTTTTGCAAGTGCTTTTTCTCTTTGCTCAACAGTGTCGGCACAAATCATTTCTCTAATAGCCGAAATTCTATCTGGCTCAAAGAACATATGCTCGGTTCTGCATAGACCAATACCGTCCGCACCAAACTCAAATGCTTGGGTTGCGTCCTTTGGAGTATCGGCGTTGGTTCTTACTTGAAGTTTTTTGTATTTATCTGCCCAAGCCATAATTCTACCAAAGTCGCCATCGTTTGTGTTGGCAGGAACAGTAGCAATAGCCTCGCCATAAATATTACCAGTAGAACCGTCAAGAGAAATAACATCTCCCTCTTTATATACTCTACCATTCAAAGTAAATTTCTTGTTTGCTTCGTCCATTTTGATGTCGCCACAACCAGATACACAGCAAGTACCCATTCCTCTAGCGACAACGGCAGCGTGAGAAGTCATACCACCTCTAACTGTCAAAACGCCTTGAGCAT
>CAYVXW010000030.1:0-15913 GCA_964455585.1 uncultured Christensenella sp.
ACAACGGCAGCGTGAGAAGTCATACCACCTCTAACTGTCAAAACGCCTTGAGCATAGTGCATACCCTCGATGTCTTCTGGAGAAGTCTCTAGTCTAACAAGAACAACTTTTTCTTTTCTCTTTCCGGCAGAAACTGCATCCTCGGCAGTAAACACAATAGCACCACAAGCAGCACCTGGGGATGCGGCAAGAGCGTGAGCAACTGGTTTTGCTTTCTTAAGCGCTTCGGCATCGAATTGTGGGTGAAGAAGAGCGTCCAAAGACTTTGGATCAATTTGCATAAGAGCATCTTCTTCGCTAATCATTCCCTCGTCTACTAGGTCACAAGCAATTTTTAATGCGGCTCTAGCAGTTCTTTTTCCGTTACGGGTTTGAAGCATAAATAATTTTTTGTCCTCAATGGTAAATTCCATATCTTGCATATCTCTATAGTGTCCCTCTAGGATTTTGCAAATGTCTTGGAATTGAGCATAAACTTCAGGCATAATTTCTGCCATTTTGTCAATTGGCATTGGAGTTCTAACGCCTGCAACAACGTCTTCACCTTGTGCATTCATTAGGAATTCGCCCATAAGTTTTTTCTCACCAGTAGCAGGGTTACGAGTAAATGCAACACCAGTACCACTAGTTTCACCCATATTACCAAATACCATCATTTGAACGTTTACGGCAGTACCCCAACTATATGGGATGTCGTTTTGCATTCTATAGTAGTTTGCTCTAGGGTTGTCCCAAGAACGGAATACGGCTTTGATAGCACCAAACAATTGTTCCTTTGGATCGGTTGGGAAGTCTTCGCCAATTTTTGCTTTGTATTCGGCTTTGAATTGCATAGCAAGTTCTTTCAAATCTTCGGCAGTTAGTTCGATATCTTGGGTAACACCCTTTTTCTCTTTCATTTCATCAATTAATTGCTCAAAGTATTTTTTGCCAACTTCCATAACAACGTCACTGTACATTTGAATAAATCTTCTGTAACAGTCCCAAGCCCAACGAGGATTGCCGGATTTTTTGGAAATAACCTCTACAACTTCCTCATTAAGACCCAAGTTCAAAATAGTGTCCATCATACCTGGCATAGATGCTCTAGCACCCGAACGAACGGATACCAACAAAGGATTTTCTTTGTCTCCAAATTTTTTGCCAGTAATGCCTTCCATCTTTGTGATGTACTCCATTATTTCAGCCTTAATCTCGTCATTGATTTGCCTATTATCTTCGTAGTATTTGGTGCACGCTTCGGTAGAAATAGTAAATCCTTGTGGAACAGGAAGACCAAGTTTGGTCATTTCTGCAAGGTTTGCACCTTTGCCACCAAGTATTTCTCTCATCTTAGCATCGCCTTCACTAAAAAGATATACATACTTTTTCTTTGTCATTGTTTTCTCCTTGTGAATTTTTAGTAACTTTTGGAAATCTAGCAAAAGCCCTTGAATTTCCAAAAATCACCTTTATTAGTATATATTTTTTGAGCAATTATGGCAAACAATATTTAATAAAATTACAAAAAAATAGGTCTTTTGTTGACACTTTTGAATTTTTATAACAAAAACCAAAATTTTATGCGGTATAAAAAATTAAAAGTCGCTAGTTTTAGCAACTTTTAAATAGTAAACAACTTATATTTATGCAAAAAGTTAAAATTTAACCGATTTAACCTTGTAGCCCGTTTGTTTTGAAATGTCGTCAATAAGCAAACTTAAAAGGTTTTGGATGACAGTTGGGTCAACTTTTAGGGTGTGCAACCTATCAATATCAGTTCCACAAACTATCTTTAGGGTCATAAAATCCCTTTTTTCAATTTTTACCCCACCCGAGCAATTTGAACACCTAAATGTTCCCGACAATATATCAAATTTTATATCACCCAAAAACTTCATTCCACAATTGTCGCACTTGTCAAAATTTAGCCCATAGCCAATATTTTTAAGCAGGTCACAATAAAATTTCAAAACGGCAAGCCCCGCATCAATCTTGTTGTAAACAATATTTTGCAATGTTTTTAGCAAAGACAAAAATAAGCCTTCCGCCAAAATATTTGGCTTTAATATATGGTTACAAATCTCAAGCATCGAATTGCAAAGCAAATAAGCATCGTAGTCGAGAGAAATATCAAAAAACGAATCAATTAGGTCAACCGACTTCACCACATAAAAATTGTGACCCTCCGCCAAATCAAACCTTCCAAAACAAAATGGTTGACCGGCAAACTTCATTTTGGACTTTGGAGACTCAACGCCCTTAAGTGTTGCGGTAATATTTCCTAGTTCGACCGAAAAAATATGGATAATCTTATCCTTTTCTCCATATTTTATTGAGTTTAAAACTATTCCCGTTACAGTAATATCTTCCAAGGAACCATCTCCGTCAAATTTTACTTGAATATTTATTATACAATTTGAATAAATATTCCGCTACATAAAAATTATAAATCTTGTGAGTTATACCCTAGCGACTTAATCGAACTAGACTTGCTACGCCAGTCTTCCCTTACCTTTACAAAAAGTTTTAGCATAACTTTTTTTCCAACAATCTTTTCCATTTCAAGCCTACTTTTGATGCCAATATTTTTTAGCATCGAGCCCCCCGCACCAATTATAATTTGCTTGTGGCTCGACTTTTCAATAATTATATCGGCGTCAATTTCGCACACATTATCGCCATCATTAAATCTTGCAATTTCAATGGCAATTCCGTGAGGAAGTTCATCTTGAAGAAGCCAAAGTGCTTTTTCTCTAATTATTTCACCGCACAAAAATTTGACACTTTGGTCGGTGTAAATGTCGTCGTCAAAATACTTTACATCGTCTTTTAGATAGGTCTTTATAACCTTAATAAGTTCGTCCAAGTTCTTGCCTTTCTTTGCCGACACCGGAACAATATCCTTAACCCCCTCTAGCCCATTACACTTGCTAAGTTCAGGATAAAGTTTTTCGTAAGTGGTGTCGTCAATCTTGTTTACAACAAGAATAACATTGTCTATACCTTTTGTATATTTATTCAATGTGTCAATAACATTATCGCTTATTTTTTTTGTGCCATCAATAACAAACAAAAGCACATCGACGTCGTCTTTGGCAGTACTAATTGCCTTGTTCATATACTCGTCAAGTTTGTTGTGTGCGTTGTGAATTCCGGGGGTGTCTATAAAGACAATTTGCCCGTCCTCATCATTAAGTATGCCCAAAATTTTGTTTCTAGTGGTTTGTGGTTTTGGAGACACAATAGACACTTTTTCTTTTAAAATTGCATTAAGCAAAGTGCTCTTGCCCACATTTGGCAAGCCTAAAATTGCAACAAATCCCGATTTCATTAGTCCCTCCTAAGGTCAAGGCGTTCCATTATTTTTTCCTCAACCCTTCTCATTTCTTTTTTATCGTCATCCTTCATATGGTCAAATCCGAGCAAGTGAAGTAATCCGTGCACCGCCATATAGGTCATTTCCCTTGACCTAGAGTTTCCAAACTCTTTGGCTTGTTTGAACACAACATCTTTGCATATTGTAATGCATCCCAAAAAGATTGTGTCATTTTCGGGGTTGTAGTCGGAAATAAAGTTCTCCTTTGTAAGCGTGTCCGCTATCACTTGCGAGTCGGTAACACCCACCTTTAAAAGGTTTGGAAAAGAGAGCACATCAGTGGGTCTATCCACCCCTCTAAATTCCTTATTTTGCCTATGGATTTCTTTTTTCCCTACAAAATCTATGTCCACTTCCAAACTTTTGAATGGCACATTTAGATACTCCAAAGCATAGTCGTATGCATTCTTAATAAGTTCAATGTATTTTTTGTTAAACAACTTTTGGTTAAAATTAATTATCATATTATTCCCTTAATATTTTACTTTAGGATAGTTTAGCAAAAATAACGATTTTAGTCAATAAATTAGTACTGAAGATAAATTTTTAAGCAAGTATGATAATTAATTGTGTAGCCAAAACCCATAGGGATAATGTCGCACTTTTCGTCCACTATTTCTTTCCCCTCGGACAAAGCCAAGCACTCCGCCCGCAACCCGTCAATTATCCCCTCACGCTCGGACTCAAAATCGTGGTTTATTATCACCTCGCCAACCTCGTACACCACCTTTCTTTTCACCTTGATTGGCAAAAAGTAATATGACAAACATACCTCCTCATATTCCTCCTCAAAGAACTCAAAATCGTGCGTGCTAGAAGTTTCAAGCAACTTGTATTTACCCAAGTAATATTCGCAAAGCCCAACCACGCTATTCCCCGTCCGTTCCACCTTGGTTTCTTCGCTTAAAAAATTGTAAGTTTTTGAAACAAACCTTGTGGCAACAATATTGGCTTTTGGTTCAACATTGGCACTATTTTCGCCCACCATCATATATGGATAAACCAACACATCGCCTTTCCTTACTATGTCGCCCGCCTTTACATTTTGCGTGCCACTATAAACCTCAATTAACTCTATCACCATATCATATTCGGCTACAATTTCTTCAAACTCCCTAGTGTCACTAAGTTCTTCTTTTATATTTATAATAAGTGCATTTCCACGCCTAACCGCACTTACAATCGAAAAGTCAAATTCGCCCAATAAGTGTTCTTCTATCAAATTCATATCGCTAGGCATAGTTGCAAACTTTTTTATATCAATCGCTTCAAGCGAAGCCATAACTTGAGTTTTTTGTGTATTCTCAAGACCGCTTATGCTAATATAAAAAATTTTGCTAGAAATAGCCAAATAAAGGATAACCGAAGCAATAATTCCAAGCAAAAAACCAATATGCGAAAGCAACCAAAATAGGACAAACTCTTTCCCACCAACCTTAGTCACCTCAAATTGAGTGTCACCAAAATCAAGCGATTTTAGCGTTACATAATCCTTTGGCGAAAGAAAAAATTCAAGGGCATTTCCGTCCCTTTTTGCGTTATATATGGCGATATTTTCCTTTGACATATTTCTTAGCAAAAACGACAAATTTTTGCCCTTTGCCCGCACTCTATATTGTAGCGTTCTTATCATAACTATCCACCATCACGCCGTAAATTTTGCCCACGACAACTATTTCACCCTTGTCCATTTGGGCTATTTTCATATTCTCTCCCGATATATGCAATATGTCTTTTTTTATCCTCAAATCAATTTTTTCTTCGCCGTATGTAAGTAGTTTTCTATAATTTCCCACATACACCATTTTTGTCCCAAGCATAATAACCTTTGTGTCCTTCGTAACCTCACCAAACGGAAGCCCACAAATATCCGCCAATTCCTTTATATAATTTTCCATATATTACCTCATAAGAATATATGTTTTTTTTAAAAGATTAATGCCCATTTTTTTAGACTAACAAAAAACGGCGGTATACTTCGTTACTGCAACAAAAACAAACCAATATAAAAAGTGGTTATAATTATGAAGAGAACCCCATTTTTGCTACCGCAAAAATGGGGTTCTCTTCAATTAACCACTTTCCTAATTCATTTTTTGAATTATATTTTCTATAAGCATAAGTTTTGTATTTCTAGGAAGGGACTCAAATTCCTCAAGTAGCCTTTCTCTTTCGTCAACATTTTTGTTGGTCATTTCCTCAATCTTTCGATATAAGGCTTCTTTTTGAGACAAAGACTCCACGGGTTTCACCTTTATCTCAACTTTTTTATTCTTAATCTCTTCGCTTTCCTCAGTAGACAAGAATAGTTCGCTTTTTTTGTCGTCAATTTTGTCTTCCTCGCTAGGATTGACAACAAACCTATCATATAGATAATTTGTTCCGACAAAAATTTCGTCTTTTTTTGCCTCAACCTTTTCAGGTTCTTTTGTAACGGCAAGAGCATCACTGCTCTTTTCATCTATTTTCTTAATTGTTTCTTCTTTTTTATCTTTTTTAGGCTTGTCCTCTTTTTTCTTTGCAGGTCTACTATCCACCCAATTATTGAATTTAAACAACAAAAGCAAAAGAATTAGAACTAGCCAAATAGGAATTAAAATTTGTAATGGATTAGACATAGGTTAGTCACCTACCTTAACTTATTCGTCTCCACCTTTTCGACCTATAGAATTTCGCATAGTGGTATCCGCTTGGATGTTTTGCATTCTATAATAGTCCATAACCCCAATATTTCCCGATTTAAACGCCATACTAATTGCTTTTGGAACTTCCGATTCCGCACTAAGCAACTTGGCTTTCATTTCTTGCGTTCGTGCTTTCATTTCTTGCTCGGAAGCAATTGCCATTGCCCTACGCTCTTCTGCTCTGGCATTTGCAATTTGGACATCGGCTTCCGCCCTTTCGGCTTGAAGTTTTGCCCCAACATTTCTTCCAATATCAATGTCCGCAACGTCCACACTTAGTATCTCGTATGCAGTGCCCTTGTCTAGCCCCTTTGCCAAAATCGCTTTGGATATCATATCGGGATTTTCAAGCACTAATTGGTGATTTTTTGACGAGCCAACAACAGTTACAACACCTTCTCCCACTCTTGCTTGGATGGTTGCTTCGCCCGCACCACCAATAAGTTTTTCGATATTGCTTTGAAGAGTGATTCGCACCTTTATAATAAGTTCAATACCATCACACGCAACTGCCGAAATTGGCGGAGTGGTAATAACTACAGGTGTAACGCAGTTTTGCACTGCTTGCAAGATGTCGCGGTTGGCTAGATCAATAGCCTTTGCGTTGTCCACGGTCAAATTGATTTTTGCACCGTGTGCCATAATAAGTGCATCAACCACTCTTTCGATATTTCCGCCCGCCATAAAGTGGGTTTCCAAATCGCCAACAGTAATTTTCACGCCCGCCTTAATGGCATTGATATAGTTGTTTACAATAAGCGAAACATCAACGTTTCTAAGTTTCATTGCAACCAACTTGTGAGCGGGAATGTGTGCACCACTGACCATCGCTTTTATCCAGACACTAACGGGAACGAACGCCATAAAAACCGCAACAAAAATGATTATTACGGCAAGTATAGATATCGTTATCCATAGCCCAGCACCTAAGATTAAATTCATAGCCACCTCCATAAAAAATATTTTTATGCTATAGAGCATTTTAAGTCCAAGTACATTTCTCCATTATTCACTATATATTATATCATATATATTTACAAAAATAAAGACCCAAATTAAAATTTTTTCTATGAATATTTATAATATTTTTTGAGTAAATATTTTCTCATATAAACCATATTTACTTGTTTTTGTTGGTTATGGATTGCATAAAAACCCATTTAGACAAGAAAAACACCTAGCAAGTTTTCTAGGTGTTTTGTGCTCTATTGTTAGTCAAAAACTAAAGTGCATTTCTCATATCGTCAACAATGTTTTGAAGTTCAACAAAGATTTGTCTGATGTCGGCGTTGTCACTGTTTAAGCCCTCGCCCTTAGCAGTCTCGTCTTCGATAAGAACTTCGATGTCTCTAATAAGGTCGATTTTCTTGTCAATATCGCTGTTATCGCTAAAGTCAAGTTCGCTATATCTGTCGGTGATATCCTTAAGCATTTCGCTTAGTTGGTCGCTATCATAAGCGGTTTCCTCGGCATAGTCGTCCTCAACCACTGGAGCGGATGTCCTTGAAACATTCTTAGTAGTTGTAGTGGTTGTGGTAGTTTTTGTGCTAGCCTTAGGGGTAGCGGTCTTGGTTGCAACTTTCTTTGTAGATTTTGTTGTAACAACTTTTTTAGTTTTGGATACATAGGCATCGGAACTATCGTTAATTTTGGATAGTGTGATGTGTGTGTCAAACATATGATAGTTCATTTCTTGATATTCGCTGTTGATATCAATAACGCTCTTTCCACTGCTCTTTAGTTCAACAAGCAAAGGAATAAGGTCACCTTCACCGGCAACAATACAATAAGTATCAATTTCAGGCTTTGTGTAGCAAAGTCTTACGGCATCAACGATAATACGCGTGTCTAGTTGGCTACAACGCTTTTTGAACCTCATAAAAGGTGCAGTCTCATAGCCGTATTGCGAAATAACTTCGCTTAGGTAAATGTGTTTTCTGTCATTGTAGCCATAGAACTTGCAATAAACAACATCGCCCATAGATTGTAGTTTTTCGTAAAGTTCGTTAAACGCTTCTCCGCCAATTTTAACGTTGTCAACATCTAGTAATAATGCAATTTTTCTTTCTCTCATATTTTTTCTCCTAAATTACTTTCTCTCATATAATAGTATAGATATTGTTGAGCATAACCTGCCAAATCGCCAAATTCGCCCAGTAGTTTTTTAGAAATCTTGACAGCGTCCGCCAAACATTCGCCATAGATTTTTTGGTACGCTTGGACTATCCACGTATCGGTTGGAAACACATCGGTTTTATGGAAACCAAACAGTAGTATGCAGTCCGCAACCTTCCTGCCCACACCCTTTAGTTTCATAAGTTCCGCCCTTGCCGTGTCGGTGTCCATAAGTTTGATGCCCTCAATATATTCTTCGTCAATAAATTGAATGGTATCGTACAAATATTTGTCCCTATATCCCGCACCTATTTTTCTAAAGAACTCTATCGGAATTTGTTTCAATTGCGTAAGCGTCGGGAATGCGTAATAGTCGCCCATATTGTCGCCATAGCCCTCACAAATCTTTTCGATAATAGACTTGATTCTAGGGATATTGTTGTTTTGCGAAATAATAAACGAAATTATCATTTCAAGCGGGTCACTATTAAGTATTCTAATGCCTTTGCCATACTCAATTGCCGATTTTAGCATTGGGTTTTTCCCCAATTTCGATTTTATTCTATCATATCTTGTGCAAAAATCAAAGTAATTAATGAAATATTTTTTATCTTTTGTAACAATTTTTACCCCACCTTCTTGACAATAAAGGCAGGCTTTATGACTTAAACTATATACTTCATAGTGATTTTGGACAAATTTGAACCTAAAAACCTGACCGCACTCAAGGGTCTCTTTCGCATCAAAGTCGTCCCCCTCCACCCATATATAATCGTCATATTCGGTATACACCATTTGTTACATTTCCTTTTTTGCTAATTTGATACAGTTTGGAAGGCTTCGCCTTAAAACTGGAATGTGCAAAAACGCAAGCGTTTTTGCGGGGCGAGGTGCTCGGTCGCTTCGCTTCCCTCGTGGTCGTGGCGTCCGCCCCGACCGCCCGCTTGCCCGCCGTCCGACCTTGCGGTCGCCCGCCCGCTTTACGCGTGCACACCTCGCTCGGAAGCCCTTTGGGGCTTGAACACAAAGTAGAGATTCTTCGGGGCAAGCCCACTCAGAATGACATATAAGGATAATCACATAGATATACTCCGTTCGGCTATTTACATAGCCTCAGTCGATATGACACGCTAAAGTAACTAATGTGTCATACCGACCGAGGGAGTTGTACTGAGCGGAGTGTATCTATATAAGTTACCCGCTTGTACACCTCTTCACTATTCACTCTTACTTCTTCACTTGCAATGCTATGCCTTGCATCGTGTCATACCGAGAGAGCGTAAGCGAACCGAGTGTATCTATGTGGTCGTCCGCATAAAAAGCAAGCCGTGCGTTCTAGATTCTTCGCTTCGCTCAGAATGACATAAGCCGAGTACTTCCCGCCTATCACGATACAAGCAAACACCTCACCACCTTGAGTGGGCGTAGCCCCGAAGAATCTCGAACGAAAAGCGGTTAAATTAAAAGTAGATACACTCCGCTCCCTTGCGGTCGGTCGGTATGACACATATAATAAACCGAGTAGTTCTTTCGTGTCATTCCGACTGAGTATTCGTAAGAATACGAACGGAGAGAATCTATAAAAAATACCCCTTATAAAACGAAAAACCAACCCCTGTGAGTACTCGCCCCACATAAAGTCGGTTTTTTTGCACGCCAAAGATTACTCAGCAGGATAAACACTTACTCTTTTCTTGTCTTTGGTTTCATTTTCAAATTTAACTTTACCATCGGACATAGCAAACAAAGTATAATCTTTGCCAACACCAACGTTCTTGCCAGCATTAATTCTTGTTCCTCTTTGTCTGATGATAATAGAACCTGCAGATACAACTTGTCCGTCTGCAACTTTAACACCTAATCTTTTGCTCTTTGAGTCACGACCGTTTTTAGAAGTACCTTGACCTTTCTTATGAGCAAAGAGTTGAATATTAATAAACATTCTCTATTACCTCCATCTTAATATACTTTGGATAGCCATTTTTTAGGTCACACATTGCGTCATAAAGCACAGATATAATAAGACTTGCTTTTTCCGCTTTTGCTTGACCCAAATCACTTGGCAATTCCATTTTTAGGTATCCATCACTATCCATTTTTGTAACCTTGGCGCCAATATTTAGCGTTTTGGTCACGCCCAACACACAACCTTGAGTAAGGGCGGATATTGATGCACACAATATATCTTTGCCATAGTCGTCATAGCCCGTATGACCACTACATTCAAATCCAACAAAGATATTACATTTTTTAAAAAATTTAATTTTCGTCATAATTATTTAACCGAAACAATTTTTAATGCTGTAAAAGGTTGTCTATGACCTTGTTTTCTACGGTAATTTTTCTTAGCCTTGTATTTGAAAACAACGACTTTAGCCTCTTTACCTTGCTCAACAACTTCTGCTACTACTTCAGCATTTTTTACAAGTGGATTACCATTTGTAACTTTGTCACCGTCAACAAGCATAAGAACGTCCAAATTAACTTTGTCGCCAACTTTAGCGTCCAATTTCTCAACGGTGATGATATCATCTTGGCTAACTTTGTATTGTTTGCCACCAGTTGTTACTATTGCGTACATTACATTTACCTCCTCTAACCAGACTCACCGTATAGGTGGCGCAAAGCAATTTTGCACACTTAAAAAAGAACCTTTTCCGAGTGGCTCAAGGATAATTTAACATATTTTTCCGCCTTTGTCAATGATTTGGCTTAAATTTGTATATTATTATTATAAGAATTATAAAGTTATCCTAATAGGACAATTGAAAGTAGATATCCTCCGTTCGGCTATTGTCATTCTAAGCAAACACCTCACCTGTCATTCTGAGTGGGTGCAACCCCGAAGAATCTAGAACGTGCAGTTTGATTTTTGTAAGGTTAATCCTAATAGATATACTCCGTTCGGCTATTTACATAGCCTCAGTCGATATGACACAAAGAGTTGATAATATGTGTCATACCGAGAGAGCGTAAGCGAACCGAGCGTATCTATGTGGTCGTCCGCCATTACACTTGCTTGCAAGTGTAATATCATTATGCTTTAGCATAATATCATTGCGATAGCAATATCATTTTTTGCGTAAGCAAAAAATATCATTGTGGCAATTCTATTGCCACTTGTGTCATACCGTATTCGACCGTAAGGGAGAATCGCCGTCACCCACTAGGGTATATTATATAGTGTACACTTGTGACGGCACAAAGACTTGGTAGTTTGCTATTCCATAAAGCAAACAGGGAGTGTGCGACCGAGCGGAGCGTATCTACTTTGGGTCGTCCGTATAAAAAGCAAGCCGTGCGTTCTAGATTCTTCGCTTCGCTTCAGAATGACAAGAGGACAATTGAAAGTAGATATACTCCGTTCGGCTATTTACATAGCCTCAGTCGATATGACACGCTAAAGTAACTAATGTGTCATACCGACCGAGGGAGTTGAAAACGACCGAGCGGAGTGTATCTATGTGGTCGTCCGTTATAAAAGCAAGCCGTGCGTTCTAGATTCTTCCGCTAACGCGTTCAGAATGACATAAGCCGAGTACTTCTCCCCTATCACGATACAAGCAAACACCCCACCACCTGTCATTCTGAGTGGGCTTTAGCCCCGAAGAATCTCAAAAAATATCGTTTCCCCTATTGCAATTGGATTTAAGTTGTGCTAGAATAATGTAAATTTATTTGGAACAAAGGGGCAAAAGCGATGGAAAAGACGGAGAAAAAAATTAGACTAGACAAAATTTATTGGGTGGAAGACAATAAGCACGGAAAGGTTTTGCCCATCGTGCTAGGCGACGACAAAACCAGTTACCTAGACTTGCTTAGCGAAAAGGTGTACCACAACATTGAGTTCGACGAAGAGGACAATAGGCTTGACCTCGTGGAAGAAGCCCTATACGAAAACCTCAACCTCGACCCCAACGAAATGTACCTAAACGAAACCTACTCGATGCTTGGAAAAGAGTATATCGCAAGGTCGCAAAATTTGAAGAGTTCCCCATCCGAAACTTTCAAAAAGTTCTATGCAAAAATGTACCTTATAACCCACACTTGCAAAAGTTTTGCCCTAGGCGAAACCCACGACCTAGACATCCCACTATCGTGCATAATAAACGAATTTTGCGAGACCAACTATGCAAGCCCCTCCGACATTCTCGAAATGCAAAAGTACTTCCAAACCCAAATGAACATAAAACTAAATAAACCTAGCGAACTAGAGAAGTAACGTAAAATAAAACCAAATTGCCTCATAAAAAATAGTACAAAAAATAACTACTATGCAACACAAAATCAAACTACTATGCAAACCACAAAAAAACGGCATATTTTTGCCGTTTTTTTGTTGCAATAGGTTGATTAAAATAAATACACTCCGCTCGGTCGTTTTCAACTCCCTGTTTGCTTTATGGAATGACAAACTGCCAAGTCTTTGTGCCGTCACAAGTGTACACTACATAATGTTCCCTAGTGGGTGACGGCGATTCTCCCTTTCGGTCGAATACGGTATGACACGGAGCGAGGACAACTATTCGGCTTGTGTCATTCTGAGAGAGGTTGGAACAACCGACCGAAGAATATCGAACGTGCAATTTGATTTTGGTAAGGATTATCCTTATAGATTCTCTCCGTTCGTGGGACAAGCCCACTCAGTCGGAATGACACACACCGCAGGTGTCATATCGACTGAGCGAATATGATGAGCGAACGGAGTATATCTATAAAAATTGTCCTATTGAAATAGATACGCCCCGCTCGTATTCTAGCGAATACTCGGTCGGTATGACACGGAGCGAGGACAACTACTCGGCTTGTGTCATTCTGAGAGAGGTTGGAACAACCGACCGAAGAATCTCGAACGATAGGATGATTTGAAATAGATACACTCCGCTCCCTTACGGTCGGTCGGTATGACATAGCACAAGCGAACGGAGTATATCTATGTGGTCGTCCTTATAAGTCCTTGCATAAAAAATGCAAAACACGCCAAACTAAACAAAAAAAGCGAGGTAAAAATATGGACGAAGAAAAATTTGATAGAACCATAAAACTTATTGACGACGCATACAAAACGGTGCGAATGGGCTCGTATGCGATTGATTGCATAATGGACAAAATTGAGGAAAAGGGCTTGGAAGACCTTATGCACAAGCAAAACAAACACTATCTAGATAGCACCACGACTTTGGAAGCCCTAGCTCCAAAGTACAACCACGAACTAAATGACATAAACTTTATGGCAAAAGGGATGTCGGGGGCAAGCATCAATATGAAAACGATATTTGATAAATCGTCGTCGCACATTGCCGAAATGCTAATTGAGGGCACGACAATGGGTATAACCACCCTCACCAAAGAACGCAACGGCAACTCCGACCTTGACCCCGAACTGCTCAAAGTCACCGACAACATAATTTCTTACCTAGAGGACTTCGTCGAGTCCCTAAAGGACTTTTTATAAGGATTATCCTTATAGATACACTCCGCTCACTTCGTTCGGTCGGTATGACACAAGGGTATTGGTTGCACGTTCTAGATTCTTCGGTCGGCGTTGCCTTCCTCAGAATGACAGGTGATGAGGTGTTTGCTTGTATCGTGATAGGCGGGAAGTGCTCGGCTTTTGTCATTCTGAACGCGAAAGCGGAAGAATCTCCGCCGTATGTTTTATTTGGTTGTAATATCCACTGCACATTCTAGATTCTTCGGGGCTACCGCCCACTCAGAATGACAGGTAGAAGAGGACAACCACATAGATACACTCCGCTCGGTCGTTTTCAACCCCCTCGGTCGGTAAGACACGAGTGGAGCAACCACTCGGTTTATGTCATTCTGAGGAAGGCAATTTGCCGACCGAAGAATCTAGAACGTGCAGTTTGATTTTATAACGGACAACCACATAGATACGCTCCGCTCCCGTTGGTCGGTCGGTATGACACACGCACACACCGTAGGTGTCATACCGACCGAGGTACTTGTACCGAGCGGAGTGTATCTACTTTCAATCATCCGCTTACACAAAAAACGGCATTACGCCGTTTTTTATTTAGTATATATTTTTTTACAATTTCTCTTTTCGTTCAAAACCCTCTTTTCGTCCAAAACGCCGTAAGAGGCAAGGAACGATGAAAAAATATGGTAGGAGTTTACTTGGCGTAAATGACTACCATATTTTTTTATCAGTGACACCGCATATTGCCTTCTTCCACCCACCCCCGTTTTCTTCCCAAAATGAGGTGAGAGGCGAGGCAAATACTACCACTCAATTCTCCACGCTCAAAATGAAGTAAGAGGCGAGGCACTACGGAAAAATGCAATGGGCGCGTATTAGACATACGTAACCATTGCATTTTTTCGTAAAGAACGAAGCATATTGCCTATTTTTTTCACAAAGCCCGTTTTGAGCACACCCCTAACGGTCAATATGCGAGCAAGACAAGGCTCGACGGAAAAATGCAATGGGCGCGTATTAGACATACGTAACTATCGGATTTTTTTGGCAGAAACGCCGTATTGCGACACTTTTTAAAACCGCTCGGCTATTTTTTCCACTCCCTTTTCGTCCAAAACGCCGTAAGAGGCGAGGCTCTACGGCGAGAACGACTAGGAGCATATTAGACATATGTGACTAGTTGGACGAGCCGTTAGAAACAAAGCATATTGCGGTGTTTTGGACGAAAAGTCAGGCGGACATTGCGGTCAGGTTCACGTGCACACACGGCCTCACCGCAAACGCAAACTCCCCTACGTTATAACTCACCCTTGAACTCGAGCCATTTGGCGCGATTGCATAGACGGTGTCGGCGTTGTACATACATCCCGAGCGTGTCCACGTATAGTTGTACGCGTTCTCTAGCCCATCGATTGAAACGGCGGAGGTGCTAGTATTGGCACGCATTGTGGTGGATGTTTTGAATATTCCAGTGTGCGATGCGTCATAGCCCACTTCGCTTAAAGACGGAAGCCATAAGTATGAGTTTTTCCACGCATCAAAACCCGTTTTTGACGAATAATCCAAATTAACTGAGCCCACCGAATAGAAATCCGTCGTGGTGCTATAACTCTCGTTTGGCATATTGTACTCGGAGTTAAATGTGGTTATGGCACTCTCCGAACCCTGCCAACTAAGCACTCCTGGGGTTGCCAAATAGTTGTTTCTAAGATTGGTGTTGCCAACGAAATAATAGAAATAAGCCTCGGGATTATCCCACGTTGTGCCCGTTCTGCTAGTAGTGGTCGATCTTGCAACCGTTCCACCACCTCCAAAAATATAGTTGCTCATATAACTTGTGCCGTATATGTTGCTAACATAGGTGCCCGAGGTGCTTGTACTGCTCCAGCCTAACGACCAGTTGCTATACATAACCCCGTTTGAAAGCCCAAAGAGTCCACCCGCTCCGGACTTACTCTTCCACTCGTCTTGATAGTCGTCCATCCATAGTGTCAGTATGGTGTTGCCACTTGTGTCAGTGCTCAAATACACCGCCGTCCACTTTAGCCCCGCAAGGGTTACGGTTAGGTCGTCGCCAGCGTTCTTTTCGGCGTAGGTTGTGGAGCCGTACGAGCCCGAAGCAAGCGACTTCGACCTAATTACGCTACTGTCCACCGTTCCGCCCGAGGACGAAATTAGGCTATTTACAGTGGCAAGCGTTCCGCTTGCACTACCACTAAGATATCTATATAATATTCCCAAATTGGTCTTATTCACCGTGTTTGTAGACCTATCATAAAGGTCACCCAAGCCCTTTGGCTTTGCTTGGTCAAC
>CAYVXW010000031.1:0-9780 GCA_964455585.1 uncultured Christensenella sp.
GGGTTTTATGCGTCGGTCATTGACCAAACGCCGTCGACTTTTTCAACATAGTATTTTACTTTGTTGCCTTCCGATTTTACTTTTACGGAATACTTGTTGTTTGCAACTTTTTTGATTTCGTACTTTGTTTTTGTGGAGTCGGCTACAATTTTTATTTTCAAAACTTGTTCGCCGTCCTCGTCTTCGTACTCAATTTCCACCTTTTTTGGCTCTTGCATACTAGGTGTTTTTGTAGTGTATTCAAACTCAATTTCGCCTTCCTCAACCTCTTGTTCAATTATTACATATTCGCTAAAAGTGCTAAAATTGATTTGGTCAAGTTTGCTTGTGTGGGTAATGTCTAGTTCCTCGGTTGTAAAGATTAGTTTTAGTTCGCTTTCAACCTCGGTTACGCCTTTTTTAGTTTCGCTTTCAATTTCTCTTGAGCCCACCACGCTATATGTTACATAGTCGTCGTCAATTTGCTTTTTTACAACGCCATACAAAAACGAAGTTGTTTCTTCCTCAATTTCGTCGTCGTCAATTTCGGTTTCCGTGCCCTCAACAACCTCGGTGTAGTACATTGTGTAGACTTCTGAGCCTAATGTTAGCGATAGTTTTTTGTGATAAGTGCCAAAGTAGTCCAAGTCGCTTTGGGTGACCTCGCCCTCGGTTGGGTTTAGGCTATTTGAAAGTAGCCCCTCAAACATACCAGTATATTCCTTTATAGTGTTTTCGGTGGCAGTGTCAATAACCCCAACGGTTTGAGGCGTTGCACTGTTTTCAAAATAGTTGCTTGCCGTCACCATCGACATAGCAAATACATTTTTGATAGACATTGAGCCATTGCCACCATCAGAGCATTTGCACGCCTTGAAGGTGAATGCCGAGCCTATCACGCATAGCGAAAGTGCAAGTGTAAGTAGTACCTTTTTAATTTTTTTCATAATCCAATCCCTCCTATACTTTATTCATACCATAAATTTGCCAACTTTTCAAAATGAATTTATATAACTTTTTTTAAAAAATAGTTATCCACAAAATTGCGTATTTTGTGAAGAAAAGTTTACTAAAAGACTAAAAACAATCCCCACACATTGCCATTTTTTATCTTAAAACAACTTTTTAAAAAACTTGCGTCCAAATACTTTACAATTGGGATTGTTTGTGATATTATATATTTATAATCTTTTGTTAAAGAGGTAATATGAAGATAAAATATCGCTCTAAATTAAAGAAATATGATGCTACCCTAGCATACACAACCGTTGCTATGGTAGAGGGTGTTAATATATGAGTTCAAGGACTGGTGTACATTGTATACCAGTCTTTTTGTTACCCTTTTTCAAAAAATATAGACTTTAGGAGGATGCAATGAGTTTAGAAGAAGAAAAAAAGAAGTATGAGGTCCTAATGGGTATGGTGGACGCATACAAACGGGAGTTGGAGTCCGATAGGCTTTGGGCACTGGATATGCCAATTGAAACGGAGAACGGCTTTAATATTGAAAGAGAAAAACTTATTGAGGATATTGACGAAAAGTTGGATATCCTAAAAAGGCACAAAGACAATCCTTATTTTGCAAAACTAGTCTTTAGCGACCTAGACGACGGCGAAGAATTTAGGGGATACATAGGCAGGCTTAGCATTGGCGAAGTATCCAACAAGATGGACGAAAAGATAATTGATTGGCGTGCACCTATATCCGACCTATATTACAACGGGAAGTTGGGGCACACCGAATATTCCGCACTGGGCAAAACTTATAACGTAGATTTAAGGTTAAAAAGGCAAATTAGCATAAAGGATGGAGGGCTTCAATCCATATACGACTTTGAGGACAAGGTGAGTAATGACGAGTTTTTGACTCCATATCTAACCCAGTCGGCGGACAACAGACTAAAGAGCATAGTATCCACAATCCAAGAGGAGCAAAATAGAATAATAAGGCTTCCGATATTCAAAAACGCCATAGTCCAAGGTGTTGCGGGTTCGGGAAAAACCACAGTGGCATTGCATAGGCTAAGTTATCTTATGTACAACTACAAAAAGCAAGTTCGCCCCGAAGAATATTTGATAATTTCCCCAAACGAAATTTTTATGAACTATATTTCTAGCATACTTGTGGATTTGGAAGCCGACAAGGCAAACAGTTTTAGTTTGAACAAGGTGTATGAATACGCCCTTGGCACTGAATACAAAATATTAAACAAGGACTCGCAATATGAATATCTAAAGTCAAAAAAGATATCTACAAGTTACCTAAAGTACAAGTGCTCAAAAGATTTTGCTTGTGCAATTGACAAGTGGATAGAGGACTTTAAGAAAAAGATTTTCGGGAAACCTTTGGTTGTAAATGGTGTAAAGGTGCTTGATGGCGATATTTGCAAACCGTACTATTTGGGCTACGAAGGTGCCACGGTGGAAACTCTTGCAAACAACGGCTACAAAAAATTGGCAATCGCCTTGTCGCTAGACGACCGCATTAAAAAGGTGGCAAAAGCAAATATTGAAAGCCTTGACCTACCTATGAACAAAAAATACGCCATACTCAAAACACTTGAAAGTGCTAACCCTGGTTATGTAAAAAAGTCAGTTGGGCTAAAACTTGACATCTACAAAATCTACAAACAAATGATAGAAGAAATTGATGAGTATTCCGATTATCCCGACATCCAAATACTAAAGCGAGAAACACTAAATAGGCTAAAGAAAAAAGAAGTGGCGTACGACGATATGGGTGTTATATTATATTTATTTTCAAAGTTTACCGAAATACCATATTACAAAAAGATTAAAGCGGTGCTAATAGACGAAGCCCAAGACTTGCCAGTCATTATGTATATGGGGCTAAAAAATCTATTTAGCAAAGCGACCTTTATGATATTTGGCGACATTGCCCAAGGCATATATTCCTATCAATCAATTGATGCGTGGTCGGAGGTGATGTCGGTAGTGGGCGATTGCGAATTGCTATATCTAAATAGAAGTTATCGTACAAGCATTGAAATTATGGACGAGGCGTATTTGACGCTAAAAAAACTAAATCTTCCACCCGCAAACAATGTGCTTCGTCACGGTGAAAAGGTGGATTATGGAAAATCCACAAGTGTGGACATTGTGTCAAAAGAACTAGAGCAATTGTCAAAAACATATAACTCTATTGCCATAATATGCAAAGATAACGATGAACTAAAAATTGCCGAAGAGAAACTAAAAGACTTGCAAATTGTGGTGCTTGACGAAAACAACAATATGTATTCGAGCGTAAAAACTTGTATGCTAACTGTCCAAACGGCAAAGGGTCTAGAGTTTGATGCAGTCATAATTTATGACTATAGTACATACACGGACTCAAGCCTTGACCTAAAACTTTTGTATGTTGCAAAAACAAGGGCTTTGCATAAACTCATAATAAATGGACACAAGTAAATCAAATACTACGGCGGGCTAAAATGCCCGTCTTTTTTGTGTTAAAAAATAATTATATAATAATTATTTGAATTTGGGCAAAAATGTGTTAGAATATCTTTGGAGGATATATGCAAGGGATAAAAGAAATTGAAAAAGATGTTGAGGCTATTTATAGTAGACACAAAAGAATAGACGAACTACTTTTGTATGAAGAAGTGACTGCCGACAAAAAACTATTTTTGTCTTTATCCAAAGAAAAGATGAAAATAGACAAACTTTGTGGCGTGTACGAAAAGTATTTGCGTGCAAAAAACGATTTGGATGTGGCTAACTCAATGATTGATGCGGGTGCGAATGACAAACAATTTCTATTAACCGAAATAGAAAACGGAAGAGAAGCGGTTGCCAGGCTTGAACAAGAAGTTACAAAAGAATATTCCTTGCTTGATGCAAAGGTTGAAAGGGTTATAGTTGGAGTTGATACTTGTGGCGGAGTGCTTGATGAGAGGCTTATGACGGATATCGTCAATAGGTTTGAGGGCTTGGCAAAAGAAAATGGGCTTACGTTTGAAAGGGTCAACAATGGCTATTTGGTCGTTGGGTTAAATGCCAAGGGATATTATATTGGCGAGGTTGGCTATCACTATGCATCGAGCACCTCGGGCGACGGAAAGTGTGCCGTATATGTTTTGGACGACATTGGTGTAACATC
Source organism: uncultured Christensenella sp. (assembly GCA_964455585.1). Lineage (GTDB taxonomy): Bacteria > Bacillota > Clostridia > Christensenellales > UBA1242 > UBA11490. The sequence goes on from CAYVXW010000031.1 coordinate 4,106, forward strand.
GTTTGATGAAAAAGATGTTAGAATAGACACCCTTAGGTCAAGTGGTGCGGGCGGTCAACACATAAACACCACCGACAGTGCGGTTAGGGCTACTCATTTGCCTACGGGCATTTCGGTTGTAAATGGCGAAGAGCGTAGCCAAATTCAAAATAAGAGCGAGGCTCTAAGGCGACTAAAGGATCGTGTGGAAGAGCATTATGTTAAGTTGCAAGAAGAGGACTTAAGGACACAAAAGAAAAAGCAATTAAGCAAAAAGTCGGGATATACAAAAACTTATAGTTATAAGTAAAGTTATCCACAAAAAACTAAAAATGTGAATAGATTAAAAACGGAGGACATTGGGTTTTGGGTGAAATGTTGCAAATAAAGATTGACACCAAAAAAATAGTGCTTAGTAGCACTAGCCTTTTTTATAAAACAGAGAACTTTATAAAAGAAACCCAATATGTGTCGTACGTTGACTATATTCTAGACAAACTTGCGGGCGGGCTACTCCAAAACGCAAATAGTATATTGGCTTTGGGTGTGGCGTGCACATATAGGGTCACAACATTAGACAAGGCGTTCGCGTTTGAATTTGTTTTTGGCGGGAATGTCGGGCTTGGACTAAACGAAAAAGACATTGTATTTTTGAAATATATAGACGGGCTAGAGCGAATGGACATCCGTGTGGACGAGTATGTCAGGTCAAAAGCGGAAGTCACTCTTTCGATAGAAAAAACTAGCACTACTCCAAATTTAGCCGACTTTAATAAGTTATATAACATAAGCCTTGTGTCGGGAGTCAATTTGCCTAGGCTTACAAAAGAACAACTAAATATGGTTGAAAGTGTAGACAAAAACGTGCTAGTTCAAGGCGTTGCAGGCTCGGGCAAAACAAACATTTGTATTGACAAAATCATTTTTACGGCATCAAAAAACTATAGCGGAAAGACTTTGTATACGACTTTTAGTAGGGGTCTACTAATGGACACAAAACTCAAAATTGAGGCGTATAAATCCGACCTTCAAGCCATTTTGGACGGAAGTTATGCGGGAGACATTGTGTTTGTGGGCGATAATCACAAGGTTGCTATAGAAAATAGGCTTGGGATATATTTTGATTCAAACGACGACGACAAGATTTTTGAAAAAGTTAAAAGGGTGCTAGAGTATCTAAACAAAAAAGTGGACTATATGCTAGTTGAGGACATATACAAACAAAAGTTTGGTGACGCCACTTTTGTGGGGCAAGACTACTTTATTAATGTGTATTCCAAAAATCTAACCAATCACCAAGCCACAAAGGCGTTTGAAAAGTTGTCGGCGTATTCAAAAGAAATTGTGTACAAAGAAATTTTTGGTATGATATTTGGCGTGCCAACGGACGATGGGCGGATAGTTTCGCTTGTGGATTACACAAAGTCTAGAGCGGGCAGTTTTGAAAAGTTTGAGTGCGAGGCAATATATCAAATTGCTACCGATTACAAAAAGCATTTGGACCAAATGGGATATAAGGACAATAATATCGCTTCAAGAGAAATTATTGATAGCATATCCGACTTTGAATATTCGCTTGCAATAATCGACGAGGTTCAAGACTACACCCAAATAACTCTTAAGATGTTTAAGGCGTTGAGCCTAAAAATGTTTTGTGTGGGCGACGCACTTCAAATGATTAATCCCTCGTATTTTAGTTTTGGATATCTGAAAAACCTATTATATAACGACGGGCTTACTGACCTAGGCGAACTAAAATATAATTATCGAAACACCGAAAAAATTGAGAAAATTGTGTCGGCTCTAAACGATATAAACAAGGTGGAGTTTGGAACACATAACTTTGTGGTTGAGGGCAAGAGCGTGGATAGCGGGCTTGACACAAAGGCGATATATCTAAAAGCAAAAGACTTTGCAACCCGTGTTGCAAGTAGTGGATATGACAACTTTACATTCATTGTATCCGACCAAAAGGAAAAGGAAGCGTTAAAGCGAGTTATAAAAGACCAAGAAGTGCTTTCGGTAAGCGAAATAAAGGGGCTAGAGCGAAGCACGGTTGTGGTGTATAATGTGCTATCGTCAAATATAGACAAGTGGAGGGCTTTGTCCAGACAAAAAGTTAATCACAAGATGGCGGACGAAAACTCGGTTTATAGATATTATTACAACTTATTCTATGTTGCCTTGACCCGTGCAAAACAAAATATATTTGTGGTTGAGGGCGAGCATTTAGATGGCTTTAGGGACTTTTTTGCAAATAATTTTGAGGTTTTGGATACGGCAAACGCCATAAAAGAACTAAACAAAGTGGTGTCAAAAGTAGAGTTTACCGAAGCCGAGGCGGTGGAAAGGGCGCTTGAGTTTATTAGGCTTGAGCAATTTGAAAACGCAAGGTTTATGGTTTCAAAGGTTAAAGGCGACGCCACTAGGATTGCATTGTCTAGGAAAATCGAGGTGGCAAAAGACTATGTGTCCCACGGAAATTATAGGGATGCGGGAATAAGGTATTGGGAATATGGAATGGTGGATGACGCCAAAAAGATGTTTGTTTTGTCGGGCGACACTATGCTTATTGAACTTGTTGACAAGTGTGGCTCAAGGCAAAACCAAGACTTGAATATTGGAATAATTGAATACTTTGACGATGTAAAAGAAAATGCAATTGCAAGGAACTTTATTTTGGAAACGGCAAAGAAAGACGCAAGAGTGCTAAAATCAAGTTTTAGGGATATGAAAGAAAAATTTAAAAGGGTTGGTAAATAACAATGGAAAACGATATAAAAGAATTAATACAAACCTTTAGGGAATATAGGGATTTGCTTACGCCAATTGAGCAAAGTCTTAGGGCTTTTTCATCGTCTTTTGATGGGATAATGGGCGACCTAAAAAATCTAAACGGTGGGCTTTCGGGCGACATTCAAGGCAAACTTGACAAAATTTACAAAGAAATTTCTTTGAATGCCGAAAAGTCAAAAACGTTAACTGGCGACATAGATAGGTTTGCTACTCAAACCCAAAAGTATGTGTCAAGTGTGGACAGACTGCTTTCGGTGTGCGAAAAAATCGAAAATAAAATTGACGCAATAAATGCAATTGAGGAAAAGGCGGAAACGCAAATTGGCAGGCTTGACGACTTAATTGAAGAAAAGAAAAAGACATACGACATAAAGGGGCTTGAGAAAAAGTTGGAGGCGTATAATGTCGGTGTTCAAAAGGTTAGCGAATATATAAACACGGGCGTTAGCGACGCACTTCAAAGCAGTGGCGAAAAAATTTCGGAAATAAAGGACAATAGTAGCGAAATTTTGAGGGCTATCGAAAAAGAAAACGAAAGTATAGAGCGTCTTGCGAAAAGTTATGAGTCGTCCACCAAGGTTTTGAAAAACTTGATTGAAAAGGAAAGTGTAAACGAAGAATACATTTTTGAAATCTTGGATAGATGGGCAGAGGACAGAAGAGTAAAAACAAGAAAATAAAAATATCATAAAGGAGAAAAGGGCGATGGATGAAAAACTAAATAGTTTGTTACTTGCTATTAAGTCGGACAACTTGGTTCTTTTTTCCGAGCACATAAAGGGCTATGAGGATGTGTCCCTTGGAAGGTTTCCGGTGCTTTCGATTATGTATTTATATAATGCAAAAAAGATTGCCCGCACTTTTGAAGAAAAGTTGGGCAGGATTAAAAGTTACAAGGTGACAAGCGAGCCAATTGAACTTACTTGCGAACTTAGAAAACTTGCGGGGAAAAAACTTAGAGTTTGTGTAAACACAAATGAGGTTATAACCCCACTTCAAATGCTAGCACTCCTTGGAAAAGATAAAAAACTAAAAAAATTATATAAGACATTCTATGTGAACGATGACATAAAGAAAAAAATAATTTCGGTCTACAAAGTGAGTGCACAAAAAGTTTATTTTGATAGTTTTGGCGTGCATATCGAAAGGCGTGCGTGGGGATACAAAGAAAGGCGTAAAGTGGTGACCACCGCCATAGTTTCAATTGCGTGTGCTGTTGTGCTTGCTTTGATATATTCGGTTTCGGGTATGGTGAGTGGCTTTGGCGTGGGGAACTCGCCATATAAGATTGCAAGCGCAAGACAACTTTTGATAGCCTTAAACAAGGGCGACAAGTATGAACTTTGCGACGACATAACCCTTGACAATATGGATGACGACATTGAGTTTTATGGTACGCTTGACGGACGAGGTCATACAATTTATATAGACAATCTAGACGGATTTGGAATAGACAAAAATGCCGGTACAATCAAAAATTTGAATATTGTTTATCGTGTTAAGAATGAAACAATAACCAAACAAATTGGGCTTGTTGCAAATAAAAACGAGGGCAATATATCAAACATAAATGTAACAATTGAGAGCACAAAAATAACCGCAAATAGGTCGGCGGAAAACGACTGTGGAGTGTATGGCGTTGCGGTTGTAAATAGTGGCACAATTAGTGATATTAAAATAAAAATGGACATCGAATTGACTGCCGTTGGGGACGGCGAATGCTCCGTTTCGGGGGTCGTCTATAGCAATAGCGGAAGGATAGAAAATTGCTTGATTTGTGAGGGTTCAAGGGTTAAATCTTCCGAATGTGATTTGGCGGGAATTGCAATATATAACGAGGTTGGTGGAGCGATATATAACGCAAAAAATTATGCCACTTTATCACAACAAAGTAGCACCAAAACTTGGTCGCCAAATGTGGCGGGAGTTGTGCTATCAAACCTGGGAACAGTATCGCATTCCATAAACTATGGAGCCCTTTCGGTTCAGTCAACATATAGTGAAAGCGATGGCGGGATTGTGTATGTTGGTGGGATTTCTGCCAACAACTACTCACTTATTGACAAATGCTTAAACTATGGTGACATAAATATAAGCACTAATAAAATTATGATTTATACGGGCGGAATAGTTGCAAGTGGTATATATGCTAGTGTTGATAGCGACACGACGCTTGTTTCCACCGTTAAAAATTCGGGTGCCGATTGCAATATAAATGTCCAAACTGAGGACGACAAGGCGTTTGCTTTTGTGGGTGGAATTTGCGGATATATGTATGGCGAAATTGATAGTTGTTTTTCGCTTGTAACCTTTACTCAAGGGGCGACCGAGACTAAATATTTTGTGGGCTCTGCGGTGGGTGCTACGTATGTTGTAGAAAGTTATCTTTGGAGCAAAGTAATTTATTTGACCGCCAAAAATATTTATGTGGTTGATAGGGAAAATGTGGATGCACATATTGGTGCGTTTATATCTAGTGGCTCTATTGTTTCTATTAATCAAAACTACAATGTGTCTAGCATCGAAAACGGAATTACAACGCTTGGCACTGAGGAATTACTAAAGGCGGAGGAGGTGTATTTTGATGACAAAAATATCTAAGATTATTTCTATTCTCTCCTTTGTGGTTTTGGGCTTAAACGCCCTTTGCGGACTTTACTTGGTGACAATGTTTTTGCTATCACTTTTTGGTGTTTCAATTTTGGGCTTACCTGAACTTATTGTAACTATTTCAATTGTGTCTGTTGATACAATTTTTGCGTGCACGCTTCTTATACTTTGGTGGATTAAAAGGTCTAGAAAGTAATTAAGATACTAATTAGGAAATGGGTTTAAAACCCTTTTCCTTTTTTGTATTCTAAAACCCCCAGATAGTCTGGGGGTTCAGTAGAGGTTTACCG
>CAYVXW010000032.1:0-2192 GCA_964455585.1 uncultured Christensenella sp.
CATTTCGCCGTTTACTATTTTGCAAAAAATACACATAATTTTCTCCTTTATAAATGTTTTAGTTTAAATTTCCTATAAGCCTACACTTGCATCCATCTTTGTATGGCTCCAAAAACTCAATTTCGTATTCCCTTCCACTTTCAAGCGATGCGTCCACGTAGCACCTGATATACTCTTTGCTAAAGCCCTCGTAAAAGTCCTTTTTCTCCTCGGCAAGCATAGTGGAAGTTTTTCCAACAAAGTTGGATAGATACGCTAGTTTGTTTTTCTCGTTTACCTCTTCCAAAATGTCCACACGCTCTTTTTTTACACTCATAGGCAAGTCGGGATATCTGCAAGCGACCGTCCCCTCACGCTTTGAGTATGGGAATATATGCACAAACGAAAACCCAACTTTTTCTATAAATTTCTTTGTATTTTCAAACTCGACTTCCGTCTCGCCACCAAACCCAACTATCACATCGGTGGTCAAATTTGCAAGCGGAAAATATTCCCTAATTAAAGCCACTTTTTCGTAGTACTCCTCGGCGGTGTACTTTCTATTCATTTTCTTTAGAATATTGTTGTCGCCACTTTGCAAAGACAAGTGAAAATGAGGCGAAAAGTTTGGCATTGACTTTAATATTTCCAAAAGTTCTCTTGTAATAACCCCCACCTCAAGCGAACCTAGCCCAATAAGTGCGGGCAAGCCACTAAGCCTTGACATCAAAAGCCCCAATGCGGGTTTTCCGTCCACACTAAAACTGCTAATATCTATGCCGGTAAGCACGATTTCTCGGCTCCTACTAGCGATATCCTTTGCTTCGTCCAAAATTTCTTCCAAGTCCCTACTTCTAGTCCTGCCCCTAAGATAAGGAATAAGGCAATATGTACAAAAATTATTGCAACCGTCTTGGATTTTTATATACTCTCTAGTGGTTGTTTTCTTTGGAGTCTTTGCACTGCAATAGGTGTTACTGATGGAATATTTTGTAAGCACGGGGTCGTTTATTATATCCAAAATATTTTCCTTGCCCTCGGTTCCAATAACCGAATACACACCCGATTTTTTTAGGAATTGTTCGGAATTATTCTCGCTTGCACACCCACACACAATAATTTTTGCATTTGGGTTTAGTTTATTGAATTTTGCAATATATTGCCTACTTTTCTTCTCCGCCTCGGCAGTCACGGCACAAGTGTTTAGGACATAAATGTCGGCACTCTCCAAATTTTCGCTAACCTCATAGCCGGCACCTTCCAAAATGGTTGCCATACAGTCGCTTTCATACTTATTTTGCTTGCACCCAAGCGTCACTATTACACACTTACTCATATTGCCACTCTCCTAGCATATACATTACAACCGAAGTGAGTGCAATGGATGCGGTCTCGGCACGCAAAATCCTTTTCCCCAAAGATATCGACTTTGCATTTGCACTCACAAGCCTTTGGATTTCGTCACCACTAAATCCACCCTCGGAGCCAACGATTATTGCCACCTTTTTGGTAGCGTCAAATCCCAAATGTTCAAGTTTTTCCACCCTTTCGCATTCGTTTGCAAAAAGAACAATATCATAGTTCTTTAGCCTTTCCACCACGCCACCAAAAGGCACGCTTTCCTCCACTCTCATAGGGATACTACGCTTGCATTGTTTTATGGATTGGTTGCTAATTCCTTGAAACTTGGATGTTTTTCCAAATTTATCCTTGCTTGTAATAAACTCGCTTTCAAAAGGCACAAATGTTTTTACGCCAAGTTCGGTTAGTTTTTGGATAATAAGCGACATATTGTCCGACTTTACAAGTGCTTGGAATACGGTCACGTCGCACTTTGGGTTATATATGTTTTCTTCCCTACCCGTCACCATTACGGATGTGTCACCCTTGCTCATAGCCACAATTTTGGCGATATAGTCATACTCATCACCGCAAACAAGAATAAGTTCGTCACCTACACTCATTCTCATTACATTTTTTATGTGATTATGCTCAATGCCATCAATTTTACATATTTTGCCAACTTCTAGGCAATGTCCAACAAAAAATCTTTTCATAAAGATATGTTACCACAAAAAACCCCAAAAGACAAATAAACAAACACGCCCACAAAAATATTGTTTATTTAAGTTTAGTCCACAAAAAGTGCTTGACAATAAGCGTTCTATCACTTATAATCGCTATGCAAAATAAGTTCATCGGAGAACTCGGTG
>CAYVXW010000032.1:2292-9602 GCA_964455585.1 uncultured Christensenella sp.
AGCGTTCTATCACTTATAATCGCTATGCAAAATAAGTTCATCGGAGAACTCGGTGCCGTAGCACCGTTCCAGTCAAGTTGGAACAGGAGTTGATAAGATGTCGGGTGAGCCCGATTACTAAGGCGGTAATCGAGGCTCATTTTATTTCGTACGGGAGGAATTATGAATAATATTATAGTAGTAAGTCGTGAATTTGGAAGTGGCGGAAGAGAGGTTGCAAAAAGGCTTTCGGAAGCACTTGGATACAAATATTATGACAAAGAAATAATTAGCGAAATGCTAAAGAAAAGCAACTTTGACAAAAAGTATATTGAGGGAATAAAGCAAATAAGCAACGACGACTATCCCTACACCATTAGCCGTAGTTTTTCGTTATATTCCGCTCACCAAAAACAAGCCACCGATGTGCTAGTTTTGGAACAAAAGATTATAAAAGAACTTGCAAAAGACGGGAATGCGGTATTTGTGGGAAGATGTGCGGATATTATTTTGGAAGAATATAATCCACTAAAAATGTTTGTATACGCCGATGTCGATAGCAAAATAAATCGTTGTATTGAAAAAAACGATAGCAAAGCCCCACTATCCCCAAAAGAAATATTAAAGCAAATGAAAATTATTGACCGTGCAAGAAAAAAGCATTGCTCACTTTTGGGCGGAGACAAATGGGGTCAAAAAGAGAACTATAACATTTGTGTAAACACATCAAATATGGTTATCAAGAATATAATACCTTCGCTTGTTAGTTTTTCTAAGGCATACTTTGGGGAGGAAAAATAATGGCAGTGCATCTATCCGAACATTTTACATACAAAAAACTATTTATTGCAGTGCTTCCATCAATATGTATGATGATATTTACATCCATTTATAGCATTGTTGATGGACTATTTGTGTCAAATTTTGTTGGCAAAACTGCTTTTGCTTCCATAAATCTTGTAATGCCCGTTCTTATGATACTTGGCGGAGTCGGATTTATGATGGGTGCCGGTGGAAGTGCACTAGTATCCAAAACTTTGGGCGAAGGCGACAACGAAAAGGCAAACAAAATATTTTCGATGGTCATTTATTTTACAATCATTATTGGTGCCGTGCTTTCGGTTGTTGGATTTATTTTTATCGAACCAATTTCCAAATTTTTGGGTGCAACGGAAGAAATGCTTCCGGACTGTGTGCTTTATGGAAGAATTTTGATATCGGTAAACTTTGTGTTTATGCTTCAAAACACTTTTCAAAGTATGTTTATTGTTGCCGAAAAACCAATGCTAGGCTTTGTTGTAACAGTCCTTGCCGGAGTTACAAATATTGTGCTTGATGCCCTATTTGTTGCGGTATTTAAGTGGGGTCTAAGTGGTGCCGCCATTGCAACCGCACTAAGTTATGTGGTTGGTGGAATTGTTCCAATATTTTATTTTCTTAACAAAAAGAACAAAAGCACACTAAGGCTAGTGGCTACAAAATTTGATTTTAAGGTAATTTGGCAAGCCTGCCTAAATGGTTCTTCCGAACTTGTAACAAATATTTCTTCGTCTATTATTAGTATGCTATTCAACAAACAATTACTCAAATTTGCCGGCGAAAACGGTGTTGCGGCATATGGGGTAATAATGTATGCGGGATTTATATTTGCAGCGATATTTATTGGATACTCAATTGGAACCGCACCAATAATCGGCTACCACTATGGTGCCGAAAACACAAGCGAACTAAAAAACTTGCTTAAGAAAAGTTTGATAGCAATATCCATTACGGGCGTTGTTCTCACTGCCCTAACCGAGGTTTTGGCAACCCCACTTTCTAGTATATTTGTTAGTTATGACAAAGAACTTTTGGATATGACAATAAATGGAATGAGGCTATATGGCTTTACTTTCCTAATAAATGGAATAAACATCTTTGCCTCATCGTTCTTTACCGCCCTAAACGACGGACTAATATCGGCACTATTATCGTTTACTCGTACCCTACTTTTCCAAATTTTGACCATTATATTGATGCCAATTTGGTTTGGAATAAACGGAATTTGGTTGTCGGTAGTAGTCGCAGAAGTTCTAGCACTAGCGGTAACAGTAGTATGCTTTGTTACAAACAGGAAAAAATATAAGTATTGATTTTGCTTTTGAATTGGTAAATAAAAAGGCTAAATAAATTAGTAAAAACATATGAGTTGGTAAGACTATACAAGTTATTAAAAAAAATACAGGTTAGTGAAATAAATACAAATTAGTAAAATAAATACAAATTAGTAAAATAAAAAAAAAGTCTAAACCTCAGTTCTCACAAGAACTGAGGTTTAGTATTACTTCTAGTCCTAGTATAGGACTAAGTTTTTATCTTCTAATGTTTATTCTAGTCCTAGTATAGGACTAGGTTTTTTAATTATACCTAAAATTTATTCTAGGTCAAGTCATTTTTTAGGATACCTATCTTTTGGCATACTTATATAAACCTTTAAATCTTCTTCGTTTACCATAATATCGGCAATATCCCTACCAGTATAGAACTCCGAAAAAATCACTTGCCATTTTCCATTAACGGGCTTTTCGCTCATAATCGCACCAAAATCGCCAGCCTTTACCCCCGCCTTTGTGTACGATGGTCTTTCATTTATAAGTTCAACCAAATCCAAATATTTCATATTTACCTCCTTTTAATCCATCAATTAAAAACATTCTCCTAGTATGCCTAGGAGAATATTTTTAGTCCTCTTTAACTTTTTCCAAGTCTTTTTTGTAATCTTTGTACCTAGCAAAATTGTCTTCTTTTATGCCTTTCTTTAGGTCTTCCAAAGCCTTCTTGTCCGACTTAGATAGCGACTTTGGTGTTTCGCCAACAACGGTTACAATCAAGTTTCCATAAAGTTCACGATTTAGATACTTAATACCCTTGCCCTTTAGTTTAAATACAGTGTTAGATTGGGTTAGTTCTGGAATTTTTAGTTTGGTTGTGCCCTTTGGTAATGGAATTTCCACCTCGCCACCAAGTAGCAATGTATAGAACGGAACATAAAGTTTTAGGGTCAAGTCATAGCCGTCACGGGTCAAAATCTTATGTTCTTTTACCGAAACAATTATGTGCAAATCGCCATTTTCGCCACCACGCTTTCCGGCATTACCCTTTCCACGCATAGTAAGCACTTGACCATTATCAATGCCCGCAGGAACCTTGACCGATATGGTCGAATTTGTCCTTTTGTAGCCATTTCCATTACAATAAGTACATCTTTCTTTAATTTGTTTACCCGTGCCGTTACAAGTTTTACATACACTCTCGGTAACCGACATTCCAAACAAAGTATTTACTTGTTGTCTTACCCTGCCCGTGCCTTTACAGTCGGGACAAGTTGTATATTCAGTGCCGTTTTTTGCACCGCTTCCACCACAGTGTTCACAATTTTCAACTCTACCAATTGTAATATCTTTGGTAACACCAAACACGGCTTCCTCAAAACTTAGGTTAATTTGCACTTGCAAATCTTCTCCCCTAACAGCCGTGGTCCTTTGAGCCTTTCCGCCCCCAAAGCCACTAAAGATATTTCCAAAAATATCCCCCAAGTCGCTAAAATCGCCAAAACCACTAAAGCCACCATTTCCGCCAAAACCGCCAAAGCCTTGAGGTCCACTAGCCGAACCAAATTGGTCATAGTTCGATTTCTTTTGTGGGTCACTTAAAACTTCGTACGCCTCGTTTATTTCCTTAAACTTTTCGGCGGCATCAGGTTCTTTGCTTATGTCAGGATGATACTTTTTTGCTAATTTTCTATATGCCGATTTAATTTCCTCGGGGCTAGCGTCCTTGCCAACCCCAAGGGTATCGTAATAATTTTTATCTGCCATTATATTAAAACCTTAATTTATTATTTGTTGTCCTTTGGGTCCTCAACGATTATTTCGTCGTCTTCCTTTTTTGACGAACCCTCGGTGCTTGCACCTGCGTTTTCGGCTTGTGCCTTTTGGGCAGCGTTTTGATATAGTTTTGTTACAATTGCCTCATTATCCTTGGAAAGTTTGTCAATAGCCGCTCTTAGTTTTTCGATATCGTCGGTTTCAAACTCTTTCTTTGCTTCTTCAATACTTGCTTCAAGTTTCTTCTTGTCCTCTTCGGAAATGGCGTCGCCGTTGTCTTTTAGCATTTTTTCAAGTGCAAACACAAGGTTGTCGGCATCGTTCTTAGTTTGAACAAGTTCTTTTCTCTTCTTGTCTTCCTCGGCGTGAGCCTCTGCCTCTTTGATAGCCTTGTCAATATCTTTTTCGTCTAGATTTGAACTAGCGGTAATTGTAATTCTTTGTTCTTTGTTGGTTCCCAAATCTTTTGCACTAACCGATACAATGCCGTTGGCGTCGATATCAAAAGTAACTTCAATTTGAGGAACTCCCCTAGGTGCAGGAGGAATATCATTAAGTTGGAATCTTCCCAAAGTTTTGTTGTCTTTTGCAAACTCTCTTTCACCTTGTAATACGTGAATGTCAACACCTGGTTGATTGTCTACTGCAGTTGAGAACACTTGCGATTTCTTTGTAGGAATAGTAGTGTTTCTTTCAATCAACTTTGTAAATACACCACCCAAAGTCTCAATTCCTAGCGACAATGGAGTTACATCTAGTAGCAAAACGTCTTTTACATCACCAACTAGTACGCCACCTTGGATTGCGGCACCAATTGCAACACACTCGTCTGGGTTAATTCCCTTGTATGGGTCTTTTCCACTTTCTTTCTTAACACAAGCCTCAACGGCAGGTATTCTAGTTGAACCACCAACCAATAGTACTTTGTTAATATCGCTATAACTTAGCCCTGCATCACGCATAACTTGACGCATTTTATCTAGAGTTTTGTTTACCAAATGCTCGGTAATTTGGTCAAATTTTGCTCTTGACAAATCGTATTCCAAGTGCTTTGGACCAGTAGCGTCGGCAGTAATAAATGGAAGGCTAATAGTTGTTTTTGTAACTGCGGACAAGTCGATTTTTGCTTTTTCGGCAGCCTCTTTTAGTCTTTGCATAGCAAGTTTGTCACCCGACAAATCTACGCCATTTGTTTTCTTGAAGTCTTCAATTAGTAGTTTGATAATTTCGTTATCAAAGTCGTCACCACCTAGTTTGTTGTCACCGGCAGTTGCAAGTACCTCAAATACACCATCGCCAATTTCAAGAAGAGAAACGTCAAATGTACCACCACCTAGGTCGTATACTAGGATTTTTTGGTTCTTATTTTCGCCTTTGTCTAGCCCATAAGCAAGTGCGGCAGCGGTAGGCTCGTTGATAATTCTTTTTACCTCAAGACCTGCAATTTTGCCGGCATCCTTGGTTGCTTGTCTTTGGCTATCGCTAAAGTATGCAGGAACGGTTATAACCGCTTCAGTAACCTTTTCGCCCAAATATGCTTCGGCATCATTTTTTAGTTTAGTAAGTATCATAGCGGAAATTTCTTGAGGAGTATACTCCTTTCCGTTTGCTTTAACTTTTTTGTCACTACCCATATCCCTTTTAATAGAAATGATAGTGTTGTCTGGGTTTGCAACTGCTTGACGCTTTGCAACTTGTCCCACTAGCCTTTCGCCATCTTTTGCAAAAGCAACAACTGATGGAGTTGTTCTATTTCCTTCTGCGTTTGTAATAACGGTAGCCTCGCCACCTTCCATAACTGCTACACAACTATTTGTAGTTCCTAAGTCAATTCCTATAATTTTAGCCATAATTTTATTTATTCTCCTTATATTTTAATTATCTAATTTATTTATTTTTACTACGCTATGCCTAATGACTCTATCGTTTTTTAGAATAAAGCCTTCTTGATATTCGTCTAGGATTATCCCATCCTCTTTGTCGTCCTCTTTTCCCACAAGCACAGCGTTATGGAAATTAGGGTCAAATTGTTCGCCAACTGCAGGTATTTTTGTTACCCCCAGTTCCGAAAATGCATTGAGTATTTGGCTTAGAACCAAGTCCAAACCCTTTAATACGCTTTCGTCTGCGATATTTGCTTTTGCTTGCTTAAAACTATCTATTGCAGGCAACATTTTTTCAACCGTGCGTGCCACCCCGTTATCAAAACTTTGTGACACAACCTCGGCGTTTCGTTTTTTATAATTTTCAAACTCCGCCTTTAGCCTTTGTGCAAGTTCTAGATATTCGGCTTCTTTGTTTGACACTTCGTTGGTTATTTCTTCTTTGGTTTCTTCTTTTACTTTCTTTTTGTCCAAACTATCACTCCTTATTTTGTTCACTTTCTATGTGACTAATTTCTTCGGTAATATACTTTAGTGCGGAAGCGATTTTGCAATAGTCAAGCCGTTTTGGCCCCACCACCCCAACTGACGCAACCACGCCATTTTTTAGGCTATAATTGGCTTTGATAATGCTATAATCGGCAAATTCATCGTTGTTGTCCTCGCCAATGCTATATACAATATCACTATTGCTAGTATTATCAATGTCCTTTATTGCCTTAGTAATTTTTTCTTCATTTTCTACTAGTGACAAAAATTTCTTTGCCGAGCCAATGTCTTTGTATTCGGGGTTTTCTAGTAAGTTTGTACTTTTTGACGAGTGAAGCCTAAAAGTATGTTCCGCCGAATAGGTCTTAAGCGTTTCGGTTAGAAAAGTGAAAAATTCTTGAAAATACTTTATTTGGTTTTTGAAAAGATTGTTGTAATATTCAAAATTTTCAATAACCTCAGATATACGCTTGTTGTATAGATTTGTGGTCAAAAACTTGCTTGCATCCTTACAATTTTCTTCCGTTATCCCGCTATCTAGGTTAATTGTATTGTTCATTATGCCCACTTCGGTTTGCACAAGGAACAATGCTTGACCAGTAATTAAAGGGATAATATTAATACCCTTTATGGTAAATGCTTCGCTATTTTGCATTTCTACAAAGGTTGGAAGATTGAGTATGCCACTAACATTCTTTGCCATTCCATCCACGACATCTAGTATAAAATTGCTACGCTTGACAAATGTGTTTTTGATTGTATCAACCACATCGCTATCAAACTTTCTTGAAGTAAGCAGGCTATCTACATAGAACTTATACCCCTTGCTAGTAGGAATTCGCCCACCCGAGGTATGCAATTGCTTTAGATACCCCATCTCCTCCAAAGCATTTAGTTCGTTTCTAAGGGTAGCCGAACTAAGTGTATTAAAGGTGGTGTTTTGAACACTTCCGCTAGTAATAGGCATTGCATTGTCAATATAGTTGCCTACTGCCGATAGCAAAATCTCCCTTTTCCTGTCGCTCAATCTAAAATTATCGCTCACTGTCACTCTCCATTAGCAATAAAATTTTTGTATTGTTAGCACTCTATC
>CAYVXW010000033.1:0-8249 GCA_964455585.1 uncultured Christensenella sp.
ACCTACCGGTTAACAGCCGGTTGCTCCACCATTGAGCTACTGAGGAATAACACGACTATTATATGTTAACTAAAAACATTTGTCAACTACTTTTTGGAAATTTGGCAAAAAAATTTTAAATTTTTTGTGGAAATGCCCTTTATGACGAAATTTATAAAATTTAGTAGCAATATGCTTTAAAATAATTTTAAAATGTACTATACTTTATATAAAGAAAATAAAGATATAAATAACATCTTTAGGTAAGTTTACAAAAAAAGGAGAGAAATTTATGGTTGAGGTTACTTGCAAAGTCGACTACAAGTCGTATGAGGATTTTTTCCTCTATACACAAGCAAAACTATTTAGAATTTTAAAAATCTTGGGTTGGATTATTGGCGGATTTGGAATTTTGTATGGAGTGTGTGCTTGCGTTGACTTCATAGCGGAAGACTTTGCTTTTGATATGGCATACACAATAATTGATGTCACTTGCGGAATGGTGTTTGCCTACGGGATAAAAAAACTTTCGCTAAACTCTTTCAAGAAAGCATTTGAGTCAAACAAACTATACACCACCAACACATCCATCCACTACCAATTTAACGAAACAAACTTTAAAGTACTATCCACTAGTGCACTTGGAATGGAAGACTGTACATATTCGTACGAAGTCATAAAGAAAGCAGTAGAAACAAATACCGCATTTTACCTATTCATTGCAACCAACGCCTCGCACGTAATTCCAAAGAATTGCACTACCGGAGAGGTTTGCGGAAAAATTTCCGACTTGCTAAAAGAAACACTAAAAGATAGATACATTATTGACTTTAAATAAAAAACAAGCACCCATAGATTTGTGTAACACAAATTTACGGGTGTTCTTTTTTAGAACGCTTTTCTAATTTCCTTTATGGCGTTTTTCTCAAGCCTACTAACTTGGGCCTGGGATATGCCAATTTCTTCCGATACTTCCATTTGCGTTTTCCCAATAAAGTATCTTAGTGAAATGATTTCTTTCTCCCTATCATCAAGTTTAGATAGAGCGTCTTTTAGATTTATATCCTCAAGCCAACGCTCTTCAACATCCCTATTGTCGCTTACTTGGTCAACCAAATAAATGGTGTCTTCACCATCATCATAAACGGGGTCGCATAGCGACATTGGCTCGCTAATTGCCTCAAGTGCAATTGCAACTTCCCTTACTGGCAACTCTAGTTTCTTTGCTACCATATCCACATTGGGCTCCTCAAAGTTATCCCTAATAAGTTCTTCTCTTGCCTTGAGTGCTCTATATGCCGTATCCCTAAGACTTCGGCTAACTCTAACGCTATTGTTGTCCCTAAGATACCTTTTTATTTCACCAATAACCATTGGTACGGCATAGGTGGAAAACTTAACATTCTGGCTTAAGTCAAAATTGTCAATCGCTTTCATAAGCCCAATAAAACCCACTTGGAAAATGTCATCCGTACTAGTAACTCTTGCCCTAAATCTTTGTATCACGCTAAGCACTAGTCTTGCGTTCGCTATGGCAAATTTTTCTCTTGCATTCCTATCCCCCGCTTTTAATTT
This sequence comes from uncultured Christensenella sp., assembly GCA_964455585.1. Lineage (GTDB taxonomy): Bacteria > Bacillota > Clostridia > Christensenellales > UBA1242 > UBA11490. The sequence goes on from CAYVXW010000033.1 coordinate 1,555, forward strand.
TTTCATAAGTTCAAGTTGTTCGGCTCCACTCAATTTTGGCAACGAATTTGTGTCAATACCAGTTATTACAACTTTTCCACCCAAAGCAAAATACCCCCAAAATTTGATTTATGGATATTTTGCACACAAGTTATTTACATTATTCATTTTCGACACATTTTGACAAAAGTTTATATGTTTTTGACAAAATATTATATTCTAGTGGCACTTATGCAAGTTTAGAAATTTCTTTCTTGATTCTAACAACTATTCTTTTTTCTAGCCTACTTATATAACTTTGACTTATCCCCAAACTATCCGCCACTTCCTTTTGAGTAAGTTCGTCCCCACCCGAAAGTCCAAAACGCATTACCATAATTTCCTTTTCACGCTTTCCAAGTTTATTGATAACCGACCACAAAATTTCTTTTTCAGTTAGTTTTTCCATACTCTCTTGAGGGCAATCATTTTCGCTTGGCACCACATCAAAAAGTACAAGTTCATTCCCCTCGCTATCAGCACTAAGTGGCTCGTCAAGCGACACCACTTGTTTTTGTTTGCTTATCTTTCTTAAATACATTAATATTTCATTTTCTATGCACTTGCTAGCGTATGTGGCAATTTTAATATTCTTGTCCACTCTAAACGAATTGACCGCCTTGATAAGCCCCAAACTGCCAATGCTTATTAAATCCTCAATATCCACCTCGCTTGACGAAAACTTTTTTGCAACATACACCACTAGCCTTAGGTTGTGTTCAATTAGTTTTTGCTTTGCATACTCATCCCCCTCCATCAATTTTTCTAGGTACATTTTTTCGCTCTCGTCGTCTAGCGTCTCGGGCAAACTTTCTCCACTGCTTAGATACATAAGTATTGAGTTGCCATCTATCTTAAATTTGTCCAAAATGTTTTTTATAAATTTCAAAAAGTTTTTCATTTTTCAACCCCCATATAATTACTACTCAAAATGCAATCAAACTCCCCAAAGTTTTTATACGCCACCGCCAGTCGCTGGTCTCGATATTCGCTATCGCCTATAGCCAACTTGTCAACCACAAACGATAAGTACTCTCTTCCGCCTGACATCCCGCCAATATTTATGTACTTTATGTTCCGCAATTTTCCGTCCTCAACCTTGCCATAAAGCATACGCGCAAGTCCAATTTCCTTGTGCAATTTTAGAAAGGTATCAATGGATATAATGCTAACAAAATTTCCATCCACTTCGACCAAATTTCCGCTATCCAAATACCCTCTGGCACCAACCACATTGTCACCATCACGAATAACAATATCAACAATATATTTTCCATTTCTAAGCCCGCTCATAATACTTTGGATTACCTTTTTTACCACCCAAAGCGAAATGAGGATAATGCCCAGTAGCACGCCCATTGGCAACTCCAAGTTGTAGCACATCACGCCACTTATGGTGTACCTAACCCCCAAAGCGTTCAATACCGCAACTATCGCCCCGCCAAGCAAAATCGTGTACCCCACAAACGCAAAGACATACTTAATATACATCTTAAAAGTTCTAGGTCTCTTTATGAGCAAAACCATAAGCAAACATAGTGCCTCCCGATAAAAAACCGATAACACTTTGTACTCATACAAAAATGGCAAAAACACCGCGCCTATCACCCCCACAAATAGCGAACTAAAGTACGCCCATTTGCTAAATTTTTCTTTGAAAGTAACACCCAAAAGCCTAAGCAAACAAAAGTCAATAAGCAAGTTGTCAATTATTACATACTCAATATATAACTCCATCCCCACCCCCAATTATACTTTTAATTAGTCTACCAAACCCCACACCACACTCAAAACCCCTCACCCCAAATTTAAGGACAAAAAAAAGAGAATAACAACATATTTTGTTTTATTCTCAAGACTTGTTCGCTCTCGTCATTATGTAAGCCTAAGCCAAGCAAGTCCCTGTGTCATACCGACCGAGGGGGTTGAAAACAAGCGAGCGGAGTGTATCTACTTTAGGTCATCCGCTTGTACTTCTTCACTTTTCACTATTACCTACTACCTGTGGCAATTCTATTGCCACTTGTCATTCTGAGTGGGCACCGCCCCGAAGAATCTCGAACGTGCAGTTTGCTTTTTTATAAGGATTATCCTTATAGATATACTCCGTTCGGCTATTTGCATAGCCTCAGTCGATATGACACGGGTGGTTTATCGTATGTGTCATTTCGACCGAGTGCGTAGCACGAGCGGAGTAAATCTTCTTTCAATCATCCTTATTTGTCATTCTGAGTGCACAAAGTGCCGAAGAATCTCCGCCATTCGTTTTATTTGGTTCTAATATGTACTACACGTTCTAGATTCTTCCGCTACCGCGTTCAGAATGACATAAAATGACTACTATATTTTTTTATTAGTGACAAAGCATATTGTTCCCAGAAGCAAAAAACACGATATATGCCCGCTAGACAAGGCTCGCAAAAACCCTAGGCAAGGAGTTTACTTAAGCGTAAATGACTTGTCTAGGGCTGAAGCAGTAACGCAGTGCTTTTCGCAAACGCGTTTTATTACACATTCTTTTTTAACACGCAAAATGCAGTAAGAGGCGAGGAACAATAAAAAAATACGGTAGGAGTTTACTATGCGTAAATGACTATCGTATTTTTTTATTAGTGACAAAGCATATTGCTGTATTTTGCGTGTTAAAAACGGGATTTGAGTTTTTTGATGAAGGACGGCACATCACTCTCATCAATCTCCACCCTACTAGATGGTGATGGGGCTTGACGCTCTTCTAGCCTTTCTTCTTGGATAGGCTCGGTGTGTGGTTGCTCAAAATGGTGGTCATCTTTTAAGATATTTTTTCTAACATCTTGCTTGATTTCCTCACCACTGGCACCATCGTTAAAACCGGTGGCAATGACGGTGATTTCAACTTCGTCTTCCATTTTGGAGTCGATGCCACTACCGAAGATAATATTACAACTTGGGTCAACAACTTCTTTTACAAGGTCGGCAGACTCATAAACCTCGTCTAGGGTTAGGTTTGGAGAGCCTTTGATGTTCAAAATGATACCTGTAGCGCCCTCAATGGTGGTTTCAAGAAGTGGACTCGAAACGGCTTGACGAACCGCCTCTATGGTTCTATTTTCGCCTTTTCCACGACCCAAGCCCATATGTGCTAGACCCTTGTTTTTCATAATTGCTTTTACGTCGGCAAAGTCTAGGTTAATAAGGCTTGAAGTAACAATAAGGTCACTTATGCCTTGGATACCTTGTCTTAGAACGTCGTCGGCAGTCTTGAAGGCTTCAATAATTGGAGTGTTCTTTGGAACGATGGTAAGAAGTTTGTCGTTAGGGATAACCACAAGGGTGTCTACAACATTTCTTAGTTCCTTTATCCCGTGCTCGGCGTTGTCCATTCTTTTTCTGCCCTCAAACCTAAATGGTTTGGTTACAACGGCAATAGTAAGAATGCCCATTTCCTTTGCAATACTTGCAACAACAGGGGCAGCACCTGTGCCCGTTCCACCACCCATTCCGGCAGTAACAAACACAAGGTCGGTGTCTTTTAACACATTTTCAATAAGTTCCCTACTTTCCTCGGCGGCTTTTTTGCCAATTTCAGGGTCGGCACCCGCACCCAAACCACGAGTAAGTTTTTCACCAATTTGAATCCTGTTTGGTGCCTTGCTCATAAGAAGTGCTTGTTTGTCGGTGTTTATTGCAACAAATTGTGCACTGGTGATTCCCGCATAAATCATACGGTTTACGGCGTTGTTTCCGCCCCCGCCAACACCAATTACCTTAATTTTACAAATGGGGGTGTTTTCGTCTAATTCTTCAATTGTCTCATCAAAATTGTCCATAATATTCTCCTTTTTATTTAAACAAATTTATAGCCATATCAAGCAAACTAATTGCACTAGAAAGGTCGGGTTTGGAATATAGTAGCATTTTTGGTTTTACAAATTCCACGGGCCTATCCAATGCCCTTCTAAAATAATCGCCTATGCCTTCAATATAGTTTAACCCTCCGCCCGTTAGATATATAGGAATGTACTTTGGAAGGTCAATGGCAAAAGTCTCCAAACACTTTCCCACCATCGAAAGTATTTTGTCCACACGATTTAGGATTATTTCGTTTACGGCTTTAATGCTAAACTTTTTGCCACTGCTAGTCTCATAATACTCCACGCCCAAAGGGTTTAGGGTAACAATTGCTTGCCTTTTTAGTTCCTCCGCCTCATCAAACGGAATTTCAAAAACCTTGCTTAGGTCGGCGGTAACAAACCCTCCACCTAGCGAAAAACTCTTAAGTTCCTTTAACCCATCGCCAAGCACTTGGGCAACACTTGTGCTTATGTAGCCACAGTCTATAAATATCGCACCCTCGTTTCGCTTGACCTCGGGAATAAGATAAACCGCTTCACTAAGCGTGTGGGATATAAAGTCAAAACTCTTTATCCCAAGCCCGTTTAGTATGCTCGAAATAATTTGCTTAAAGCCATTGTCAAGAAGTATATACCCCACCCTTGTTTGCAACTTTGTGGCATACATCCCAACCGGCTCGTTGGTTTTGTTTTCATCATTTATTATATAAAATAACGACGACTTGTTTATAATGGTGTGTGTTAGATATGGATTGTCCTCGTTGTCATCCAAAAACAAAGCGTCAACAATTTTTGGAGTAATTCTTGTTTTCTTTGGGAAAATTTTTGTAAGAAGTTTGTCATAAGCAAACGCAAACTCGGCAGGCACGCCCACAAAAATATCCTTTAACTCCCGCCCCAAATCCTTTTGGACATCGGTTATAGCGGAAGTGATGGCATTTTTTAAACTAGCGGTGTCAATAAACTCACCACTTGCATAGCCCTCGTATTCATACTCGCTAGACGCAAATATTTTAACGCTGTTATTAACCTCTCTTTTCCCAACAAGTGCAGTAATTTTTGAAGACCCAATGTCCAATACTGCCACCATATCTTTATTCATTCTCCACCATAGATTGTTTATTTGAATAAATATTTTTTGGGCTCACACTTTACGCTCTCGCACCAAACAAGGATAGTCAATACGCCCCGTTTTCCCAAAGCGACCAACGATGCATTTTTTCGCACCAAGCCCAAATCTACTCATCCGTATAATAAAGTATACAATTATTTCAAACACATTGTCAAATAAAAAAACGGCTCGCCCCGTCTTTTTCTGAAGATCGTGCAGGGTGATTTTTATAAGGTCAACCACATAGATACACTCCGCTCGGTCGTTTTTAACTCCCTCGGTCGGTATGACACGAAACATACCGAAGGTGTCATATCGACTGAGCGAATGCAATGAGCGAACGGAGTATATCTATTAAAATCATCCTTATCTGTCATTCTGAAGCGGAGCGAAGAATCTCTACTTTGGGTCATCCTCTTGTACCTCTTCACTTTTCACTATTACCTATTACCTGTGGCAATTCCATTGCACCTGTCATTTTGAGTGGGCTTTAGCCCCGAAGAATCCCGAACGTGCAGTTTGGGTTTCATAAGGTCAACCACATAGATACACTCCGCTCGGTCGTTTTTAACTCCCTCGGTCGGTAAGACACGAAACACATCGAAGGTGTCATATCGACTGGAGCAAGTGCCAACTTGCGGAACGGAGTATATCTACTTCCAATTATCCACTTTTCGTTCTAGATTCTTCCGCTCACGCGTTCAGAATGACATAAGCCGAGCACTTCTCCCACCTGTCATTCTGAGTGGACAAAGTGCCGAAGAATCTCTACTTCCAATCATCCTTATAACCATAAAAAATGCGATAGATATGTGTGTTTCTATCGCATTTTTATTAATAGCAAATTCGTACCGCTTAGCCTCGCTTCCTTTCGGGTGAAAATGAGGTAGTAGACGAGAAACAACGAAAAAACACGATAGGAGTTTACTTGGCGTAAATGACTACCGTGTTTTTTTGTTAGTGACAAAGTATACTGCCTTATTTCCGCACGAAAGCCACTTTTCGTGTGAAAATGAGGTGAGAGGCGAGGAACTACAAAAAAATCTAGCACGAGTTTACTTTGCGTAAATGACTGCTAGATTTTTTTGTATGTAACACAGCATATTGTGGTGTTTTGGGCAAAACTAAGCCGTTTTTTTGTAAGTCATTGCAACATCGTTGAATGACACATAATTGTTGGACTCAAAAATCTTCTCGCCCAAACTTTGCACGCTCACCGCACTTGCACTCGGTCTGTCCTCTTCTACCGCGGTTAGGTTGAAGTATAGTGCCGGTCTTACGGCGTGGGCGGAGCCCACACCGCTTGTGCCCCATGAGGAGCCGTCGGCTAACATTGTGTACGCCATATACGCCCTGCTTCCGTGCCCAGTCCTCAACCACGACGAAGCATAAGCGTTTTCGCCCTTGGTGCCCACCGTGCCCATCACGCTAAACGAGTCGGTCAAGTCCCCATTCGCCTGTTGTGCGTCGGATAATCCCCAACCATGAGTCGTGTGCAATCCACTTGGAAGCCACAAATAACTTGAAGTCCAATCGCCATAATTTGTTTTGCTTATGTATTTTTCGTTTAAAATTGTAGCATAAATATCCTGATAGGAATATGTTACCAATTGCTCATTTGGATGACAATATTGTTCAAAAATTGTATCCCCACCAAGACCATATGTTTCATATGTTTCCTCATCCCAATCTGCCACATACAAATACTTCGTTAGTCCCCCACTTGCCATTGT
>CAYVXW010000034.1:0-8206 GCA_964455585.1 uncultured Christensenella sp.
TTACAAATAAAAAACTTGTAGGCTTTTAGCATATAGCAAAAATCCACCTACAAGTCATATTATCCCACTTTCCTATGCACTCCAACCCCTTTGGTCAAAGCCACCAGTGTTCTAACAACATCACGCCATATTACAAAATTTGACGCCGATGTATAGTAGTTCGTTTTTAACCTCATATGCTAACACACACTATCCCTATAACGGGAGAACCCGAGTAGGCTTACTGCACTTTTCTGCCCACCGACTAAAAGGTGATACCTTGTCACTTACTCCGTTGCAAATTTTCACCAACCATTTGCTCTCTTGGAACTTTTTGGTGCAAGACTTGTCCTTTATTATCGTCTTTAAAAAAACCTCTAGTTATTTAGTTGTAATAGTCTCGTTTGGTTTTCCACCAAACCACACATCTATTTTATTACACTTTGCTCCCCCTTGTCAAGTATAGCAACAAAATTTTTCGGTAAATATTTAGTATAATAGGTTTAACCTTATAGATATCCTCCGTTCGGCGGATAAATCCACCTCAGTCGATATGACACGGTTAGAACATCCTTTCGTGTCATACCGACCGACCGCAAGGGAGCGGAGTGTATCTATATGATTATCCTTATAAAACACTTTTCGTTCTAGATTCTTCCGCTATCGCGTTCAGAATGACACAAACCGAGTAATTATCCCACCCGTGTCATACCGAGAGAGCGTTAGCGAACCGAGTGTATCTATGTGGTTTAACCTTTTGCACGTTCTGGATTCTTCCGCTATCGCGTTCAGAATGACATTGACGAAAGTGCCCTCACCCTCTTGTCATTCTGAGTGGGCCTTAGCCCCGAAGAATCTCACTGCTTCAGCATATTCTTCATTAGGATTATCCTTATAGATATACTCCGTTCGGTGGATAAACCCACCTCAGTCGATATGACACGGTTAAAACATCATTTCGTGTCATACCGTATTCGACCATAAGGGAGAATCGCCGTCACCCACTAGGGCACATTATGTAGTGTACACTTGTGACGGCACAAAGACTTGGTAGTTTGCTATTCCATAAAGCAAACAATGAGGGAGCGGAGTGTATCTACTTTCAATCATCCTCTTGTTCACCTATTCACTTTTCACTATTACTTATTACCTGTGACGACTTTGTCGCCACCCGTGTCATACCGACCGAGTGCAACAGCACGAGCGGAGCGTATCTACTTTAATTCAAGGCGAAGCCTTCCGCAACTTTTATTTTTTCTTTTTTATTTTTTATTTTCCAGTCGCCAGACTGGTATATGTGGTTTACCCTTATAAAAAAACCGCTTGAAGCGGTTTTTTAGTTTACATTATAATTATCTAGTATCTTGTTTACATCCATAATGTCGGCAATTGCCACAACGCCAATTGGTTGTTCTAATAGACTTCCCGTTTCGGTGATGACAATAAGAGACAACTTTCTATTCTCCGAAAACAAGTTCAAAATCTTATCAAGCGTAATCCCCTTGCTTGCAATTGTGTAATAGGTGTCCTCGCCGAAATTATTAATAGCGTCCTCAATCTTTGTGTTTCTAAGGTAATCTTCCACATTTTTCTTTTCGTAAAGTTTTTTGCCAATTTCCTTTACAATTTTTCTGGAGTTAGCCACACCAATTAGCATTCCTTCTTTGTAGACCGGCCAATTGCTATTGCCACTGCGATAGATATTTTCTACCACATCGGAAAGTAGCGTATCGTGAGTAACCGTCTTGATATTTTTGTTGCAAACGGTGTCTATCGCAAGCGGTGGTGCACAAATAATATCGGCTAGTTTTTCATATTCCTCCACAACCGAAGTATGTGGCTCGGCTATTATCATATCCTCGTTGTAGGAATGCACAATTGCGTTTCTAAGCCTGCCGTAGTCCACAAGTTGGTCCTCATATTTCTTTACAATCGCATTAGTCCTGCTCGCCTTTCTAATAGCCTCGGTGTAACTAATTGCCTTGCTTAAGCCCAATTGTCCCCTAAGCCCTTGGTCAATTTGGTTGTATGCAGATATAAACCTGCTAGCGTTGTCAGTAAGTTCAGTCATAAATTATCCTTTTTTATTTATTTCCCCCTATCCAAGGTGGTTTATTTAATATATTCAAGTTTGGTTTTAAAATTTAATAAGGATTATCCTTATAGATATCCTCCGTTCGGCGGATAAATCCACCTCAGTCGATATGACACGGTTAGAACATCATTTCGTGTCATACCGACCGACCGCAAGGGAGCGGAGCGTATCTATATGATTATCCTCATAAAACACTTCTCGTTCTAGATTCTTCCGCTATCGCGTTCAGAATGACACAAGCCGAGTGATTTCCCCTCATTGTGTCATATCGTATTCGACCATAAGGGAGAATCGCCGTCACCCACTAGGGTATATTATGTAGTGTACACTTGTGACGGCACAAAGACTTGGTAGTTTGCTATTCCATAAAGCAAACAATGAGGGAACGGAGTATATCTATTAGGTCATCCACTTGTACCTCTTCACTATTCACTATTACCTATTACCTGTGGCGACTATGTTGCCACCCGTGTCATACCGAGAGAGCGTTAGCGAACCGAGTGTATCTATGTGGTTTAACTTTTTGCACATTCTAGATTCTTCCGCTATCGCGTTCAGAATGACACAAGCCGAGTGATTATCCCTTATTGTCATTCTGAGTGGGCTTTAGCCCCGAAGAATCTCATAGAATCCAAGCCAAACTCTTCCGTTTCCATTTCAAGTTTAGCACAACAAACAAAAATCGCCAAACTAAATTGATTATAATGATTGCAATTTTTAAAAATTTGGTATATAATACTAATACTGTGCTAGGCGGGGAGTTAGTTGTGCCCTATATCCGAAACCAACTATATGCGGAGCGGAACTACTACCCTAGGTGTCACTGTGAGGCAGTATGACTATAGTCAGGAAGTGATGATATCAAGGTCTTATGCAATAGTCCGCTACGAACCATGTCAGGTCGGGAACGAAGCAGCATTAAGTAGTTAGGACTATGTGCCATAAGGAAGCTTTGAAGGAGCCGACTCCTATACGATTACCGTCCCCACACCATCAAAGGTAGTTGCACAGTTTTTTTATTTTTAAAGCCAAAGAGGCTATCATATTAAACAAACTTGAGGTATTATATGAATTTAAACAAAGCATTTGCAATGAGAATATCTCAATTGCTCGCAGAAAAGGGAATATCTAAATACAAATTAGAAAAAGAAAGTGGGCTAACCCACTCGGCACTTAGATACATTTTTAACGAAGTAAATAGTGACATAAAATTTTCGACTATAGTCAAGGTCTGTGACGCACTAAATATAACCCTATCTGATTTTTTTGATAGTGAAATTTTCACCATTACAAACCTGGATTTTTAATGAATTGTTCATAAAGTAAAAAAACCACGAAAAATTAGATTATTCCGTGGTTTTTTTGTTGTTTGAAAGTGATTTGGTTTGCGATTTTTTGGGGCTATTTTTTAACTTTACAAGCCGTCTACACTAGCCTAAAAGTAAGTGTTGCGGGGTTGTGGTCGGAATATTTGAAGTCAACACTATCGCCATTTACTAGGTTTGTGATATTAGTAATTGATACATTGTCGCTAATGATATATCCGTCTAGCACGGCGCTATAGTTTACGCCTTTTTCGTAAGGGATATCGGTCGACCTACAGGTTGCGTCGTCGGTAGCGGATGCAAAACTAAAGTGTTCTGGCAAGTCCTCATTTTTCAATTGGTAAACCCATTCTGGCACGTATTGCTTGGTTTCAAAAGTGTTTATGCTATCCGCAATATCGTGGTTAAAGTCCCCGCCCGCAATAACATAGTTGCCTTTTTCATACTCTTCGGTTAAGATTTTATTAAGCAAAGCCAATTGCAATTGTCTTATCTTTCCGCCCTCGTCGTACGCCGACATATGGGAGTTTATGATAACCAATTCCTTGTCGTCATTTGTGGCAATTCGATTTATCGAAAAGCACCTATCTAAGTCAAAAAATTTGTTTGGGAAACTTTCGTCCACTGGGTATGAAATTCTAGTAGATTTGGTCATTTTGTACTTACTAAAGGTTGCAAGCCCCGCGGTATTTGCTCCGTGCGGGTCATTGAACGGATAGAACAAGTACGCCGAGTGAAAATTTACGGCATAGGTATATCCATAAGCATCCCCAACACCCTTTAGCATATCCAATTGGTTTACATCGTGGCTTCTATCGCCCTTTGTGTCAACCTCTTGGAATAGATAAAAATCCGAGTTTAAAGTCTTTGCAATATCCACTACACCATTTGTGTTGTCTAGCACCACTTGCTTAGATTTTGCCTTGCTATTTTTGCCCGTAACTTCCGTTCCGTCAAGCATCTTTCCACTGTCCATAAAGAACGAAAAATCGTGATTATACGCCCCAAAACCGATGTTGTATGTGGTAATTGTGTAGTCTGTGTTAGTGCTCACCACACTCACTTGATTGTTGGAGATATCCAAGTCCAAATTGTCCTCAATTCTATAATATTGAAGGCAAACATAAATAACATATCCCGCCACAATTAGCACCATTAGCCCAATTAAGGACGCAAGCGTAATGGCGGTAATTTTCATTACTTTTTTCATAAAACACCCCTCTTTTTTATTATTGTAGCAATTACCGAGAAAAAAGGCAAATGAAAGAACACAATGGATAACAAACCTTATGTCTAACTTGTTGAACGTTCTAGATTCTTCGCATTCGCTTCAGAATGACATAGGCTAAAGTATTACCACTCCCCCTTTATGTCATTCTGAGTGAGGCATTGCCGACCGAAGAATCTCACTGCTACGGCTGGACTTGTCATACCGACCGAGGGAGCGTGCGACCGAGCGGAGTGTATCTATTAAGTCATCCTCTTGTACATTCTAGATTCTTCCGCTTACGCGTTCAGAATGACATAAACCGAGTATTTATCCCACCCGTGTCATTTCGACCGAGTGCGACAGCACGAGCGGAGTAAATCTATTCAAATCATCCTCTTGTACACCTATTCACTCTTCACTATTACTTGTGGCAATTCTATTGCCACCTATGTCATACCGAGTGGGCTTTAGCCCCGAAGTATCTCACTACTACAGTCCACACAAAAAACAACCTTGCCTCTACCTGACAAGGTTGTTAAATCTATTTTACTTTCTCTTATTGTAATATTCAATTGCTTTGTTGCAAACCTTTATATCGTCATTTATTCTCAAGATTTGCTTGTTTAGTAGGTTATAATTTTTCTCTAGTACTGGGTATCTATCTTTATTTTTTCTAATAACCTCTTCGCAATGTGCCACACTATCCTTTAGTTCGGCTAGTGCTTGAAGATTTTCATCTAGTTTAGCCTTTTTCTCAGGGTCAACTTTGCTAGATTTTACGCCATACAAAGCCACTTTTTGCTTTGCAACTTGCATTTCTTTCTTTCTTAGTTTTTCGCCATCTCTAGCATATGCCTTATGTATTCTAGTTAGTGGAATATATTCGGTTTTGTTGGTTCTAAGGTCCTTTTCGGCATCCCTTAGTTCTTCTTCAAGTTCAATAAGTTTATGCTCGTAATACTCTTTTTCAAAAGTAGGTTTTGTAGTTGCTTTCATAGGCGCTTTTTCGCCACCAATAATGCTGGTTGATGTTGTGGTCGAAATGTGTTCTTCCACCACCCTTTCTTCCACTGGCTCGGATGCGTTTACGCTCTCGCTAACTTTGTTTATTTTAACAATCTTGCTATCCAACTTATACTTGCCTGCTTTCTTGCTAGCCTCATTAAGTTTTCTAGTAATTTCGTTTCTCTTTTCCATTTCGGCTTGTTTTTTTGCAAGTCTTTCTTCTTCAATTCTCTTTTGTTCTTCCGCTCTTGCAAGTTCTTGCTCTCTTAAGATGTTTTCTCTTTCTCTAGCAAGTCTTTCTTGTGCTTCCGCCTCAATTCTTCTTTCTTGTTCTTTGATACGCTCAAGCCTTTCTTTCTCTAGCATCTTTTCCTTTTGGGCTTTTGCTTTTTCTAGTTCTTTTGCTTTTTGAGACGAAAGTTTTTCGGTGTTTCTAATAATTCTTGTTAGTCTATTGTTCATTCTAACAAGGTTTTTGTATTTAAGCCTGTTTAGTTCTTCCTCGTCTCTAATGATTGTTTCTTTAATGATTGGCTCTGGAGTAACAACAGTTTCGGTAACGGTTTCTTCTTTTACAACCGTTTCTTGGTTCTCGGCACTTTGCTCTTCTTTCTCTTTTGCAAGACGCTCTTGTTCTTTTTCAAGTTCAAGCCTCATTGCTTCCAATTTTTCTTGCTCGGCAATAGCCTCTTTTCTTAGTCTTTCAATTTCTTCTTGTTTGGTTTTGTCTAGATTTTCCTTGTAAAGTGCTAGTTGCTCTTCTTTTTCTCTTGCAAAGTCTTCTTTTAGTTGTTTAAACTCATCAAGTTCTTTTTGTTGTTGTTCTTTAAGTATTCTAAGTTCCTCAAGTTCTTTCTTGGTTTCCTCATCAAGAACACCGCTTTTTGCGTCAGTTTTTTCTTCCTCGGCGTCTTTCTTTTTCGACTTAACATCACCGTCAGTCTTTTTTGCCTCTTCAATAACTGAATCCAAAATTTCGGTAAATTCGTCGTCATCGTCGGTATCCCAGAACGACTCCTCTACATCCGGAGTAGCCTCCACCTTCTTTGGTGCTTGAGGTGCTTTTGAAGAAGCCACTTGCCTGTTTGTGGTGTTTCTCTTCTCTAGCATTTCTTGCTCTTGAATAGCCTTTTCATAGTCAATTTCTTGAATTTCGTCACCGTCAACCAATTCCTTTTGGCTAGGTTCGTCAAAAAGAGCGTTGTTTGGATTTTCTTTGTTTGAATAAACAACGATATCGTCACTCTTTACAGTCTCGTTTGCTTGAGGCTTTTCTTCCGACTTCTTGCCCCCGCCAATAATTTTCAAAATTAGTTCGGACACAAAAACGACAATAAACGAGCCAAGCACGATAATTGCCAAAATTGCCAAAATGTTAAGTATAATGTCTACAAAAGTTCCCATAATTTTTCCGTCCTTTTTCTTTTGCCGTCCCAGTTTTAGCCTTCCACCGCACGCCCCAAGACCGCATAGTTTTTATTTTACTAAAAGTATACACCATTTTGTCAAAAATTTAAAGACTTTTTCTATGTATTTTGAACATTTTGACCAAAATGGCGACATTCGACAATTGTATTCTAATCTATTTTGAGAAAAATTTCAATACTAAAATGAAAAAAAATTATTTTTTTGCAAAATTTTTTTAGTTTTTTTGAGTATAAGCCATAAATTTAAGGAATTTGTATTGAAAATTATGTTATTTTGTGTTAAAATACTTCCAGTCACAAAGGAGTGCTATATAGAGTATGAAGACTATTGCAACCAACCGAAAAGCCAACTTTGAATACTTTATTATTTCCACTTTTGAAGCGGGAATCGTTTTGGTTGGAAGCGAGGTAAAATCAATTAGAGCGGGTCACACAAACCTAGCCGACTCATTTATAACCTTCACTAATGGCGAAGCGTTTATTAAAAATATGTTTATAGCCAAGTTTGAAAAATCCACTATTGACACAGTGGACGAGCGTAGAAGCCGAAAGTTACTTTTAAACAAGCGTGAAATAAACAAAATTTATAGCAAAATAAAGGAAAAAGGCTTTACTTGCATTCCGCTTAAAATATATTTTAAAGATAGCCTTATCAAACTTGAAATCGCTATCGCAAAAGGCAAGCACACTTATGACAAAAAAGAGTCTCTAACCCAAAAAGACATTGAAAGAGACACTCAAAGGCAACTAAAAAATTATAGATAAATTGCCAATTTATGGGGATGTACTGGTTTCGACATTTACATCTAGCGCAAACTCAAGCATAACGGTCGGTCGCGTTATAGACCAAACTTAAATTTAAATGCAGATAACAAATCTGAACTTGCTTACGCTGCATAACTTGCACTAAGCGTGTCTAACTCGGTTTCGCTACTGACCGAACTTGGGCATCAAACCTAGTAGCGGAGCATAGTAACATTGGGCAAGAAAAACTATGTAACTATCCATTGCCTAGTTTGTCAAAATTTTTGTCACTGGGGATATGACAAACTCATCAAAAAAGTGACTAATTATGTAGAAAGGTTTGGGCGGGGTAAGTGGACGCGAGTTCGATTCTCGCCATCTCCACCACCATATTTACACGACTTTGCCGTGTTCTTTTTTT
>CAYVXW010000035.1:0-7847 GCA_964455585.1 uncultured Christensenella sp.
GTGACCTTATGAGCAAACTTTATGATATTCAAGAAGTTAGAGCAGAGAAAGAGTCCAAAGCCGATTTCGTAAAGAGAACTGAGGATATCAAACATCCACTTATCGAGAAGATTTTCAATATCTACGCTCCTAAATATGCAAAGAGAAAAGAAACTCTAGGCGTTGGCGGTGGATATACTAGAATCGTTAAATTGGGTACTAGAAACGGCGATAATGCTGAAATGGCAATTATTGAACTAGTTTAATAATTAAAAAGTTGACTTTTTATAGTCAACTTTTTTACTTTTTATGACAGATTTGATAAAATAAGGGTAATTATATGGGTATTATTGATAATCATTTTATAATAAAACGAAAATGTCGATGGTACAAAAAAACGACGAAAGGAAAACAAAAATGCAATATGATGTAGTAATAATTGGTGGTGGAGTTGCAGGGCTAACGGCGGGGCTATATAGTGCCAGAGGGGGCAAAAAGGTCTTGATTATAGAGAACTTGGCTTTGGGCGGAATAACCGCCACGCTTGGCAAAATTGAAAACTATCCCGCATTTACGGGCACAGGCGAGGAACTTGTAAATACGCTTGTGGGGCAAGTGATGGCTTTGGGGGTGGACAT
The DNA here is from genome assembly GCA_964455585.1 of uncultured Christensenella sp. GTDB lineage: Bacteria > Bacillota > Clostridia > Christensenellales > UBA1242 > UBA11490. Next base: position 618 of record CAYVXW010000035.1, read on the forward strand.
CCAATTCGTCGAACCTATGTCAATAGACTTTGACTTGAATACCATAACTTTATCTGACGGTCAAAAATGCGTGTACAAGGCGTTGATTATTGCAAGTGGAGTAACTTATCGCAAAATCGGATTAAAGTCGGAAAATGACCTAAAAAACAAGGGTGTCAGTTATTGTGCCACTTGTGATGGAAGGCTCTATAAGGGTAAAGACGTTATAGTGGTGACAAACGGGTTTGTGGGGCATAACGACATTGAATACTTAAGGGGACTTGCTAACAAAGTTTACGTTTTGGATTTGTCGGAAAGTTATGTAAATAGGGAAGTTGAAATCTATCACGGGGTTAAGATAAAAGAAATTCTTGGCAGTGACTTTGTTAGGGGAATAAAGTTTGAACGCTATGGCAAGGATTATATTCTAAATGCTTCGGCAGTGTTTGTGTCGCTTGGAAAGGAGTCGGATATGACACTTTTTGATGGAAAGTTGGACTTGAATAACGGGAAAATTGTAACCGATAAACTAATGCAAACGAATGTGACGGGCGTTTTTGCCGTAGGGGACATTAGGTTTAAATCCCTTAGACAAATTGTAACTGCTTGCTCGGATGGTGCAATTGGTGGAACGGAGGCAATTAAATATATAAATAGCCTTGAGGTAGTGAAATAATTGAAGCGAGTACATTTTTGTGGCGAGAAATGCGGGTTCAATTTATAATTAAATTGAATTTGATAAACTGCGTCAAAACGGCTACTTATAGGCAAAAACCGAACATTTGCATAGTACTAAATTTTATAAAAAAAGACTAGACGCTAAAATTAGTAATATAATTTTGTCTAGTCTTTTTTCTTATTTCTTTTCGCCAACATTTGTGCCTTGAGCCGAAATGGTTTTGTCTTTTAGGTAGGCAACTGCCGTTCCGTTCATAGCACTTAGAACCTCAATCCTAAGCCTTTCTATGTCGTACTTGCTTTCTATTTCTTTGTGAAGAACGGGGATTTTTACTTCCTTCAAAATTGCATTGACGCTATCGTCAAATTTTTTTAGTTGTTGGGAGGCGGGGCTTGATTCATAAAGGTCAATAACTAAAATAGGGGTCATATCTTTTCGCAAGAAAACACAAATGTCCACAAATTTGCTCATAACTAGGTTGTAGTCGCTAAGGGCGCCCTTTGGCTCAACAAGTTTTGCAACTCCAACATTTGGAAAGGATATGCAGTCACGTGGCAATGCTTTGTGCAAGGCATCCAAGAACTTCATTTCTTGTTCGGTCACATATCTTCCCTTTGCCTTTACTTGGGGCTTTGATGCCACCTTTGTAGATGGCGTGCCCGACCTATAATATTTCTTTTTTAAAAACTTATTTAAAAATATTGCAAATACTATAACTACCACCAAAATAATTAGGGGTAATACAATATCCACAAATGCACCTAATAACAAATTCATATTTTGTCCCACCTTATATGTATTATGCAAAGTATTGCAATTTGGCTTAATTAAGCCATAAAACTAACTAATTTGTTTACGCCAAAGTCACATCAATTGCACTTATAATTATATATACATTATATATCATTTTTTTGATTATGTAAATATGCAATTTAAAAAAAGTTAAATGTTTTCTATTTGCCAATCAATGGGTTCTTTCCCCAAACTCTTTAAAATTTCGTTGCATTTGCTAAAGTGTTTGCATCCAAACCATCCGCCTTGGTTTGCACTAAGGGGACTAGGGTGGACGGCGGATAGAACATAGTGCTTGGTGGTGTCAATATTTTTGCCAAGTGCTTTTGCGTTTCCGCCCCAAAGCATAAATATAACGGGGTCGGGGCGTTCGTTTAGAAGGGATATAACTTTGCTTGTAATTTTTTCCCAACCTTTGCCTTTGTGACTATTTGGTTTATTTTCTTCAACGGTCAAAACCGAGTTCAAAAGTAGCACTCCTTGTTTTGCCCACTTGGTTAGGTTTCCATTGTTTGGGATGTAACAGTCTAGGTCGCTAGACAGTTCCTTGTATATGTTTTGAAGAGAGGGTGGAATAGCAACATCTTTCTCAACCGAAAAGGATAGTCCGTGGGCTTGGTTTGGATTGTGATAGGGGTCTTGACCAATTATAACAACTTTTACATCGTCAAATTTGACAAGGTTTAGTGCATTAAAAACTTTTTCCGGAGCGGGATAGATGGTTTTTGATTTATATTCGCTACTTAAAAAATTTTCTAGTTTTTTGTAGTTTTCGCCCTCAAACTCGGGTTTTAGTTTTTCGTACCAATTTTTTGTAATTACAAACATTTTGTCCTCGCTATATATTTGGTGTTGATTTTGATAGTTATTTGTAATATTCCTATATTCAACCCTATATATCACATTATACACCGAAAATGCACGCAATCACAACTTATTTTCCTAAAATATATTTGTTTACCCCCTTTAATTTGCTTTTGTGAGCGGAAAAATTAAAGTATAATAATAAAAAAGAATTGCGAGGGGAGTATGGAAATTACTGTTGCACCAAAACTAAAAAAATTTCATAAAATCGGTCTTGCACTTGGCGGAGGCGGTGCAAGGGGTTTTTCGTACATTGGCGTAATTAGAGCGTTTGAAGAGGCGGGGATAAAGTTTGATTATATTGCCGGCACATCAGTTGGCTCAATTATGGGTGCCGTTTATGCAAACGGAATGACTAGCGACGAAATTGAGGCTATCGCTTCCAACCTTCGAGAAAAAGACATTAGAACCAACAAAATCCCTCTTATGCCTAGTTCCACCGAAGCACTAGAAAAGTTACTTATAGATAATCTAGGGGACATAAATATAGAAGATTTAAAGACGCCATTTTGTGCGGTGGCAGTGGATATGGTTAGCGGAAATGAGGTGGATATAACTAGTGGCAGGCTTAGCAAAGCGTGTGCGGGCAGTTGTGCCGTTCCAACCGTTTTTAGCCCCGTTGAATTTGAGGACAAATTGCTTTTCGACGGCGGGCTTCAAAACACCATTCCTGCCGATGTGCTAAGAAGGCTTGGTTGCGATGCCGTTGTGGCTATTGACATAAACTCCACTCGTGGCAACGGCACGGATAGCAAAAAGTATATTGATTTGCTTATTACTAGTGTGGGTATAATGATGAAAAGCAACGCCATAAAGGGCTATCTTAATGCCGATATTATGATAAAACCCGACCTAAAAAGATTTAGTGCAAAAAAGGTTGCGGGAATGGAAGAAATGATAATGGAGGGCTATGACGCCACTATGGCTATGATGCCTGAAATTAAAGAACTATTCAAACGCAAAAAAGTAAAGAAAGTTTGGCAGTTTTGGAGAAAGAAAAAATGATTAAACTTATGGCACAAAAGCCCGTTAGGAATTTACTTTTTCTATTTTCAATTGTGCTTGTGCTTTTGACAAATATTTGGAGCAACACTTTTTCAAAGTTGCTATATCTAAAGCCGGATATAACGGATAGCAATTTTACACAAATTCACTTTATTTCGGTGGGGCAAGGGGATGCAATTGCAATTAAGTTTTCAAATGGCAAAACTATGCTTATAGACTCGGGCACCGAACTTTACAAAAGCAAACTTACTAGATATCTTGACAACATTGTGCTTGATGATGATACGATTGATTATTTGGTGCTTACCCATCCCGACTCCGACCACTCGGGCAATATGGAGTATATTGCTAGCCACTATGATATTGGCGTATTCTATAGACCGCCCGTTTATTTGAGGGACGAAAACCCATATAACTACACCACAAAACAGTCCTATGCAAACTTATTAAAAACACTTAAAGAAAGGGATATTCCAGTACTATTCAATGACGACGACAATGTGCTTCAAGTAGGCGATGATGTGGTTAGATGGCTATATCCAAATGTGGATAGTTTGTATCCCGACACCGATGACGGAACAAATGTGTTGTCGGCGGTTATAACCTTGGAAAGTGGTGGCAAGCGTGCAATGTTTACGGGAGATATTACTAGCGATATCGAAAGACTAATAATAAATACATATGACGAAGAAGACTTGGATGTGGATATACTAAAGGTTGCCCACCACGGAAGCAATACCAGTACTAGTAGCGAGTTTTTAAGGGTTACAAGTCCCGATGTTGCGGTGGTGTCGGTGGGTGATAATAGTTATGGTCATCCATCGAGTGGGATGCTAGAAAGGGTAATAGAATATGACACATTAAATGGCACGGACTTATTTGATAATATTTACCGCACGGATAATGACGGAAATGTAATTGTGCATATGTCAAGCGATATGGCGATAGAAAAGATAGACAACATTGACAAATATTCGTTTAGTTCGTACTTTGTGTATACAATTTTGTTGAGTACGTTCTTGGTGTTTTGGATGACAAGACCGTATCTTATGATATATTACAAAGAATGGAAGTACATAAGGCAAAATAAAAAACAAGAAAAACTTAAAAAAATGAAAACTAAATAAAAATTTATAGAGGGGTATATTATTTTTCTAAAGAGTGGTGCGGACAACTCAAATCGTTTGAAAAATTGTGTGCTATCTAGTATACTAATAATGAAAAATCGGAATAGACATTTCTAAATTAAGGAGGGGTATATGGCTAAAACGAATTTGTGCATAGTAGGCCTTGCCAAGTTGTTTACGGACGAAGTTTGTAAAGAACTGGCGTCTAGTTTGGGAATGTTTTATGCAAATGTGGACGATTTGCTTGAGTATGAATTGGAAGATAGAAACCGAATTGAGGATGTTTGTGGTAAAGAATATCTTGTAAAAGAGGAACTTTCGGTTATTAAACGCGCGTGCTCGTTTGACGACACAATTATTAATATCAATTATGCAAATCTTAATAACGAAACGGCTTTGAATTATGTAAAAAATGGCTCTGTGCTAGTGTATCTAAGAATTACTAGGGAGCGATTTAAAAAAGAGGTTGAAAGGGAAGGGCAATCACTTAATCAAAAAATAATTGCTATGGACTTGTATGAGGATAGGGACTTTATTTGTGGCAGGCTTGCGGACATTGTGGTCGATTGCGACGAAGAGGAAGTACCACAAATTCTTAATAAAATAAACGAAAAAATACTAGAATATTATGCTTAAAAGGAATTAAATATGGATTTGGAGACTAAAAACATAAACGAACTTAGAGTGCTTGCGGTGGATATGATAGAAAACGCAAAAAGCGGACACCCCGGAATTGCTCTTGGCAGTGCACCAATACTCTATGCTCTTTATTCAAAAATTTTGAATGTTGTACCCGATGACGACAAAAATATTTTTAGGGATAGATTTGTTATGTCGGCAGGTCACGGCAGTAGCATTTTGTATGCTACTCTCCACGCATTTGGCTACAAAATTAGTATGGATGACCTAAAAAAGTTTAGAAAACTAGGCAGTATGACCCCAGGGCATCCTGAGGTTAGTATTCCAGGGGTGGATGCAACCACGGGTCCCCTTGGTCAAGGCGTGTCTATGGCAGTGGGAATGGCTTTGGCAGAAAGGATTATGGCAAAGAGGTTCAACAAAGCCGACATAACCCTTTTTGACAACTACACCTACACTCTAGTTGGCGAGGGGTGCCTAATGGAAGGGGTTAGTTATGAGGCACTAGCACTTGCGGGAACGCTAAAACTAAATAAACTAATTGTGCTATACGATTGCAACGGCATAACGCTAGATGGCGGAACAAAGTCGGTTATGGAACAAAACATTTTGGGGTATTTCAAAAGCCTTAATTTCAACACAATTGAGGTGGAAGACGGAAATGATGTAAACCAAATTGTTGGTGCAATCGCTCTTGCAAAACAAAGCAAGGATAAGCCTAGTTTTATAAAAATAAACACCCACATTGGCTTTGGCTCGGCATTGCAAGATAGCAACAAAGCCCACGGCTCAGTTTTGGGTGAGGAGAATGTAAGGAAACTAAGGGAAACTTTGGGCGTGACATCCGCTCCATTTGATATGGACAAAAATGTTGCAAGAGACTTTAAGTTCTTGAGCAAAAGATTTGAGAATGTAAAGAAGAAATTCAAAGAAAGGCTAAAGGTGTATAGCAGGGCGTACCCCGGTGACTACAAGGCACTAAACGCTTATCTAAAAATGGACACATCCAAAATTGACGAAGTCTTGGAGAGTGTAACCACCGACAAAGATATGTCGGGTAGAGAAATGGGCGGACTAGTGCTCAATGCTTTGGCGGAAGCCTATGGCAATATTGTGTCGGGCTCGGCGGACGTTGTTAGTAGCACAAAAACGGGGATAAAATCAAGCGGTTATGTAAACGAGGATTTTGGCGGAAGAAACATAAAGTATGGCATTAGGGAGTTTGCTATGGCTTGCATAAGCAATGGGCTTGCTTTGTATGGCGGGCTTATGCCAGTGGAGAGTTGCTTTATGGTCTTTAGCGATTATCTAAAACCCGCCCTTAGGCTTTCGGCACTAATGGGGCAAAGGGTTGTGTCGGTGTTTACCCACGATAGCATTGCGGTTGGCGAAGATGGGGCAACCCACGAACCTTGCGAACAACTATGGGGGCTTAGAAATATTCCAAACACCTATGTGTTTAGACCAGCCAACTTGACCGAAACCAAAGTGGCATACAAGGTTGCTTTGCAAAGAAAAAGCCCAACTAGCATTGTGCTTTCTAGACAGACTTTGAAAAATATAAATTCTAGTATGGATGATGCGTTGAAGGGTGGATACATAATTTCGCCCGAAAATGGCACGCTAAACGGCGTAATTGTTGCAACGGGAAGTGAGATTGCACTTGCACTTGAAGTTCAAGCGGAACTAGCCAAAAACGGCTTTGGTGTTCGTGTGGTTAGTATGCCTTGTGTGGAACTATTTAGAGCACAACCTATTAAGTATCAAAATTTGGTTATCCCCGAAAACCTAAAGTCGGTGTTCTCAATTGAGGCTGGAGCAACAAACGGTTGGTATGAGTTTACGGGAAAATTTGGCAAGTGCTTTGGTGTGGATACATTTGGCGAAAGTGCACCTTATGGCGAAATTTACAAAAAGTTTGGTTTGACGGCGGATAAAATTTCAAAAGAAATTATGCAAGTTATAAAAAATAATAAAGAAAAACTTGCATAACAAAAAATTATTTGCAAAAGATAACTATGTAATCGCTATACGCATTTAGTTTTATCTGCGAGCATTACGTTATAATAGGTCTTTGCAAATACAATATATTTTTGCAAAATACCAAAAATACGATAGCAAATTAAGTTTTACTATCGTATTTTT
>CAYVXW010000036.1:0-7735 GCA_964455585.1 uncultured Christensenella sp.
TAATGTTTGAATTAAATAACCTAGCATCAGTTAAAATAGGTATTGCATCTCCAGAGAAAATAAAAGAGTGGAGTCACGGCGAGGTAACAAAGTCCGAAACTATCAACTATAGAACACACAAACCCGAAACATCAGGTCTTCTTTGCGAAAGAATTTTTGGACCAAAGAAGAATTGGGAATGCCACTGTGGAAAATACAAAAGAATTAGACACAAAGGCGTTATTTGTGATAAGTGTGGAGTAGAGGTTACCAAAAGTAGTGTTAGAAGAGAGAGAATGGGACATATCGAACTTGCCACTCCCGTTGCACACATTTGGTTCTTGCAAAGTATTCCATCTAGAATTGGTGTTTTACTTAACCTAAATAGTAGACAATTAGACAAAGTTATATATTATGTAAACTACATCGTGCTTGATCCAGGTAACACTGGATTTAGCAAGATGCAAGTTATTTCCGATGCCGAATACAGAGAGGCTATCGAAAAATATGGCTACGGTTCCTTTAGAGCAGGTATGGGTGGCGAGGCAATCAAAGAATTGCTTAGCGAAATTGACCTAGACAAAGAGTCCGAGGAACTAAAAGCCCAAATTGCAAAAGCCACAAAAGGTCAAAAGAAAATTAAATCAAAAAGACTTGAAGTGGTAGAATCGTTTAGAAGAAGCGGAAATAGACCTGAGTGGATGGTGCTAGATGTAATTCCTGTAATCCCACCAGATATCCGTCCTATGATTCAATTGGATGGTGGCAGATTTGCTACTTCTGATATAAACGACCTTTATAGAAGAATTATAAATAGAAACAATAGACTTAAGAAATTTATTTCTATCGGTGCCCCTGAAGTTATCGTTAGAAACGAAAAAAGAATGCTTCAAGAAGCCGTTGACGCTTTAATCGAAAACGGCAAAAAGGGCAAAGCCGTTCAAGGTCCAAAGCAAAGAGAACTAAAATCTTTGACTGCAAGCCTAAAGGGTAAGCCAGGTAGATTTAGACAAAACCTACTTGGAAAAAGAGTAGACTACTCTGGTCGTTCGGTTATTGTCGTTGGACCAGAACTTAAGATGTATCAATGTGGTTTGCCAAAGGAAATGGCTCTAGAACTATTCAAACCATTCATTATGAGAAAATTGGTTGAAAAGAACTTGTCACTAAACTTCAAAACCGCAAAGAAAGTAATCGAAAGACAAAATCCTGTTGTTTGGGACTTGCTTGAAGAGGTTATCAAGGACCACCCAGTTCTACTAAACCGTGCTCCGTCTCTTCATAGACTAAGTATCCAAGCGTTTGAGCCTGTACTAATTGAGGGTAGAGCAATTAGACTTCACCCACTTGTTTGTGGTGGATTTAACGCCGACTTCGACGGTGACCAAATGTCTGTTCACGTTCCACTAAGCCCTGAGGCAGTGGCAGAGGCAAGAATCCTTATGCTTGCTAGCAACAACGTGCTTAAACCTGCCGATAGTTGCCCAATCGTTACTCCTACACAGGATATGGTCTTGGGTTCTTACTATCTAACAATCGTAAAAGAGGGTGCAAAGGGCGCAGGAAAATGCTTCTTGAGCGAAGACGAAGCAATGATGGCTTATCAAACCAAAGTTGTTGAACTTCAAGCACCTATTTCGCTAAGACGCGAAGTTGAAATTGATGGCAAAAAACAATATAAGAGGATTGAGACGACCGTTGGTAAAATTATTTTCAACAAAAACATCCCTCAAAATATTGGCTTTATTGATAGAACAAACCCAGAAAATGCGGGTAAATTTGAAATTGATTTCTTGGTAACAAAGAAGAAACTTGACCTAATTATTAGACAATGTTTCAATGCTTTGGGAACCACTGAGACTGTTAAGATGCTAGACCACATCAAGGAAATTGGTTACAAATATTCCACAATTGGTGCTATCACAATTAACGTCTTTGATATGCAAATTCCTGCCGAGAAAGCAACAATGGTAAAAGAGGTTGAAGACCAAATCGCCGAGAATGAAAAGTTCTATAAGAGAGGCTTTATAACTGAAAACGAAAAACTAGACAAAAATATCAAACTTTGGAAAGATGTTACAAAGAAACTAGAAGGTCTTGTTATTAAGAAAATGGATGTTCTAAACCCAGTTAGAATGATGGCTGAGTCTGGAGCCCGTGGTAACGCAGGACAGGTATTGCAACTTTGTGGTATGAGAGGTATTATGGCTAATACTTCGGGTAGAAAGGTTGATATCCCAGTTAAATCAAACTTCCGTTTGGGTCTTACTCCACTTGAGTACTTCATTTCTTCCCGTGGTGGTAGAAAAGGTCTTGCCGATAAGGTTCTTAAGACTGCCGACTCTGGTTATCTAACTAGGCGTCTTGAGGCAGTTGCCCAAGAAGTTATCATTGCAAGTGAAGACTGTTTCCACGAGAATGGAGAAAAGGTTAGAGGTATGACTGTTACTGCCATTACAAAAGACGGCACTCCAGTATGCTCGTTGCAACAAAGAATTGTTGGTAGATTTACCGCATCCGATGTTGTTGACCCAAAAACAAAAGAAGTTATTGTTAAAGCCGACACAATGGTTACTCCTGATATGGCAAAAGCAATTGTTGATGCAGGGGTTGAGGCGGTTAACATCAGAACTGCTCTTACTTGTAGAGCAAAACACGGCATTTGTGCTAAGTGTTATGGAAAGAATATGTCCAACAACAAGATTGTTCCACTTGGTGAGCCTGTAGGTATTATTGCCGCTCAATCAATTGGTGAGCCAGGTACTCAGTTGACAATGAGAACGTTCCACACAGGTGGTGTTGCGAACGCAGCGGATATTACACAAGGTCTTCCTAGAGTTGCCGAAATATTTGAAGCAAGAAAACCAAAGGGTGTTGCTACAGTCAGTGAGGTTGCGGGTAAAGTAATCCTTAAAGAAATGGCATCCCAAAACAAAGACGGTGGTAAATATTACGAAGTTGTTGTTAAAAACCCAGATGGTGACGGAAAATATATCGTTCCTTACGGCGTAGGTCTAAAGGTAAAAAACGGCGATATGGTTGAGGCAGGTACAGTTCTTACCGAAGGTTCAATTTATCCAAACGATTTCTTGAGAACTAGAGGCGTAAACGAAGTTCAAAACTACCTTTTAAACGAAGTTTTGGCAACATACTCTTCTCAAGGTGTTGAACTTAATACCAAACACGTAGAAATTATTATTAGACAAATGCTTAAGAATGTTAAGGTTGAGGATAGTGGAGACACTAGTATGCTAGTTGGTGACATTGTTGACCATTTCACATTTGAAGCCGAGAACGACAAAATTGTTAGCGAGGGTGGTGTTCCTGCTACTGCCAAGAGATTGGTTCAAGGTATCACAAAAGCATCGCTAAGCAACCCATCGTTCCTTGCTGCCGCATCCTTCCAAGAGACTAGTAGAGTGCTTACTGACGCTTCCGTAAAGGGCAAGGTAGACAACCTAATTAGTTTGAAAGAGAACTTGATGATTGGTAAACAAATTCCTGCAGGTACCGGATTTAGAGCAATTAGAGATTTGCAATATAGAGATACCAAGGAAGAAGTCAAAGAGTTCGCTCAAATGGATGACGAAACAAGCAAACTATTTGACGATAACCTAGAAGATATAATCTAATAAATTAGTTCCCAATAGTCAAAATTTGGCTTTGTTGGGAACTTTTTTAAAAAACTACAAGAATACGAACAAAATATCCAAAAAAATTTTAAAAAATTTTGATTTTAGGTATTTACATTGCAACTTTTTTGTAGTATAATATGAGTGTTAAATAATTTAGGCGTAGTTGGTAAGTAGGTGGAATTACTTTGTGTGGCTAACCTAAATATTTGGGATAAAGCAAAATCTGCTTTTTGAGGGGAAATAATTTTTTCAAGGAGAAAATGTTATGGACCTAAGTTATAATGAAAATTTAATTGCTAGTAAAAAAGCGCTTACTTCTAATCCAAACTTTGTTGATTCCAATTTTTCTGTTGAGACAATGCAAGGTCTAAAGGGTAACCGTCTATATTTGGACGAAAACGGAGTACTTAGAGCCGTCAACCCTTCTCTTGCCCGTGCAACCGAAAAATATATGGATGCAAACGGATTGGGTGTGCTTATGGAGACCGAAAAGGTTGACACTTCAGTTGCTTTTTGCGAGTCGCCTGTTTTACAATAGTAATTGGTTCAAGTAGCAGAGAGATAAAGGCACCCTTATGGGGTGCTTTTTTGAAAATTATTGTCGCATTCAAAATTTTTGCTTTTGCAAAATATCTTGCGATGTAAAAAATTAAGGAGGAACTATGTCAAACACAATAAATGCGGAAGATTTGGTTAAAAAAATCAAAATCCGAAAAGCGATGAAAAGCGTTCCGCTTGTGTCTTTTGATGATACGGATGTGCCTGACGGGCTAGAACAAAAGAAGTTTGCTAGATGCAAGTGCTCGTATTTGGATAAGATGTACGATGATATTTCTATGCCAAATAGCCATTATGTTACTTGTGTCAATCCGCTTGTTCGTGACGAAAAGATTTCCAAAGAAGAACTGGACAATATGCACATTTCGGTTATTGTAAAGGGCTATGACGGCTCATACGACCTAGACGAAATTGGTTTGAATACAAAGTTGGGGGACACTTCATCTGAACTAATTTGCAGTAGGCTTGCAAACTTGTTTGGGGTAAAAACTCAATATGTTGCGGAAGTCAAGGGCAATCCATATTGCTCCATAATTGTGGATTTTCTTAAAGACAAAGAAACTATCCAAAACTTTAAAGAATTTACGGGAGCAAGCCCATCTAGTTATCTAAAGGGCTTTGATATTAGTTCGTGGATTAATCCTCTTTCAAATGCCGTGTTTTTCCGTAATCCCGATGCAATAATGAACCCAATGCTTGCAAAGGACGATATTGAAAGGGTGGTTGAAGACTTTGTTAGACAATATATTTTCAAAAAGTATATTGTCCACGATAGCGATTTGTGCTCAGTCAATATTGGTTTCGTTGTAAATCCCGACAGGAAATATGAGGTGGCACCGGCGTTTGACTTTTCAAATTGTTTTGCCCCAGGGGTTAGAACTCCTCAAGGCGAGGGGATGGAAAAGGATATTGAATACTTGAGCAAAAATTATCCACATATCTTAAGCCGTGTCGCCAAGGATTTTGAGACGGCATATGGCAAAAAAGACGAAATAAAGGAAATTGTCCAAAAATTTGCACCCGACCCATTTGTAATCAATGATTATTGCAATTTGGTGGAAAATAGTACCTTAAACTTTGTTGAAACCACCAAAGATTATATTGGCGGAAAATATTTGGATAGAATGATGTAAATGTGATTATGGTTTAAAAAAATATTGCATAGTTTTGCAATATTTTTTTTGTGCCTTATTGTACTAGAAATAGGCGTAAACAAGTTTTGGATAGTAATAATGGTTATATATATTTCTTAAAAGATAACCTTGATTATGCTATTAATGCTAGTGTTTTTGGTACGGATGCCAAAAAAGGTTTGGTTTTTATGGAGAAGTATGCTAAATTAATATGGTAAAGAGTGGTGCATAAATATTTTTTTAAGGCAATATAACTTTGTTGTGCACCAAAAGGAATGAAATATGAAAAAACCACTTATGATTACACTTATTGTAATAGGCTCGCTACTTGCACTTATTATGGGATTTTTGGCAGTATACTATTTGTGGCCTTGGAACAAAGACTTTTTTGAGAAAGCCGAAGAGGAGTTTGAAATCCCTGGGCTTGATGAGGGCTTTGTGCCTCAAGGAATGACGCAAATTGATGGCTCGGAAGATTATATAATTTGTGGATATATGGCAAATAATGAGCCATCTAGAGCATATTATATTGATAGTGAGACAGGCAAGGCTACTAAGTATGTAACATTTAAAATGTCCGATAGCGAAGGCGACTATGTCGGTCACGCAGGCGGTGTAGCATCGTATCTAAATATGCTATGGATGGTTGGCGACGGATATGTATACTATTTTACTTTGTCTTCGTTCAATTCCACTCCAAATGGTTCATCACTACACTTTATATCATATATAAAGGTTCAAAATGGTGCCGATTTTGTGTATGCAACAAAAACAAAGATTGGCGAGGAAGAGACTGCTATTCTTTGGGTAGGGGAATTCTACAAAGAAAAAAATTATGAGACTGCCGAGGGGCATCACCTAAAAACTCGCTCGGGAGAGACAAATAGGGCGGTGACCTATGGGTTTAAGATATCTACAACATCCCCCGATACGGGACTAGAATATATTTATATGTCTGGTGGGTCGGTATATGTGCCAAAGTATGCATTATCTATGCCCGACCTTGTTCAAGGAATGGGATTTTCGTCGGACGGAAAAATTGTGCTTTCCACATCGTGGAGTTTGGCTAATTCTACACTAAAGTTGTATGAAAATGTGTTTGAAGACACCGCACACTCTACCATTAAGTATGGTCAATTTGATGTAAAATTGTGGTTCCTTGATGACGATGCACTAATTAGTGATACCAAAATTCCAGGTATGTCAGAAGAAATTGTAATATTTAGGGATAGGGTATATATTCTATTTGAATCGGCTTGCAAAAAATACAAGTATTTTAATAGAGTGGCACTAAAAAGTGTATATTCTATGCCAATTTCGGCATTATAAGTATAAAAATTGAGTAAAAAGTTTACAAAAAATTTTACATCAAGAGTTTTTTGTGTTAAAATAATTAAAGAAATATGTAATAAAATTGGAAAAAGTGAAACGATATGAAGAAATTTACCTATCCTGCAGTTATATTTTTTGACGACGAAGAACAAGCATACATCATTGCAATGTTTGACCTAGGGCTTGTTGTTAGTGGCGAGACGGTCGAAATGGCACACGAGTCGGCAAGGGAAGCCTTGGACTCCTTTTTGGAGTGTGCTTTTGCTTTTGGTTGCGACATTCCAGAGCCTAGCACTTTTGAAACGGTTGTTAGAACTCATCCAAAGGAAATGTGCGTTTTGGTTGAGTCCACTTTGGACGACAAAAATAAGGCAGTTTAATATTTGATTTATAGGGCTTGGCTATTTTGCCAAGCCTTTTTGTATGTTTTTCTACTCATATGATAAAAAGTAGGGCATAATTTTCTAATCCGCCCTTAAATTAGGGCGTTATATATATAATATATAAAATTGTTCAAACAAAAAATATAAAAACCGTTGACATTGGGGATTTTATTTGGTAAACTTATTAGCGTATTATAGTAAACTAAACGAATATTGCCGTTTAGTAATTTTTAAGTGAGCAATCTTGGTGTGATTTTGCTTGTTTAGAAATTTCCCCACACTATTATACTTTGTGTGCTAAGTGGGGTTTCCATCAAATATCATCTTGGGTTGATTTTGATATTTGATAAAAATTATTAGGAGGACAAAATGCCAACAATTCATCAATTAGTTAAGCAAGGTAGAAAGCAAGTTGAAGAAAAGTCAAAAACTCCTATCCTAGACGAAAATCCTCAAAAGAGAGGCGTTTGTTTGAGTGTTACTACAACATCCCCAAAGAAACCAAACTCCGCTCTTAGAAAGATTTGTAGGGTTAGACTATCCAACGGCGAAGAAGGAACAGTTTATATCCCAGGTGAGGGACACAACCTTCAAGAGCACAGTGTTGTTCTTATCCGTGGTGGAAGAGTTAGAGATTTGCCAGGTGTTCGTTATCACGTAATTAGAGGAACACTTGATACCGCTGGTGTTGCTAAGAGAAAGCAATCTAGAAGCA
>CAYVXW010000037.1:0-6672 GCA_964455585.1 uncultured Christensenella sp.
AAGTCTTTGTGCCGTCACGGGTGTACACTACATAATATGCCCTAGTGGGTGACGGAGATTCTCCCTTGCGGTCGAATACGGTATGACACGGGGTGTCCACTCGGCTTATGTCATTCTGAACGCGACAGCGGAAGAATCCAAAACGAGAGGTGGGATACTGTAAGGACAATCACATAGATACACTCGGTTCGCTTACGCTCTCTCGATATGACACGATGCAAGGCATAGCCCTGCAAGTGAAGAGGTAATAGTGAATAGTGAAGAGGTGCAAGCGGATGACCCAAAGTAGGGATTCTTCGGGGCTTTGGCAATTTGTTTGACTTAAAGGGTTTAAAAAAATATAATGATAGATATGATAGTGAAGTGGACTTTATTTTTGTGGTGCAAAAATGGGGTTCACTTCAATAGTGTGGAGGTTGATTTTCGGAAAATGAGAGCGGTTATTCAAAAGGTGAAGAGGGCGACCCTTTATAGCGAGGGCGAAAAGTTTAGTGAAATTGGGGACGGAATGCTAATTTTGCTTGGTGTTCACGAGGACGATAGCGTGGCGGTAGCCGAAAAAATGGCGACAAAACTGCTTAATTTGCGTGTCTTTGATGATGAAAACGGGAAAACGAACTTGAATATTTTTCAAACGGGTGGCGAAATTATGCTTGTTAGCAACTTTACGCTATACGGAAACCTAAAGGGCACCAATAGACCCGATTTTATTACTTCGGCAAAGCCCGACAAGGCGGAACCGCTATACAATCTTGTGTTTGAGAAGTTAAACGAAAAAGTCTACACTGTCACGGGCGTTTTTAGAACGCATATGGAAATTGATATGCGAGCCGATGGTCCCGGCACTTACATTGTGGAATTTTAGTTATATTTTTAAAAAAATATTTTGATTTATTTGCATTTTTTTGAAAGTAATGCTTTAATAAATGTAAGGAGATTGTTTATGGAAAAATATATTATTATTGCTCTTTCGGTCGTGCTAGTTATTATGCTTTGTGCCATAATTGCTATGGCGGTTAAGATTAAAGGGCTAAAGTTTGGCGGAATAAAAATTAAAGACGGCGTTAGATACACAAAAGACGAAAAAGTAACTAGCGGTGGCGAGGTTAATATTACTTTTAACCCCAAAGACATTGTTTTGGAAGTTGGAAAAGAATACACGGCAGGAAAGGGCAAGATGTTGCCGGGGACATATTCGGTACTTGCTACCACCGACGATGGATTCAAGTTTAATATTAGACTAGGCGGAGTTGTTAGGGAATATTCACACGGCGACAAAATCGTGCTTAGCAGTGGCGACAAGATTACCGCACTTTCGCATAGCGTTATTTTAAGATAGGAGGGGGTTATGAGCAAGAATTTTGTTTTTAAATTACTTTGTGGACTTGTTATATTGTGTGCACCTGTGCTTTGGCTTTTGTCGCTAGTTGTGCCAAATACTTTTGGTTGGTTCAACCTAAGTTATGCCGTGGCACTAGTGTCGGCAGGCGTGGGCGTTTTGCTTCTTCTAAAGGGCGTATTCAAAAAAGGTAATGTCCTATACAAAAAGATGAATATTTGGTTGGGGCTTGGTCTACTAGTGGTTACGCTATTTAGTCTTGTATCGGCTATTGCAATGCCAAAGAGTTGGATTGCGCCAATTATTTGTATTGTGATTGCTCTTGGCTTTGTGCTAGGGATTGTTGCCACTGGCGGAAAAAAATGGAACGAGGGCGACAACGAAAAGGTTGGTTACAAGAACTATTACGAGCGAAAAACCGAAGCGGAAAAAGCAAAGAAAGACGCCGAAAAGAACGATTAATACAAAAATTTGAGCGGAGAATATCCGTTCTTTTTTAAACTCTACAAAAAAATTCAAAAAGGGTATTGAAAATTAATGGGCGTTTGTGCTAAAATACAAACGCTAAAAGTTTAAAAGAGGTGAGATTATGTCTAGAAAAGATGATTCTCAAATGTTATATAATAACTTTATGAAAAACGCCGAGGCAAAATTTGGTGCAAGTTGCAAGTTTGAGTACTTGTACAACAAAATTGCTCCACAAAAACTATTTCTAAACGGCTTTATTACCGATGAGGCAATGGTCTTTACAAACGACACATTTTTGCATAGCAAACTATATTTGCAAGAACGAAATAGGGCAAAAAGAAACAAAAGAATTTTGCCCGACGGCGAGGTTTGGTTTGGGAAAGTTATTGATATAAGCGAGTTTGTAAAAAGGGGATGCAAGATTTGTGATGAGTTGGCTAGCCCATACAACAATGTGGCAATTGTTGGCGAAAGGGATAGATACGACGACCTTGGAAACGTTACGCACAAGGGCAAAAGAGTGATGGTTTGCACTCACGACCCGCTTAGGCTAAAAGACTTTGTTGGTGATGCAATAAAGGGCATTTCAAACGGCTACGACAAGGTGGGGTATATGCAACTAAGCCTTAATAACCAAATGGTTCCTTGTGACCACGAAATTTTGTCTAGGCCTATGGAATTTGATAAATTTATTGACAAGTGGGCAAAGGAGCATCCGTTTGAAAGCGAATATGAATATTAAAAAAAGTGGCTTAATAAAAGCCACTTTTTGGTTTATTTTAGCATTCCGTTTATTACAAAAGTGTGTTTGTTGCGGTTTTCGTAAGAAGAAATAAACTTGTCTAGATATTCCATTGCAACCATATTTTGGTTTAGGTCGCCCGAAATGTCTGGATGATTTACAATTGCTTCTTTTACGTCCACTAGGTCTTTGGTTCTCATATATTCTTGACCATTTACTTTTATTACAAATAGCCCGTCAAGAGTGATTATGTCAAAGTTTGATTTTATTTCTTGAGGGTTACTCTCGTTTGCTCTACTTAGGTAACTATACGACGCTCTTGTGGATACGGGGTTTTTGCTTGCGGGGTAAACCTTTAGATATTCTTTGTAGTACGCTTTCAAATAATCGCCCGCTTTTCCGTCGGTAGGGAACTTGTTGGCTTCGGGGAAGTTTTCCATAATGTGAGGCACTTCCTCTAGCATTGTTATGGTGTACTCGCCTCTTTTTGAAAGGGAGAATTGAACGGTTTCGTCATAGTCGTCGTCACGCTCTTTTTTGTTTGGAGTGATGTCGAGCATTGTAAGAAGTCCGTTTTCGTCCATATATAGTTCTTCGATGTTTTTGATAGGCGATGTTGCAATTGAAAATCCGTTGTCTGTTACAACCGCTTGGAAGATTTCGCCCATAGGCTCACTTCTTCCCGATACAACCATAGGTTTGTTGCCTTTTTTGTTTATGCCTAGTTCGGTTGCCCAACCGCTGTATGCCGATATTGACAAAAAGGTTTTGAACCAGTGCGATAGTTCGGTGTTTGCTTTAAATTTTGGAGAAAGCAACTCCATAACCTTTGGCACTAAGTCGTTTTCCACTTCTTCAAGTTTAGGCACTTCGCCCGCCTTCAAAGGTTTTCTTTTGAATTTTAAATCTATATTTTCCATTTTTGCTCCTAGTTTAAGATAAGTATTTTTAGTGTAATAGAAAAGTATGAAAAAGTCAAACAAATTGGCTTTGGTAGTTGTGTATGCTAAATTCTATTAAACTTTGTAAGTATTGCTTCTCTATGCTTTTCGGTTTCCGACTGGATGGCTTTTAGTGTTTGGTTGGTTCTAAGTAGGCTATCTAGGCTATCCTTAAATTCCACCGAGTCCTTAAAGTATGGGTTATAGCAAAAGTCCATACAACATTGATGGCAATAATAGTTTCTTTGCCTTGCTAGTTTGTTTAGTAGCATATATGTATCACGCGAAAAATATGGGTTCCCGTCGCTATTGTCAAGTTCCTCTAGTGCAATTATAATTTGCCCCAAACCCTTGTAGGTGCTCCTTACGTGCTCAATGTTTTTAAAGTACCCGCCACTTAGCATTCCCGCATATATTAGTTTTAGGTCGTTTTCCATAAATTGATATAGCATTATCGTTTCGCCCAAAACATATTTGTATTTATCAAAATCGTCCATAACTTTCTCCATTTTTTATATATTAGCATAGAGTGGCAATTTTTCAAAACGCATAGTGGACTAAAATTACATTTTAGTAATTTTGATATGTTTTTTCGTTTATACCCCTTGTGTGAGGGCATTTTTTTGGAAAACTACTATTGACTATTTGTCAGTGTTGTGCTAAAATAGGGATAATAAAAGATGTTTGCAAAAAGCACGCATCAAATCGAGGTGGAGTTATGGATAAAAAAGAAGAGATAAAAGAGTTGATCGAAGAAGTTGTAGAAGCACTTTCTCAAAAACAAGAGGTTTTGTCGGGCGACCTTTCAAATGATGAGTTTATAAAAACAATAAAGAAAAATAAGTCCACTATTAGAAAGTGGGTTGACCTTTCCGTTAAATACAAAAATGACACTTTCCAAAAATGTGCCGAGGTTTGGAACGGAACAGTAAAGGGCTTTTTCAAGGACTTTGTAAAGAACAACAAAAACAAAATGAAAAAAGCAATTATTACTGGCACGGCTGTTGCGTCAATGGTTTGCTTGTCCGCTTGTAGCGTTGAGGCGGGTATTGTAAACGAGGACGGCAAGAAAGGCTTGTATTTTGGAATAGGTGGCAAGGAGCAATCTAGTCAGGCTAGTACCCCTAGTGCTTCCGAGAACCAAAACAATTCTCAAATGGGCGATGGTGTGTATGACAACACTACTGGCGGATATGTGCACGGTGGCGATGGCGTATGGGATACAAATGGTAAAGGCGATAGCACTACTCCTAGTGGCACCACTCCTGACTATGTGGCACCTGACTACACCACGCCAGATTATACCACCGACAGTGCCACACCCGAAAACCCAACCACTCCAGACAATTGGGGCGAGGGCGGATATGTCTTTGGTGGCGAAAATGGTAATGAGAATGGCGAGGGCACATATGTAGACTCCACAAATCCTACTAATCCTACCAACCCAAGCGAGCCTACAAACCCAACCGACCCAACAAGCCCAACCAATCCAAGCACAAATCCTAGTGTACAAATGAACGCTCTAGACGATTTGGTTAGCCAACTTGCAGGAAGAACATTCAAGGTTGCCTCGGTTAGCGTGGTGCTTGATGCAAATAATGAGGTTAAGGTTCAAGACGGAAACTATATGGGTGTTGATGGAAAGTTTGTAACACTTGTTTGTACATCTAGTGCGGGCGATACATTTAGACTAAAGGTTGAAATCAATGACTTCTATTTGGCAAACGGCGGAAAGGACCCAGGATATGTTAAGGGCGATGCCGTTGGTGCAATTTATGGTAGCGTTGCCGAAAGTGCAATGGATAGATATGGAATGATATCCAATATGGGTATGTAAAATTTATGACTACACGGTTTTGTGTAGTCTTTTTTTGTGCCCGTAGATTTTTGGGGTATGGGCTTTAAGAAAGAACGGGGGCAAGTTCAAAGGTTGAATTTTAAAGCAAAACATTTATAGTGTAGGTGGTGGAATGGGGTAATTTTAAAATAGTTCTGCTTTTAAAAGCGTTCATATGTTTTAGTGGAATTGAGAAAGTTTGTGGATGACAATAGAAAAAGTTTTGTTATAAAAGGCTTTAGTGGAAAATACAAAAATGAAAATACAAAAGTGGAAATACAAAAATGGAAAATGCAAAAAATTTATTATAATTGTATAGTATATATTATACATTAATATATTATATAGATATATACATATATAATGATTGCGAATTGTGCACCTCTTTACTATTCACTCTTTACTCTTTACTATTTACTCTTTACTATTTACTTTTCTCTCTTCACTATTACTTATTACCTGTGGCAACCCTGTTGCCACCTATGTCATACCGACCGGGTTGGCTTTAGACAACGAGCGGAGAGAATCCACTTCCAATTATCCGCTATTCGTTTTGGATTCTTCCGCTTACGCGTTCAGAATGACATAAGCCGAGTGATTGCCCTGCCACCTGTCATTCTGAGTGGGCTTGTCCCCGAAGAATCTAGAACGAGCAGTTTGGTTTTGTGGATTATCTTTATAGATATACTCCGTTCGGCTATTACTATAGCCTCAGTCGATATGATACGGTTAGAATATTATTTTGTGTCATTTCGACCGAGAGCATAAGCACGAGCGGAGCAAATCTATTTTAATAGGACAACTTTTATAGATATACTCCGTTCGCTCATTTCATTCGCTATGTCGATATGACACACATAATAAACCATTTTTGTCATTCTGAGTGGGCTTGTCCCCGAAGAATCTAGAACGAGCAGTTTAATTTTTTATGTGGTTTTCGTCTATGTTAGAAAAACATTTCGTCTAAGCGGGGGTGTTGTTACGGGGTAAAAATACAAAAATCAGGTGTCCGAAAAGCAAAATTTACTAAAAAATATAAAAATTTCAAAAAACTTTTTGTGTTTTGGGAGTGTAATTTTTATAAAAATCGGCACTTTTGGGGTCAAAATAACCCCAAATTTGAGGTTTTGAAAACCGAAAAAAGAAACACTCGGAGGGGTGGGTCAAAAAACTTCAAAAAAAATCAAAAAAAAGTTGAAATATTTTTGAAAAACCCGTTGACGACTTCAAACTAAAAGTGTTATACTATCGTTGCAATCGTTTGAGAGAGATTTTAAATCAATTTGAAACATTGCAAGAGTACATTGACAACTGCATATTTATATACAAATAGATAACGAGTAAA
>CAYVXW010000038.1:0-5687 GCA_964455585.1 uncultured Christensenella sp.
AAAGAAAAACTGCGAACGATTTCTCTATTCGCAGTTAATTATAAAATATATAAAATTTCAAAATTGTGCACATATATTTTTGAGCCCCACCCATTTTGTGGTATAATTGGGGTAGGTGAAATGATATGGTAGAAATAAAAAATCAAGATTTTGATGAGAACAAGAAGATTTTTGAGCGAGAAAAAAATGAGTTACTCAAAAATCTTGGAAGCAATGTCTCAATTGAGCACGTGGGTTCTACCGCAATACCCAATATGGTTGGAAAAAATATTATTGACATTCTTGTTGGTGCCAAAGATGAAAAAGAGTTTGATGATTTTAAAATAAAAATTAAAAAATGGGGTTTTATCCAAGTGGCGGAAGTGCCAATAATATATATCAATTTTTCGCATCAAGAGAGGAGGAGACCAAAGAGGGGGATGTTCATATTCATCTTGTTATAGAGGACACAAAAAGATATCGAGACTTTATTGTTTTGAGGGATTACTTGCTTGCCAATAGTGGCGAGGCTCAAGAATATGCCAAATGCAAGTTAAATATATTAAGATGTGTAACCTCAGATAGAAAAACATATAGAAATACAAAAAGTGAATATGTTGTCGCACTTATAGAAAGGGCATATAAAGCACTAAAGTAAGGCAGTTTATATGTGGAAAATCAAAATAAAAATTTTTAAAGGAGAATGATATGGAAAAATCTAAAGTTTATTTTACAAAAGACATTACGTCAGAGTCGCTTATTAAGATGTATGAGGTTTTGGGCGTAAAACTAAAGGGGAATGTGGCAATTAAACTTCACTCGGGTGAGCATGGAAACCAAAACTATTTGCGTGCCGAGTTTGTAAAACCACTTATTGACCACATAGGTGGCACGGTTGTAGAAACCAACACCGCATACGAGGGAATGAGAAACACCACCGAAAAACACGCCGAACTTCTAAAAGAACACAAGTGGTCGGATTATTTTAAGGTGGACATTTTGGACGGCGAGGGCGACGACCTTGTGTTAGATATCCCAAATGGCTTAAAAATAAAGAAAAACTATGTGGGTAGAAATACATCCAATTATAACAGTATGCTAGTGCTTTCTCACTTTAAGGGACACCCTATGGGTGGTTTTGGCGGAGCACTAAAGCAACTAAGTATTGGAATGGCGTCAAGCAGGGGCAAAACATATATCCACACTGCCGGCAAGACTAGTGACCCTAGCGTTATTTGGAAAAACACCGCCCCACAACTAGACTTTTTGCAATCTATGGCGGATAGTGCCAGTTCGGTTGTAAAGTTCTTTGAGGGGAACATTGTGTTTATTAATGTAATGAAAAATATGTCGGTCGATTGCGACTGTTGTGCCGTTGCCGAAGACCCAAAGATGGGCGATATTGGCGTGCTTGCCTCTCTTGACCCCGTTGCAATAGATAGGGCGTGTGTCGACCTAGTAAAAGCGTCAAACGACGAGGGCAAAGAACACTTGCTTGAGCGTATTTCATCAAGACAAGGCGAAAAGACAATTGATTATGCATACGCCTTGGGTGTGGGAAACGAGGCTTATGAACTAATTGAGGTAAAATAACTTTTGTCAAAGCCTTGACGAAAAAAAATTTTGTGGTATAATTATAGCCTAATATATTAACTTGGAGGCACTTATGAACATTTTACACGATATTGACCCCGCTAGAATTAGCCCAGAGGCTTTTATGGCGGTTATTGAAATCCCTATGGGTAGCAAAAATAAATACGAACTAGACAAAGAAACCGGAATGCTAATTTTGGACAGAGTGCTTTATACTAGTACACACTATCCATTCAACTATGGTTTTATCCCTCGTACACACTGCGACGACGGCGACCCTTTGGACGTTTTTGTCATTTGTTCGCAAGTAATCGACCCGCTATGCTTGGTTAATTGCAAGCCAGTAGGGTGTATTACAATGCTTGACGGCGGAAAGAAGGACTACAAACTTATTGCCGTTCCTTATGGCGACCCTCAATACAACCACATTGACGATGTGTGCGAACTTCCTTCGCATATTATTGAGGAACTAAGGCACTTTTTGAAGGTGTACAAGGAACTTGAACCAAACAAACTAACCATTGTTGAGAAGTTGTACCCTGCCACTTTTGCAAAAAAAGCCATTAGACAAGGTATGGACGACTATCTAAAGAAATTTGGAAACAAAGAAAGCAAGTAAGTTTAAATTAAAGGAGTTTTTATGAACAAAAATTTGGTAATTTACTTTACGCATAGGGGAGAGACATATTTCCCCGACGGCTACAAGGTTTTAAAAGAGGGCAATAGCGAGCGAATTGCAAAAAAAGTTGCCGAAATTATCCCCGCGGATATTTTTGAGGTGAGGACAGTAAACGCTTACCCTACGTCCTACGACGAATGTTGTAAGGTTGCAAAGTTGGAGCAACAAAAGGGCGTTCTTCCCGAACTTAAAGAATTGCCAAAGGATATTGAGCATTACGAGAACATCGTGCTTGTTTATCCTTGTTGGTGGGGCACAATGCCACAACCAATGTTTACCCTTCTAAACAAATTTAGTTTGGACGGCGTTGGCATTTTCCCAATTTGCACTCACGAGGGCAGTGGAATGGGCAGAAGTATGGGCGACATCGAACTCTACGAACCCAACGCTATCATATACGACGGACTTAGCATATATGGTCACGAGGTCGACACTTGCGACGACGAGCTAAAGGACTATTTGCTAGAATATATCAATGTTGTAAAGTAAAAACATACACCCTACTTTGGTGGAGAATTTCCGCCGTGGTGGGGTGTTTTTTGTTGTGGGAATGAATTGAGGGTTTCGCCACCTGTGTCATACCGAGAGAGCGTAAGCGAACCGAGCGTATCTATTTTAATAGGACAATTTCTATAGATATACTCCGTTTCGCAAGTTGACACTTGCTTCAGTCGATATGACACGAAGGAGACGACCTCTTGTCCAACTATTCACTTTTCACTATTACCTCTTCACTTGCAAGGCTATGCCTTGCATTGTGTCATACCGACCGACCGTAAGGGAGCGGAGTGTATCTATAAAGATAATCCGCTTTTATTTGTAATCGAATATGGCGTGGCAAAATGAAATATGGTGCTTAGTTTACTTTGTCCAAATCAAAAATGTCGTCAATTGGAATAGTTCGTTCGTCCACAATAAGGGCGTTTCTTTCTATGTCAATTTTGGCTCTACCCGTGACCTCTTTGTAGTATCCGTCGCTATAATATTTGCACCATAGTGTGTCGCCTTTGTTTAGGTTAAAAAGCGTTTGCGAAATTTTTTCCGCCATTTCGCTTTGAACCTCGCCCCTGTCCACCTTTTCCTTTTCGTATTCTTTGAGATAAAGGGCAAACCTAAGCCCTTTGAGCGCGTCAAAAGGAGCAAATTGCTTTGCTCTATCCGCTCTAGACATTTTCTCTTTTGGTCGTTTTCCCATAGGTCTCTCCTTTATATATAATTATTTCATTACGCAAGCAAAGCGAATAATCCAATGGATTATGGCGATTCTCCATTGCGGTCAAATACTATATGGCTCACGGGGCGTGAACACTCGGCTTATGTCATTCTGAACGCGTGATGGTAAGAATCTAGAACGAAAAACGTTTATGACAATGGTGTGGAAAAGGCGGAGATTCTTCGGTCGGTTGTTCCAACCTTACTCAGAATGACAGGATAGGATGACTGAAAGTAGATACGCTCCGCTCGGTCGTTTTTAACTCCCTTGGTCGGTATGACACGAAGGCATATTATATGGTGTCATATCGTATTCGACCGCAAGGGAGAATCGCCGTCAATCACTAAGGAATATTATGTAGTGTACACTCGTGACGGCTCAAAGACTTGGCAAGTCACTATTACATAAAGAAAACAGTGAATGAAATGAGCGAACGGAGTATATCTATAGGGTCATCCTCTTGTCCACTTCTTCACTTTTCACTATTACTTCTTACTTGTGGCAACTATGTTGCCACCTCACTCGCTCCTGTGTCCGCCAATTAGCGAGTTTCGCTCCTTTTGTGTGGTTTTGTCCATAAGGTCGATGCCTTTTAGTAGCGAGTTTTTGCCAAAGGTGTCTTGGATTTGAAGAATGCTTTTTGTTAGTTTCTTTTGTTTGGAAATATCATCAAAATTGCTAAATAGGTCATAACTTTCGTACTTTTCAGGTAGTAGTTCGGCAAAGTCGTAGCCCACTTTTCTAATTGGTCTATTCCTATCTATCATCTTGTCGTAAGCGGTGGAAATGTACTTTTCAATTTGGGTGTATAGGTTTGTTACAATCGGCATTCTAATCGTGGATTTTGCCCCCTCGTCTCGGTTGTCCCCATACACCACAAAAATGTGGATAAGTCCCGTCACAACGCCCTCTCTAAATAGGTCATAGCACCCGTTTTGTATCATTTCTAGTAGCACAAGTTTTGCGTCATCATAGGAGTAATTGCAAGCCAAAATTTGCGACGACGACATAGATTTTGACTTTGGCGAATAGGCTTTTATATCCGCCATAGTGCAAGGCTCAATCCCTTTTGCGTGGTCAATAAGTAGTTCGGCATTTACCCCAAATACCCTATACAAAACCTCTTCGTCGTAGTGGGCTATTTCATACATATCCGCAATCCCTAGCCTTTTTAGCCGTTCGCTAATTCCTTTAGATATCCCCCAAAAGTCGGTGAGGGGTGTGTGGTGGGATAGGGTCTTTTGGAAGAGTTCTTCGTTTAGAAAACCTATGCGGTTTGGCTTGTGTTTTGCGGTTATGTCTAGGGCAATTTTTGCTAGATACATATTTGTGCCAATGCCCGTGGTGGCAGGGATTTTAAGAGTGTCCCAAATTTCCGCCATTAGTTTTTGAGCAAAGCCCACAGGCGTGAGTTTGTAGATTTTTAGGTAATCGGTGGCGTCAATAAAGCACTCGTCAATTGAGTAAACATAAATGTCGCTTTTGTCGATGTATTTTAGATAAATAGCATAAATTTCACTTGCATACTCGATGTATTTTTTCATCCTTGGCTTTGCAATAATGTACTTTATGCTCGGCGGAATTTCAAAAAGTCGACACCTATTTTTTACTCCCAACTCTTTCATTTTTGGCGATACTGCCAAACAAATACTTGCTTCCGTTCGTTCCTTGTCGGCAACTACCAAAGGCGCGTCAAAGGGGTTTAAGCCTCTTTCGGCGCACTCAACTGACGCAAAAAATGACTTCATATCTATAACAAAATATATTCTATTCTCTTTTGCCATTTTCCCTCCTCGTAGCGTTTTGGTGTTGCCACTAGCATAAAACATTTGTTCGATAATATTATACCACAAAATTCAAAACTTAAAAGCGTTTTGGGGTAGGTAAAATAAAAAGTGTGGAACTAATTTGAGTTGTTTGCAATTTGCTTGTTTTTAAACATTTTCATTTTCCCCCTATGAGGTTTCCACATTTCACATATCGCAAACGTCATTGAAAATGTAAAGATGATTTTCAAGGCAAAATCCACATTTTTTAAAATTAATTTCAAAATATGATTTATCCCCATTTTGTAAACAGGGTGCTTAAAATATTTGGAAAACTTAACCCCCATTTTGAAGGGGGTTAAGTTTATTTTTTCCCTATTCTATTTTTATCATACAGCTTTGCTACCTACAAACTTCTTGGTGGGCTTAGTACTTTGGAGGCTCAGAGTAGAGAGTA
>CAYVXW010000039.1:0-5480 GCA_964455585.1 uncultured Christensenella sp.
TTTTATTAACAAACTCAAATTAGTTGTGATATAATATTTTAAATTTTAGAAAGGCAATGGCGCTTTGGGATGAAAGAAAATTGCCAAGTAGCAAGGGGAAACGCTATGGAAAACATAATTAAAATTAAAAACTTACACAAAAGTTTTGGCGATGTGCACGCTGTAAACGACTTAAGTATAAATGTAAAAAAAGGACAACTCTACGCCTTTCTAGGGCTAAATGGTGCGGGCAAAAGCACCACCATATCCATAATGTGTGGGCACGAAACCAAAGACTCGGGAGAAATATTTATAGACGGGCTAAACCTAGACAAAGACCTTGACAAGGTCAAGTCAGAATTGGGTGTCGTGTTTCAATTTTCCACCCTTGATAAAGTCCTATCCGTAAAGGACAATTTGGAGTCGCGTGCCAGTTTGTATGGAATATATGGCGAAGCGTTAAACAAAAAAATTGACACCCTCGATAGCCTTTTAAACATAAAACCCCTACTAAAGCGAACATTTGGAAAACTCTCGGGTGGCGAAAAACGAAGAGTTGACTTTGCAAGAGCACTACTTAATAGTCCAAAAATATTAATACTAGACGAACCAACCACGGGGCTTGACCCAAAGACAAGAAAAATGGTTTGGAGCGCCATAAACAAACTAAGGCGTGATGAAAACATTACTGTATTCCTGACAACACACTATATGGAAGAAACCACCGACGCCGACTATGTGGTAATCCTTGACAAAGGAAAGATTGTTGGCGAGGGAACACCAATTGAACTAAAGAACAACTACACAAAAGACTTTATTATATTGTACGACACAAAAAAGAACGATGTTGAAAAGTTGAACTTGCCCTACAAAAAAATTGCAGGCGGTTACAAAATCCCAATTGAGAATACTCAAGTGGCAACAAAACTAATATCCGAGCACCCCGAAATATTTGTAAACTACGAAATAATTAAAGGGAATATGGACGATGTATTTCTTGCCATCACAGGTAAGGAATTAAAGGAGGCTCAAGTATGACACTATGGTCGCTTATTAAGAGGCATACAAAAGTTTATTTCAAAGACAAAAGTGTGTTTTTGTCCTCGCTAATCACTCCAATAATTTTGCTAATTTTGTTTATGACATTTTTAAAAAATGTTTATATAGATAGCATCGAAAGTGCCATACCAAATGGATTTGAAATATCAGGTAAGTTGCTAAACGGATTTGCGGGCAGTTGGCTTATATCTTCAATACTAGCAACAAGCACCATAACAATTGCTTTTTGTGCAAATATGATTATGGTTCAAGACAAAGTAACAGGCGCATACAAAGACATAACCATTTCCCCCGTAAAAGCATCAACTCTAAGCCTAAGTTATTACCTATCCACGGCATTTGTAACAGCAATAATTAGTTACACAACATTTGCAATAGGGCTAGTGTATTTGTCAATAACTGGTTTTTATATGACAATACTTGATATATTTTTGACAATAATTGATATTGCATTGCTTGTATTATTTGGAACGGCACTATCTTCTATTGTTTGCATTTTTCTAAATAGCCAAGGCGCAATAAGTGCAGTTGCAACACTTGTGAGCAGTATGTATGGATTTATTTGTGGTGCATATATGCCACTCTCCCAATTTGGCTCGGGACTTAGAAACACCCTTATGCTTCTCCCCGGAACCTATGGCACGGGACTAATAAGAAACCATATGATGAGGGGTGCTTTGAATACACTATCTAACGAGGGTTTACATAGTGAAATTGTAGAGGGTCTAAGCCGATCATTTGATGCAACTTTAACCTTCTTTGGTCACGATGTAAGTGTACTTGCTATGTACCTAGTGCTCGGGCTCACAACCGCCCTACTGATTGCAAGTTTTGTACTCATTTCATACTTAAAAAATCGCAGAAAGAAACAAAAATAATTTTGCTAAAATACAAGCAATTTTTGCAATAAAGATTTATTACCAATCCTAAATATTTTTACGCAAAAAAAAATCCTGCACAAAAACACAACACCCAAACCCGCCCTATCCCCATTAGGGCAAAGGGCGGTTACAAAAACAACTTGAGGCGTGTTACAAAAACCAATAGTAACACACCTCATTTTTTAAGATTTTTTTCAACAAATTTATTTAAAATAAAAGACATTTTAAAGCGTATGTGCTAAAATATCCATAGATTGAATAATGTAAAATTGTTTAACCAAAATATGGAAGATTATGAATATTTTCTTTTCTTCCAAAATAAAATTTACAAAAGGAGAAAGGTTATGGCAACAACAAAGAAAACTACAACTACAAAAACCACAACAAAACCTGCTAGCAAAAGTAGCACAACAAAAACTACTAAACCTGCAGAGACAAAAACCACCACAACTACTACAACTACTACTTCTAGTAGCAAGTCAAAAAGTAGTTCAAGAAAGAGTGGCGTATTTGCTTGGGGTCTAAACAAATTATCTATGTACACCATCGTAGCAGTAGCGCTATTATATGCAATTTCTATGGTTCTATCGCTATGCGGTGTTAGCCTAAAAGTTGTTTCGGCTTTGCAAGGACTTGCAACCGCAGTTATGATTTGCATTGTAGCATATCTTGCATGGAAATACGTTGCAAGAAAAGAAACTGTTTGGAAAGTTCTATACATCATTTGTTTGTGCTTAGTTCTTGCAGGTATTGTAATTCCACTAATCAAATAATTACAAAAATCAAAAAATGCGTAAGGTAAAATTCTTACGCATTTTTTTATGTCTTTATTACAATATTTATAAATTATATACGATTAAAAATTGAATTTCCGCACAACACATTTTACACCACACTCTTACACAAAGTACAACACAAGGTAAAACACCAAACATCATCTTTTTGTCACAAATCCCGTACTTTTTGACACAAATTATTTTTGTATTGTCCAAAAGTTTCAATTACATCAAAATCGCCATAGCAAGATTACAATAAAGCAAAAGCGACAAAATATCTATTATTGTAGTAATGAATGGGTTGGCAACAACGGCGGGGTCGAGGTGGCATTTTTTTGCAAGCAAAGGAAGCAAACATCCGACCAATTTGGATAGCACAATAGTTACAAACATCGCAAGGGATATCACAAGTGCCGACATAACTGTAACGCCTTCCGTTCCAAATATGAGCCCATCAATTAGCATAATTTTTCCAAAGCAAAGTATCGACAAAGTTCCGCCCAAAAGTAGGCTTACTTGAAACTCTTTCCACATAACTCTTATGGTGTCTTTGAAATCAATTTCACCTAGAGCAATTCCTCTTATGACGGTAGCGCTTGCTTGACCGCCCGCGTTTCCGCCCGTCCCCATAATCATAGGCATACAAGCAGTTAGCAATATCCCATAAATTCCAGTAGATAGTACTGCTTCATTTTTGCTAATAATTAGCCCCGTAAATGTTGCGGACAATAGCAAAAACATAAGCCACGGAAATCTATTTAGCCATAGCCTTAGTGGGCTAGTTTTCAAATACGGCTTTTCGTTTGGAACAAGACCGGACATCTTTGCAATATCTTCAGTTGCCTCTTCCTCAATAACCGTGACGATATCGTCGACCGTAACAATTCCCACAAGCCTCTTTTCTTTGTCAACAATTGGCAATGCAAGAAAGTCGTATTGTTTAAATATCCTTGCAATTTCTTCCCTGTCGGTGGTCGTCTCGGCATACACAACATTGTCGTCCATTATGTCGCCAATTTTTTGGTCGTCGTCGGCAAGCAAAATATCTTTTATCGTAACCACGCCCTTTAAAACTCTAGACTGGTCAACAATATACATTACGTTTATTGTTTCAACATTCTCGCCCAACTTTTTTATACGCTTTAGCGAAGCGGAAACGGTTGTATTTTCCTTTAGGTCAATAAACTCGGGCGTCATAATCGACCCCGCACTATCTTCATTATAGCCCAAGTATTTGTTTATAATAAGTCTCGTTTCTTTGTTGGAAGCCTTTAGCACCCTTTCAACCACATTACTAGGCATTTCTTCCATAAAGTCGACCGCGTCATCCACATACATTTCGTCAATGATATATCCAATTTCGGTATCGGTCAAAGCCGACACTAAGCGTTCTTGACTATCGCTACTAAGATAACTAAATACCTCCGCACCCATATCCTTTGGTAGCAACCTAAAAACCTTTATACTGTCGGTCGGAGCCTCAATTTCCTCAAGAAGGTCGGCGATATCTTGCACGTGCATATCAAGCAAAGTGGTTTTTATGTTTTTATAGTCCTTGTTCTCTATTTTTTCTAGCAACTCTTCATACATACTTCCACCCCTTATATCATTGTATTTGTCTTTTTCAAAAAACGTTAGTTATACGCTTTTACAATAGTTCTTTTTTATATATTAGCCCCTAAGCGACATTTTGTCAAATTTTCAAAAACAACATTTTTAAATAAAAATAACCACCCATCCCCAAAGTGGCACACATATACACACTTTGAAAATTTGTGGTCATTGTCTAGTTATCTAATCATTTGGCTACCAAAAGGTTCCGCCTTAATCTTAATATTCTTTTGAAGTGGGCACTTGTAATAAAGTTTATCAAACTTCTTAATCATTGGTGCGTTTTCCTTTGTCAAAACCTCTAGCCCATTTGCATCGTCATAATACTTTAAGTTATCGTCCACCATTTCGTAAACCCTTCCACTAAATGGCTTTCCATCCATATTCAAATATCCAAGTAGCATTACGTCCCTTCTGCCCGCTCTTATGTATCTAACGGGCTCGAGGTTTTTTGTATAAAGAGTGCGTTCAAAGCCAACTTCGTACTTCTTGTCACCAAAACTAATTATTTCGCCCGTCTCCAAGCCAAAATTCAAATAATCGTCCAAAGCCTCTTCACAAACACTTTCGTTGTATTTTTTCTCAAAATTTTTAGGTGTCAAGGTGGACTTTGGTGCAAGCCTTCCCGCCTCGTCTCTAATTAACCCAAGTGGCGAGTTTGGATTGTATCCGTGGGATTCCGCCCTTCCCGCATTCTTTGTCATAAAGTCTCGTGCCAAAGCAACCGCTTGAGAAATGTCTTTTGAGGTTATTTTATTTTTGTATCTTCCATATGATGCCTTGTACATATTCTCTTGAACCTGTTGCAAAAACCTTGCGTAAGAAATAAGCGTATCTAAATCAAAGTAGTTGTAAACTGCCTTGCCTTTGTGGACATATATAATATCCTCGTCAATTTCGCCTAGAGCACTAAGCCCTCTTGGCTTACCCATTGGGTTGCAAAACCTCTCGTTAAGTAGGTCGTACATATCCTTTGGTGCAATGCCAACCGCATATGCCCTCTCACTTATCCAAGTGCCCATTCCCGACACTTGTCTACGCATATATTCTTCAAGCATTCTTTGCTTTGTGCCAATTGCATCCATCTTGTTTCCCATACTCACCTCACGCACTTCTTATTATATATTTTAACATATATTTATCCACATTTCAAGGGGCAATGTTGACAAAACAA
>CAYVXW010000040.1:0-5283 GCA_964455585.1 uncultured Christensenella sp.
AGATTAAATCAAGGTGTCTTTACGACTACTTTGTTTAATCTTCCTATATTATAAAAACATCACACAAAAAGCATCTTAAGAATAAAAGATGCTTTTTTATTTTGAAATATTTAATTTGTTGGCTCACTACTATTTAGAGCGGAACTATCTATCTTTTCATTTTGACAATTGGCGGAAAGGGTATCCGAATACACAAGTTTTTTTCTTGTAACAAAATTGAAGGTCATTGTAATTAGAGTGATGACAACTTTTAGCAACCACTCGTTTAGCCCCAACAATGCATACCCCAAATACATAAGCCCTACTTGGATGCCAAGTGCTATGGTAGATAGTGCAAAATAAAGTAGCACTCCCTTGTACGATTTTGCAAAGTCGTTTGACGACCTAAACACAAACAAGGTACTACAAGTGTAACTAAACACAAGGCTTATTAAAAAGCCCACTCCCGTGCCAACCGTCACACTCCACGAACTAGGACTGCCCGCGCCAAAAAACACATTAAAAAGTCTATGTGAATAAGTCTCGATATTAAAAAAGTAAATAAACAAACTCATACACAAAAAGTCTATAATTGTGGATAAAGTCCCCACTATCAAAAACCTGACCATCTCGCCAAGCCGTGGATGTTTTCTAAAATATTCTATCATTTATACCCCCTCAATTTGCGACAATCTTATCAAAAACATAATGCTTTTTGTCAAGAACACGAGAACAATTGCCAATATATACACTATTCGTCTTTTAGCACAACAAGTTCGATTCCCGCTTCATTAAATAGTTTTAGCGAAAAGTCATCGGGATATGGATTTTGATACACCACCCTAACAATACCCGCATTGATTATTTGTCTTGTACACATCGAGCAAGGTTGGTGAGTGCAATATAGTGTTGCACCTTGCAAACTAATCCCTAGTTTGGCAGCCTGACAAATTGCATTTTGCTCGCTATGAACGGCGTAACAAAACTCGGCATTTTTGCCACTTTCAATCCCATATTTTTGCCTCATACACTCGCCCCTTTCGGCACAACTTTTTATCCCCGATGGAGCGCCGTTGTATCCCGTTGTAAGCACTCGTTTGTCACGCACACAAATTGTTCCTATCTTCCTATTTGACTTGTAACAACTGCTCCACGTGCCAACTAGTTTTGCCATTTCCATAAACCTTTTGTCCCACTTATCTATCATAAAATTTCCTCCAAATTTTTCTTATTATATCACATAATTTTCAATTATCCTTTTATTTTTTGTGCTATAAAAAATATTTTTTATTTTTTTGAAATGACAATATACTCAATCTATGCTAAAATGTTTAGTAGAAAAGTTAAATTGAGAGGACAAATATGGCAGACGAGTTTGCATTTGGCAAAATTACAAAAAAGGAATTAGAAGACCTATATCGCAAAAGTTTTATAGAAGAATATGAGGGCTACTTCAACTCCATAAAAGGATTTCGATATCATCAAGAAAATGTGTTTGGATATTGCAACGCTAACGCTTCCGCCATTGAGTGCGAAATTGTAAAGATTATTGGTACGGTTGCGGGTTCAAAAAGAAGTAGCATACATATAAATCGCAATAATGGCACAGTCTATGTGGACGGCGACTCCACCATTAGAGAAGGAAACTTACAATACCCAAGGCTTAGCGAACTATTGAGGATATTTAGGATTAACACCGCCACCGAAATTGGTTTTATTGACGAAATAAATAATATAATATCAAATTCTCTTAATAGCCACATTGAAAACACTTACTTTAGACTAAAACTCGAAGTTGCAAAAGAACTCAATTGCGATTTAGCTTCCGCCGAAAAGACCATTGAAAAAAGCGGGAAACGACAATATGTCAGCTATTCAAAAAACACAACCAAAAAGACAAACGACATCCAAAAAAGATTGGCAGAATACGAAAAATTGAGGAAGGAACTAGACAAATTGCTTGACGAGTTTTCCTCAACCAAAAACGAAAAAGTGGAGAACGCTAAGGATTGCATTAGCGTTTATTATAACGATATAACTTCAACTCTTATCAAAATCAACAACACTTTCAAAGCCGAACTAAAACCAATATATGACGATATGGTGGAATATTTGGGTAGCGACACCGCCAACAACATTGCATACAATGCTTGCGAAAATGTAAATTCCACCACAAGGAACTTTTTTAAAACTCACATAGGCATACCAATTCCGCCAAAGCCCGCTAACCACGTTGAACAAAAGGAAACACACAATTACGCCCCTTCCGCTCAAATGATTCAAATAGACAAAAAAATCCCCACATACAAAAAAGACCGCTCCTCAAAATCCGATTGGATTGACGGTCTTGAGGAAACATCGCACAAGGACAAAACCCCCAAAGACGGCAAAAAAATTGCCCTTACAACCCTTGCAATTATTTTCTTCCCTATCACCATTCTTTTTGGCATATTCTTCTTTCCTATCAAAGCCATAAAGAAGTCGTCTACGGGCGAAGGAAATATTACATCCGCACTAGTTTGGCTAGGCATATCGATTGTTATTTGTGGTGGTATTTGGGGGCTAAGTTATTTAAACATATTTGAGGCGGGCTCCGACTGGATGTTTTCGCTACCCGAAAAATTCTCATCTTGGGTATTTGAAAGCGATTGGTATATGACCGTATTTGATGCGTTTTGGGCGCTAACGCTAGACAACTTCTTTTTAATTATCCTTCTAGCATTGCCCGCTCTAGTACTAATCCTTTTGTTGGTCGTTGCGGAACTTGTATTGATAGTGGCACTAATAGTTTTTGCAATTTTAATGTTTGTATTTGGATTTATCTTTGCAATATTCCCGCTTTCAATTGGCGTTTTGATACTGGTGCTTGCAACAATTTCGTATTTCCAAAAAGACAAAGATATGGCGACAACTATTGTCTACATCCTAACAATTGCCTCCACCGTCACCTTTGCCATTCTAGCAATGCTATAACAATATATACAACAAAACCCCAGTTTTTAAAGGCTGAGGTTTTTGTTTTTGTATTCTAATATAAAAAAGCAAGCCCGCCACACAAGGCAAAGGCTTACTTAATATTTACATATCCAAATTCAAAGTTCTTACATACTCCACAACTTTTTCGTATAGTGGTGCCACTTTTGCGTGGTTGGAGTACTTATGCACAAGTTCAAAGCATTGCTCTTCGGTTAGTTCATCATCGCTTGCCGTAATGGTGTGTGCTTCCATAAGGTCGCTCTCTTCCTTGTCCATAAAGTCAATGAGTTTTTTGTACTTCTTTCTAAGCACTGGGTTTGTCATATCGGTTTTCAAGAACCTATCTAGTTCGGCAATAGCCTTGTTGTTATTTCCTATCATCGCATAGGTCTCTAGCACTGGACTATATACCTCTTGCCACTTTTTGCCGTCAATAGGCACTCTAAAGTTGCAATCAAAACTCTCCTCATATTCATCATACTCGGCAATAATGTTTTTAACCTCAAAGAACGACTCGCCCGCCTCTTTTCCCATATCATAGCCAAACACAATTACAATTTGGGTATCGCGATAGTTCATAACAAATGGAATAGACACATTTTCGCCCATAGGAGCACTCTCGTCTTCCATTTCCTCTAGGTCATCCCTAAAGTACATACTAATGTTTGGAACAGTGTCCACAACTCTTCCGTTTCTGCCGTTTAGTTTGCAATAATTATGTTCGTTTCCATCATAGCAAATTTTGATAAAATTATTTAGTTCAAAAAGTGGAACCAACTTGCTAGCCGTAGAACCGCCACACACTTGGTCAATTGAAAGCAATGTTACATCGCCATCGTTTAGAACTAGTTCTTTATCCGACATTGCATTAATAATTTCGCTTGCAACAATATCCTTTATTTTAATACCAAAGGTTTTTTCTACCCTTTTTATGTTTTCAGTTTTTTCTTCGTTAGATACAAAACTTGCAAATAGTTCGGCAACTCTTGTAATTTTAGTAATATTTTCTTCTGCCATTTCCTTTCCTTTTCATTCAAAGTCTAATGTTATTGTAACAAAGAACCCCTCTTTGGTCAAGTTTAATTGAGCCATATTTTTTTAGCCTCACACATTTGTGTGCTTTTTTTTCATATATTATATTTCTTGGTCACTTGAGCCCCACAAAAACTTTTTATAATGTCAAACAAATTTAAGCACTTTTTTGAAAAAAGTTAAAAAAATTTTAGTTTGGTGCTAAAATATGGGTGTCAAAAGTACTTTTTGGAGTGTTGCAACACTCTAAAAAGTAGTTTTGATAGCCTTTTACTTAAAAAAGTGTATGCAAAAATGGAGTGTCTAAGTTTTGGCACTCTTTTTTGTTGTGCAGATAGTGTTAGGCTACTTGTTGCATATAGTGATTGAATAGTTCTTGACTACTTGCAAAGCCTAGTACCTTGCGTGGGTAGTTGTTTACCCAATCTTCTATGTGTTTAACATCTGCGTCAGAGTATTTGGCAAGATTAGTGCCTTTCGGTACTAGTCTGCGTATCTCTCTATTTATTCTTTCGTTTGTACCCCTTTCACACGAGCAGTATGGGTGGCAATAGTAGAGTTGTGTGCGTTTTCGGTTCTTGCCATAAATAGACTTTTCGAGTGACAAGTAGTCCAAGAACTCTGAGCCGTTGTCTACTGTTATGCTTTTGAATACCTTAGAAAAAGTTTTGCCAAACTTTCTTTCGAGCGAGTTTAGGCAAGTTAGCACACTTGCAGACTTTTGGTCTTGCATTTTGAAGATTATCTCTTGTCGTGTTAGTCGTTCGGTCAATACAAGAAAAGTTGCACGAGTGCTACCA
Source organism: uncultured Christensenella sp. (assembly GCA_964455585.1). Taxonomy (GTDB): domain Bacteria; phylum Bacillota; class Clostridia; order Christensenellales; family UBA1242; genus UBA11490. Next base: position 4,788 of record CAYVXW010000040.1, read on the forward strand.
CACACGCAATCCATTTCCCAGTTGCCAAAGGTTAGTCGGTCGTTTATCTCTTGTGGTCGTTTTTCGATTGACACACCACGACTAACTCTTTTAATGGGTTTTGTTTTGCGTTTGTACTTTTTCTTGCGAGTGCCTAGTACTTTGTTTTGTATAAGCCCTATATCCATATAGTTGTATAGTGTGGTTTTGCTTATTTGCGTTTTGAATGGCATTTGTTTGTGCAAAATATCTCCCCATACTGCGTGTGGAGTTATGTTTTCATTTGCTACACGATTATTGATGTAGTTTATTAGTTCGTGGTCGTGTCCTATTTTTAATGGTCTACCTTTTGCAGTGCAATTATACTTATACTTTTCGTGGGAGAGTTGGGCAGAGTATCTGAGTACTTTCTTGTACTTAGGGGCTTTCCACCAAAAATTGTCTTTCTTTATAGTATGCTCATATTCGCCCCTTTTTAGTTCTCTTTGAATTGTACGCAAACAAACACCCACTTGTA
>CAYVXW010000041.1:0-4840 GCA_964455585.1 uncultured Christensenella sp.
CACACTTGTAATACTATTATTATAAGCAATTCTACAAAATAAAAGCAACCTTGTCAAGCGTTATGACGGGGTTGGTCTCTTTTCATACTGCAAACTGAAGCATACCGCCCCATTTCAACGCGAAAACTCGCTTTTCGTGAGAAAATGGGGGGTGAGAGGCAAGACTCAATAAAAAAATACGGTAGGCGCATATTGAACATATGTAACTATCGCATTTTTTATTAGAAACGAAGCAGGTTGCCCCACCAAACATGTCTTTTCGTAAAATATGCGAGCAAGACAAGGCTCGACGGCGAGAATGGCTAGGAGTTTACTGTTGCTAAATGACTAGTCGAGCGAGCCGTCAAAAACGCAGCATTGAGACACACTTTTCCACGAAAACTCGCTTTTCGTGAGAAAATGGGGTAGTAGACGAGGAACAAAAAAATCCTAGGCTAGGAGTTTACTAAAGCGTAAATGACTAGTCTAGGATTTTTTTTAGTGACAAAGTATACTGCCCCATTTTCTCACGAAAAGACGGCGAGGAGTTTGGACTGAGCATTACTCCACCACACTATTATCTCCCCTTCAACGACCCCGCTTTGTTGATTTTGGTCGTAAACGGATAGACCCAAGAGCAACTTTTCGGTGGTTAGATTTTCGGCGTCTTTGAGCGAAATTGTCATTCCGTTGCGGGTCACAAAGTTTACTTCTTTTTCGCCACCAGCATAGACGACTTTGATTTCGGTGAAAATGCCTTTGCTAGTGGTCGGAGTGTGACCGGACTCACGCATTGTATAGGATAGACGGGTTAGAAGGGACTTGACACTTTCGTCGTGGATATTTTCGCCAACAACGTAGTCATCGGAATTTACGCTAGCACCATCGAAGGAAACTTTTATTGGCTTGGCACCAAGTTCGGCGCCCGCAAAAATGCTACTGGTGGTTCGTTGTAAAACCTTGCCCTTTTCGTCAATTATCCAATAGTTGTTATCGCTATTGGTGTCCTTTATGGCAAAGAGGCTTTGTCTTTCGGCGGAGTGGACGACCACCTTGTTTGGAAACTTTGTCTCAACGCCAACAACCATAAGGTATGGGAATTTTTTCTCAAGAGTTTTTGTAATACTATCTTTGTCGACTAGGAAAATATTCACGCCGGTTGAAACACAATCGGAAATGCTATCGTCGGCAATGCCCACGAGGTTATCTTTGGTTGTCATCCAATTGATGCTAACTTTTTGCAAAGTAAAAACCGTACTGCTTAGAACTATCAGTACTGTAACAAAAGCAAGCACACTAAGAATTACAACAAGCCTTTTATTTTTCATTATCCTCTTCTTTTAAAAAATAAGTATAGACTTTCGATTTTGAAAACCCCAAAATCTTAATCTACACTTATTTTAGCAAAAACAAAAATTTTACACAACAATTTTTTTACCACTATTTTTTTATTCTTTTGATTTCCGCATTTAATTTACAAAAATCCTCTTCAATGTTTAAATATCCCCTGTCGATATGGTAAATATCCTCAATTGTTGTATAACCCTCGGCACTAAGCCCCGCCAAAACCAAGCCCGCACCGCCTCGCAAGTCGGTAGCCACGACATTTGCGCCATAGAGCCTAGGCACTCCTCGCACAATGGCGGTTCTATCCTTAATCCTAATATCTGCACCCATCTTGCTTAGTTCGTTACAAATTTTGAACCTGCTTTCATAAAGGTTTTCGACCACCACGCTAGTACCCCTACTAATTGTCGCTAGTGCAAGCACTTGGTTTTGAAGGTCGGTAGGAAACCCCGGATACGGTTGCGTTTCGATATTAGGAATACTTTTTGGCCTAGTTCTAGCCGAAATTTCCAAGCCGGACTTGCTTTCTTTTATGTGCACACCGCTTTCTTTTAGTTTTGTAATAAGGGCGTTGTTGTGCTCTCGTTTGCACCCCATTAGCCTCACTTTTCCGCCACACATAGCGGTTGCAATAAGGTATGTGCCCGCCACTATTCTATCCTTAATTGGCGTATATTCGACGTCGCAAAACTTCTCAACGCCCTCTATGGTAATTGTGCTTGTGCCAGCGCCATAGACCTTTCCGCCCATTGCGTTTATAAAATTTTGAAGGTCGACAATTTCGGGCTCCCTTGCCGAATTGTATATGGTCGTAGTACCCTTGAGCCTTGCACCCGCCATCATAATATTTTCGGTTGCACCAACGCTAGGGAAATCCAAATGCACTTCACCCGCTCGCATATTTTTTCCGTCGCAACAAATATACCCGTGCTTTTCCTCAATCTTTACGCCAAGTGCTTCCAAGCCAGATATGTGCAAATCTATTGGACGATTTCCAATATTACATCCGCCGGGGTACGCCACTTTTGCTTGTTTAAACCTTGAAAGCAAGGGTCCCAACATAAAGACACTAGAACGCACCTTTTTTGTAAATTCTTCCTTTACTATGTGGTTTTTTGCACCACTGCCATCTATTTGTACTGTGGTATCGTCGGTGGTAACCGTGCAACCCAAATCCTCCAAAATTTTTAGCATATATTTAACGTCCGAGAACAACGCAACTTTATGTAATACAACTTTTTTTCCACTAATAATGCTACACGCCAGTATAGGCAAAAGTGCATTTTTTGCGGTAACAATATCAAGTGCTCCACTTAGAGCCCTGCCACCATTTATGTATAATCTATCCATTCCTTTCACCCTTTTGGTATTTTTTATCCATAGACCACAAGGGCAACCCAAATAACTACATTGCCCTACTACATATTATGGATGAACCGTATATATTGTTACCGCCCGCTCACTCTCCAAACAAAATACTTTAGTACTTAAGTATATATGATTTGGGCTCAAGTTTTAGTGAAAAAGAATTTCTGGGGGAGAAAAAAATGTGAGCACCGCCCACACTTTGTTATCTTATCTTTTTGCAAGTTCCTCAAAAGCCTTGTTGTACTTGACCAAAACCGAAGCACCCACGCCCGAAACAATTTTTCTTTCCATTTCTTCAATCGATGGAATATTGGCGTTTTTGTGTTCCTCCGCAATCCCCGGCTCTAGCCTTGCTTTTGGCAAACCCAAAACCCTTTTCATAAACGAAATTACTGTGCCGTGAGACACAATTAGTATCGTGTCATCCTTGGCATTATCCTTTGCGACATCTGCAAAAAAATTAGCAAGACGAGTTTCTATTTCGCATCTATTTTCGCCGTATTCGCCAAACCTAATGTAGTAGTCGCCTGACCCTTGTTTTTGTCTTACCTCATCCAAATATTGGTCGTTACATCTTCCGCCATAACTACCATAATCAATTTCTCTAATTCTATTGTCAACAATGGTAGTTGCTTCCAAATGTTTTTCAAAAACCAAGTGAGCCGTTTGGATAGTTCGAGGCAATGGCGAATAATAAATTTTATCAATTTTTTTTGGAAGTGACCTTATTGTTTCCTTTACAGTCTCCTCGCCCCTTTTGGTTAGCACCGACCAATATATTTCCTTGTCGGAATAAACCCCTTTTACATTGTCTGTAGCCTCGCCGTGTCGCATAAAAATTATGTTCATAACTTGCACCTCTTCCCTTTAATACTACCACAATCAACAAAAAAAGTACACCAATAAGGTGTACAATTGCATAATGTTTGTTTGGTTTTAAAAAAAATTAAAAACTTTGATTTATATTGATACAAATCAAACAAATGTATGATATAATAAATTTAATTAGGTGCAATTACACCGAATTAAAAACTCAAAGGACCCGAATTTGCGACCTTTGAGTTTGACAAATTTCAATTTAACCCCCCTCAAATTTGAAGGGATTAAAGGGGTCTTTTTCACCACATTATAAAATGGAGAATCTTATGACAAAAAAGAAACAACAAGAAATAACTATTAGGTCAAGCACTGCCGAATATTTGACATATATTTCCGCCGTGGGAGACACAAATAATTCTATTGAAATTCGTTATGAAGATGAAAACATTTGGCTTACACAAAAAATGATGGCTACTCTTTATGATGTTGATGTAGCAGGAATTAACCAACATATCAAGAAAATTTATGCAGATAATGAATTGACTGAAGAAGCAACTATTAAGGATTTCTTAATAGTTCAAACCGAAGGCAATAGACAAATATCTCGTAAAATTAAACACTACAATCTTCAAATGATAATTGCAGTCGGCTTCAAGGTAAATAACGAGAAAGCAGTGCAATTTAGAAAATGGGCAAACTCAATCGTCAAAGACTACACCATTCAAGGTTGGGTTATGGACGATGAAAGACTTAAAAACAATGGTTCAATTCTAACAAAAGAATATTTTGAAAAACAATTAGAAAAGATACGCGAAATTCGTATGTCCGAAAGAATGTTTTATCAAAAGGTTACGGACATTTATGCTACTGCAATAGACTATGACACGACCTCAAAAACCACACAAAGATTTTTTTCCGCCGTTCAAAACAAACTCCACTATTCCGTTCACGGCGGAACGGCGGCAGAACTAATATACAATCGTGCCAATGCCGAAAAAGAACATATGGGCTTAACATCCTGGGACGGTGCCCCAAATTCCAAAATTCATAGATATGATGTTGTGGTTGCAAAAAACTACTTGACCGAAAAGGAACTATCGCAGTTGGGTAGAATTGTGTCCGCATATCTTGATTATGCCGAATATCAAGCGGAAAGACATATCCCAATGACAATGAAAGACTGGGAAGAAAAACTGAATGGTTTCTTAAAACTTTGGGATAGAGAAATTTTGCAAGACAATGGAAAAATATCTGCCGAACTTGCAAAAGCAAAAGCGGAAAGCGAATTTGAAAAATATAGAATAATTCAAGATAGATTGTTCCAAAG
>CAYVXW010000042.1:0-4801 GCA_964455585.1 uncultured Christensenella sp.
GCCTCGTATGCGTGAGTTTCGGAATTGTATGTATACGCCGATTCATCGTATGTAAACATTGCAAAGGTATAAACTTGAGACAAAACATACGCTCCATACCTCTCTTCTTCTATTTCAGTTTTTGTCCAACTAGTCCCCTCTTTGTGGTAACCGTAATATTGGTCACCTTCTTTTGAGTAATAATACTCGTCACCTTCTGACTCTTCGTATGCATTTGTTCCATCAAATTTAAATGTTTGAGTAAATGCATCTTCACCATAAGCAACATCCATACCTATAGTAACATTTTCAAACGCACTTGGCGCAATAGCGCTAGTCCACTCTGTCTCGGTTACGGTGTAACCAACAACAACTGTGCCACCACTTGGGTTTTGTCCATCGTCTGGGTTTTGCTCGCCCTCGCCTGGGTTTGGTTCGCTTGGATTGCCCTCGCTTGGGTTTTGCTCGCTACCACTTGGAGTTTGTCCACTACTTGGGGTTTGCTCAGTGTCAGGGTCGGTTGGCGGAGTTTCCTTACAGGCAAAAACTGTAAAACAAGAAACAAGCGCCATAGCACAAACGGCAAAGAACTTTAATATTTTTTTCGTTTTTTCTTTCATATTATCTCCTTTTTATTTTTAATATTAAGAGTGCAAAATACTTGTACTCCAACCCTATTATACCCCCCCCCCCCCTCTTCAAAAAAGCAAGCGATTTGGGGCACTTTTTCAAAAAATTTTTAAATTTTTACTGCACAAAAAAAAGAAGCAATATCGCTTCTTATAAAGGTCAACCACATAGATACACGGCGGTGCCGTGATTACATACACACCTCTCGGTTAATTACATACCGCTTCTTAAGCGGATTACATCCACGCCTTTGGCGTGATTAAGAATTACCACATAGATACACTCCGCTCGGTACAAGTACCTCGGTCGGTATGACACAAAACACACTGAAGGTATCATATCGAGAGAGTGCGTAAACACGAACCGAGTGTATCTATTAGGTAAATCGCCCACTTTCCGTTCTAGATTCTTCCGCTTTCGCGTTCAGAATGACATAAGCCGAATACTTTACTCCGCCACGACGCAAGCAAACACCGCACCCCGTGTCATTCTGAGTGGGTGCAACCCCGAAGAATCTAGAATGTGCAGTTTGTTTTTTAAGGATTATTTATATAGATACACTCCGCTCCCGTTGGTCGGTCGGTATGACACAATAATATACCGCAGGTGTCATTTCGACCGAGTGCATAAGCACGAGCGGAGTAAATCTATTCAAAACAGCCTTATTGTCATTCTGAGTGTGCTTTAGCCCCGAAAAATTTCTACTTTAATCCAAGCCAACGGCTTCCGCAACTCTTATTTCTTCTTTCTTATTTCCCAGTCGCTAGACTGTATCGTTCCACTTTTTTTCTTCGTCAAGCGGTTCTTGGCTTAGCGTCAATTCGTCATTTACCATTTTGTATTCTTTTTTGAGAGTCCTTTTCAACTCTTTTAAATATTTTCTTAGCGACTTGTCTAGTATTTTTGTAAGTTCGGGACTATGTGCGCCCGAAAAGTTTGTAACAATTTCGCCCGTGTTTTTTAGCATAAACAATACACTTGTGCAACAGTCTTCGTCGATTATATACTCGCCACTATCCTTTTTTAGCGTTACTCTTAGGTCATTGGGGCACTTGAAAATTAGTGGTTTATTAACCTCATCCTCGCCAAAGTCCACATCTTTTACATTTTGCAAAGTGCCCTTATCTTCACCCTTGCCAACATCCGACTTTTGTGTCGGCTTCTTCGTTTTTTCATTGCAGTTGGCATCTTTGTCGCTTGCCTTTTTGCAGGGCGAGTTATCCACACAATTATCTTTTTTGTGAGTAACTTCTTCGTCGTCCATAAGTTTTATGCCCGTCATTTCCTCTATTTTTTTGGTAATCCTTTTGCCCTCTTCCGACAAAGGTTTTTTTGTTACTTTCTTCTCCACGCCAACCTTTTCTTCCGTTGTGGATTTGGTTTTAGTGTTTAATTTGCTAGAATTTTTACTTTCAATTTTTTCACTCATAATTTTCTCCATTTATTAAAAAAGGCCATAAGGCTACAAAGCCTTATAGCCCAAATTTTACACATTAAATCTAAATAACATAATGTCGCCGTCTTTTACGACATAGTCCTTGCCCTCAAGACGAACCAAGCCTTTTTCTTTTGCCAAAGTGTAACTGCCTAGTTCGGTAAGCACCGAGTAGTCCACAACCTCGGCTTTTATAAAGCCCTTTTCAAAATCGGTGTGAATTTTTCCCGCTGCTTGTGGAGCCTTTGTGCCCTTTGTGATTGTCCACGCTCTAACCTCTTGCTCGCCCGCAGTCAAATAACTAATTAGACCCAAGGTTTCGTATCCCGCAACAACCAACTTGTCAAGACCAAAGTTGTCAATTCCAAGTTCTTCTTTGAACATTTCTTTTTCTTCGTCGTCAAGTTCGCAAAGTTCTTCTTCCATTTTTGCCGAAACAACTATTGTTTTTGCGTTCTCGGCATTTGCAAGATTTTTTAATTTTTCGATATTTGCCTTCTCGGCTTCGCTTTGACCATTTAGTTCGCCCACGTTTGCGCAATATATAACCGGCTTGCTAGTAATCAAGAAAAACGACCTAATTAGTTCCTTTTCGTCCTCGTTTGCAGGATAACTCCTAACCGGCTTTTCGTTTTCCAAAACCTCTTTTAGTTTTGCCAAAAGTTCACACTCGAGTGCCAACTTTTTGTCGCCATTTCTATATGCCTTTTGCGACTTTTCGAGCCTCTTTGTAACTGCCTCAAGGTCGCTTAGGATTAGTTCCAAATTAATTTCTTCAACATCTCTAACTGGGTCAATGCTTCCCTCTACGTGAATAATCTTTGAGTTTTCAAAACACCTAACCACGTGGATTATGGCGTCAACTTCCCTTATGTGACTTAAAAATTTGTTTCCAAGCCCCTCACCTTTTGAAGCGCCCTTAACTAGTCCCGCAATGTCCACAACTTCTAGTATTGCTGGGGTGATTTTACGCGTGTTATACATTTTTCCAAGAACATCTAGCCTAGCATCTGGCACAGGCACAATTGCCACATTTGGCTCAATTGTACAAAATGGATAATTCTCGCTTGGTATCTTCTTTTTTGTAATTGCATTAAAAAGGGTACTTTTGCCAACATTAGGCAAACCCACAATTCCTACTTTCATATTTCTTCCTTTTGTTTTCTAAAACAATTTTTATTTACTTTCATATTCTATCACAATAAAAATTTTTTTAATAGCGTTTTAACCACATTTGGGCTATCTTTTAAAACTAAAAAAATTGTAATAAAATATATTTTATTATCATAAATTGGTACTAGAAAAAAATCTTTATGGAGCCACCTATGCCACTTTATATTCTACTTATCCTTGCCGTCGTTCAAGGAATATCCGAATTTTTGCCCATCAGTAGTAGCGGACACCTAAACCTACTCTATAGCCTATTTGGAATAGAATCAAACACCTTGCTACTTAGCATTATATTACATCTAGCAACACTACTATCGGTCGTCATATACTACCGAAAAGACTTGGTCGTACTCATCACCCACCCCTTTTGTAAAACCAACAAAAAGATAGCCACCACCACGTTTTTTACTTGCATTGTAGTCCTATTACTAAAGCCAATTATAAACAAATTATGGAACGCCGACTATCTTTGTATATTTTTTGTAATTACCGCCTTTTTGCTATTTCTTAATGACTATTTGTCAGAAAGGCAATACTTTTTGTCAAGAACATCAAAGATGGAAGAAACAAGGAGCGGGCTTATTTCGCCCGATATTTTAGATATGAATGTGTCTTATAGGGACGCAATAATCATAGGGCTTGTCCAAGGAGTAGCCACCATACCAGGTATTAGCAGAAGCGGAAGCACAATTGCGGTGTCGGGAATTTTGGGTGTAAAAGCCGACAAAGCCAAGTACTCATTTCTAATATCCATACCCATAATTATTCTTAGTTTAATCTACTCAATTTGGTCGGGCGGAGAACTTTACAACATCAATTTCTTTGCACTACTTATAGCCTTTGTGGTGTGCTTTTTGGTAGGGCTATTTAGCATAAAAATCGTAAAGCGTCTAACCTCAAAAAACACACTATCGTACTTTGGCTACTATCTTCTTACCCTCTCTCTTATCCTAATAATTTGTGGATTTATATTCTAAAGACTTTTCAAACAAATCAAAATATTGTATCATATCTAAAACCAACAATCGAGGTAAATATGTTTGGAATATATGATATGAACATCGACACCATTCTTGGATACAAAGAAAGACTTGATGTGTACAAAAAATATGGATTTAAGGAAGTTGCTATTTATCTAGACAACGCCTACCAAAAAGAGAATGAAAATTATGAGGACATAATTTCTTATGCAAAACAAATTGGGCTAGCCATAAACCAAGTCCACATCGACTACAAAATTTCAAACCTTATTGCAAGCAAAGAAACAAACGAGTATTTTGATTATGTAACACAAAAATTGTTTGAGGCGGAAAAGTTTGGCATTCCATATGTGGTTGCACACGCTTCAAAAGGCGACACCCCTCCACCCATTGATGACGAAAACATTCAAAAGTTCAAATCAATGTTACACCCATTTGAGGGCAAGGTTACGCTATGTCTAGAAAATGTTAGAGCAAACGCAAACCTAGACAAACTTTTGTCACTAAATCTTCCAAACCTAAAAGTGTGCTTTGACCTAGGTCACGCACACGCTTATGGGAACGAAAAAGACCTTTTGGATAAATACTTGCCTCACATCATTTGCTC
>CAYVXW010000043.1:0-4424 GCA_964455585.1 uncultured Christensenella sp.
TATATCAAACCTTTAATCATTGTGTCCGACCAAGCGTATCCGAAAAGTTGTTCTACAACCGAATCCCATTTAACAACGGTAAAGACCGTTCCAATCGCCATAATTATGACTACGCCAATGGTGGTATTAATAAGTCTCTTTTTGATTTCGGTTCTTTTTCCGTCGTCCTCGGATTTTGCAAATTGGACACCCATAACAATCATATATATTATTGCCGCACTACCAAGTGCAATAAGAACTGGACCTGCAATTCCATTAAGAATTTCAGTAGCCTTTTCCGCCGCCGCTTGGGCACCTAGCAATTGTGATAAAGATAACAAAAAATTATGCATATTACACCTCTTTTCTAAATTATGTTAGCACAAAAATATTTTTTTTCAAAACTTATTGTGTATGTTTTGGAAAATTTTTATTGTAACTTGCAATTTGTGTCATACCGAGAGAGGCACTTGTGCCGAACCGAGTGTATCTATTTTAATAGGACAATTTTTATAGATATGCTCCGTTCCGCAAGTTTGCACTTGCTCTCGGTGTTTGCTTTATGGAATAGCAAACAACCAAGTCTTTGTGCCGTCACAAGTGTACACTACATAATGTGTCCTAGTGGGTGACGGCGATTCTCCCTTGCGGTCGAATACGATATGACACGGGGTGGGGTGACTACTCGGCTTATGTCATTCTGAAGCATTGAAAATGCGAAGAATCCAGAACGGAAAGCGGATAATTGGAAGTAGATACACTCGGTTCGTGCTTACGCACTCTCTCGGTATGACACGAAAGGCTTATTATATGTGTCATATCGACTGAGTATTCGTAAGAATACGAACGGAGTATATCTATGTGGTTGACCTTATAAAACTCAAACTGCACGTTCTAGATTCTTCGGTCGGTTTTCAACCTTCCTCAGAATGACATAAAACGAGCATCCTCTTGTACACCTCTTCACTTTTCACTATTACTTCTTCACTTGCAAGGCTATGCCTTGCGTTATGTCATTCTGAAGCATTGAAAATGCGAAGAATCTAGAACGAATAGCGGATAATTGGAAGTAGATACACTCGGTTCGTGCTTACGCACTCTCTCGGTATGACACACGGAACACGCCATAGGTGCCATATCGACTGAACTGGTGCCAACCAGTGAGCGGAGTATATCTATGTAGTTATCCTTATTGAAAGTGTACGCCTACTTTTTCTTTTCTTTATATATTTATATAAACTTACTCAATTTTATTTGTTTTTTTTGTCGAAATGGGGTATAGTAAAAGTAATATTGATGGCTTTGTGTTCTGAAATCAATATGGCTGTGTAGAGGCGGAAGGCTTTGCCTTGAAATTGGAAGTAGAGATTCTTCGGTCGGTTGTTCCAACCTCACTCAGAATGACAAGTGGCAATAGAATTGCCACAAGTAGTAAGTAATAGTGAAGAGTGAAAAGGTGTTCAAAAGGATAACCTAATAGATACACTCCGCTCGGTCGATACTCTCCCTCGGTCGGTATGACACGGGATGCGACTATTCGGCTTGTGTCATTCTGAACGCGGTAGCGGAAGAATCTAGAACGAGTAGCGGATAATTGAAAGTAGATACGCTCCGCTTACCACTTAACAGTGGCTCGGTCGGTATGACACAGTCGTTTTTGATTTTATGAACACCAACTCTAATATAGGAGATGAAATTATGGGAATTAGTATGCTTGGCAATTGGATAGGTGACATTGTTGGTAAGTTGTTTAGTACACTATTTTCTTTCTTGGGCGACCTACTAACTCAAATCCTCGAGTTTATTCTTGTTCCAATTATCAACCTTGCGGTTTCGCTAATTGAGTATGCAGTTGGTATGATTTTCTACTCCATATCAACATTCCTACTGGGGTTAATTGATTATGTTGAGATATTGTTTAGGTTGCTAGCGGGGCTTGAAACCGATAGCGGAGCGAAATTAAATTTGAGCAATAGCCCGGACACAAGTTCGGATTTGGTTGTGCAACTACTTAGGTCAAACGAAGTTAGAGACATCTTCCTAGCTATGTGCGTTGTAGGGCTATTCCTACTAGTAATTACTACAATTTTCCAAATGATAAAGGTTGAATACACCACCGAGGGTGCAAAGAACTCAAAAACTCCAATTTTGAATAAGGCGTTCAAGGGTCTATGCAATATGGTTATGGTTCCAGGGCTTTGTATATTTGGTGTGTTTATTGGAAACCAAGTACTTGACCTTCTGGATAAAGCAACAAAACCCGATGCCGATGGTTCGGCGGCTACAATTTCGGGAACACTGTTTGTAACCGCTGCGTCCGACGCTTATTGGCGGGATGGCGAATGGCAAATACAATTGTCGTCTACCAATATGGCAGGGGCACTGGTGGAAGTTGCGGTCAATATATTCCCAATGATTTTTAATTCATTTACCGACACATCAAACAATAAATTTGTGCTAATGGACTCCGACCGAGAGCGAATTGAAGCCGAGTTTATGAGTGGTGATTTGAAATATAGCAACATAAGTAAAGTTACGGAGTACTACAACTATTCAAAAATAAACTACCTACTTTTGATATTCGGTTCGTGCTTTGTAATCAAGTGCCTCTACTACACCTGCTTTGGTATGATTGTAAGGCTATATCAATGCGGAATGCTATTTATAATAAGTCCGGCGGTCATAGGTATGACACCTGTAAACGAAGGCGGACTGGGAAAATGGCGAAGCGAGTTTGTGGGGCAGGCGATATCGGCGTATGGCGTAGTGCTTGCGGTGAATATATTCCTAGTACTTGTTAGAGTGCTACTATCTATTGATATGAATTTCTCGGTATTGGGCACGGACAACCTCTCAACCTTTAGTTCTTCAATGATGACAGGCTTACTAAAAGGTATTATTGTAATTGGTGGATGTATAACCATTGAGAAATTCTCGGGACAACTTGGTGGCTACTTTGGAGCAAAAGACGCGTTGTCTCAAGGAAAAGACCTAGAAAAAGGCGTAAAAGACCAAGCAAAGAAAGCCGTTGGAACTGCCGCTCAAGTTGGAATGATGGCAACCGGTGTTGGTGGTGCGGCAATGGGCGCTATGAGAGGAATGGGCAAAGGTATTGCCAGTGGTGTAAAAGGTGCGTACAAGTTTGGTCATAATGTTAGAAACGAAGGCTTTGGACACGCGGTTGGCGAGACAAAACTTGGTCAAGCGGGCAAAAAGGTTGGCGGAAAAGTTGCGGATGGCGCTAAAAAAACTTGGGGTGCAGTTAGACACCCAGGACAAACAATCAAGGGTGCCGCCAATAAGTTTGTTGAAAACAATGAGACAATAAATGACTTTATGAAATTTAGAGCGGATTTGCAACTAGAGAGTGCTCAAAAAAGGTACGACCTTGCGGAATCGGGTGAAGCGGAGGCTAAAAAGGCATCAAGAGAAGCAAGAAGAGCTGGTGGCAAAGATTCCAGGTTCAAAGCAACCTTACTTACTGAAAAGGCCGTTAATTTTAGAAAAGAAAAGGAAGCGGCTGCTACAGACGTTAGCAAGTATACGGAGCAAGCAAATAAATATGGAAAAAGGGCGGATGAACTTTCCAAGGAGCACGCAAGTGAAAATATTCTAAAGAACTCCAAGAGAATTGCCAATAGAGAGCGTGGCATTCAGGCAGGTAAGTCGATGTTTGACAACTCATTCTTAGGGCAAACATTCTCCGCCGTAAAAAAGCAGGCTAGTGGTTATGACGATGCCGCCAAGAAAGCGGGCGGAAAAGAGGTTACTGCCGCTTATGAACACCTAGCAAAGGTTAGTAGTGATGCAAAAGAGGAAAGGGCAAACGCTCGTAATGCAGGTGCAATTAGCGATAAAAATAAAGCCCAAGTTCTTGAGGTTAAAAAGATGGCTATTGATGAGGTTCACACCACAAACAAGACAAGGGCTTCGTCATATAACTCGGCACTTACAAATGCAAGGTTCTATAATAACAAATTGAATGAAGTTGATGCTAGTGGAACGAGTCTTGCCGATAGAATGAACAATGGTACGGCAAGTGCAAAAGACCAATCGGACTACGAAAGTTACTCGCAAGCATTGAACCAAACTATCAAGAATATTGCGGATACATTCGGAACGGGTGTTAAAGATGTTGAGACAGATGTAAAAGCAAATATTGAAATTACTGGAGATGCATTGAAACATATTCAAATTGACCCAAGTAAACTTGAAACTGCATTTAAGGAAATTATTGCAAAGGGTGGATTTGATGCAAAAGATATTGCCGATGTCGTTAAGAAGACCTTTGCAGGCGAGTCAAAAGTATTGGTTAAAGAAATTACTGATTGTATTGAAAAGGCTCTTCAAAAATATGCAAAATAACCCATTAAGGGCTTAAAATTTGAATAACTTTTATTCACAAAAGGATAGGGAAACAAGTAAAATTGTTTCTCTATTTTTTT
>CAYVXW010000044.1:0-4270 GCA_964455585.1 uncultured Christensenella sp.
GTAAACCTCTACTGAACCCCCAGACTATCTGGGGGTTTTAGAATACAAAAAAATATCGCCCACATTTTGCGATATTCTTATTCATCTAGCCCCGTCATCCCACTTTCGTTTTCGGTCTTTTTTAAAGGTTTTCGAGGCAAAAACATTTTTAGTATCAACACCACCAAAAGAACCATTACTATGCCAATAAATATTAGTGACAAAATTGTTGTAATTTTAGGAAAAGCCGAGCACACAAACACAATTATTAGCCCCGCCACAATGTTGCCAAGTATTACCGACAAACACGCTTTCCAAAAACTTAGCCCTATCGCCACCGCCACACAAGTGCCCGTCCACACGCCCGTTAGGGGCAACGGAACCGCTACGAACATAAAGATAAGAATACATTTTAGTATTGTCCTACCACTTTGGCTAGCAGAACCACTTTTTCCCAACTTTTGTGTCATTTGCTTACTATGCGAGTTCACTTTCACCTCAATGTATTCGCCTATTCGACCAAATATCCGCGTTCCCTTTAGCCAAGTTAGGATAGGCGAAAAAATCAACGCAATTATTGGCACAATAAGCGAACTTCCAAGTAGGCTTAGCAAAAACGCGCCCCTTCCACTTAGTGCAAATTCTCCCCAATAATCCACGCTCATCCCAATAGGAATCGCCCCTTTCAATTCAATTATTGGAAACATCGAAACAATAACCGTTGCAATGCCCGAATGCGTGCCAAACACGCACGCAAAAACCTTTCCAATTATTTCCGCCATACCATCCCCACTTTAATATATTATACATTTCAAAACCCCAAAATATACACCAAATCCCAATAGCACCCCATAACATTCTCGTCATTTTACACAAAATCAAACACAACGACATCTAAACAACACAAACAATACCCCACCATCGCCTTTCGCTACGACATTTCCAAACCCACAAAAAATTCTCTCCGCCCTAAAGTGCTCGTGACCATACGCACCACCGCCTTTATTTGGTATGGGTTCTATAATTTCGACAAAAAAACCTAGCACTGATATATGCTAGGCAAAAAACAAAACCGCTTTGCAATTTGCAAAAAACGGCTTTATTTGGTGCTCTCAGAGGAATTCGAATCCCCGGCCTCGCCCTTAGGAGGGGCGCGCTCTATCCTGCTGAGCTATGAGAGCATATATGAATTTTGGTTTGGCAATTTAAGTGAATGTTGGGCAAAACGCTTGCCTTTTGGGCTCCCCGCCAATTTGTATCGGCTAGCCACGCCCGCCCTTATTCAATCTTAAAAAGCATATGTATTATACCACCAATAATTAAAAAAATCAAGCCCTTGGGGCATTGTTGCAAATGTTTTTGTCGCCCACTCTTAATATTAAGATTTTTATTCAAGCGTAGCCCTCACTTATTTTAATTTACCAAATCTTGCCCCTTGTATGGGGTTAGACAATCACCTTATTATACCCTTTTATAATATTTAATTTTTGTAAAAAATTAATTAGACTTTTTAAGCGATTCTCGTAGATTTTCAGGTTGTTTAAACCAATATCTTAATCCCCTGCCGGCATATGGTTCATCGGCATATCTAGGAATTACGTGCATATGAGCGTGGGCGACTTCTTGACCACCAACTTTTCCAACATTCCAACCAATATTATATCCATCTGGTTTATACTTTTCGTCCAAATATTCTTTTAACTCTTTAAGTAGTGCTTTTGAATCCATCCACTCTTTATCGGATAAATCAAAAGGCGTAGGAACTTGTGACTTCGGAATTATAACATACGAGCCAACAAGTGTATTGTTTTTCAAATTGTTTGATTTTACCGCAATCATAGTATCATTTTCAAAAGTTTTTTCATTACTCTCCAAGTTTAAATCTATTGCCTGTTTTTTCATAAGTTTTCTCCTTCTTACTTTATTTTTCCCTTTGTTATTTCATCAAAAAGTCCAGAAATGTATTGCAAGCACTCCTGTTTGTTATCCAAAAGTGTCCATATTTTTTGTTGCTCTTTTGTGGTGTCGGGAATATCCAACCAATATTTTACATATCCATTTCTACCAAACTTTGAGTTTACGAAATCATATATTTTTTCAAGATGTTCGGCTTTCGTCATTGTCTTAGGCTCATTTTTTAGTGCATATTTTATTGGTCTTGAAAAAACCAAATACATCGTATTATTTCTATCCGCATCGGCAACAATTTTTCCGTAAATGTTTCGAGGCTCATATGACAAGTGTGACGAGTGGTCCTCCACCGCCTCGGCAATAATTTCAATAATGTCAGAAGAATAATATTTTTTTAGCAAGGCGTCTTCCCTCACAATTTTGCCCGAAGACTTTGCATGATTGTCCCTGCCACACATAATTCCAATATCGTGATAAGCCCCAACAATGTATGCAATATCCAAATCGACATTTGCCCCATTTTCATTTAGTTGCTTGCCATAACTCACACAATTTTTTGTTACAAAATTAAAGTGGGCGACATTGTGCCCCTTGTCAAAAGTCTTATATTGTGCCTTTATATTTTCATTTATGTGCTTCTTCAATTCCTTATTTAGCATACATCCACCTACAACTTATATAAATATTTAATTTGTGGCAAAGACTTATCCACATCGTCCTCATCTATGTGAATAACTCGCCCGCCCATTTTCTCATAAAACGCCTGTGCTGGGCGGTTATATTTGTTGCAACTAATTATAAAGTTTTTGTATCCCTTAGTCCTCAAAAAATCCTTGCAATTCTTAAAAAAACCTCGCCCGATTCCACATTTTTGGTATTCACACAAAACATACATCAAAATAATTTCGGGCACGCCGTCCATAAATCCACGAGAAGAAATGCCGGCATAGCAATATCCGACAACCTTATCCGCCACTTCATCTTTTGCAATGTAAAAAATCCCATTTTTATCCAAAATGTAGCCCTTAAATTTCTCTGCCTGTTTTTCAAAATTGAAATTAAAAAACTTCTCCTTTGGATAAATGTCTTGGTATGTAGTTTTCCAAACCTCAAGTTTCAATTTCGCAAGTTCAAAGCAATCATTTTCATTGGCAATTCTAAAAACAATATTTGTTTCCACAAGACCCCCTAAAGTTGTTTTTACGGAGAAGCACACTTTTTACCCAAATTCCGTTATTTAGTTTACCACAATCCAACCTGCGCCGTTGCTTCTTGGAACCTGAATGGGCTCAATGGTTTTGACCTCATCTAGCCAAATTAGCGTACAATACTTTTTTTGCAATGTGGATTCCCAATCCTCAAACCGGTCGGTTCCAATTTCCTTTCCGTATTTTACTCTAATTTCATCTACAATTTTTGGCGTCAACTCATAATATTTTACATCCTTAACTTTTGCCGTTGCGGTAACCGCTTGACCAGTCAACTTCAAAAGCAACTCATCGCCAACATTAACCTTATGGTATGGAGCAACCTTGTTCATACTCCAACGACTTTCAATTGTCTTTTCGCCACTTAGCACCATATCAAAAAACGGTTGCCTTAAAATCGCTATGTGCCTCATAAAATCCACCCCCTAAATTTCCCTTTCAAACCCATACTCAATAAGGGTTGTGTTTGTGTCTTCAATGTATTCTTCAAACTTTCCATTTACACAATCAAACCCAACTTTTTTGTAAAAATTAATTGCCGAAATGTTTGTATCGACCACTTGAAGCCTTAGATATTTCGCACCCATATTTTTGGAAATTTTTATGGCTTCGTTTATCGCTTTTGTGCCATACCCTTGATTTTGAAAATCCGGATTAACTCCAAATCTTCCTAGATACAAAGCCTTTGAACCTTTATCGCTCCAATCGAAATAGTCCGAACCACCAATATTATCAAAAAGACCAAAAGCGGAAATAATTTTGCCATCTTGGGTAACTACATACAAATTTTTGTTTTGTATATCATTTTCAAATTCTTCATAAGGATAGTATTCGTTCCAAATAAAAACATTGTTTGCTTCCATTACTCTCACAATTTTATCAAACATTGTCTTTAGTTTAGGCAAATCTTCAACCACTGCCAATCTAGTTTCCATAATTTATCAACCTTTCATATTTTTTAAGCATCCTTATCATTGCATAATCGTCTTTATTTATTAGAGTTTTTGCTTCCTTAATTGTGACCCATTTAATTTCGGTGGACTCATTGGATACTTTAAACTTTTTGTTATTTGTGCAAAACAAAAAGTTTATATCATAATGATAATGCTCGGGCTCATTTTTCTTTGCACTATAATCAATTTTTTGGACATCGACATCAAAAATTTTATTGG
>CAYVXW010000045.1:0-4074 GCA_964455585.1 uncultured Christensenella sp.
ACAAAAAAAGAGTTCAATAAATGAACTCAATTTTTTATAATTATCTTTTCTCTTTAATCTTAGCAGCCTTACCGGACAAATCTCTTAAGTAGTATAGTTTTGCTCTTCTTACTTTACCCTTCTTAACAATCTCAATCTTATCGATTCTTGGAGAATGAAGTGGGAAAGTTTTTTCAACGCCTACACCAAAAGATACACGTCTAACTGTAAAAGTTTCTCTTACGCTAGAATTTTTTCTAGAAATAACAATACCCTCGAATACTTGGATTCTCTCTCTAGTACCCTCAACGATTTTGTTATGAACTCTAACAGTGTCGCCAACATTAAATTCAGGAATTTCTGGTTTAAGATTTTCTCTTTCTAATGCTTCAATAAGTGTCATTGACTTTACCTCCCTATTATTACCAAATGTTCATACGAAATGTTGAATTTTTCCAGCGGAACACCCGAAGTCATTATACATATTATCATATGTTTTTTCAAAAATCAAGCCTTTTAGCCAAATATTTTCTTTTTTTCTAAAAAATTACATTTATCCACAAAATATCCAATATATTTTATTACAAGTTTGGTTATTTTATGC
The DNA here is from genome assembly GCA_964455585.1 of uncultured Christensenella sp. Taxonomy (GTDB): domain Bacteria; phylum Bacillota; class Clostridia; order Christensenellales; family UBA1242; genus UBA11490. The sequence goes on from CAYVXW010000045.1 coordinate 584, forward strand.
GTCTAAAAAGCATTTTCTATATGTTCCACCTTTCCGTCAATAATTTCTATTACATCAAACCTAATTAGGCTATCAATAGCCCTACTACGCTTTAGATATCCTATGGCTACCCGCCTAATTTTTTCTTGCTTATACTCGTCAACCGCCTCACGGGGCAGTCCAAAAAAGTCGCTTGTCCTTGTTTTTACTTCAATAAAAACAATAACCTTTTTTCGCTTTGCCACAATGTCAATTTCGCCAACGGGATTTTTGTAATTTCGCTCCAAGATTTTGTAGCCCCTTTTCTTTAGGAACTTGCAAGCAACCTCTTCGCCTTGTGCTCCCGTAACCTTATTAAACCTTTTCTCCATAAAGAACCCTCTAGTTTACAAAGTGTCCAATAAAACTATCCCTATGAATAGGGCACTTGCCATATTTCTTGAGTGCCTCAATGTGGGCTTTGGTACCATAGCCCTTGTGCTTTTTAAAACCATATTCAGGATACTTTTCGTCAAGTTCAAGCATAAGCCTATCCCTTGTGACTTTTGCTAGAATAGAAGCACAAGCAATGGAATAACTAAGTGTGTCGCCTTTTATGATACTCTTGGTCGGATACTCCGTTTCTAGTTCGACAGCATCAATTAGGGTTATGTCGGGTTTGGGGTCTATAGTCTCCAAGCAAGTAAGCATTCCAAGTTTTGTGGCATTAAGTATGTTTATGCTATCAATTGTGTCCTCATCAACAAGTTCCACGTGATAAGCAATTGCCCTATCTACTATTTGGTCATATAGTGCTTCTCGCTTTTTCTCGGTCAACTTTTTGCTATCGTTTACGCCATCAATAATGCTATCTTTGTCCAAAGGCATTATGGCTATTGCCACTGCCACAGGACCCGCAAGAGGTCCCCTTCCTGCCTCATCAATGCCCGCAATCAACTTGCAACCATTTGCCAAATATCTATTTTCAAAATCAAACATATTTATTCCTCTAAAGGACTTTTAGCACAAACCAAAAGCCCGTTATTTTTATTTCTTTTTACCGTCGCTAGGCTTGTTGTTCTTTATTGTGAGCAGTTTTATGTCTTCAACCTTTTCAAGCGTTATTTGCCCCATTTTGCCGTTTTTGAAGTCGGATATAATAGACGCGCAACCCCTATCATAATCATAGTCGCCACCACGCACCATAAACTTTCGGGACTCACAAATTTTTTCTAAGACTTCTAGGTTTTCGTCCTCATCGCCAATGGATATATTAAATCTTTTTTCCAAAATGGTTTTGTCCAAAAGTCTCATATCCTTTATAAACTCCATTGCAAGTTCGGGGATGTCCAAAACCTCTTCTCTAATGCTTCCAATGTATGCCAAGTGCTTTGCAACTTTTATGTTATCAAACGATGGCCAAAGGGTGCCCGGCATATCAAGCAGTTCGATGCCACTAGCAATCTTTACCCATTGTTTTCCTTTCGTTACACCGGGTTTATTGCCAGTAACCGTCTTTGCTTTGCCACAAAGGTTATTAATAAGTGTGCTTTTTCCACAATTTGGAACACCAATAACCATTGCTCTAAGAGTGGTGTTTATATTTTTTTGTTTGTACTTTTCTATCTTGTCTTTTAGCACTAGCCTTATGGCACTTTCAATCTTTTTTCCACTGCCACTAGCCGTGCTGTCTAGCATAATACACTTGTACTTTCCGTCTTTGCCAAAGTACTTGACCCACTCGTCAACTTTTACGCTATCCGCCATATCCACTTTATTAAAAACATAGATAATTGGCTTGTCCCCAATTAAACTTTCAAACTTTGGGTTCACGCACGAAAAAGGTGCCCTACTGTCCAAAACATAGAGAATGACATCGACTATCTTAATTTCTTTTTCCATTAGCCTAAAGGCTTTGGTCATATGACCGGGGTACCATTGTATTAACATAATTTTTTCCTTAGAGTTTATTTTTCCAAATAGTTTACTTTCTTGCCCATTTTCTTTGCATATTCTATTTCGGACTTGGTGCTTTCTCCAATATATCCGCCAACATTTATAACAAATATTTCGTCTGACATATCTATTTTTCTTTTGTGAATGTCGTCAAGCATTGCTTTGGTTTGGGTAAATGTTCCTTCGTCCATATTCTCCCAAACCTCTTTGTCGCCGGCGTGACCAAACATTCCAACGGATATAACGATATTGCCCTTTAGGGTCAAGTCCTTTTGTGCTTGCATAAACTCATCTTTGAACCTAGTCGACCCACAAAGGGTTATAACCTTATACTTTCCAACCATATTTATTTCTCCTTTTCATATAGCCATTGTCAAGTGTGCTATTTTGTCTACTTGTCTAGCAAGTCAGGTCTATATTTCTTTGTTTCAAGGATTTTTTGTTCGGCTTTCCACTTTTCTATTTCCTTGTGGTTGCCATTTATCAAAACCTCGGGCACGGATAAGCCCATAAATTCTCTAGGGCGTGTGTATTGAGGGTGCTCAAGAAGCCCCATCGAAAACGACTCATCGTCGGTGCTTGTTTCGTTATGTAACACGTTTGGCTCATATCTAAGCACGGCGTCCACTAGTACCATAGCGGGCAACTCTCCGCCCGTTAGAACATAGTCCCCAATGGAAATTTGTTCGTCCACACAAAGTTCAATAATTCGCTCGTCAATGCCCTCGTAGTGACCACAAACTAGTATTAGGTGGTCATAACTCTCGGCAATGTCTTTTACCCGTCCTTGGGTCAAAACTGAGCCCTTTGGCGACAAGTATACAACGTGGCTACTATCCGTCTTGACCGACATAATTGCGTCATAAAGAGGTTGTGGGGTCATAAGCATTCCATCCCCACCGCCAAAGACATAATCGTCAACTTTTTTGTGTTTGTTTTTTGAAAAGTCACGGATATTTATTAAATTTAGTTCAAACAAATCTTTTTCTAACGCCCTACCCAAAATGCTTGTTTTAAGTGGTTCAAACATTTCGGGGAATAGGGTAAGTATATCAATCCTCATAAACTACCACTTGATTAAATTTTTCTTCGCTCAAAATAAGCCTTTTTGTTTCGTCTTTAATTACCAAAACTAGCCCCTCGATGTATGGAAGCATAAGGTTCCTATCCCCCTTAACACTCCAAACATCTTTTGAGCCATAGTTATTGACCTCTATAATCTTGCCAACGCATTTGTCTCCAACAAAAATGTCATACCCCTCATAGTCGTGGTCGTCCACCTTTTCCTCTGGTACATCGGCAAAAATTTCGGTGTTTCTAAGGCTTTCGGCACTCTCGCAAGAGTCAATGCCGTGCAGTTTAAATATTACAAAAGTTTCCCTAAGGGTAACCTTTTCTACCTCATACACGGTGTTTTTGATACTAACAACCTTTATTGACTTATACTTTTTTAGATTAAGTAGGTCGGGTTTAACTCTAAATTCGCCCTTTAGTGCTTGGGGCTTTGTTATAATTCCAATTCTTCTTTCCATAATAAAAATAAGAGAAAATTAATCTCTTTCTCCTATTTTTACGAT
>CAYVXW010000046.1:0-3606 GCA_964455585.1 uncultured Christensenella sp.
TTAATCTCCTTAGGAGCGCCATCAACAAGGGCTTTAGCCTCACCTAGACCAAGACCAGTGATTTCCTTAACGATTTTGATAACTGCAATTTTGTTAGGGCCTGCCTCTTTCAAAACTACTGTGAATTCAGATTTCTCTTCTTCTGCAGGAGCAGCAGCACCAGCACCAGCGCCCATCATTGCAACTGGAGCAGCAGCACTAACGCCGAACTCTTCCTCTAACATTTTAACTAATTCGCTTACTTCCATAACAGAAAGTTTTTTGATTTCTTCAACAAATGATTTTAAATCTGCCATTTTTATTTTCTCCTTAAATTATTTTTTTATTTTTTAGATTTTTTGCTTTTTAGTTTTGCTTTTCAGCAATTGCTTTAAGTCCCCTAGCCAAAGCAGCAACTGGGGCATTAAGTGTACCAAGCAACATAGCAATAAGAATTTCTTTAGAAGGTATCTTAGCCAATTCTTCTACTTGTGCTTTATCCATTATTTTGCCATCAACTACACCAAATTTAACGGCCATTTTGTTTAAACTTTTTTGATTCTTGCAGAAAATTCTAGCAGGAGCAACTTCGTCAGTGCCATAAGCAACGGCGGTTGTGCCTTCAAACATTGTTGGGTCATAATCGGTGATACCCATATCGTTCAAAGCCCTAACAAGAAGTCTATTTTTGTAAACCTTGTAAGAAACGCCGGCTTCTCTAAACTCTTTTCTCATTGCGGTATCTTCGGCAACAGTAATGCCACGATAATCAACGAAAATAATAGATTTAGCGTCTTTGAACTCAGACTTAATGCTCTCAACTAATTCTTTCTTTAATTCTAAATTAGCGCTCAAATTTATGTCCTCCATTAGTTATTAAAAACAAAACACCTTATGCCCTAAAAGAGTGACATAAGGTGGTAATATCCAACTTAAATTTGCTCTCCTCGGTAAGTGCTAATGCGTTATGACAAAGTGTCGCTTACTGTCTTAGGGTCATTAATATTTCATTTCCGCTATATATTGTATATTATCTAAGTTTAATTGTCAATAGTTTTTGCACATAAAAATTGCAAAATTCAAAATATTTTTTATACATTCAAATCAATAAACTCGTCATAAGTTATTTGTTTGTCAAATACCTTTTTGTCGGTAATCTTTATTATCCTATTACAAACCGTTTGCATAAGTTCTTGGTCGTGAGAAGTAAGCAAAAGATTTCCCTTGTAGTTTATTAGTCCCTTGTTCAAAGCCGTGATACTTTCCAAGTCAAGGTGGTTGGTTGGTTCGTCAAATAGTAGCACATTGCCCGAAGTCAACATCATTTTGGCAAGCATACATCTAACCTTTTCGCCACCGCTAATAACTTTTGCTTTCTTTAACCCCTCTTCGCCCGAGAATAACATCCTGCCAAGCCACGAACGCAAGAAAGTTTGCTCTTTCTCTTTTGAAAATTGCCCTAGCCAATCGACTAGCGACAAATTGCAGTCGTCAAAGTATGGGTTAAAGTTTTGTGGGAAGTACGAATAAGTAATGGTTTTGCCCCACTTAACAGTTCCCGTATAGTCGGTATCCTCGCCCGAAAGAATATTAAATAGTGTGCTAATTGTTGTGCTCTTGTCACTAACCAAACCAATTTTGTCGTTCTTGTTTACAGTAAAACTAACCCCCTCAAAAACACCTTTCTTGGTCAAATTCTCAACAATTAGGATATCGTTGCCCGCTTCACGCTCAATTTCAAAGTTGATATATGGATATTTTCTACTGCTAGGCTTAATATCGTTTAGGGTCAATTTCTCTAGTTCTTTTTTCCTACTAGTAGCCTGCCTACTCTTACTTGCATTAGCCGAGAACCTTGCAATAAACTCTTGAAGTTCTTTTGCTCTTGCTTCCATTTTTTTGTTGGCTTCCTTTTGTTGCCTTAGTAGCAATTGGCTAGTTTCGTACCAAAAATCGTAGTTCCCAAGGAAAATATTAATTTTGCCATAATCCACGTCACAAATATGAGTACAAACGTTGTTTAGGAAGTGTCTATTGTGTGAAACGATAATGAGGATGTTCTCAAAGTTTATAAGGAAATCCTCTAGCCACTTAACCGATTGGATGTCTAGGTTGTTTGTAGGCTCGTCCAAAATTAGAATGTCTGGGTTTCCAAAAAGTGCTTGGGCAAGTAGCACCTTAACCTTTATTGGAGCATCCAAATTGCCCATAGTTTCATAGTGCAAAGCCGTGTCAACTCCAAGTCCGTTTAGGAGTATGCCCGCATCGCTTTCGGCTTCCCAACCGCCTAGTTCGGCAAACTCGGCTTCCAACTCCGCCGCCTTCATTCCGTCCGCTTCGGAAAAGTCTGGCTTTGCATAAAGTTCGTCCTTTTCTTTCATAATTTGAACCAAACGCTTGTGCCCTTGCAAAACGGTGTCAATAACCGTATAGTCATTAAACGCCTCTTGATTTTGGTTGAGTACTGACATTCTCTCCCCAGGGGACACAATAACCTCACCCTTTTGTGGTTGAAGTTCGCCCGACAAAACTTTTAGGAAAGTTGATTTGCCCGCACCATTTGCGCCAATTACGCCATAGCAATTGCCTTTTGTAAATTTCAAATTAACTTCGTCAAAAAGTTTTCTGCTTCCAAATTGCACTGTAACATTATTAACTGTAATCATCAAAAATACCTACTTTTTTCTATTATTTCTATACACTTTGTGTAATATTATTTTAGTCATAAATATTGTATCTAAAATCTTACTTTAAGTCAAGATAAAAACACCTTGCAATATAAATAACACAAGTACGCAAAAATACAATATCAAAATCCCCACCGACCGCCAAAACTATCGAATAAATTTATATACCAAACCAAAAAAATATACTTTCTCCCGAACCACATATAGCCGATTGACTTTTTACAAAATGTATGCTATAATTATTTATAATAAATAATATGTGGTAAGCCACAAGTGGAGGTTATTTATGAGCAACAAGAATATGACTTTTAAATACAATCACGAAAATCTTGGAGAACTAAATATTAGCATTTCTTCGGGCGAGGCATCAAGTTCTAGCGACCGCCTAATCCCCGCAACAATGATGGTAAAATGCAAAAAGCAAGACACTATGACCTTCCTTTTTGACATTTACGAAATGTTTGCTGGCAAAAACGATATGGCTACTGACATTATCGGCGAATATTTGGTTGGTGACAACAAGGGGCTTAGCAACGAGGAAATTGCAAAAGAAATCAATGCAAAGTATGAAAAGTTGGTATCCAAGAACAATGCAAAAAACAATGAAGAACTAAAAGTGGGCGACGGCATAAGTGCTCAAATCGCTTTGGCGACGAACCCCAAAGACCCTATCTACAATGCGGTAATAAATGTCAAAAATATTGACGGCAACCTATCGGCATATGTTGAATCACAAATTACACGCAACGACTATCGTAGGCAAGGACTAATGACCTTGATGCTAAACAACTACCTTCCAATCTATTGTGACAAAAACAATATTTCGTCCATATCGGGCGAGCCTGTTGCACTCGATGGAGTATCGGCATCAAACCTATATGAAATGTATAAACAATTGGGATTTGTTGTAATGCCCGATGGCACAGTCGAAAAAGACATC
>CAYVXW010000047.1:0-1917 GCA_964455585.1 uncultured Christensenella sp.
AAGAATGCATAAAGCACGTGTCTTGTAATATGTTCGGTGCCACCGGTGTAGCAATCCGCACTGCCCCAATATTTAAGTTTGTCATAGTCGGCAAGTTTGTCTGGGTTGTGTGGGTCGCAATATCTTAGCCAATACCACGATGAACCTGCCCAGTTTGGCATAGTGTCGGTCTCTCTTCTTGCTTTTCCACCACACTTTGGACAAGTGCAATTTACAAAACTATCTATTTTGGATAGTGGACTATCGCCCTTTTCGTTTGGAAGATAATCTTTGGTTTCAGGCAATGTGAGTGGCAAATCCTTTTCGTCAAGAGCCACAACTCCACACTTGTCACAGAACACAATTGGGAATGGTTCGCCCCAATATCTTTGCCTATTAAACGACCAATCTTGCATTTTGTAATTTACTTTTCTTTCGCCATAGCCCTTGGACACAACCATATCGGCTATTTTTTTCTTTGCGTCCTTAACTTTAAGACCAGTAAATTCGCCCGAGTTTAGCATTTTGCTATTTTTTTCTAGATACTCGGCTTTTTCAACCGCACACTTGCTAACATCGCCCTCAATTACTTGAATCATAGGGATGCCAAAGTTTTCGGCAAACTCATAGTCTCTTTGGTCGTGTGTAGGAACCGCCATAACGGCACCTGTTCCATAACTATTAAGCACAAAGTCGGCAATAAACATAGGCACTTTTGTTCCTGTTACTGGGTTAATTGCATAAATACCTTTTAGTTCGCAACCCGACTTGTCTTTAACTTTGCTAATACGGTCAAATTCGCTCTTTAAAGCGGTTTTTTCTTGATACTCAAACACCTCGCTATAGTTTTTGATACTTGCTTTTAGTGTGTCGACCAAAGTGTTTTCGGGAGCAAGCACCACAAAAGTTACACCATACACCGTTTCAATACAAGTGGTGTAAATTTTCATATCGTCAAGTTTTTTGCCACCCTCATTTACTATGTCAAGTTTAAGTTCAATACCCTCACTTTTGCCAATCCAGTTGCGTTGGGCTTCCTTTAGGTTCTCCGCCATTTGAATGTTTTCAACATTATTTAGCAACTTTTCGGAATACTCCTTCATCTTAAGGAACCAAACATCACGGTTTACTTGAACAACATCGTTTCCGCATCTATCGCACTTTCCGCCTTGGCTATCCTCGTTGGAAAGAACGGTTTGGCAAGTGTTACAAAAGTTTACATAACCCTTTTGTTTATACGCCTTTCCGTGCTTGAATAATTGCAAGAAAATCCATTGTGTCCACTTGTAATAGTCCTCATCGCTCGTGCAAAAAGTTCTAGAGTAATCAAACGAAAGCCCTAGCCTCTTAAACGAATTTAAGATTTTGTCCATTCCCTCTTTTACAAATACTTTTGGATCGGTGCCGTACTTTATGGCAGCGTTTTCGGCAGGCAAGCCAAAACTATCCCCACCAATTGGGAACAAAACGTTGTAACCACAAAACCTTTTGTATCTAGCAAGAACGTCGGATGGAACCGTGCCCTTTAGGTGTCCCATATGAAGGGAACCGCTAGTATTAGGAAATTCATAAAGCATATAATATTTTGGCTTTGTTGGGTGGAAATCAACGGCTTTTAGCCTATCGTCATTTTCCCACCTGTCTTGCCACTTTTTCTCTATCTTTTTGTAATCATAAATCATAAGCATTCTCCATTAATATTTAATTATATCACGAAAAAATTAAATATAAAAACAAATAAAGCCTTGGTTGTACAATTTGAAAAAATTTTTTTAGGCGAAATAAAGCCTAGATTTGGACAAAACACATAAAGCATCTTCATTTCAAAACCAAACTTAATAATTAAATTTGGCTTTGAAGACAAAAAAAGAAACCGCAAAATCAATTGCAGTTTCCTTTTTACAGTCAAAATTACTCGATGATTGAACTAACAACACC